>CAIVMQ010000054.1 GCA_903907075.1 uncultured Bacteroidia bacterium
AAAAATTGTCTTCAAGAAAAGAACAAGGGAGATAAAAATAAATACAATTTAGGAAACTCAAAGAAACATGAAGAGATTAAAAACCGAGATATACCGAAAAAATAAGATTAAACAATAGAAAATACAAGGGTCTAGGCAACATAAATAATCTCAGGTATAAAATCTAAAAAAACACAATCAACTTTTTCAAAGCTACTATCAATTTGAAATATGGATCTGGTTAAGACTATTGAATTTTTGATCTCTGACAATTAGCTCCTTACTTTCTTGGACTTGTATCTCAGATTCCATCTCAATATGAAAAAAGGGCCATCTCTGACACATGTATGAATAATAATTTTCAATCTTGGATGGATGATATAATAAAAATGCGATATGGTAATCAAATGCCCACCTCGTTTTATTCGAAACTCTTTTTATAATCTTAACCATTTTAGAATAATTAAATAAGTGTAAGCTTATATCGGCAATAAGCTAATAAGATTAACCAATGAAAAAAGCTTGATGACTCTTTATTTTTATTGTTAAATTTAATACAATTCCATCCCAATTAAAAGAGCCACGATACACATAAAGATGTGTATCGTGGCTCTTTTAATTGCACCTAAAATCGAGATTAGATGTATAATTACGCGTAAAAATATTTAATTTCCGGACAGAAACTGTCTAACTACAACCATTTTGCCTTGAAGAACCTGATTTCTCCACCTCATTGTATAAGGATAAATACCTGACTTTAGCATTTGGGGGTACACAATAGTTTGAGTTAGTCCACCCTCAACATCCTGATTAAAGATCGTAGCAATACGTTGACCGGACATTGAAGAAAGCTCAATTTTTACGTGTGCATTTTCGCTTATTTGAAATTTGAATGTTGCTGGTCCTGCCACAGGATTTGGATACAATCCTATTTCACCTTGAGGCTTAGGGAGTTCTAGCGACTCATCTCTATATAAATTCTGTGGATCTATCACTTTCTTACTGGATTCTGTGACTCCAGCTCCAGATATTCCAATCATACTTTCATCTGGCGGCACAATAGTATATCCTGATGGTGAAGTATCGGAGCCTAGTGGAGCGCGCACAATCTTCAGATGAATCAATGCCACATCCTGAGATATAGCATTCTGAACATAAACATGTGAATTTGTACTTTCACCAATAATCAGTGTATCGGCAAGAGCAGAAGCATCGATGGTAACTCCTTTATCGATAAGCAATGAACCACTTATAAGATTTATCGAAGACCCATTCAATGCATTATCGAACGTAATTATTCCATTTTCACACACATCATTAAGGGCCTGACGTAACGATCCGGAACCGGAGTCATTTGAATTCAATACGCGAAGTGAATAGGAGCAAGATGGAGAGAAAAGCCGCAGATCATCTCCATGCCCATTACCACCGGTATATTGCGCTATAGCAGCCATAGGGAATAGGACCAGCAGCAGGAATAAAGTTCTAAGTGTTTTCATCTTGAATCCTTTGTGCTGATTAATTTTTCAGAAGTGTTGTCCCAAAGGCAGTTCGATAGATTGCCATATTACCTCCCGTATCTTTTACGATCACATTAAAATAGTAAGTAGACAACTGATCTAATCCGCGTATATCTTGAGAGACAGAATTCAACGCATAGGGTTCGAACGGGGTGCCATTATTTTCACAATCTGCCACAGTCTGAATCGAATTAGTTTTTGAATAATATACCTGATAGCAAAGATCTTGAGGATTAGATAAATTATCGGATGCCGCTTTCCATGATAGTGTAACACTAGCCGAAGTTATATTAGAAGTAACGATAGATCCTCCGTTTGCAGGAAGTGGAGGGGTCATGTCAAGAGTTACTCCACGCACACCACGACCACCATATTCAGAAGATCTGTTGCCGTCTGTTAAGGACGCACTCGAACGATCAGATATCCGCAAAGCCGACTGCTCTCTATTCCAGTTTCCACCACGAATACCAGTGCCTCGGGCTGAAAAATCTGGCCAGTCGGAGACGGCACTATTTCCTGATTCATCTAAATTTCCGCTACCATATGAGCCATTGAAGTTGCGTCCAATACCACTACTCACATTCACAATTCGTTCTGCCACATTTCCGCTCATCTCAAGAATTCCATAAAATGTTGCACCACAAGAGCTCCGACTTGATGATTGTGTAGACAGTGCACCAATACGCAAGGGTCCCGGATAGATGGAGCTGCTACCATAGGTGCAATTCCCATTCCCCAAAACCGTTTCATTATTTGCTCCGGGATTTAATATTCCATTATTTTGGTAAACCGTAGTTGTACCCCAACTATATTCACCTGCAATTGGATCAAGGTTACCTCGGCATGATTTTTCAAATTCCAATTCAGACATTGGTCTTAAGCCACTCCATGCAAGATAAGAGGAGAGGTCGTTCCAACTCAAAAAATTGCAGGTAATATCGGCTCCGTCGTTCGATTCACCCCCTTTGCCATTCCCATTTAAATCACAATAAAAGGAAATTGGCTCTGTGGCTGAAACGCTAAGATCGCAGCTTATCCCATTTCTAAACTGCGGGGTATTCGTATTCGAAAGCACATACCGATTCGAAATATTTTGAATCCCTTGCGATATTGTTGTAGCAACATGGGCAGACTGTTGAACACGTGACAGGTTATTTAGAAAATTTACATATCCTTGCTGGCTAATCTCATATTTCATTGCAGCAAAAGCATTAAATCCTTTGGGATATGCTTCAGGAAGGGCACCCGGCTCTAAACTGGACTTATTACCGGAAGATGAGATATTCCATAAGCAACCAACGGCAGGCGAAATTGAGAGCTCTTTCTCCGAAGAGATTGATAAGGGAACTGAATTCCCTGCAATCCAGGATCCATTGGTAAAACTAGCAGTTTCTGAACCTCCGCTTCCTAAAGAAAATGAGCCCGTGGGTACATAAACCATCTCAATGGCAAAAACTTCTAGCTCCACAAATGCCGTGTCTTCGACTCCATTTGCTCCATAATTCCATAGCAACTCCAATCCCGAGAGTGAGAAGGATCCCTTGCCATTAGACTCCCGATAAATAAGCACCCCTAATGCCGGGTTCGTAGCTTCATTAAACGGAGAATTTGGATCAAGCAATCCGGCAGTAATTAGCGCACCTGCTGGGGCACTATGACCACTATTATTAAACCGAACATGCCTCCATAAGCCATCTCCGCCATCGGATACTGGAGTTCTATACTTGGCAAATACCCAGGCAGCATCGCAGTTATTTGGTGCACTTGAGGTTCTCCATGAGTTTTCCCATGAGAGATCAAACTGAATAAATTCAGAATGTGATGATCTATTTTTCCCGGTTGTGCTAAGATTATGAATGGAGATATTATTGGCAAGAAGATTGCCGGCAAGCGCAATCAAGAGAGCGATGAGGGTGCTTCGATGGTTAAAAAATGTACTATTGAAATGCATTGATACTAAACGATTTACTTCGAGGCCGCAAAACTATGTAAATCAGCACTTTCTTGCAACTATTTAGCTACGCATAATGATGTGTATCAGCGATTTTAATTTAAACGGGATCATTAAAATGTTAAAAAACCAATGGGGGAGCTTTAGAAGCTCCCCCATTGGTTAGATTATTGTAATTCGGCTGAATTACAGTGGAATATTTCCATGCTTTTTGAGTGGATTTGACTTGTGTTTATTCGAAGTCATCTCAAGAGCTTGAATCAGTTTAAACCGTGTTTGTGATGGGATAATGATCTCATCAATATATCCAAGTTCTGCGGCTTTATATGGATTGGAGAATTTTTCGCGATAATCCTCAATTTTTTGTGCCAATTCTTCCTCGTTCATCTTCTCGCGATGGATAATCTTAACTGCACCTTCAGCACCCATTACAGCAATCTCGGCTGTTGGATAGGCAAAGTTAACATCGCCACCAATATGTTTGCTGCTCATAACATCATAGGCACCACCATAGGCCTTACGAGTAATCAAGGTAATTTTTGGAACAGTTGCCTCAGCATAGGCATATAATAGCTTAGCACCATGTCGGATAATACCACCATATTCCTGTGAAGTTCCGGGAAGAAATCCGGGTACGTCGACAATAGTGACAAGTGGGATATTAAATGCATCGCAGAAGCGAACAAACCGAGCACTCTTAACCGATGAATTGATATCGAGAACTCCGGCAAGACTAGCCGGTTGATTTGCGACAATCCCGACACTACGTCCAGCGAGACGAGCAAAGCCGATAAGCATATTAGGTGCAAATGCAGGTTGTATTTCAAAGAAGCTGTGGTCATCAGCAATGGTGCTGATAAGCTCTTTCATATCATATGCTTTATTTGGATCGTCGGGAATAAGGGTGTCAAGCGACTTATCTTCGCGATGAATGTCATCCTTAAATTCAATAGCATGTGGCTCTTCGAGGTTATTAGAAGGGAGATATCCAATAAGCTCACGAATCATAAGCAAGGCATGTTCCTCACTATCCGCTGTAAGATGTGCCACCCCACTAACAGAATGGTGTGTCGAAGCACCTCCAAGTTCTTCTTTTGTTACATCTTCATGTGTTACAGCCTTGACCACATCAGGACCTGTTACGAACATGTAACTAGTATCTTTTACCATCACAATAAAGTCAGTAATTGCGGGAGAGTAAACTGCTCCTCCAGCGCAAGGGCCGAGGATAGCGCTGATCTGTGGGATCACTCCTGAAGCCATAACATTGCGGTAGAAGATATCGGCGTATCCGGCTAGACTCTCGATTCCCTCTTGAATTCGGGCACCACCAGAATCGTTTAAGCCAATCAGCGGGGCTCCCATTTTCATGGCAAGATCCATAATTTTCATGATCTTATCAGCATTTGAACGACTCATAGAGCCGCCAAAGACTGTAAAGTCCTGTGCGAAAGTATAGACAAGCCTACCATCGATTTTTCCGTAACCTGTCACTACTCCATCACCGGGGAAATGACTCTCTTCCATTCCAAAATTATGGGAACGATGAACAACAAATTTGTCCAATTCGACAAATGTTCCCGGATCAATTAAGATAGCAATCCGTTCGCGAGCCGTTTTTCGCCCTGCAGCATGTTGACGATCAATACGATCCTGTCCTCCACCCAATTCGGCTTCCACGTTTCGCTCATTGAGCCTTTCAAATTTATCCTGCTGTGATGACATAATTCTATATTTTTGAATGAAAAATTTTAAATAAGGGTTGAGTTCAAACGTAAGGAACGACTTATGCTTCCTCTTGCTCCTCGTCAATAACGACAAGTAACTGATTATTATCTACAGTATCGCCCTCTTTAACAGGAACTTCGCGCACAATACCGCGACTACCTGCTTTAAATTCGCTCTCCATCTTCATCGCCGAAAGGACAATTAATGGCTGGCCTGCCTCAACATGATCTCCCGGCTTAACAAATACCTTGACAACTTTTCCGGGCATAGGCGATTTAATCGTATTGTCGCTCTGTACAGCACCTCCCTGCATTCTATTCTGACGATAACGAGACTCATTATCAATAACTTCAATATCAAATTTAAAGTTTAACGCATTTACATTGTAATGCTTTGGCTTTTCATTTTCAACCACTTCGATATTGTAAGATTGTCCTTTATGGATAAGTGAAAACTCTTGACTTCTCACCTTAACGATATCTACTTCATAAATTTCATCATCAACAGATAGGGTCAAAATATTTCCTTCCCGCTTAATCTCCTTTACAATCGCACTTCGCTTATTAACTTTAAATTCTAGTTCCATAAGATATAATTTATCTGAAAAAGACACTTTAATTTTATAAATACGGATATTTAATTCTTGTGAATATAAATCTTAACAACCGTTTAAAAGAAGGTTATCAATTATATTCTTGATGTAAATTTCCTAATTTGCCGTTTCCAGTTGGTCTCCTTTTTTACTGAAGGGGTTGAATTGGTTATCTTACTCTCCTCAAAGCGAGTGTAATATTCGGCAAATGT
Organism: uncultured Bacteroidia bacterium; assembly: GCA_903907075.1. Classification (GTDB taxonomy): domain Bacteria; phylum Bacteroidota; class Bacteroidia; order Bacteroidales; family Prolixibacteraceae; genus JAAFHB01. Next base: position 5,983 of record CAIVMQ010000054.1, read on the forward strand.
TGCAATCATCGCAATATCCTCTATTTGTTTTTCACAAATCCCGTCTGCATGGAGGAAGGCACTGTTTTTTTCTATAAAATGGGTATTGTATTTTCCACTTCTGAAATCTTCCGACTCCATGATCCGTTCAAGAAAGCGAATCGTCGTTTTAACACCCGTGATTTTATATTCAGACAGAGCACGACGCATCCGCTCAATCGCTTCCTCACGCGTGCGACCCCACACGATTAACTTACTAATCAGCGAATCGTAATGAATAGGAATGGTATAACCCTCATATACATAACTATCGCATCTCACCCCAAATCCAAAAGGCTCCGTGATATGAGTAATCGTACCCGGATTTGGCATGAAATTATTATCGGTATCCTCAGCAATAATACGACATTCAATTGAGTGACCGTTTTGTTTGAGATCTTCTTGTTTAAATGGAAGAGGCTTACCCTCAGCAATATGTATTTGCTCTTTTACTAAATCGACACCAACTACCCGTTCTGTTATCGGATGTTCAACCTGAAGTCGGGTATTCATCTCGAGAAAATAGAAGTTGCGTTGATCATCCATAATAAACTCTATTGTTCCAGCGCCTGAATAATTACAGGCGTTTGCTGCTGCAGCGGCACATTCACCCATACGAGATCTCACCTCTGGGTTGAGTAGTGGAGAGGGTGTCTCTTCTACAACTTTCTGATGCCTGCGCTGAACGGAACATTCGCGTTCAAAGAGATGTACCGTGTTGCCGTGTTTATCTGAAAGGATTTGAAATTCAACGTGGTGAGGTGAGTCAACATATTTCTCAATATATACCGCATCATCCCCAAAGGCAGTCTTGGCTTCTGATCGGGCAGAGCGAAGCAAACTGGCGATTTCGGATTCTTTATGTACCAGACGCATTCCTCTTCCACCTCCACCTGCCGAAGCTTTGATCATTACCGGAAGCCCTATCTCCTTGATCTGTCTGATTGCCTCAGCCTCATCGGTAACCCTGTCGGTAGTACCCGGAACGACAGGCACTCCTGCAGCGATCATTCGTTTACGGGCACTGATTTTATCACCCATCATCTCAATAGACTCGGGTGAGGGACCTATAAACGTGATCCCCTCCTCGCGGCAACGACGCGAGAATGTTGCATTTTCAGACAAGAACCCGTACCCGGGATGGATAGCATCGGCTCCAGATTTTTTTGCCGTTCCTATGATTTTATCGATATTTAGATAACTCTCTGATGAAGGTGCCGGACCAATATGATAAGCTTCATCGGCATACCTCACATGCATTGCTGTTCGGTCGGCCTCGCTAAAAACAGCCACAGTGCGAATACCCATCTCACGACACGTGCGCATAATCCTGATTGCTATCTCTCCACGGTTGGCGATTAATACTTTTCTTATTGGCTTATGTTCCATCGCTTTTCCCATATTCATCTGTTTTCGATATAAATAAACTAAATTATAAAATACATCCACTCATAACTTCCTGATTTCAGAAAATGTTTTGAATATTCTGAACTGTATTTTTCTTTCCCGCAGGTTTTTTTGCTTATTTGCAGTGGCAAAATTAATATTTTTATGAAACTTCTCCTCATTAGCAACTCAACAATGCCCGGCGAGCCATATCTCGATTATCCCAAAAAGGAAATTCGAAAGTTTATAGGTGAAAAAGAGCGTGTTGCACTTTTTATCCCCTATGCTGCAATAACCTTTTCATACGACGAGTATGAGTCCCAAGTGGAAGAACGGTTTGCCGAAATAGGCCACCACGTTCGCTCAATTCACCATTTTTCAGACCCTATAAAGGCGGTTCACGATGCACAGGTTATTGTAATTGGAGGGGGTAACACTTGGCAATTGGTCCGTTTACTTCACGAAAACCTCCTTATGGAAGCGATTCGGGAAAAAATAATGGAGGGAACACCCTATATCGGATGGAGTGCCGGAGCAAATGTGGCTTGCCCAACATTACGTACAACGAACGATATGCCGGTGGTCGATCCTAAAGGTTTTGACTGCCTCAATCTGGTCCCATTCCAAATAAATCCGCATTACCTCGACCATAACCCGCCAGGGCATGGAGGCGAAACTCGCGAACAGCGTATTCAAGAATTCATTACCGTTAATCGGGAAATTACTGTTGCCGGACTCCGCGAAGGGACCATGTTTAAATACGAGAACAACTCCCTTTCCCTAATTGGGAATCATCCAGTCCGTATTTTCAAATATGGGCAAGCGGCCAAAGAACTTAATAATACAGCTGATTTTAATTTCCTCATGCCGTCCTAGACAGAAACAAAAATTCAAGAAATTGCGATAGTGCCTGGCCCAGTTAAAAATAAATCCTAAACGATATAGGGAAATTAGAAGAAAATGCTTTTCAAGCACTCGTGCTCGTACCTATTTTTCAAAATCGATTCTCAACTGCGGATCTTTTTTCACTGTTGATTGGTAAGCTTCAACGATAGCATCTATCTCTCTCACACATCGCGTACATCCTGTTCCGGCCGCAGTGAACTTCTGAACATCGGCAGTATTTAAAGCTCCTGCTCGCAATATCCCCAGAATCTCCTCTGCAGTAACATGATTACATAGACATACTAATCGGGTTTTTGTTAAAGCCATTTTATCTTTCTCTTTGGCAAGACCATTATCTTAGTTGAAATAAACCCTTAAAATAATAAAAATTCCTCTTATTCTAAGGGTTCAAATTTAAAGAACTATTTTAACTTTGATAAATCTGATTTTCAAATTTTGCTATGAGACTTTTAAAGAAAGAGGAATATTCAATAGTCGTGGGTCACCTAAACAAGGTATCGGTTAACCATTATTTTGCCCGTGATGTGATCACCCATAAAGTTAACGGTATTGTCTATTCCGACAAGGGTGAATCTCCAACCACTTTTTATATCATACATCCCTATGGTGTCTCTCTGCTCTTAGGCGATTATCAAAATGATGAGTTCAATCAACAACTCCGTCAATCGCTGTTAAACAAAGATAATCTTCGCAGTCAGATCGAATGGATGCAAGTATATCCTCTGGCGTGGAACGACAAGCTACCGGAGCTCCTTGGTGATCATCTTCTTACCAAAAACCGCAGAGAAAGTGGAGTTGTTTTTAACTCCGATGTAATTCAAATTGTAGAAGAGACCAGGGTTAATTTTCGTTTTAATCGGGAGAAATACGATGCATTCAGAGCTAAATATCCGAAAAGACGAACAGATAGTTTTCGGACAGGAGCCTTGGAATTTGAAACGATGCCGGGAAGTGTAGTTCCTCGGTTTTTTTGGCGCGACTACACTCTTTTTGAGGAGCAAGGTATTGGATTTAGTCTGCGCATTAATGGGGAATTAGCTTCTACCGCCTTTTCTGCATATCTCGATGATCATTATCTGGAATTTGGCATCGAATCGGCTCCCCAGTTTCGGGGAATGGGATTGGCAAAAGAGACCTGTATTGCCTTAATTGATTATTGTCTGGCGAATAATACGGTACCGGGATGGGCATGCAGGGGAGAAAATACCAGCTCATTTCTATTGGCACAACAACTTGGATTTGAACCAATATCCTATCACCCATATTATAAAATTAATATCTAAAGTGCTACTTAAACGGGTTTAATCGATTAAGAACACTTGTAAAAAGCCTCTTGATTTCTGCCTAAAATAGCAGGAAGACTATATCGGATCGACAAAGGTGATATTAAAGACGACTACTTCAGGGGTATTTCCAATCCGCACAGGAGGGCCCCATGATCCAAATCCAGAAGATACATAGAAATTAGTATTCCCTTTTTTCAAGAATCCCCAGCTAAGTTCAAAAACTGCCTTCGTAATAAAATTAAGAGGCCAGAGTTGTCCGTGGTGAGTATGTCCTGAAAGATGGAGATCTACATCTTCGACAACGGCTTCGTCGAGATCAAAAGGTTGATGATTCATCACAACAACAGGAAAACTCTTGTCGACACCCGCCATAAGTTCATTTAATGTTTTTCTTCTGTTCTCCTCTCCCATCTGACGGTTGTCACGGTCATCACGCCCCACGAGTTGGATACCATTTGGAAGGACAAGAACCTTATCGCGCAACAGATTTATCTTTATCTTCTCAAGATAAGGGAGTGTTTTGGTAATACCACCAATATATTCGTGGTTACCGGGGATTGCATAAACACCCATTACCGACTGAATCTCCTGAAGATGTTTACCCAGATTTTTGCGAAGCACAGGAGCGATATCGCCGTCGACAAGATCGCCGCAGAGCAATACTAAATCGGGTTTTTGGTTATTTATGATCCTAACTAATTTCGCCTCACGGTTCTCTCCTATCAACGCTCCGAGATGAATATCAGAGGCCATAACAATTTTCATAGTGTGTTTACCGACAACCTTTTTAGGAATCACAAGGGTAATCTCATGGATTTGCGTATTTAAGGCATTTAAGTGCCCTACGACAACAACCACTGTAACAAAAGCTACAGTCCCTAATCCGATTCTGAAACGGAGGTTCTGTGTCATTTCAGGGAGGAAATGGAAAAAATTATCGACCAGACGGATCAGATCGAAGAGCAAAAGAGTTAAGGCAAAGTAGAGCATAAAAGCGAGCCAGAATGCCCCCACACGATATATCCATTCACTCACGAGTGATGATCGGGTATGCTCAAGAATCTCACCCACTACAAAACACGAAACAACAACCCAGAAAATTACAATATACGCTCTTCGCCATGCCGGAGTGATTGAAAAAGCCTGTAGCCCTTTCGTAAAGACTAAAAAATTAAGTGAAAAATAGACCACTAAAACTGTTCCGAAGAAAATAAGAAAGGTGGTTAGACGCATAGTTTAATAAATATCATCCAAAAATATATAAGCTAAACACATTTAATAGCCATTTGTTCAGCCATAAAGAATTGTTATGTGGGTAACCAATAGCTTCCCAAAAGGGCAATGATGTTCGAAATATTCCATCTGCAGACTAAAGATATACCCATTTATATCAATTACAGAGGAGAATTCGCCCCCGCAAAACCGTTAAGTTCTATATTCCGTTCATTTTTTTATCTTTGTCAATTTACTAATTTAATCCGCTGAATGAGATTTTATCTGATCGTAATTTCACTGCTACTCTTTAGCCTTGGGTCGTGTAATGACGGAAACCGATGTTACGAATCGGTGGATACCTTTATGATCAGCTCCTTCTCAATCGATGGATTCAAAAACATCAAAACATTAATTATCAAAGGAATAAACAAGAACGATGTCGGTGACACCCTCGTTAATGATGATCAAACAACCTTAACAAAAAGATATCCACTTCCACTCTCATTATCGGCAGATTCAACGGGTTTTGTTCTTACAGCCAACGGAAAAACCGACACCCTTTTTGTACGTCACAAGATGGTTATTAAGTTAATATCCGAATTTTGCGGTTTCGCACCTAATTATACGCTTTCCGGTTCCAGTTATACCTTGGGTATCGATTCAGTACGAATCACAGACTCAAAGGTTAATCCACAATCCATAGCCAAAACAACGAATGATCAGAATATTCGCATTTATTTTAACGCTGCTCATTAGCACACTTCCGGTTTCATCGCAGACTAAAGCAAGTCCCTGGCGGTATGAAGGTCCACGCGTGGGGATGGATCTTTCGCGTTACTTGTTGCCCTATATGTCGAGTGCCAAACGAAACGGATGGGAGATCCAGGCCGACTTCCCCTACAAAGGAAACTTCTTCCCAACCGTTGAGACCGGGATGCAATGGTTCGATGACACGCACAGCACCTTCCGCTATAAGAATAATGGTGCTTACGCACGTGTGGGAATCGACATGAACATCTCAAAATTTGAATCGTTAAAAGATCACGATTTTGTCTTCGTAGGATTCCGATATGGCTACTCCATATTTAGCCAGCAATCGGAAAACATTACCAATTCAAATTATTGGGAATCAATAAACACCAATTTACCGAGTCATTTGATGAATGCCCATTGGGGAGAGCTGGTATTTGGGATGAAAGGAGAACTTCTCCCTAATTTCTTCTTCGGATGGTCACTACGTGCCAAATTTCCCATTGCAGTTACAAAGGATGTCAATATCCATCCCTATATAATTCCGGGAATTGGCAAGACTGGCGGTGGAACTCCATTTGATTTTTCTGTTGGCGTGTATTACCGCTTCCCTATTTTCAGAAGTAAGACAATCCCAAAGGTTCTAAAAATGGGTGGAGCAAAACATCCGGGTCTTAATGATGGAATGGATCAAGAGGGCCAAGGCTATGGCGGTCAACGATCAGGAGGCAGCGGATCAGGCAGCAGTGGCGGGGGAGGCAACAGAGGCGGTGGAGGCAGCAGAAGCGGCCGATAATTACCAACGGGCATCCCATAGTATTTAGCCTTAATTCTATTAAAAAAGGTTAACTCAGTTTCTAAATATTTCACTTGATCTAACTATGGAGAGGTAATTTTCAGCAGTACACAAGTCAACAATTTGAAATCGAACCTATTTTTGAGAGTTGTCGAAGAGGCAAACAACTAACAACATTTGACTATACTCCTAATTATTAATTTCATCTCATATAATCTAAAGTTCCTTTAGTTGATCTTTTCAAGAACTGGAGAATACTTAGCACTTGGATAGATACTTGCATTGCTTTGATTTCTAAAAAATAAGTTATACTTTTCCGGCCGAAATAATTATCTGCTAACCAAGATAATTATCGATTAACTAACTGAATACAAATACATAAAATAATAAACAAGCTGAGAAGCGAGGTGCATTGCATCCATGTAATCAACCCTTTAAGGCGTAATTTAATAACCCAAGAAATCTATTTATGAATAGTAAATCAACAAAAGGGATCTGGAAAGTCATTACAGCATCCTCCCTTGGAACAATGATTGAATGGTATGACTTTTATATTTTTGGAAGTTTAGCCGTTGTGTTATCCACAAAATTTTTTCCGACCGACAATCCAACAGCCGCATTCTTATCTACCCTTGCTACGTTTGCAGCCGGGTTTGTCGTTCGCCCTTTTGGGGCTCTGTTCTTTGGACGATTAGGAGACTTGATTGGAAGAAAATATACCTTTATGGTAACCTTGTTAATCATGGGAGGTGCCACATTTTTGATTGGCTGTATTCCAAGTTATCAAACCATAGGCTATCTGGCTCCATTATTGGTTCTGATCTTAAGATTACTTCAAGGTCTAGCCTTAGGGGGAGAATATGGTGGAGCTGCAACTTATGTGGCAGAGCACGCTCCCAATAACCAAAAAGGATATTGGACTTCATGGATACAAATTACCGCAACAGCCGGACTGTTCCTCTCGTTATTGGTGATTCTTTTAACCAAGGGGATCTTATCCAAGGAGGCTTTCGAAGAGTGGGGATGGAGAGCACCCTTTTGGGTCTCCATATTCCTGGTAATCATCTCCTATATAATTCGCAAAAACATGGATGAATCGCCTGTTTTTGCGAAGGCTAAGCTAGAGGGAAAAACATCTCTAAATCCCTTAAAAGAGAGTTTCAATAATCGTTTCAACTTAAAATTTATTTTATTGGCCCTATTTGGAGCCACAATGGGGCAAGGGGTTGTGTGGTACACCGGACAGTTTTATGCCATGAGTTTTATGAAAACTGTCCAAAATATCGATTCTTCACAAGTTGATACGTTATTAGTTTTTGCATTGTTAATGGGCACCCCATTCTTCGTTTTATTCGGTTGGCTAAGTGATAAGATCGGTCGAAAATCAATAATGATGACAGGCCTGTTTTTAGCCATTTTCCTCTATCGCCCAATATACCGAGAGATGTATAAACTGACTGATACCAAAGCAATGAAGGGATCAGGAAACAATCTGGTTATGGAGAGTTGCAAAGTAACTGAAACACCTGTTGCTTCAATTCTAACTGAACCGGATAAAGCAGACCCAACACTTAAAAATTCGAGAGTATTTATAGTCACAAAAACAGATTCTCTATTCTCAAGCGGGGCAGTTTTTCATTATACGAAAACGGATACCTTATTCTTAGCCCAACCTTTAGCTTTCGACGCTAAGAAAAATGCACTTAATGAAGTTTGGTTAAACTACGACACCAATAATTCATCCGGCGCGATCGTTCACCATAGTGTGAAACTTAAAAACAGTATACAGCAAGGGGGGACTCCTGCACGTTTAGATACAATACAAACGGGACTACTTAAGCAGTTTCCTGATGCGATGACAATACATAAATCGCACGAGCATGGGATCAGTGCGAAAGGGAATATTAGCGTATCGAAGAATATTACGAGCACCGTAAAATTCTATTTAATATTCTTAGTCTTTATTCAGGTCCTATTTGCAACGATGGTTTATGGTCCAATTGCAGCATTCTTAGTTGAGATGTTCCCAGTAAAAATACGTTATACATCGATGTCGTTGCCCTATCACGTTGGGAATGGAATATTTGGCGGGTTATTACCTGCTATCTCTACCTATTTTGTGATAACAGCCAAAAATATTGGAAATCCTGAATTCTACTTAGAAGGACTATGGTATCCAATAGGAATTGCAGCCGTTTGCTTTGTTATTGGAATGATTTATATAGATCGTAAAATCAATACACTTCACGATAAATAGTTAAGAAAATGAATACATTTAAAAAATATCTCGGAATAGTCTGGATTATTCTGGCTATGGCCATCTCCTACTACTTTATCGGAATCTTTGGCAGTAAATTAACATCTGGCAAACAGGATGATCTGGTATTTGGAATTATCATCTTCTTTATTCTACTCCCGCTGATTGTAACAGGACTGGCGATATTTGGCTGGTATGCGTTAACAGATGAATACGAGGATTAGAGATTTAATGTTGTTTCATGATTTAGAGTGGTATACACGCGAATAATTTACTATCGATGAACCATTTTATCCTGGCTTTCGATCAGGGCACGACTAGTTCAAGGGCAATTCTTATTGGGCACAATGGGCACATTGTGTCAATGGCTCAAAAAGAGTTCACTCAGATTTATCCCTTTCCGGGATGGGTTGAGCACGATCCCGAAGAGATATGGTCGACTCAGGCCGGTGTTGCTGGAGAAGCAATTGCCAAAGCCGGAGTTGCCAATAATACGATTGCCGCTATTGGAATCACGAACCAACGTGAGACAACAGTGGTGTGGAACCGAAAAACAGGAAAACCAATCTACAATGCCATCGTCTGGCAAGACAGACGTACCTCTGATTATTGCAATCAACTAAAGAATAACGGACAAAGCGATTGTATCCTCGATAAAACAGGACTTATTATTGATGCCTATTTCTCTGCGACAAAAATAAAGTGGATTCTTGACAATGTAAAAGGGGCCAGAAAGCAGGCAGAAAATGGAGAGTTGGCATTTGGAACAATCGATTCATGGCTAGTCTGGAAGCTTACCCGTGGAGCCCTCCATATTACGGATGTTTCAAATGCATCACGAACGATGTTATTTAATATCCACACACTCGAGTGGGATATCGAATTATTGAGCCTCTTCGATGTGCCACAAAGTATGCTCCCTCAGGTAAGGTCATCAAGTGAGAATTATGGCGTAACATCAATCGACCAACTACCTGGAATTCCCATTGCCGGTATTGCCGGTGATCAGCAGGCATCCCTATTCGGACAGATGTGCATCGAGCCGGGAATGGTAAAAAACACCTATGGAACAGGTTGTTTTATGATGATGAACATTGGAAATAAACCCATTGTTTCAAAAAGCAAACTGCTAACAACAATCGCCTGGAAAATTGGAGAACAGACCCAGTATGCCCTTGAGGGGAGCATATTTATTGCCGGAGCGGTGGTTCAGTGGCTTCGCGATGGATTAGCAATTATCAAAGAATCACAGGATATCGAACGATTGGCAGCTACGGTGAAGAGTAGCGAGGGGGTCTATTTCGTTCCGGCATTTGCCGGACTTGGAGCTCCTCATTGGAACCAAGAGGCACGAGGTATGCTGGTTGGAATTACCAGAGGTACAAAAGCGGCCCATATTGCCCATGCAGCACTCGACAGCATTGCCTATCAAACATTAGAAGTCTTAATAGCCATGCAAAAAGACTCGGGCATCGACATTCGTGAATTACGCGTTGACGGTGGTGCCACAGTTAACAATGCATTGATGCAATTTCAGAGCGACCTGCTGCAGGCTGATGTAATACGTCCTAAAATAACCGAAACAACAGCTATGGGGGCAGCATACCTGGCCGGATTAGCGGTGAAGTTCTGGAGCGACATCCCTGATCTAAAACACCATTGGCAAGTCGACAGGGTTTTTGCACCCAAGATTGAACCCGAAAAAAACCATCAACTAATAAAAGGGTGGCACCGCGCTGTGAATGCTTCAAAAGCCTGGGCAAATGACTCCGAATAACCGATAAAATAATCCAATTAAGACCTGCTGTTATGACACCTTTCTTTGCTGAATTTATTGGCACCGCTGTAATTATCATCTTTGGAGGTGGCGTTGTCGCAAATGTTTCACTCAGCCGTACCTATGGAAATAAGAGTGGCTGGATGGTAATTACCTCCGGATGGGCGGTAGGAGTCTTTACTGGAGTATCCATTGCCGCTCCCCATAGCGGCGCACATTTAAATCCCGCTATTACCCTGGCCCTGGTTTTGGCCCATAAATTCTCCCCCACATTAGCCCCGGCATATGTTACAGCACAGCTGCTCGGAGCTATGTTCGGATCCCTATTGGTCTGGCTGGCCTATAAAAAACATTTTGATTCAACAGAGGACGGAGATTCAAAATTGGCCGTATTCTGTACCGCACCAAGTATCCGAAGTTTCTGGCATAACATCATGACAGAGGCAATTGGTGCCTTCGTCCTTTCAATAGCAGTGCTTGATATGGCAAAAGCTGAAGTAGGACTTGGCTCTCTAAATGCTGTGCCTGTAGCCCTGGTAGTACTTGGACTTGGCCTTTCACTTGGCGGCCCAACAGGTTACGCCATTAATCCGGCCCGTGACCTAGGTCCTCGAATCTTACATTCACTGCTACCTATCCCTTTAAAACGTGACAGCGATTGGAAATATGCCTGGGTCCCAATTGTTGGTCCATTACTCGGTGCCGCTGCGGCAGCTCTACTGTTCCTGTTGATGGGTGGCGATGGATTATAACAAAAAAAGACGGACCAAAGAGCTATCCCCTGATCTTATCCAACAGATGATTTAATTGCATGACCTCCTCCTCTGAGAGGTTTATCAACATGGTGTCAACTTTCTGATTGCAGTCATCCATCTTCTCCAAAAAATCTAATCCCTTAGGTGTAATCCAGACCTGCTTCTGCCTGCGATCTCCCAGGTTCTCTGTCCGCTCTACTAATCCTTTGAGATGTAACTTCTCAACAATGCGGCTTACATCGGAATTCCTATCTAACATCCGATCTTTTAAAAACCCAATAGATACAGCGCCTTCAGAACGAAAACCACGCAATACCCTTAATACATTGTACTGAGGCTCTGTCAATCCATGCTTCTTCAAAGATTGCAAAAACTCATAGCTTAATTGCTTAAAAGTATAACTCAGGTTGATTAAACCTTTGTGGTATTCGTTCCGAAAACGGCCCTTTAATTCATCTTCTATGCTCACGCTTTTTTGCAATTGCAATTACAGATTCCCGGATTTCTTAAATAACCTACAGCCCAAACTAATAAAAGAACTGCGGTTGGCATCACGATACTTTGAGCCGTTGTCATATGGATAATAATGGCGCCTCCCATGTACGAAGTCAATAAAAATGTTCCATAGATGTTAGTCCGTGGATACAGGAATAATAAGGCTGAAACAATCTCCCCAATGGCAATAATTACCCGCCAGTCGCCTAAGTGAATTCCTTCTAATTGCTCTGGATGTAAAAATTTTCCTGAAGCACTAAATAAAAATAACGCTGTTAATAACCCCGCGATCACCCATGCGGCAATCTTCTTGTTCTTTGAAATCTCTGTAGTCATTTTATAGTGATTAAATGATTAAAAATTAATATCGGACACAAATATAGGTTAAAACATTATATGTTGCAACATATAATTTATGGAAATTTTAATTTGAATGGCAAAATCTAATCTATAACGCTATAAAATAAGGATAAATTTAGAATTCAGTTTTTTTGGTTAAGTGTCCATGTGTCTATATTTTCGCGAAAAATTACTTATTTAGCATCTTTTATTACCTAAGATGAACCAACTAAGTATCCTATGAAGAAACTGCTACTTACCTTTTGGATTTTTACCCTACTTGCCACTTCAGTCACCTCTCTGTATGCCCAATCGGGAGAGGCTGTGATTAAGAATGTTAAGGTCTATTATGAAAAAGGGATGTTTGGTGGGTGGCCCGCAAATTTTGGAATTTGGAACTGGGGGGATGAGATATTGGTAGGCTTTGCACAGGGGAGCTATAAAGACTTGGGGCCAAAGATTCATAACATTGACCGGCAAAAGGAGGAACGTCATCTACTTGCCCGGTCATTAGATGGAGGCGAAACCTGGAATATTGAGGATCCCGGGAAAACGGGTAACGGCAGTTTGTTTGTACCGAATCGCGGAAGTTATCACGGTATTGAACGAACGGACATTAAGATTGAGCAATTAGTTGAATGTAAAGGGATAAATTTTTTAAATCCTAATCTGGCCTTTACCTTACGGATGACCAACTCTGATGGTGGGGAATCGCGTTTCTGGTACTCGTACGACAGGGGACATAGCTGGAGTAAGCCAAGTAAATTACCAGATTTTAATACGCTAGGGACTTCGGCACGTACTGATTATATCGTTGATGGGGAGAGAGAGTGCCTTCTTTTTGTCACCGCAGCAAAAACGAATGGGAAGGAGGGGCGTATCATGTGTGTTAAAACGACTGATGGAGGAATAAGCTGGAACTTTGTTTCTTGGGTTGCCCCGGAGCCTAAGGAGGGTTATGATATTATGCCGGCATCCGTAAGATTATCTAAGGATGAAGTTTTTGTTGCGATACGGAAGAAGACCTCCATTGGGGGGTATCTCTCGAGTGATAATTGCAAAACATGGATTCGCCTCACAGATCCGGTTGAAGATACCGGCGAAGGTAATCCTCCGGCTATTGTAAAAATAAGAGATGGCCGGATTTGCCTGCTCTATGGAAGCCGCAAGGAGCCATTTAGCATCTGTGCCAGGATTAGCAGTGATAAAGGGAGATCCTGGAGTACCGTCTATACGCTGCGCAACGACGGTGCAGGCCGAGACATGGGCTATCCGAGAGCGGTACAGCGATCAGATGGCAAGATCGTGGTTATCTATTATTTTCAGGATAAACAAACAGGACCCGAACGATATATCGGATGCACACTATGGAGTCCTCCCTCAAGATGATTGAAAACTACAAACCATTTTTAAAAGGTAACTTAGAGCCTTTAAAAAGGCGTACCCTAAATCCATTTTCTCCTATTTACGATTGATCCCGTGCCTTGGCTCATGAAAAAGCCTAAAAACTAGTCGTTATCCGAATCGTTTGCGGCATTAAAAAATGCAGCGTGAACAGGAGGCGGACATATCGAGTTCAGTCCGTGAACGGCACCCCAAAGAACCTCATTAAAACGGGCATCTGGAACCAAATCTTCTTTGTCGAAATCAAATTTCTCACTCAACTTCGAGAGTTTATTGACTGCCGTATTTTTGAGGTTTAGATCGACGCGACATGGAAGCATTTGAAATGGAGGATGGGTAGCCGTTTTATCAAAACATCGCCACAGAGGCTCCGCGGCAGCATCGTATTGACTCATTGGAGGTAATCCCAGAATTAATTCCATCGTGCGTAAAAGAGATGTAGTTGAATACATCGTATGATCGACATAGCCCTGTTTCACATAACCACCAGCAATATAAGCAGGGGAACGGTGAGCATCGACATGGTCGGGCCCATTTTGAGCATCATCCTCCACGATAAGAACAACACTCTGATTCCAAATCGAGGAGTGACTCAGGTAGTCCACAAATAATCCGACAGCGAGATCATTATCTGCTACATGGGCGAAAGGTGTTGGACTTCCTTTACTTAAACCTTCGGTATGGTCATTCCCAAAACGGATAGTATTAAACTGTGGAACGCTATCTTTGGCTAGTAAGCGATCAAAATCACGTTTCCATTGATAAAACCGGGAGGTGTCTCGAACGGATAAATCCCATTTTGCATACTCAGGACAGAAATGACCTATCAAGGAAGGGAGTGCCGGCTCACCATTTTCTAAAATAAATTCGGCATAGGTCCGATAAGAAACCCCATTATTTTTGCAAAAATCCCATATAAATCCACTCTTATTGTTCGCAATCTTTCGAGACCCTTCTCCATCATACTCCCCTCCTCTTCCACCGTAGCTGGTAGGCCAATTCTTTTCGAGATAATCTGTTGCATAGCCGCCCATCGTCCAACTATGCCCATCCGCACTCACCTCTCCATTGACATAAAAATTATCGAGCAACACAAATTGTCGTGCCAATGCATGTTGATTCGGGGTTATATTCTCCCCAAAAAGCACCAAGGTACTATCGCCATTACCTTGAGGAAGATCCCCCAATACCTGATCATAGGTTCGGTTTTCTTTTACTATATAAAAAACATGCTTGATTGGAGACTGTTCTCCCACTTTCTGCGGTATAGGATTACCCGATTCACCTGACGAACTTATATCGTTAGCCTTTGAATAAGGGGTATTTTGATAAACAGACTGTGAGTAAATTTTCAACTGATCGTCTGATGGCACGTCAATGGTCTGGAGAGTCCCAGTGAATAAACCTCCGATATATTGAACCTTAACTCGCTTCTTTGTCCCTTTTTGGTAAATCACATCATCTCTTTTACTCATTGGATTTGGACCATTGGGATTTGCTTTTGAGGTTAATCCCTTGCCGTTTGCGACCAGGATTTTATTTTTAAGGACCCTTACAGATGTCGGGTACCACCCGGTAGGTATAAACCCTTTACTCTTGCTGTTTCCAGGATTGCTAACATCAAAAACAGCTAAACAGTTATTATCTGCATTGGCAATATAAAGCGTCTTCTCGTCGCCGCTAAGCGCAAGGCTATTGGGCGTCGATCCGGTTGGAGCATCAGGGAATAATGCGGTGTTTAAAATTTCGATCTCTTTATTTTTTTCGAGTGAAACGACCGACACCGAATTATCATTTCCATTTGCAACAAATAAATAGTTCTGATTTTCAGTCAGGCACAGATCATTTGGATTGTCACCAACCGCAATAGAGTGTTTGATTTGGAGTGCTTTGGTATCAACGACAACGATTTTATTACATCCCCAACAAGAGATATACAAGGTCTGACCATCATTAGACAATAAACAGGTATACCCTTCACCTTCAAGGGGAATTTGTTTCTTTATCTTTTTCAATTTTAAATCATACACATAAAGGGAGTTATTCTCTTTGGTAACGGCATAAAGCAGCTGTTTCTGATCATCAACGGCAATTCCGGCAATTGAAATAAGATTCGGCCAACCTTTGCCAATGACCAGTGTATCTGAAGGGATTAATCGCCTCTCTTTGATCTGATATTTTAGAATCCAGTTATCATTTCCTCCCGATGCGTAGATAGACTTATCATCTTTGGAGAAGGTTAACCCAAGCCATCCTTTAGCCAGGACAACAGAATCGAGCAGTACTATTTTTTCAGCATCAAAAAGCTGGATGCTTTGCAAACTCTGTCCATTGTTTGTAACTGCGACCATTTTCCCTGAGTGAGAAACAGCAATATTGAGAGGTAGATCACCCACTGGAAGCATCTTTCCAACAGGAGATAACTTCCATCCGTTAGGCAATAGTACCCGATTTGACGCTATGGGATTAAGATATTGTCCACTGACCTGCATAAATAAACAAGAGAGAACAAGTACACAAATCAATTTATTTACACTTTTAAATAGTAGTGTTTCCATACGCATATAGCCTTAAATTATTTTTTGAGATTATGAAGATTGAATCATTATTTTGCAATACTAATTTATTATTTCTTTTAAACCGGATTTGCAATCAAAATGTAACAACCAGCTACGGATAAAAACATCAATTCGTAGAATTAAAGTCACAAAACGCAGCTTGCGCTGAGTACAAATTTACAGTAGCATTCTATCGAGCACCTTTACAATTTACTATTAATAAATAAAACTACTCCCGCCTAAAAATTCACGAAGAACCGATGTTGGCGGAATCTCCTCTTCCGGAATAGACTCAAAATAGGATATAAAGATGAGTAGTCTCACAGCTTCCGAATATTCGGGGGTATTCTCTTTTACTTGTTTAAGCAGAGGACTGGCATACTTTTTAAGAACTGCGAGTTCATAAATAAGTGCTGAATTGAACATGATATCAGCATTTTCCTGAAACGGAAATATATGCTTCTCCTCACCTCGCCGGACACTTGGCCATCGCTGTATTGTGGTATAGGCATCGTATCCCCGGTATTTGCTGTCGCGGATAATCCGTCTCAGCAGCCGGTTGTCTGTGGTTGGGATATAGGTATGTTCGTCGATGGAGATCTGAGTTAAAGCAGAAACGAAAATGCGGTAAGTCTTTCCTGAATCAATTAAAGGCGTTAGTTTGGGATTCAAACCATGAATACCCTCAATGATTAAGATGCTGTTTTTCTCCATCTTCATCGTCTTCCCATTAAACTTACGCTGTCCTGTTTGAAAATCGAAACGTGGTACCGACATCTCTTCACCTGCAATAAGCCTTAGAAGGAAATCATTAAAATAGGGTATATCAATAGCTTCTAAAGATTCAAAATCGAGATTGCCACCCTCATCCAAGGGAGTAAACTCTCTGTTGACGAAAAAATTATCTACAGAAACTTCTATCGCATGCAGCCCATTAACAGCAAGCTGTATACCTAATTTACGACTAAAAGTAGTCTTTCCCGAACTCGAAGGACCTGCAATTAAAATAATGGTAATTTGATCTGTACGCTGCGATATCGCAGTAGCTATTTCAGCAATTTTCTTTTCATGTAAAGCCTCCGATATTTTAATCAGATCGCTATGTCGATTCTCTCGCCTTAAAGTATTCAATCTTGGAATATCCTCTACGCCCAAGATCTCAGCCCATTTCTTATGCTCCCTAAAGATCCCGAAGAGCTTATCCTGGTTTATTGCAGGCTGGGCTATTTGTAAATCACCAGGAATGGGGAATCGCATTAAAAATCCATCATAATATTTAACAATGTCAAAATTGGTGATGCATCCTGTCGAGGTAAGCATATGACCGTAGAAAAAATTAATATGTTTTCCGAGGAAGAATAGCGGGGCATAAAGCCTTCCATAACCCCGATAAAGTTCCGCTTTACGGCCTAATCCATGCGCTTCGAGAAGAGATATCGCGGTGCCAGTAAGGATCATCTTTCGTTCAACAGCAATATCACTGTCGATTATCGACTGCATCTCTGCCTTAATCAACTGAACATCAGATTCCATAAAAGTCCGGTCGAGATTCTCCAGTTCACAATAGTATCCCTTTGAGATTGGATGATCAATTTTCAGGCTCACCTCAGGCCATAGATTCCGTATTGCCGCAAAAAGAATAAATGAAAGAGTCCTTAGATACATGCGTTGTCCATCACGACACGAATAATCGATAAATTCGATTAACCGGGGCTTTACCATCTCATAGTCGAGTGGCTTAGGACGATGATTCACATAAGCCCCTAAGATAGGATTTGTCGTCTGTACAGCGAATAACTGGGCTATCTCAGCTAATGTCGTTCCGAGCGGAAATTCACCTTCACTATCCGAATTAACACACCTGATTGCAATTTTCTTTACCATAACGGATCAATTACTTATCAAAAGAAATCACAAGATAACTTTTTTGCGCGACAAGTGAATCAAAACAATGGAGAATATTAAAGACACGGGAAGCAATAGTTTTCCTTCACGACAAAGGCTAAATGGAATAGATTAGATTCCTCGTTCTGCTAAGTTTAATTGAAAACCGAATTCCTTATTTTATTGTCGATTATCATACGAATAGAACTTTCTTACTCAACAGTCTCTGTTTCTAAAGGACCTTAGCTGACTTTGACTCCAAATTTTGCAAAGCCAACAAGATAGCCTTCGGATTATGATCCACTATCGATCCTCCTAAAGCCACCACCGAAGCAGCCACATCAATAGCATATTGTATCTCATTCAGACTATTCAAAGTCGCTTTTATTTGCTCTGTGACACGTCCTAGAGCGATCAGAGAACGATCTGCATCCTCCATTATCAATTGTGAAGACCACGTAAAATTATCGTTTGCATAATTTAATATCTTCGAGCACATCTGCTCAAGGGCCTTATTTTGAGATGGCGCTAGCTGAGAATAATTCTCACGCCTAAATTGCCCCAATAAGCTACCTAGAATTAAAAATCGGTTAGCTAACTCATTCATTTTTTCTGCAGTTATCCGTTCCATCTTACTGAATCGTTAGTTTATTAAAATTGTCTATTAACTGCTGCAACTCACTCACAAACAGGTTAAGTTGTGCTTTACTCTCCTGATCGCCGGGTTTATCAATTGCCTCAGCCAAATTCACCTCTCCTTGACCAATTTTCTGTAGTGTCTTGGAATAGGAAAGAAGCTGTTTTTTTATTAATTCGATTTGATCTCGCTTTTTATAATAGGTCTCTACTGCCTCTCTCCTCTCCCATGTTGTGAGTGTTGTATCTTTTAGTAGAACGAAATAGTACTCCTTAAGGATCTCTTTCTGAACAGATAACTTACCAGATAAATTTTCGGAGAGATTGAACTTCAGGCATGCGATTAAAACCTGAAAAGGCTCATTGCCGGCCACAAGATAGTCCCGAAGTTGATGTTTTCTGTATTTATCGGTAACAGATCGCAGTAAAATCCTTGAAATTGTACCATAAGCTTCTACCTGGCTTTTCTCGATCTTCAAAGAGGGATTTTCTATTTTTTTTAATTCATCCGATAATGACTCTAAGTTATAAGCGGTGAGTTTATTATTCGATAATTTTGTCAGACCATCGAGATACCCTCTCACCGCTTTATAAATCGCTAAGGTTACCTGATCACCTTTTTTATCTTCCGCACAATTACATGGTGGAGACTCAAGATTTAACTCGGCTATTGTTTTGGAATAACAATTTTCAAGGCAATTTTTCTCAAATCCATAATCGATCTCCTCGAATTTTTGAATTCCCTTGAATGCAGAGGCGGAGAAATCAGAGGTGTTTTTGAGACTCGAGCAACCTATTAGAAGACTAGCCGTTAACAGAGTAACCATTAAAGCATGTAATAATGAGCACCTCATTTGATAATTTATAAGATTGCAATCATTCGCGATCTGTTTTTGATCAGGGTAATCTAATTGCCCCTTTAAATTGTTAATACGGTAGTGCATACAAAAAGTTACAACAACACGACTGGAGGTTAGTATAAAATCAACGGCTATTCCTCTTTAATCTGAATTAGACTAAATTTGCAACAAATCACCCTATACGTCATGAGGAAACTGGTATTTGCAACCAATAACGATCACAAGCTGAAAGAAATAACTCAGTTAATGCCAATGTATTTTGAACTTCTTAGCCTCAAAGATATCGGATGTTCCGAAGATATTCCCGAGACCGGTCCTACCTTGGAGGTTAATGCAGCTCAAAAATCATTTTACATCTGGGAGAAATACCGAATGAACTGCTTTGCTGATGATACCGGCCTTGAGATAGAGGCATTAGCTAATGAGCCTGGGGTTTATTCGGCACGCTATGCCGGAGAAGAGAAAAGTGCATCGGCAAACATGGATATGGTGCTCGAAAAAATGGCTGGAATAACTAATCGAAGAGCCCGTTTCAGATGTGTAATCTCCTTAATATTAGAGGGGATGGAGATTCAGTTCGAGGGAGTTGTTCTGGGTGAGATCCTTCCGCAAAGAGCAGGGGAAGCCGGATTTGGTTATGATCCAATTTTTAGACCTGAAGGATATTCAAAATCATTTGCTCAAATGTCTGAAATTGAAAAAAATAGCGTAAGTCATCGGGGACGGGCGGCAGAAAAGCTCATAGAATATCTGACAAAGCTGCACTAATCTCAACCCCTTATCTCGTTTTAACCTATCGCCTAAAGTCGATTTGCATGATGCGTGTCAGATTACAACTTTGGTTATTCCTTATTACCGGCAATCTCCTTTCATTTCAGATGCAGGCAAACAACTGGCATTCATATTTGTCATATTACCAAACTTTTGCCATTGTTCAAGGAGACCAGCAGATTTTTGCCGCAAACCAATCGGGATTATTTGCCTATCATCTTACTGATAAAAGTTTTACTACAGCCTCTACTGTCGAAGGGCTTTCCGATAGTGGGATATCTTCAATTTGTTACTCCTCTTCAATCAAAGGGGTGCTCATTGGTTATGAAAATGGGAATCTTGACATCCTCTCTGGAAAGCGTGTTCGCAATCTGCCATACATTAAAATCAAAACTTCAATAGCGAAGAAATCAATTAATAATATCCTTAGTGACGGTGATTTTGCCTGGTTAAGTTGTGATTTCGGTATAGTCAAAATAAATCTCAGAAAATGGGAGGTCGCCGAGACATGGATAATCGGTGCGCAGGCAAGTACAATTGCAGTAAAAGATCTTACGGCTGATGATTCCTATTTCTGGGCTGCAACCGAGGTCGGATTATATAAAGCAGCAAAGAATAATCCCAATCTTCAGGATTTTCAAAGCTGGGAACTCCAAGATGATCCGTTGCTTTTGAATAAATCATTCAGCTCAATTGCGGTATACCAGGGAAGAATATTTGTGACCGATAGTGATGGTCGTTGTTATTCCTATTTAGGGGGAGTTTGGAAGCAGGTCTATTCAGAGATTACAGGGATTCACAAAATAAAAGCATCAAGCTCTGGCGTGATGGTGATTAGTGATTCCCGTGTCGATGTGATTTCATTAAATAGTCAACGAACTATAACGAACTATGGAAATTTAACACCTCAAAACGTTAAGATATCGCCTCAGGATCTACTCATTGCAGATTCTGGAGAGCTTTGGATTGGAGATCATATCTTTGGATTAATCAATCAGACACAATCCGGCATGTTTAACTTAGTGGTCCCGGCAAGTCCGGCTGACAATAATGCTTCAAAATTAAGAATAACAGAAACAGGGCTCTATGTGGCAACGGCCTCAACTGATCCTGAGGTGGAGGATATACCTGCGGCAATTCATCGCCTGCAACAACAGCAGTGGTTTTCGCTAAATGAATACACCCAGTCCAATTTGAGCGGGTTTAAAAATATCACGCAGGTGGTTCCCTCACCATCTAATGGCGAACATTTTTGGGCCTCAACACGAGGAGATGGGCTGCTTGAATTCGAGGGTCTTAAGATGGTTAAAAATTATAATTCAACAAATTCAACCCTTGCATCCTTTAATGGCAAGTGCCAAACCGGAGGGCTTGCAGTAGATAAAAGCGGCAACCTATGGGTTACAAACCCTTTTGTTCAAAATCAGTTACATCTTTTAAAACCGGATGGCACATTCAAATCGCTTCATTACCCTGGCATTGACAATCAATCTGAGGCTGCCGGAGAGCTAATTATTTCCCAAAAAGATACAAAATGGATTATTGTAAATAATTCAGATCTTTTTGCCCTGAAAACAGGTGCTACTCCCGATAATATGATGGATGATCAATATCGAAAAACAGCTGTAAGAAGTCGATTTTCGAATAGTGAAACAACCATTATTAAAGGGCACAACCAGCTTAATGCTTTGGTGGAGGATCACAATGGTTATTTATGGGCTGGGACAGAAAATGGTGTCGTTCTCTATTCTGATCCGGAGTCGCTGTTTAAGGATACCGATTTTTATGGCATTCAACCCAGCGTAGATTTAGGAGATGACTTATTTCATCCTCTACTTGAAAATATGACTATTAATACTATAGCTATCGACGGAGGTAACCGAAAATGGTTTGGAACGACTAATTCAGGTGTTTACCTTTACTCCGAAGATGGATCAAGGATGTTAACCCATTTTGACACAGAAAATTCGCCACTATTTTCTAATCATATTAACAATATTGCGATTGACAACCGCACGGGGGAAGTATTTTTCGCCACCGATCAAGGGCTGTTATCGTACAATGGTGATGCTACCTTAGGGGAAAAAACGTTTAATCATCTTTATGTTTGGCCAAATCCTGTTAGGGAGACTTTTCATGGTGATATTACGATCGATGGTTTAACTGCCGAATCGGATATTAAAATTACAGATATCACCGGTAAGTTAATTTACAAGACCACTTCCAATGGAGGGCGAGCGACATGGAATGGGAGAGCTCGAAACGGAGACCGGGCAAATACCGGTGTTTACCTCATATTTTGCAGCAGTAGCGATGGAGCACAATCGCGGGTAATCAAATTATTACTAATTCATTAACCAATGCATCAAAAGACACGTGGAATAGTTTTACACAGCATAAAATATGGGGAGAGGGGGTTAATTACGACCATCTACACCGAGTCATTTGGCAGAATGTCGTTTATTATGCAGGGCATTCACAGTAAAAAATCGGTTGTAAAAGCCAATCTTTTGAGGCAGCTATCTCTCTTGGAGATGGAGGTTGATTTTAGGCATGGGCACGAATTACAGCGCGTAAGAGAGATTAAAAATAGCTCTCCATTTAGCACAATACCTTATGAGATTACAAAATCAACTCAAGCTCTTTTTCTCGCTGAGCTGTTATTTAAAGTCCTTCGCGAGGAAGAATCCCGACCTGAGTTATTCGCATTTCTATACGGATCGATTCAGTTCCTTGACTTAATGGAGGAGGGAATTTCAAATTTTCACCTGCTATTTTTGATTCAGCTATCCCGATATTTGGGCTTTGCCCCGACAAACAACTATTCGGCATCAGAGCCCTATTTTGATCTTATTGCCGGTAAATTTGCGATTAGCCCACCCGATCACCCATGGCATTTGAAGGAATCAGAAAGCGAAATCCTTTCTAAATTACTTGAAATGAACTACCAAGACGCTCTTTTTTTCAAACCGGATCAAGCAATTAGGCAAACTTTTATCTCTTTTATCCTTGAATATTATGGTCTTCACTTGGGGAATAAACTTCAGATAAAGTCACTCGATATACTCAAGCAACTTTTTCATTAATAACCAATTAAACTTTTAAAAAGATCTAAAACTGTTTAATTGTAACTTACGCAGCTATCGATTAGCCTTCAAGATTAAAAAAAATACTATTTTTGTGGTAGTAATTTTTTAGAATAAAATGGGTTCATCAAAAATACCAATGCCGAAGAAAAATTCCCTTACGACAATTCTTGAAGTTGCGGAAGGGAAGAACGCTATCGACCTGGCTGTACCGATGTCGAATTTGAATTGTCCGGATAAATTAATTGATCTGGTTAGTAAGAATATGAGATTAGGGAATAATGACTATTCGCCTGTGGAAGGGGTAGGTCTATTAAGGGAGCAAATCATTAGTCTGGTAAATGCACAGAATAACACATCCTTTAATCCAGATAAAGAGATAACCATAACGGCAGGTCCAGCGCAAGCTATGACCACTGCCATCAGCACCTTTATCAAGGAGGGTGATGAAGTAATTATTTTCGAACCTGTTCAGGAGTCCTACGCCCCTTTTATTGAATTAAATGGTGGAAGGCCGATTTTTGTAACCTTAAAACTTCCAGATTTCCGTATCGACTGGGAAGAGGTAAAAAAACTCGTCACCTCAAAGACTCGAATGATCATTATCAATAATCCGCAAAATCCAATTGGCAGAATTTTTAGTGAGGAAGATATTGACCAGCTCAAGCGGTTAACCAATGGAACACGGCTGGTTATTTTAAGCAATGAGGTATTTGACAATATCGTTTTTGACAACCTTAAATTTCGCAGCCTTGCTTCGGTGCCTGATTTAGCGGCTAAATCACTTATCGTATCAAGCTTTGGACCGGTATTCAATATTACAGGATGGGGCATTGGTTATGTCTTTGGTCCAGAGAAGTTAATGAGTGAGTTTCGAAAGATTCAGCAATTCCAAGGGTTTAGCGTAAATACTCCCGCTCAATTTGCACTTGCTGAGTTTTTGCAGGATGAGCCTGATTTCGATGCAATATGTAAAAGCTATCATACCAAACGCGATTTGTTCATTTCGTTGTTAAAAGGATCTAAATTCGATCTTGTCCCTACCCAATCGACATTTTATCAGATTTTAGATTACAGCAAAATATCGGATGAGTCAGATGTTGACTTCGCCTTGCGCCTGATTACGGATTATGGTATTTCAACAGTGCCATTTTCTGCATTTCAGCATGAAAAGACTAAATATCAACTTATTCGAGTATGCTTTGCTAAACCCGATGAACTATTAGTGCAGGCTGCAAAGAAGCTAAAAGCCATTCCTTTAAAATCTCGTCATTAATAGCTCACTTGCCTGAAGAAATTTGCTGTGCACCCATTCGGGAAAAAGTAATCTGGCATAGCTAAAAATATCTGGCCTCATAGTTCAAGGGATAGAATAGAAGTTTCCTAAACTTTAGATTCGCGTTCGAGTCGCGGTGAGGCTACACAGAGAATCCCAACCATTTTCATCGCATGGTTGGGATTTCTGTTTTTGATAATTCAGGGACTAAGCTCATGAACCTTTGAAATTTTAATTGAGGGGCTAAAAAATTATATCTTTATCTTGTAATCTAAAATTAATCTAAATTAAATATTTTACCATAATTTTACGCGACATAACTTCGCCTATCCAACAACTCCTGAGGATATCCAGGAAGGCTTGATTGATCTATAGAAACGTTATAGCTAATAGCATGAAACTATATACCACTAAATAATAATTTTGATTTAACACTTTAAATTAAATTCCAAGATGAAAAAATTTATGCTTAATATCCAATTGGAAGGATTGGATGTCGAAACAAGAATGAAACTACTTCCACGAGAACAGGAGGTTGTAAAAGAGTTGGAACAAAATGGGACTATTGTAGATACCTTTATTAAACTTGATATGTCAGGAATTTTTATTGTAATGATGGCGAACGATTTTGAGGATGTTCATACAAAACTTTCCACTTTACCATATTACCCTTATATGAAAATTGAAATTATTCCAGTGAGGGTGGTTAACAGTATAAAAGAATAACTGAAGCTTTAACTGCGTGAAGCATTATAGTCCTGCAGCAAGCACAACCTAAGACTACATCACCTACATGCAAACCGTTAGATTTAGCCCGATCTGACGACCAATCAACATTAAACTAAAGGGGATAATGGAGAAACCAACGTTCAAGGAAGCATTAAAATTTTGGACTAAACTTGGGTTTATAAGTTTTGGGGGACCTGCAGGACAAGTTGCTATCATGCACGAGTTCTTAGTGGACAAAAAGAAATGGATTAGCGAAAGTAAATTTCTACATGCATTAAACTATTGTATGGTTTTGCCAGGACCTGAAGCACAACAGCTGGCAACATATATCGGTTGGATGCTTCACGGCAATTTGGGTGGGCTTGCAGCAGGAATATTGTTTGTGCTACCTTCGATGTTCATTCTTCTTGGACTAAGTGCAATTTATGTTTCATTCGGAAACTTACCCTGGATTTTTGCACTTTTTAGCGGACTAAAGCCTGCCATAATCGCCATTGTTATTCTTGCATTAATCAAAATAGGGAGAAAATCGCTCCTAAGTCCATTTCATTATTTTATAGCTTTAGCCGCATTCGTTTGCATCTTCTTTTTTAATATCCAGTTTCCATTAATTATTGTATGCGCACTTATTACAGCAACAATTTGCCGACAGTTTTTCCCAACATTCTTTGAAGCAACCAACAAAAAGACAATCCAAAAAGAGTTGGACGAAAAGGAATTTTACATAAATAAACACACCATAACACCCAATATCGGCTTCAAACCAATGCGATTCTGGAAACAAGTGAGCGTGGGCGTTTTACTTTGGACAATTCCTTTGGTTGCATTTTACAATCTCACAAGTGACTTTGAATTTTGGAAAAAACTTTCCTTGTTCTTTACGCAAGCAGCATTTGTAACATTTGGCGGAGCTTATGCCGTTTTACCTTACGTGGCTCAAGTAAGTGTTGAGAAATTTAACTGGTTAACCAACCTACAAATGATAGATGGCCTTGCTCTCGGAGAGACAACGCCCGGCCCTTTAATTATGGTGCTTGTTTTCGTTGGATTTATGGCAGGACATAATCATTTTGGCGGTTCTCTGGCTATGGGAACACTTGGTCTTGTAACGACAACATTTTATACATTTCTTCCCTGCTTCCTTTTCATCCTTGTCGGAGCCCCAATCATTGAGCGAACACAAGAAAACAAACGAGTAAAAGAAATTCTGTCGTTTGTTACAGCAGCAGTAGTTGGGGTTATTCTTAACCTGACAATTTATCTAGGTAAAGCAGTAATTTTTCCTGCAAACATTTCATTTGCCGGACTTGACTCTATAACCCTTGGCTGGACAATCGTTTCATTTATTGCAATGTATCGCTTTAAAATTGGAATGATAACTTGGATCGGTGCCAGTGCAGTTTTTGGACTTGTTTATTATATGATAACTCATTGATTAGCTATAACACATTGAATAACTGAATAGTAGTGCTTGTATTTCAACTCACAAAAAAGATTTTACAACTGATAAAAGATGAGAAAAGAAAAAATAATATTTTGGACAGCGACAACAATCATCGCTTTATTTGAAGGAGTAATGCCAGCATTAACTTCACAAACAGAATTGGCAAAAGAAGGAATTAGACATTTGGGATATCCAGAATACTTTGGAAACGCGTTAGTTGTTTTTAAAGTATTAGGAGTGCTTGCAATAGTTATTCCACAAATTCCTAAACGAGTAAAAGAATGGGCATATGCAGGTTTTGCATTTGACTTTATATTTGCAACAATTAGCCATGGTTCAGTTGACGGAATAAATGGACAAACATTCTTCCCATTGGTTGTATTTGGAATATTAGCCGTTTCATACATTTACTATCACAAATTAATCTTAAACAAGATCTAAATCGATAGGTCGTTTCAAGTAGTTATCGACAACATAAAAGCCAAGTCAGGCAAACATCCTGACGACTTCAAAAAACGTGCTGTAGAAAAAGGATTTTTGAAAGATGGACAACTTGTAAAAACGGTGAAGGCATCCAAAATTACAAATTGGCTGAAAGAAGCATCTGAATTGGGGCACGGACATGCAATGGCCATTTACGCAACATTCAAAGGGAAAACAGATTAACGATGTGACGAGCCCTAGCGAATAAAGGCTACAGGAAAATTCTTAAATTGATCAATCTAACCTAAGGAGAAACAATGAATAATAAGAGCGGTAATTTTTTTGACAAATCTTTGATGATGGGTTGGGTTAGGAGTATGTCCAGTTTTGGTCCTAGAAGAGCAGGTAGTCCAGCTGGGCTCATGAACGAAGATTTCCTGATGGAGCAATTAAGTAATTTCGGTCTTGAAAATGTACATAAAGAACCTATTCCTATTGTTTACAGAGAATCTCAGAAAGCTGTTCTTGAGCTTGACGAAGGTGAAGGATTTAATCCATTAAATGCACAGTGGATACCATACACAGCCTATACTTCGGAGCGGGGCATAGAAGGAGAGCTTGTTTATGCTGATCCCAAAAAACTCTTTCAAGGTGGTGACTGGAAGGGTAAGATTGTATTGACAGATATTTCATTTCCGAATCTTAACATTAAGCAAATAGCAAAATTCTCATTGGGCATGTACGATCCTGAGGGCACATTGCTAAATGTTAATCATCCGGCTACGTGGGTAAGAATAAACTGGCATATTTATAAAAAGGCTTTTAAAAAAGGAGCTATCGGTTTTATTGGAATTATTAAAGATCAGCCAGGTGGTTCATATCGGATGTATGCACCTTACGGTTTCAAAGAAAAAGATATTCTAGACAAACCACTACCGGGTTTCTGGGTAAGCAAAAATGATGGCCCCAAACTACGTGAGTTAGCAAAAAAAGGGAATAATCGCATAAAGATGACCCATACCGGAATTCATGAATTAGGCACTACTGCAAATATAGTTGGGGAAATACCCGGTAAAAGTGATGAAATAATAATTCTCCATTGCCATCATGACTCCCCCTTTAAATCTCCTGTCGAAGATGCATCAGGATGTGCTGTTATTCTTGCTTTGGCAAAACATTTTGCAGAACAGAGAGATAACACTAGAAAAATAATGGTCTTATTTACAGCAGGTCACTTTTATGGTTCGATAGGAACCCGCACGTTCATCAAGAATCACCTGAAAGATATTGTACCCAAAGTGGCACTTGAGATAACTGTCGAGCATATTGCAAAAGAAGCAATTGAAGATGCGGAAGGAAATCTAGTTTATAGTGGACAGCCAGAAGGGACCGGGATATTTGTCCCCTTCAATAAGGCAATGGTTGATATTGTATTAAATAGTGTTAAAAAAAATTCTGTAGACCGAGTATTTTTACTGCCTCCTGAGGGGCCATTAGGAGATTATCCTCCAACTGATGGTGGGGATTGGTATGAAATAGGTGTGCCATTAATAAATATTATTTCCAATCCGGTTTACCTGCTCAACGAAGAGGATGATTTAGAATGGGTCATGGAAGATAGGCTCCCAAAAGTAGCCGGAGCCTTTGCAGATATCGTGCGCAAAACAGATGCGTTGAGTAAAAAAGAAATTGGTGAAGTAGAGTTTTCTGGCTTCAAGTTAAAAATGAAATTCATCAAACAATTGGTAAAAATAAAAACAACCAAATTCGGTACACGTCCTGTATATTAGGACTATTTAGTTCAATAATATTGGGCTTGAAAAACATTAAATATGCCGAAGGTTTAATCGTGTAGTTATATACAATAATTATTTCCCATAACATCGAATATCGTGCATGCGGGTTTTCGCGAATTTGCAGCATCTAAAAAAGTGGAGATAACCTGAATTAAAGTCGCTTCAGAATTCCGCACGATAATTTGCTGTGAAACTATTAATTTTCAACCTAGCCGACGGTTCAGTCTTTTTCACCGTCTAAATTTTTATTGGATTAACAATAACATAAGAGACAAGAATCTGCTATTTTTCTAGTTGATGAATTTGAGTAACTTGCCAATATAAATCTGCTGTGATTCTCATGGTATTGAGATACACGAATAATGGGGTTCAACTGAAGAAAGAGATTAGTCGTCAATTTAGAAATAACCAAAAAACTATGAAAAAAACTATCTGTA
This sequence comes from uncultured Bacteroidia bacterium, assembly GCA_903907075.1. Lineage (GTDB taxonomy): Bacteria > Bacteroidota > Bacteroidia > Bacteroidales > Prolixibacteraceae > JAAFHB01. Next base: position 35,267 of record CAIVMQ010000054.1, read on the forward strand.
TTTTATTCCTATCGTTCACGAGTGTTATGGCTTTTGGAACCTGGCTTAATACCAGTCACTCAAATATTCATCATGGTGGAAATGCAACGTATAAGCCAAATGGGGTGCTTACTTTAACTTTTAGCCAACAACAATTTGATGCTGCGGATAAAAAAGCATTTGACTCGGGATTTTTTATTACTGATACAGATATACTACTCACCGATGCAGAGTGCAAATCCCTTAATGCTCCAACAGGAACTAGAATACCAAAAGGGAAACGAAAAATAGAATCCCAAAATAATGATGGGATCGTAATTATAGATGTAAGGACGAAATAAGCTTAGCATTGAATATTGGCATAGCGAGTATGCATAATTCCCTATTTCTTTTTTGTATCCTGCTCGATAATGCCCGCTTCGATGCCTGGGCGTAAAACAACAGGATTATGTTTCTTCTGAATCCGCATATTGATCATCTCAACAATCAGTGAGAAGAATACCGCAAAGTAGATATACCCTTTGGGAACTTCAAAATGAAATCCCTCCAATACTAACATAAATCCAATAAGGATTAGAAAAGATAGTGCAAGAATCTCTATTGTGGGATGCTTTGCAATAAATTTGCTGATCTTACCGGCAAAGAAAATCATGATAAACAAAGAGATTACCACCGCAATAATCATGATAGAGAGCTCATTGGTAAGTCCTACGGCGGTAAGAATTGAATCGAAAGAAAATACAATATCGAGTAAAATAATCTGAATGATCACCTTGGATAATACCGAGCCGCCATCTTTGTGCTCTGAATGGGTTAGATTCTCCATCTTGGCATGGATTTCGGAGGTGCTCTTCGCCAAAAGAAAGAGTCCGCCGGCCAATAAAATAAGATCACGGATGCTGAATCCAAAACTAAAGATCGTAAGGATCGGTTCAATCATACTCTTTGTCATCCAGGAGATGATAATAAGGAGAAAAATCCTAAATATCAAAGCGATACTCAATCCCAGACGCCGGGCATAATGCTGTTTCTCGTGGGGAAGCCTATTGGTTACGATTGAAATAAAGATCACATTATCAACCCCCAGGACAATCTCCAGAAAGGTTAGCATGAGTAAGGCAATCCATGCCTCAATGGTAAGAAAGATCTCCATAATAAGGTAAAAAAAGTGGTAATTCCATTAATCTTAATAGCGGTAAAAAGTGCCGGCTATCAATTGAAATCTTGCAAATATAAAATATAATCCGCTGAATAAAGAGTCATCAACCAATCAATAGCCCTTTCGCTTCTGAATATGGCTGTTTTGAAGCAAAGGTCAAATGAATGGGGTGATAAAAGATACTCAAACGAACCTTATTTAAATTGCCTAAAATCATTAAACTGTTGATAAGGGTTCAAAATCATCTCTGAGAAAAAACCTGGCCCCACTCTCGGTTATCTCCATTCCTACAACACCAATAACAATAAGTTTAACCAATAAACGCTCTCCTTTGATTCTGGGCAGTTTAGCAAGTCGTGAAAATTGATTTAGCGAGAGTCGTTGTGTTGAGTCGAGTAATGAAAGCATTGTTTTCTCCTGCTCTGAGAATCGAATAAATACGCCGCGTGGGTTCTTTTGCTGTTCCCATACTTTGAGCAGTATTCCTGGTGCGACGATATTCTGATCCTCTTTACGAATATAAACGCGCCAGTCGCCAGACTCATTCTGAGCAGAATGGGGAATCTCGCTACGCGGAGGAATCTTGATCTCCAATACACTCTTTCCTTCGATTTGCCATTGTTGGGTTTGAAAAGTGATCGGTGGCTTACTATATAATTTTGCAGCAGCTTCGGCCATATAGTACTCTTCGTCAGACTTCACTCCGGCAACAGAACCATTATCTCTGACTCCCAATAACAATCGGCCTCCGTCAGTATTAGCAAAGGCAACCATTGAACGGGCAATTTTGCGCGAATCATTAATACAATATTTAAAATCTTGCCGCTGATGCTCCCCTTCGGCAATCATCCTAAAAAACTTTGTGCTCATCTGTTTTGTGAAGAAAATTCAAACTATCAATATAACAACTAAGGCTCAAAAAGTTCTCTCTATTGACATCAAAAATCGAAATTCAAATACGTTTGTCATTTTACCTTATATGTTAAACCCTAATTAACAAAAGATGGCCAATGTAATAGATTATCGTGTCTATGCTAAAATATCGATAAAGTTATCACCAATTTTATAGCCGCAAAAGTAAATATCTAAACTAATGATTCCGAAATTAATAGCTGCTAAAAATAGTTTACCCTAAGTAGGCTTTCAAGAATGTATAAACCCAAAGTTAATAAACAATTTAAATTCCTTTTCTCCCTTTTTTTAGGCCGGTTGAAAATCTGTATATTTGCAATGCAAAAATACGCAAGATTACATCGAGGCACTTAAGAAAGATTCGTGTTATGACTATTCGGTGTTCAAAGCAGGGAAGCTAATCGTCCGACTTAATCTTGCGCTAAAACGAATTTAACTAATCGATTGTATTAGTTCTGATTTCTACGGAATCGATCACTATCAAACAGTTAACTAAATGCTTTCTAAGTGAAACAAACGGTCATCTCTCTTTTAATGCTGATACTCTGCACGGGATTTACATCCCTTCGTATAAGCAGAATACAAGAAGATCGTTTGGTTTCGCCAGATTCACTTTCTATTTGGGAGAAGTTAGACATTCAATGTGATGAAAAGCTAAATGAGCTTTTAAAGCTGCAAGCCGAGCAGAATAAAAAAAATGGAACAATGAGTGGATTCAGGCTTCAGATATATTTTGGATCGGGTGAGAATGCCCACGGTCAGGCGATCCGAACGAAGACCGAATTTCTATCTTCAAACCCAGATATCAAGACTTATTTAATTTTTAAATCGCCTGATTTTATTGTGCGGGTTGGGAATTTCAGAACCAAGAGTGAAGCCTTAAAAATACAAAAGACACTGAGCTATAAATTTCCGAATTCATTTATAGTTGCCGATGAGATTGCCTTGCCGGAGCTATCAAAACTTACGACAATTAACTAATCAGGATTATCCGGGATGAGCGAACAAATTAAACACGAGTGTGGAATTGCTTTAATCAGATTGCTAAAACCACTGGAATACTACCGTTTAAAGTATGGCACGTGGCAATACGGGGTTAATAAACTCTATTTGTTAATGGAGAAACAGCACAATCGTGGGCAGGATGGGGCTGGTACAGTAGGGGTAAAGATTAATGTCCCTCCGGGACAGGAATATATTTTTCGACACAGATCTGTAGATGCAAATCCTATTAAAGATGTCTTTGGGAAAATATACAAAGAATTTAATGCAGCAGCAACACAATTCCCTCAGAGTTTCCATGATCCAGTATGGGCTAAAGAGAACCTTCCTTTTGCAGGTGAAGTTTATTTAGGACATCTGCGCTATGGAACATTTGGACGCAATAGCGTCGAGTATACCCATCCGGTAATGCGACTTAACAATTGGAGATCCCGGAGTCTTGTATTAGCAGGAAATTTCAATCTTACTAATGTCGATGAGCTCTTTGATCTCTTAGTCGGATTAGGCCAACACCCTAAAGGATTTACCGATACCGTTACAATTCTCGAAAAGATCGGCCATTTTATTGATGAAGAGAATGAACAATTATTTCGAAAATATAAGAACAAAGGGCTATCCAATAAAGAGATCACATGCCAAATAGAGGAGAAGCTTGATATTCGAAAAATCCTTGAACGGGCAAGCCGTGATTGGGATGGAGGTTATACCATCGGAGGCGTTGTGGGGCATGGTGATGCTTTTGTTGTTCGCGATCCCTGGGGAATACGACCCGCATTCTACTATGCCGATGATGAGATTGTTGTTGTTGCATCCGAAAGACCGGTTATTCAAACGGTGCTAAATGTGGGATGGAAACAGATTAACGAGATTCAACCGGGAAATGCCCTGATCATAAAATCAAATGGTACCATATCGCACGAACAGGTTCGCAAACCTGAGATTCGTAAATCGTGCTCCTTCGAACGAATCTATTTCTCAAGAGGGTCAGACCGTGACATATACCTTGAGCGCAAGAAACTTGGTTTTTTATTAGCCCCTACTATTCTTCAAAAAATCAATCACGACCTTAAAAATACCGTCTTCTCCTATATTCCAAACACAGCCGAGACAGCCTTTCTGGGGATGATGGAGGGGATACGATCTGAACAAACAATCTGGAAGAAAGAGAAGATTCGTGAATTAGGTGCTGCCATAACAGATGCTGAGTTGACAGAGATCATCTCTCAACAGCCTCGCATGGAGAAGATTGCAATTAAAGATGTGAAGATGCGTACTTTTATTGCAGATGATTCTAGTCGCGATGATCTTGTGGGTCATGTCTATGATGTGACCTACGGAATTGTGGATAATCATAACGATACTTTAGTCGTTCTTGACGACTCTATTGTTCGGGGAACGACATTAAAACAGAGTATTCTTAAGATTCTTGATCGGTTAAAGCCCAAGAAAATTATTATTATCTCTTCGGCGCCTCAGATTCGTTATCCCGATTGCTATGGAATTGACATGGCTATTCTTGCTAAGTTTGTCGCATTCGAAGCAGCCATAGCTTTGCTTAAGGAGACTGGCCAATCAAAAATTATCGATGGCGTTTATCGCAAGTGCAAGGAACAGCAATACCTCCCCAAGGAAGAGATGGTGAATCACCTGATTGATATTTACAAACCATTTAGTGATGAACAGATCTCCGCAAAAATTGCGCAGTTACTCAAGCCTGCGGAGTGCAAAGCCGAGGTTGAAATTGTTTATCAGAGTGTTGAGAATCTCCATCTGGCCTGTCCAAATGATTTAGGCGACTGGTATTTCACGGGCAATTACCCAACTCCTGGAGGAAATAAGGTTGTCAATACCGCCTTTATTAACTTTATCGAGGGGATAAAAGGGAGGGCTTATTAAAGGTCAAAGTGCAAAATTCAACGTTTTAAAATGCAACTAATCTTGACTGATAAGAGCTTGCTCTATCTAAGACAGGGTTAAAATTTCAACTTCTCTTTAATTATCTCCCTTTTCGTCTCCCTTTATTTTTGGTCTCGCGAAGCTGAGTGCTTTTCTGGTTAAAGCTAAACGCGTTTTTTGCCTGACGGGACTTCTTCTCGTGGAAAGCTCCCTTAAATTCAGGATCTGCCAATCGCTTTTGGCGGTCAATCTCGCGATCAATAACCTGTTTCTCGGGCTTACTAAGCGGAATAACATCGATAGTCTCGGGCAACTTGCGCTCCTCAATCTTCATACGGATTAGCTCCTCGATATTCTCAAGATGATAATCTTCCTCCGGACCGATGAATGAGATTGCGACCCCCTCTGTATTAGCACGGGCCGTGCGACCAATGCGGTGAATATAATCCTCATAACGCGGGGGAAGGTCAAAATTAATAACATGAGATATCATACTCACATCAATTCCACGAGCGGAAATATCAGTAGATACCAATACCCGTACCGTTCCTGATTTAAAAGCTTCAATAGCGTTAATCCGAGAGCTCTGTGCCTTATTGGAATGGAGAATCCGCACCTCCCCTTCGGTCTTCTTTTTAATCACTTTATACACATCCTCAGCATTCTCTTTCGTCCTGCAAAAGATAATTACCCGTTTAAACTCCTCTTCATCCAGTAAGAGATAATTGATGAAATTGAGTTTGGTTTTAAAATTAGGTACCTTATAATAATATTGTTTTACCTTTTCAACCGGAGTAGCCGAAGGAGCTACCTCAACACGTTCGGGGAAGGCAAGAAATTCATTACTCATCATCTCGATACTCTCAGAGAATGTCGCGGAAAAAAGGAGGTTTTGGCGACGTGGAGGGATCACCTCAAACAACTTATTTAATTGTGGCATAAATCCCATGTCGAGCATCCGATCTGCCTCATCAACGACAAGTGTCTTAACGCTCTTCATACCAAATGCCCCGGCACGATAGAGCTCCCATAAACGACCCGGTGTAGCCACCAGAATATCGACTCCCGGTTCGAGAAGCGCCGCATGCTTAGTCCAGCCGATACCTCCATAAACAGCAGCATGTCTGATATTCGTGTATTGCGAAAGCTCTGCAATATCCTCACCCACCTGAATTGAAAGCTCACGTGTGGGCACTAAAACGATTGCCCGAGGATCTGTCCCCTCTGCCTTAACGAGTTTCATCAACAACGGAATCACATAAGCTGCGGTTTTCCCTGTCCCGGTCTGAGCAATACCCAATACATCCTTTCCAGATTTAATAACAGGAATAGCCTGCTCCTGAATTGGAGTTGGGGTTGTAAATCCAATCTCATCCAATGCTTTTAAAACCGATTTACTAATCCCAAATCCTTCAAATGTTGTCATTCTGAATTCCATTAATAGAGGACAAAGTTAACTTTTCTTTTTCAGGTTCAATATATTGAGAATAACCAATTGAATATCTGATACATATATTAAGATGCAGATTCTTCCAGACACTTTTACTTAAAAAATAAACCTTTGATTATTGATTAGCCGAGAGAGCTAATTTGACCAGATAAAGGTTGTCGGGTAATTCAGATGACCTTAAATACCTTTCCCGGTAGACCTTTAACGATTCCGGCAAATTCGAGGTTAAGCAGAAGTGGAGAAACTTTATTCATTGGGAGTAAAGTCTTGATACAAATCAAGTCAATGGCTGTATCTCCATCGGCCCGAAGGAGGTCTACGATAAGTTTCTCCTCAGGGGTAAAATCATAAAACAGAGATTTTTGTATCGCGTCCGGCACACTTTGAACTGCACTCCAGTTCATCACATATTCAAGATCAGCGACCGATTCAATCAGAGCAGCACGATTTGATTTAATTAAGAAGTGGCACCCTTCAGAATAGATATCCCCCACCCTTCCAGGGAAGGCAAAAACATCGCGATAATAGGAATTTGCAATGTCGGCGGTCACCAGTGCTCCCCCTTTCTTGGCCGATTCAATGACCAATGTAGCATCTGATAATCCGGCAATAATTCGGTTTCGGCGCAAAAAATTAGTCCTGTCAATCGACGAATAGCTTATGAAATCAGATACCAGCCCGCCATTATTTTCAACCATTTCTCTGGCTGTGGAGGTATGCAATGAGGGGTAAACAGTCTCCAATCCATGTCCTAAAACGGCTACTGTAGGCAAGCCGTTACGAAGGGCCGATTTATGTGCCTGAATATCGATTCCATAAGCAAGGCCACTCACAATAAGCATTCGATAGCCTCGATCTGTTAGGGCTCCGATAAACTGTTCCACCATTCGTCTTCCATATTCTGTGGCATGCCGGGTTCCAACAACACTGATAGATTTGGAACTATTCAGAGGAGGATCACCCTTGACATAGAGAACTATTGGGGCGTCGGAACATCCGAGCAAACGCTGTGGATAATCGGGATCAAGGTAGAATAGTGCTTTTACCTGATTTTTATGAATAAACTCCAACTCCTTTCCTGCCCGAGATAAGACTTTTGACTGGATAATATTTCGTGCCAGAATGCTCCCCACCCCGGGAATTTTTCGCAGCGCTCTCTCTTTTTCTTTAAACACTTGTTCGGCAGACCCGGTGTAAGCAATCAATGATTTTGCAGTAACACTTCCTATTCCGGTTATTAACGATAGCGCAATTTTAAAAATCAGCTCCTCTGCCATAACAGGAAATTAAAAATGATGGGAAATTAAGAATTTGTCATGCGCTCGAGAGAAGAGTCAAACGGACGAAAAAATTACGATTGCTTAAAATTCCGAAGACCACTACCCCGATAGCCGTAATTTCTTCGAATATGCTCATTTTGAGAGATTGCAGCACTTGCAGTAGTGTCGCGTGTGTAGTCACGGCGACTCCAAATCTTCACTGAGTGATCGGAAAAACTTTGCGTGGAGTCAACATCATTAGAAGTGTGTGGAGTCTGCGAATTTTTCACCGTTATTGTCGCTTCCTGAAAAACCGAAGCATCCAACTCCTGAAGTGCCTCAATAGCTTCGTGATTATTTGGCATTTCAACGAAACCATACCCCTTAGATTTACCCGTAAAATGATCGAAGATCACCTTAACTGAACTCACAAATCCATAATGGGAGAACAATTTCTGAAGATCCTTAGAGTTCGTCGACGGATTCAACTTTGCAACAAATAAGTTCATAATAACCAAGTGTTTAAGTTAGAATTAAAGCTAATTAAAATATCCTTATCTAATTTATTATTCCGTTTATACGAAATAATTATCTCCGAGCTAATGTTTGTTAATCGTGCTTATCGATACTTATGGGGAAGGGTTATTCGTAAAGTTAACAAAAAAAGCGAGAAAAAGTAAGGTCATTAAATTCATTTTTTGATGAATTTTTCGGTTTCGTGGTACGCAGTTTTCATTACCTTTGCTCGGATGATTGATCAGGGAACTATACAACTAATACTCGATTCTGCAGAAATTGCGGATGTCGTTGGTGATTTCGTTACCTTAAAGCGACGCGGCACCAGTATGATCGGTCTATGTCCCTTTCACAATGAGAAAACACCGTCGTTCAACGTATCTCAGGCCAAAGGAATATTTAAGTGTTTCGGGTGCGGCAAGGGAGGTTCATCGGTGAACTTTATTATGGAGCACGAGCACCTTTCTTATGCTGATGCTCTCAGATGGCTTGCAGGCAAGTACAACATTGAGATCCGCGAGAAAGAAGAGAACCCTGAAGATATTAAGGAACGTAATGACCGCGAGAGCCAGTTGATTGTTTCGGAATTTGCCCAGAAATTTTTTAGTGAACAACTCTGGGAGACGAATTCAGGTCGGCTGGTAGGCCTCTCCTATCTTCGGCAGCGTGGGATGAGAGACGATATCATCAAGAAATTCGGTATCGGCTTTTGTCCCGAAGGGAAAGATACCATGACTTCAGCCGCAGTGAAAGAAGGATTCAAGATGGAATATCTCGAAAAGACCGGGCTAACCATTAAGCGTGAGGATTGGATCAGGGACCGATTCTCGGGAAGGATGATGTTTCCTATTCATGGCATCTCGGGGCGTGTGATTGGGTTTGGAGGACGAACACTATCTCAGGATAAGACTATTGCCAAATACCTCAACTCCCCAGAGTCAGATATTTACCATAAAAGCCGCGTCTTATATGGAATTTTTCAGGCTAAAAGGGCGATTATCAAGGATGATAAATGTTATCTTGTTGAGGGATATACCGATGTCACCTCATTACACCAGTCGGGGATAGAGAATGTGGTAGCTTCATCAGGCACCTCATTAACCATCGATCAGATTAGGTTAATCAGGAGGTTCACAAACAATGTAACGATTATTTACGATGGTGATCAAGCCGGCATTAAAGCCTCGATGCGCGGAATTGATATGGTTCTCGAAGAGGGGATCAATGTAAAGGTGCTGCCGCTGCCTGAAGGTGAGGATCCCGATTCGTTCTCCCGTTCGATGAGTGCCACTCAACTAACCGATTACATCAAGGCCAACGAGACCGATTTTATAAAATTCAAGACAAAATTATTACTCGCAGGGGTTGAAAATGATCCCCTTAGCCGGGCTAAGTTAATAACTGATATTGTTAGTTCTATAGCTGTTATACCCTCCGAGATTGTACGATCAGAGTATCTCAAGGAGTGCAGCAGACTTCTCGATGTGCGTGAAACAGTCCTCTATAATGAGATCCGAAAATTAAAAGTCAAGTCGGAAGACGAAATGATTAAGCATCAGGAACGGGAGCAAATTAAAGAGGCCAATGTAAAAGTGACCCCTTCAACAGTTCCCATTCCAGCGGTCAACCCATGCGAGAATGAGGAGAAGGAGCTTCTTAAACTATTACTCAAGTACGGGAAACATTTGATCTTTGAAGTTGAGAATCCAGATACAGGAGATGCCGATCCAATTTATGTTGCTGGTTATATCCTTTCTGAATTAGATGCCGATCAGATGGTCTCGGTAAATCCTGTCATCAAAGCGGTATTTGATGAATATCGGTCGCATGGCGATGAAGAGAATTTTGATGCGATAAAATATTTTGTCAACCATCCGGATCCTCTCATTAGTCAGTTGATCTCTGATATTTTATCTGAGAAAAATAAATTGAGTCAATATTGGAAAAAGAAAGGTAGTTTTATCGAAGAGGAGCATGAGATTCTGCGTCAATTAGTCCCTAAGGTGCTACAAGAATGCAAATTGCGGTACATCACATTTTTAATTGCTCAGGCCGAGCAAGGGATACGCAAAGCATCTGACGAAAATGATGACCAGGCTGTGAATGATTTTCAAATACGGTATCAAAAACTGAAAACTGTAGAGAAGTTATTGTGTGGTCATCTGGGTAAGAGAGCGATAACCTCGTAATAGATCTGACTTATTTGTGTATTAAATCCAATTACAATCTGGAAGATCCCGAACAGTAGAATACCTAAAGCACCTTAAATTATATATCAAAAAGTTTAGGGTAATTCCCGGAGAACACATCATCAGTATGGAATTTAATTAGAGAGAATCCAGTAACAGAAAAAATTATCTTTGCAGTAACGACAACCTAATATGGAATTTAAAATATTGACTTCACACCTTCTTGCCGATTTCACCAAGAAATTGATTGAGTCACCTTTAGATACCTTAGGTCGGGTTGAGAAAGTCGAGATTATTGTTGACTATTTCCAATTTTACAAATCGGTTTCGTCTGTTTATTCATCCAAGATTGAGGGAGAAGATATTGACTTTGATAGCTATTTCAAGCATAAATTTCTAAACGTTAAATTCAGACCAGACTATACACGAAAAGCAGACGATTTGTATGCTGCATATGATTTTATAGACAACCATACATTAACTCTTAATAACGTTCAAAAAGCTCATTCAATCCTTAGTTCAAAACTTCTGCCCAAAAGTCAGCAAGGCCGAATCAGGACAAATCCAATGTTTGTAATTAATAGCGACGATAAAATTGAATACGTTGCTGCAGGGCCAGAAATCGTAAAAGAAGAAATAGAAAAATTATTTGAAGATATCAACCTACTAACAAAGAAGAATTTAAGCCCATTTGAAGTTTTCTATTACGCCGCATTAATTCATTTGGTGTTTGTAAAAATACATCCATTTCAAGATGGAAATGGGAGAACAGCACGATTAATAGAGAAATGGTTTTTAGTTGAAAGGATAGGGCAAATAGCCTCTTCGGTTCAATTAGAAAAAAATTATTACACCAATATTAAACACTATTATTCAAATATAAAAAAGCTTGGATTAGAATACACGGATTTAGATTATACTAAAAGTTTGGATTTTCTCTTGATGACAGTAAATGGCATCAAGAATGGGAAATAGATAGTACAAACCTAGAATATCAGCTACCCGAAAATACGGCGGCAATTTTTTCGGTATGTATCGTATCGCCGGATCAGCTTATAGGCTTGATTAGTAAGGACCCTCAATGCGCCACCTTCGGGAAGCTGCAAATCTATTGATGGACTAATTAAAATTAAAACCCAACTAAACTGTCGTTATTGCAGTTTCGATTTTTTAAATAATGACACAATTAAGGACTATGATATTTGTTACAGGCGGAACAGGGATGGTTGGGGCTCACCTCATTTATGACTTGATCACGAAGGGAGAAAAGGTTCGCGCTCTTAAGCGTCGCGGTAGTTCTCTTGAACGGATTGAAAAGATATTCTCCTTTTACAGCTCAGATCCGCGCCCCTTGCTCAATGCTATTGATTGGGTTGAAGGCGACATTCTCAATAAAGAGGGATTAAAAGAGCATCTTGAAGGGATTGATCAGATCTATCATGCTGCGGCAATACTATCCTTTGATTCCAGAGAGCGGGATTTAATTGTTGCAAATAATACGGAGGGGACCGCCAATTTGGTTGACCTTGCCCTGACAATGCATATTGAAAAGTTTTGTCACATCAGCTCTATTGCGGCTATTGGATCAGCACCCGAGGGAATCGAAGCGAATGAAGAGCATCCCTGGCGTTTCTCGAGAGAAACATCGCCCTATTCTCAAAGTAAATATCTCTCAGAGATGGAGGTTTGGCGTGCCATCTTACAAGGGTTAAATGCCGTAATTATCAATCCCGCAGTGATTATCGGACCCGGAGACTGGAAATCGGGCAGCTCGCTACTCATCTCCCGCGTTTGGAAAGGGTTTCGGTTTTACACCAAGGGGGGTACCGGCTTTGTTGATATCAAAGATGTTACTACGGCAGCGCAGTTGCTAATGGCTCAAGAAAACTGGGAATCAACAAAAAATCAACGGTTTATCCTTAACGCTGAAAATATCCGTTTCCGAGATATCTTTAATTTAATTGCGGACGAACTTGAGGTAAAACGCCCCTCGCTCTATGCCGGCAATATCACGTTAAATATCGCCTGGCGATTGTCGGCACTGCTGCGATTACTTACCGGAATTACACCTTCAATTACGCGAGATACCGCTAGAAGCGCCAATAAACTTAGTTATTACGACGGCTCAAAAATTTGCCGCACGGTAGAATTTATATACCTGCCTATTGCTAAGTCAGTAAAGAAGACCGTCCAAATCTTCAAAAAAGATTGTATCATACGATGAAAAAACTTCGCTTAAATTTTAGATCCATGTTGCGACCAATCATTCTCTCAATCGCAATACTTTTTCTTGGCATGGGTGGCACTTCGTGCGGAAACCACTCTTCTGAGAGTAAAGAGAAACAAAAAGATCAACTCTTGTCCGATTCATTCTACGATGAGAATGAGGCCGATGATTCACATCAGGTTACGGCTATTCTTATTTCGCCCAAGGAGCCTCATCCGGGAGAGGTATTTCGGGTCATGGCTATTGGGGGCACTAACATTCGGAAAGGGCAACTCGAAGTAAAAGGCGAGGCAGGTAATTTAGATCCCCGCAAAAGCCGAATCGGGAATGGACTACCCTTTTGGCGCATCGATGAGTATGTTGCGCCCACGGCAGGAAAATTTCAGGTCTCCTTAGTTTTCGAGAATAAAAAGGTTGCCAATCATCAATTCACAGTAACAGCGAAACCTTCTGCATCAGCTTCAAAATCGATCTGGCAGACAGAGTTATCATGGAGTGCAGAAACTGAGGCATTTTATGCCGCATGGGTAAACTCCCTATTTTATGAGGCCGATGAGAGTGCCTCCTGGAAGGCACTTCACGAGGTGATGTATAACAAGGATCGGAACTTCCTTTACAACCATCTTGGACTCAACGAGGATAACCCTGCCGAAAAAACACGCGTCTTGATGCAACCCGATTGTGCAGACAACCCATTTTATATGAGGGCCTATTTCGCATGGAAAATAGGGCTCCCCTTTGGATATCACGAATGTGATCGGGGCAGCCTGGGACGACCACCCAAAGCGGGCAGATGGATAACCAATGATACTCCCTCGTCAAAAACACAAGCTGTACTTGCATTTAATTCATTTATTCGAAGGGTAATGGATGGTGTTCATTCAGGGACAGCCAGAACAGCACTAAATAGTGAAGATACCGACTATTACCCTGTCGCCTTGAACAGAAAATCGTTACGGCCGGGAACAGTCTTTGCCGATCCCTATGGTCATACCCTAACGATTGTCCGATGGATTCCTCAAACATCAGGGCATCCCGGAACACTCCTTTCTGTTGATGCTCAACCCGATGGTACAGTAGCGATTAAACGATTTTGGAAAGGGAATTTTCTCTTCTCCACGACAGAGGTTATCGGAGAACCCGGATTTAAGGCTTTTCGTCCCATCAGAATCAATAAGGGACAGCCTGACCTGCTGAGAAATTTGGAGCTAACCCCCAAATCTGGGTTTACCGGCTTCGCATTAGAGCAAAAAGGGATGTCAAGTGAAATATTCTATCATACCATGGATCGGATTATTAATCCGAAGCCTCTCGATCCTGAGATTGCTCTCCTGGACCTGATACAAGCACTTTATGAGCAGCTTTTGGTTCGGATTAATTCGGTAAGCGTAGGGGAGAATTATATGCAAACTCATCCCGGTGTTATCATTCCAATGCCTGCAAAAGTAACAGGTGTTTTTCAGGCAGGCGGACAATGGGAAGATTTCTCAACGCCAAACCGTGATCTAAGACTACTGATTGCTATTGATGCAATCCTTGAATTTCCCGACAGAGTGCGCAAGAACCCCGAAGATTTTGAAAAAACAGCGCTCCAGTCTCCCGAAAAACTACAAAAGCATCTTGAGACTATCTTATCACAAAAATTAGCCGAGTTAACCATTACCTATGTTCGTTCTAATGGGACCTCACAAACACTAGCACTCGCGGAGGTACTCAAAAGAAGGGAGGCCTTCGAGATGGGCTATAATCCAAACGATGGAACAGAAATAAGATGGGGAGCTCCGGAAGGGAGTGAAGAGCGATCAACCTGCAAACGACATGCCCCTAATAATCAGCTCGAAACGATGCGCTCAACTCGTAGTTGGTTCCATAAAAGATTGCATCCACCAACCTAAACAGAGTCTGCAATAAAACAGATTTTACAGAATACATTTAGCAAATCGTCCTTGGGAATTCACTAAAATTCGTATTTTTACCTAAACTAACAAAGAGTACAGAGTTCCAAGCTATCAACCGCCAAGAGATCCTTTTTAAATGATCGGATTCCGACCTGCTAAAAGATCCTAGGCTAATGCGCACGTTTTGTTGCCAAAATAATTACATTTTCTAACTATTTAATAATGAAGCTTATTATTCTCATTATTGCTGTTTTCTTCATTACATCGATTAATGGACAATCAGTATCTAACCTGCCAATCTGGGATAAACAACAAGCAACACTAAACGGCGATTGGCTTTTGAGCAAAAACGGATCTAAATCGGCCATCTACATAACTCAGAATAATAAGCTGGTATTCTCCAACGGCCTGGTTTCGCGTACCTTCTCTTTAGCCCCCAATGGTGCTACGGTAGGTCTTGAACTATTAACTAACGATCAATCATTTCTGCGATCGGTAAGACCTGAAGGTGAGGTGGAGATAAATGGAATGAGATTGAATATTGGTGGGCTCACGGGTCAACCGATACAAAATTACCTTTTACCCGAATGGCTTGAAACGATGAAGAGTGATCCATCGGCCTTCCAACTGGTCAATTATGCAATGACAGAGGTCAAAGCCCGATTCCCCTGGAAAAAACGAAAAGAGTGGATGTCGAAAGAGCTGCCGTGGCCTCTACCCGGAAAGGAGTTGGTATTTACCTACAAGCTCAACGCTGCCGCCATCACACTAATTGCAGCTAAATATTTGAAAAACGAAAACCTTGAATATCTCAAGGCCATTAGTGCCGAAGTTCATTATGAGCTGTATGATGGGATGCCGGTATTTTCGAAATGGATACGCATCGTCAATCAATCAGCAGCCGAAATAACTATTAACACCTTTAAGAGTGAGATCCTGGCAGCTACGGAATCTGAGAGTGCTGTCGACACGAAGAAGAAATGGGAGCTTCCAAATATCACCGTAGAATCGGATTATAATTTCGGTGGTATGACCAACGAATCTCTTTATCGCTCGAGTATTGCCTGGAATATCGACACGCTCTACAAGACGCAGGTGAGCTATGAACGGACAACTCCGTGTCTTCTTGAGGCATATCCCAAATACGGACCAGATCAGAAAATCCAAAGTGGCCAGTCGTTCGAATCGTTTCGGATATGGGAACTTATTCATTCGAGCTGGGATCGGGAGTACAAGAGCTTAGAGCATCGTCGAATGTTGCGGGCGCTGGCTCCCTGGACGACAGAAAATCCAATCCTGATGCATGTAAGTGGCTCGCAAGATGAGCCGGTGAAAAAAGCGATCGATCAATGTGTTGAGGTGGGCTTTGAGATGGTAATTATGACTTTTGGAAGTGGCTTTGACGTCGAGAATGAGACACCCCAGAATCTGGATCGCATGAAAAAACTCGCCGATTATGCCCATTCTAAAGGAATTGCCTTAGGGGGATATTCGTTGCTGGCAAGCCGTCAAGTGGGAGGTGGCGATGATGTAGTCATGCCCAATGGAATGAGCCCCACATTCGGAAATTCACCCTGTTTAGAAAGTAAATGGGGAATAAATTATTTCAGACAGCTCTATAATTTCTATGAAAAAACCGGCCTCGACATCCTTGAACACGACGGTTCTTATCCCGGTGATATCTGTATCTCCAAAGAGCATCCGGGCCATCGCGGATTAGAAGACTCCCAATGGAATCAGTTTCAAAGGATAACGAACTTTTATAAGTGGTGTCGTGAGAAAGGGATCTATCTCAATGTTCCCGATTATTATTTCTTAAGTGGCAGCAATAAAACGGGAATGGGTTATCGCGAAACCAATTGGTCGCTACCCCGCGCACAGCAAGAGATCATTGAGCGACAAAATATTTACGATGGCACCTGGGATAAAACACCGTCGATGGGTTGGATGTTTGTGCCGCTCGTAGAATACCAGGGTGGCGGAGATCAGGCGACCATCGAACCACTCAAAGACCACCTACCACATTATGCTCAGCGGCTGGCCAACCTCTTTGGTGCCGGCGTGCAGGCTTGTTATCGCGGTCCACAGCTTTACGATGTTCCAGAAACAAAAGCTATCGTAGCCAAATGGGTGGCCTTCTACAAAAAACACCGTCAGATTCTCGATGGGGATATTATCCATATCCGTCGTCCCGATGGTCGCGACTATGATGCTATTTTGCATGTCGACCCTGCTGGAACAGAAAAAGGGCTGCTGATGGTTTACAATCCATTAGACATCGCGATAACACGAACAATTAGTGTTCCTGTTTATTACACAGGAATAAAAGGAGCAGTTAAAGTTCAGGAGCAGGAGGATCAATCCAAAATTTCTACGATTCGAATAATTTCTGATGGGCTTAGCGATAAGGCAACACTAACGATCAACATCCCGGCAAAAGGGTTTACTTATTTTATTTTAAAGTAGTAAATCAACCATTTCAAAAAAAAATGAAAAGAAATATCCGCCTGGTCACGATAGTATATTTTCTGTTTATTGCATTTACGAATAAAGCGGTGGCTGCAGAACACCTCGTTTTGCATGGTGAACCGGTGGCTAAAACGATCCTTTGGGTGTCGTGCGACCTTCCAGATTTTAACACAGACCATCAAATCGTCTGGTCAATTTCCAATTCCCGGGATGGAAACTGGAAAGCATTGCCTGGAATAAATAGCCCTGAAATTGTATTGCTCACGGCTTATGAAGGGAAATATCTCAGATGTGATGTGAGAATACACCAAAATGATCCAAATTCTAAATTGCTTAGCGTAACTACTGACTCACCAGTTGTAATTAAAGGTAATCCCAATACCGATTGGTTTCGGAATGCCGGTGTCGGTGTGATGCTTCATTTTCTGAAAGCCGTTTTTGCACCGAATGGAGGTTCTGCGGAGTATAATGAAGTCGTAACTAATTTTGATGTAGACCATTTTGCAGAAGACTGTAAACAAGCCGGAGCCAATTTTGTGATGTTTGCCTTGGGTCAGAACGATGGCTATTATTGTTCCCCTAATCATGCCTATGATTCAATCGTGGGTGTTGCGCCAGGCGAGCTTTGCAGTAAACGCGATTTACCTGCCGATCTGTTTAAGGCATTGGATAAACGCGGGATAAGAATGATGCTTTATCTTCCGGGTAATCCGCCAATTAAAAATAAACTCGTTGACAAAAAATTTAAATACACGTTTGGGAAGGATTCACCGACGTCCCAATTTACCCAAGCTTGTTGGGAAGCTGTTATCCGCGAATGGAGCCTGCGCTATGGGACGAACCTCTCCGGCTGGTGGTTCGATGGTTTGTACAGAGGGGGAATCATCGAAACTCGTTCAGACATGAGCCTCAAACATAATATCAGCACCCATACCCTGGCTGCGAAAGCTGGAAATCAGAACAGCATCATAACCTATAATTATGGGGTCAATACGATTCAATCGGACTCCCCGTATGATGATTACAGTGCCGGAGAAGAGGGAAGAATTGTGCAGGTGCCTGAAAAACGTTGGGTTGTCGACGGGGTACAATGGTTCCTGTTTACCTATCTGGGTGAAAACTGGGGACAAGGGGGGATGCGGTTTCAAACCTCAGATTTAGTTAGCTGGTCTCAAAAAGTTTTTACCAACGAAGGAGTGCTTTGTTTTGATATCCAAGCAGATAAATTTGGAACGGTTAACCCTAATCATATCCAACAGGTTCAAGCAGTAAGAAAAGCATTTGATAAATCAGTATCTGAACGTCAATCAATAAAATAAGTTAAACTATGAATAAGACTTTAGGTCATTGGAATGGATTGGCTATAATCATATCCTTACTATTTACCAGCTGTGTTCCGGCAACCAGAGAATCAGAAAATAGCTTTTCGATATCGAGCATTGGGGAATTTTTTAAAGCACCTCCCAAGGGTGTAAAATCCAGGTGGATAAGTCCCGAAAATCCGACCGGAGAAAAAGGGAAAGGTGGGATCACCAATAAAGGGGCGAAAGGAAATGCCTTTTTCATCATTGCGCCCGGCGAAAAGAAAGAGCTATTTAATGTTAAAGGGGCAGGGATCATAAACAGGATGTGGTTAAGCGGCACTATTGGCATAAATGCGATTCAGCGCAGAGCCGTCCGTATCGACATGTATTGGGATGGAGTTGCCAAACCGGCAGTCTCAGCGCCGGTTGGCGATTTCTTCGGAATTGGACTTGGTATGACCGCCAACTATGACAATGCCCTCTTCTCAAGCCCCGAAGGCCGTTCCTTTAATTTCACGATCCCAATGCCTTTTCGTACCTCGGCGTTGATCACCCTAACCAACGAGTCGACAGAGGAGGCGTGGGTATGGTACGACATTAATTATCTTGAGGTTGAGAAAATTCCTGAAGATGCTATGTATTTTCACACCTTTTGGAACCGGAACCTTAAAACCACTCTCGGAGAGGATTATGTGATCTTACCCAAAGTTGAAGGGACAGGCAGGTACCTGGGAGCCAATATTGGTGTGATTGGAGATGCCGTTTATCGGGGAACCTGGTTCGGCGAAGGGGAGGCAAAAATTTACCTCGACGGAGATAAGGATCATCCTTCGCTGGTTGGAACCGGAACAGAGGATTTTATTGGTTCAGGATGGGGACAGGGTGAATATGCCTCGCGTTCTTTCGGATCCCTTATTTCAGATCGTGACAGTGATATCTATGCTTTTTATCGTTACCACATTTCCGACCCGATCTATTTCCATGAGGATTGTAAAGTCACAATTCAGCAGATGGGTAGTGCAGATAAAGATAAGCTCCTTAAGATTAAAGCAAAAGGTGGGGCTTTCATTCCGGTCTGGGTATTAGGGAAAGATGGCCAAAGAACCTATCAGCGAGGGTTACTTGATGAGGCGAATCCTCCAAAACTAGAAGATTCCGAATTCCCACTTACATCAACTAATTATTACAGAAGCGATGATGTATCGGCTACAGCCTATTTCTACCTCAATAAACCGGAAAATAATCTCCCTGAACTTCCGCCTCTTGCGTTAAGAATTCAGGATATTGATAAACGTGTGGTTAAAGTTTTACGCCCTAAGAAATAATATAACAGTATGCCAAAGATTCTCACAACCCTATTACTCATAGTTTCACTATTCGCTTTTGCTTTAGGTAAGGAGCACAACCAAGTACGCCCTTCAAAGGTTCAATTAGAATGGGCCGATTCAGAAATCGGAGCCTTAATACACTTCGACATGCCTGTATTTGAGCCCGCTTATGACTTTCGAAAAGATTGGAACTACCATCCTGATCTTTCTATCTTTAATCCGAAGAATCTCAATACTGACCAGTGGATAAAGGCAGCCAAATCTGCCGGTGCCACTTATGTCGTTTTAGTTGCCAAGCATTGCAGTGGCTTTAGTCTCTGGCCCACCAAAGCCCACTCCTATAGCGTAAAAAATACTCCCTGGCAGAATGGAAAGGGAGATATTGTCAAAGATTTTATCGCCTCTTGCAAAAAATTTGGTGTTAAGCCAGGAATTTATGCGAGTACGACAGCAAACGGCTATCTCAAGGTAGATAATCCGGGCAAAGTTGTTTCGGGTGATCCGGCAGAGCAGAAAAAATACAATGCGATCGTAGAGATGCAGCTGCATGAACTCTGGGAAAATTATGGTCCACTCGCCGAAGTATGGTTCGACGGCGGTGTTTTACCTATCGAGAAAGGGGGCTTCGATGTGCTGGGGATGTTGCAGAAATATCAGCCTCAGGCGATTGCATTTCAGGGTCCTTACGGTTATGAGAATAATATCCGTTGGGTTGGAAACGAGGAGGGGGTTGCGCCATATCCCTGCTGGGCAAGGGCCGACTCAACCACTTCAGCTTCGGGAGTAATCGAAATAAAGGGCCTTAATGGTAATCCCGATGGGTTATTTTGGTGCCCCGGAGAATCCGATTTTCCACTGCGGCTGAACTCAACATTTCAAGGAGGATGGTTCTGGCATAAAGATCAGGACGATCAGTTACGCAGCCTCACAGAACTCCAGGATAAATACTGCAAGAGTGTTGGGAGAAACACAAATATGCTATTAGGAATTGTAGTCGATACACAGGGGCTTGTTCCTGATTCAGATGTTAAAAGGATGGGTGAATTTGGGAAGATGATTCGCCAAAGCTTCTCCAATCCTGTTGCATCGACATCGGGTGAAGGAACCTCGTTTGAGTTAAAATTAAAATCGCATCAGCAGTTATCCTCTATCGTGATTATGGAAAATATCGCCCAGGGGGAACGTGTAAGGGAATATGAACTTTATGGTAAGCAAGATGGACAATGGATATTGATCTCTGCCGGCACCAATATTGGTCATAAACGGATTGAAAGGGTCAGTGGAGCCTATGATGCGATCAAACTTTCGATCCTTAAATCGGAGGCAACACCCATAATCCGAAAACTTACCTGCTTTGGCAATACTAAAATTCAGAACTAAAAACTAACGAAAAAACGATGAAAATCACATTTATTCTTTCAGCCATTACCGTCATCGGTATGCTGGCCTCATGCGGTGGAAACAGTAAACAAGAGAAACAATCAACCCCATTTGAAAAAGGAACATTTGGCTACGACTTAGCATTTCTGAGTGCCAAGGATAGTGTCATTGTCCTAAAAAGCGGAGATGCACAGGTAATTATCTCGCCAAAATATCAGGGTAAAGTATTCACCAGCACCGCCAATGGATTGAATGGGAATAGTGCAGGGTGGATAAATTACAAGGCGATGAGCTCCGATACTCTTGTGCCTCATATTAATGCTTACGGTGGCGAAGACCGTATGTGGCTTGGACCGGAGGGAGGCCAATTCTCGATATTCTTTAAACCAGGCACTAAAATGGTGTTTGATAATTGGCAAACCCCATCCGGTTTAGATAGCGAGCCGTGGCAACTACTAGCTCATGACTCAGTTACCGTGATCATGCATAAGTCACTTAACCTACAAAACTATTCTGGAACCAGATTTAATATTGAGCTTCACCGTCAGGTAAAATTAATCGGGGCAGCGGATCTGAATCTCGAACTTGGCATATCGCCCGATCCAACCACAAAATGGGTCGGATTTGAATCAGAGAATACGCTAAAAAATAGCGGCTCAGAAAAATGGACACATGAGAATGGGACAATCAATATCTGGATGCTCGCTATGCTAACCCCTTCGCAGAGCGGCGTGGTGGCGATACCCTACATACAGGGCGATGATTCCGTTTTAGGCAAAGTAGCAACAACCAATTACTTTGGTGAGATTCCTGCTGACAGGATAAAAACCGATAACGGCATCCTCTATTTTAAAGTCGATGGGAAACATCGCAGTAAGCTTGGGTTATCTGACAAACGAGCTACCACCTTTGCGGGGAGCTACGATGCGAATAGCCGTATGCTAACAATTCTGCAATTCACCAAACCCACGGCCCCATCCGAATATATCAATCAACTCTGGGAGATTCAGAAGGAGCCATTTAAAGGAGATATCATTAATTCATACAATGACGGACCTCTGACTAACGGAAGTCAGATGGGCCCTTTTTATGAGATCGAAAGCTCCTCGCCTGCGGCATTTTTAGGTCCAGGCGAAAGCCTAACTCATACCCAAAGGATTTTCCATTTTGTAGGAGATGAGACACAGCTAAACCTTATTGCTACTAAGGTTTTAGGTGTGACTGTGACGCAAATTAAATCAGCTTTTGCTAAGTAGGCTCGAATAAATCAAGTCTTACCGAGCGAACTGCGTACATGAAATAGCATTAAAGATCTGCTTGTCCATGTAAATGTTGAATTCCAAATAATAAAACAATCAAATACGAATATTAACTTTAAGGTTACCAATCTGAATCTATAAACTTCAAGAATTTCCCTATTTTCGGAAGATCAAAGCATGGCGTAAAAGGTAATTAAAAGAAATGCCTCTCTGCGCGGGCCAAAAGTTGACAGAAAAGCAGTTAAGACAGAAGTAAATTGTGTTTCAACCAACGGCATACTTATTCAGAATATCTAAACTATAAAAACGGAGCATATGAAAATTGTTGTAATCGGTGGGACGGGACATATCGGCACGTTTCTGATTCCCCGACTGGTATTGGCAGGGCACGAGGTGATCTGTGTAAGTCGGCAAAATCGCAAGCCTTATCTTGCTCATGCAGCCTGGGATTTGGTGAGAATGGTTTCCATTAACAGAGACCAGGCAGAGCAAGACACTAATTTTGGTGCCCAGATTCGTAATTTAAATCCCGATGTGGTTATCGATTTAATTTGTTTCACACGCCAGAGTGCCCAACATTTAGTCGAAGCACTGCAAGGACATATTCAACATTTTATCCATTGTGGAACAATATGGGTACATGGCCATAGCGAAGTGGTCCCAACTCACGAAAATCAGCAACGAAAACCGATTTGTGAATACGGGAAAAATAAAGCAGCCATTGAAGAATATTTACTCACGATGGCACGTAAGTCCGGATTTCCAGCTACGCTATTACATCCTGGACATATTGTCGGACCGGGATGGGTACCTGTCAACCCTATTGGAACAGAGAATCCTGAGGTATTTAAGCTTTTAGCGCAAGGGAAAGAATTGGTTTTACCTAATCTGGGAATGGAGACGCTTCACCATGTTCATGCTGATGATGTTGCGGCAGCTTTCTGCAACGCCATGGAAAATCGTAATAATGCGATCGGCGAAAATTTTCATATCGTATCTGAGCAGGCACTTACCCTTAGAGGTTATGCAACAGCCATTGCGGCACGATATGGCCAAGAGGCAAAACTTCGCTTCTTGCCGTGGGAAGAGTGGAAACTAACGGTTAGTGAATCTGAAGCAGAAGAGACATGGGACCATATTGCTCATAGTCCTAACTGCAGCATTGAAAAAGCGAAACGACTGATCAATTACAAGCCACGATATACATCCCTACAAGCTATTGAAGAGGCCCTTAATCATATAATCAATTAACATTTTTCCATTATGAAAAAAGTCACCTCCATTGTCCTGGTGCTTCTAATCCATTTTAGCGTAAAAAGTCAACCAAATCAAGAACAAGGCGGCTTATTATCAAAAGAAGATTTTAATTTTCTACAAGAGATGACCAAAGATGTGGTTGAACGTTCGCGCGTCTATCCGAATCAAACAGTAACCAAAGAATTTGGAAGCAACAATAGCGGAGGTGTATTAATTAAGCCCGGAGGGAGCGAAGCTTATCCTGCCTTTTGGATCCGCGACTATGCGATGTCGATTGAGAGTGGATTTATAACCGTAAAGGAGCAAAAGCACATGCTTCTGGTTGCCTCCGCAGGGCAGTGCGATCAAACATGGATATCTGATGGGGGCTGTATGATTCCCATTGGGGCAATCCCAGATCATATTCGATTAGATGACAGTCGACCTATTTATTTCCCAGGGACTTACGATTACAAAGGACAAGGAAATAAAAAGTGGGGTATGATGCCTCCCTATTGTGATCAATATTTCTTTGTTGACATGGCCTATTTTTACACCAAAAGTAGCGGCTCAACCCAGCTATTAAAAGAAAAAATAAAAGGAGTTACACTAATTGACCGGCTTGAAATGGCCTATAAAACACCTCCAACAAAACAAGACGGAGTTATGGTTTATGCAACTGAAGATTTCAGAGGTGTTGACTATGGTTTTAGAGATGTGATCACCATCACCGGAGAGCTGTGTATGCCTTCGTTACTAAAGTATAAAGCGTCACTAGAGATGGCTGAGCTTTTTACGCTACTTAAAAATAAGGATAAAGCAGAGACTTATCGCCTAAATGCCAAGCGACTTAAAGAGGAGATTCCACTCCATTTTTCTGATTCGCGCGGCATGCTTCTTGCCTCAACGGGCAAAAGCAATCAAGCAGATATTTGGAGCACTGTTATGGCTATTTACTACGGCATTATTGAAGGGGAGCAGGCGCTCAATGCATCACGCACGATTACTGACGGCTATAAGAAAGGGCTATTGGCAAAGTCAGGAAATATCAGACACATCTTTATCGGCGAAGATTTTAGTGAAAAATCGGCATGGGAAAAAAGCCTTGTACGCAAAGGAGATTATCAAAATGGTGGTTATTGGGGAACCCCAACAGGCTGGGTTTGTTATGTGATGGCCAAAACAGATCCTGATGCAGCAAAGCAACTGGCCAAAGAATACATTGATAATTTACGTGCAGGGGATTTCCGTAAAGGGGGTAATTTTGGGGAACCATGGGAATGCTATAATTTAGAGGCTCCGCAAAATTCTATTTACATGACAACGGTAACCTCCCCGTATACCGTATTTAAATCCGATAAAAAATAACAAGGAATTAAATATTAAACTATTTTTAGATAAAAATAATATGTTTAATTTTATTCTTACAGATCAAAGAATCTAAATCGCAGACTACTAACAATAAACTAAAACTAATGAACAAAAAAATTAAGATTGGGATGATTTTTCTCGTGCTACTGGTAACATTGGCAGTGCAAAATACTGCATCCGCACAGTTAAAAACTGAAACGGCGGAGCAGAAAAGCAAACGGATGGAGTGGTGGACCAATGCCCGTTTTGGGATGTTTATCCACTGGGGTTTGTATGCCCTTCCTGCGCGCCACGAGTGGGTGAAAAATGCGGAACGAATGACCAATGAAGAGTATCAGAAGTACTTCGAAGAGTTTAATCCTGATCTTTATAATCCTAAAGAATGGGCCAAAATGGCTAAGGAAGCAGGTATGAAGTATGTGGTGTTAACTGCAAAACATCACGAAGGATTCTGTCAGTTTGATTCGAAGTTTACCGATTACAAATCTACGAATACCCCCTTTGGCAGAGATGTTGTCAGGGAATATGTTGATGCGCTCAGGGCTGAGGGGCTAAAAGTAGGCTTCTACTATTCGCTAATCGACTGGCATCATCCTGATTATACCATTGATTCAAATCACCCACAGCGTCAGGAATCTGATTCAGCTTATGCACGGTTAAATAAGGGACGTGACATGTCGAAATACCGCGAATATCTAAAAAACCAGGTTCGTGAGTTATTGACTAATTATGGTGAGATCAGTGTGATTTGGTTTGATTTCTCCTTTCCAGGTAAAAATGGGAAAGATCATAACGACTGGGGTTCTGAGGATCTTCTTAAAATGGTTAGAACCCTTCAACCCGGAATAATTATTGATGACCGTCTTGACCTTAAAGATCAGGATGGAGGTTGGGATTTTGAATCCCCAGAACAATACAAAGTGGAGAAATGGCCTACTCGCAACGGCAAAAAAATTGCCTGGGAAACATGCCAGACCTTCTCGGGATCATGGGGCTACTACCGCGACGAGAATACCTGGAAAAGCACTCCACAATTACTCGAATTATTGATTGAATCGGTAAGTAAAGGGGGTAATTTATTGCTAAACGTGGGACCAACAGCGCGTGGCGTCTTTGACTTCAGAGCACAAGAAAGGCTCAAAGCTATGGGTGGCTGGATGAAATATAATAGTCGGTCTATCTATAATTGCACCGAAGCACCGGCTGAATTCGTAGCTCCTGCCAATACCCTGTTAACCTATAATCCACAAGCAAAAAGATTGTATATCCATCTACTCAGTTATCCAATGGGTAATCTGGTTCTTAAAAATATGGGAGATAAGGTGAAATACATTCAGTTTCTGCATGATGCTTCCGAGATTAAGTTCAGCAAGGGCGATGGTGATGGCCAAAACTACCTGAATCTTGAGCTTCCTGTTCAAAAGCCACCGGTTGAAATTGCTGTACTCGAAGTGATCCTGAAATAAAAATATCAACTATCGGATGAAAAAAATGCAATTCCATCTTTTTATCCTTTTTATTTCCATTTCAATCAGTTGTTCAGATCACTCACAACGATCTGAGCAACTGATAAAAGCCTATGATATTGATTTTAACTGGGGGCCGGGAGGTATAAATGATTTTGCCAAACCGGGTCTTTGGTCAGATGCCAATCCGGCAGATCATGTAAACTGGTATGCCGATCTGGGATGCAATGTGATTCAGTCTTTTGCTGTATCATGCAACGGTTATGCCTGGTACAAAAACGGTATCGTTCCCGAACAACCCGGATTAAAACATGATTTTCTTACCGAACAGGTGAAGCTTGCTCATAAGAAAAATATTAAAGTATTCGGTTATTTCTGTGCCGGATCGAATACCCGCTGGGGTCAGGAAAATCCTGATTTAAGTTACGGAATCCCGTCCAATCCACATATTCCCTATACAACAACGTATCTGGATTTCCTGTGTGCCTCGATTGAGGATGCAATAAAAAAGACCGGAATAGATGGTGTATTTATCGACTGGCTTTGGAATCCAGGGGCAACGATGGAACCTTATCCCCCTTTGAAATGGCTCGAATGTGAACAGCAAATGTATGGTGAGCTCATGAGCCAATCATTCCCCGGGAAAGATAAAATCACCCCTGAAATTGAACTTCAATTCAGACGTAAAGCCATTGACAGATGTTGGAAACGGATCAGAACTACAGTGAAAAAAACTAATCCTGATTGCATAATCTGGCTTACATCATGTCAACTTACAAGTAAAGATATTGCAGGATCGGATATGCTCAAAGAGGTAGACTGGGTATTGAATGAAGCCGGTGATATTGCAACAACTTCAGCCGTTCGTGCTATGCTGGGACATCAAACCCGACTAATAACCTGCCTTGCCAACTGGAACGGACAGGATCCTGCAAAAGTGATCCCCGCGGCGATAAAAGAGAATGTCGGGCTTTATGGATTTACGAAACCGGTATCAGGTTCGATTATGCCTCCTGTTGATTACTATCTTTCGAAACCCGTAGATAGCCTCAAGGGTGATGAGCGCAATATTGCGGTACTTGCCAGATCTTTTAAAAATTTACCTTTTGATTTTGTGAAAAAATGAACCTTGAAAAAATCTATGCCACCTTAATTTTGATCTTTTGTGCAATTCTATTGAATGCTCAGACCATTAATATTATCCCTCAGCCAAAACAGATCAGTATAAAAAAGGGAAGTTTTGTCTTGAATAGCCAAACAGCAATCTCTTACAATGATCCGCAGCTTAAATTTCTTGCCGATTATACCTGCGCAACCATCCAATCGCTAAATAAACTAAAACTGACAGTTAAAAACCAAAATGGAATACAATCGAATATCCAGTCTATCAATTTAATCCTTGATGGGAAAGCAAATACCGCAAAGGAAGGATATCTATTACGAGTAACTAATTCTGCTATAACCATAAATGGAGCAACCTCGCAGGGAATTTTTTACGGTGTACAAAGTTTGTTGCAACTGATTCCCATTCAGGGTGATTCTAACATTCAGGCTCTTGAAATTCAGGATGAGCCCCGTTTTGCATGGAGGGGATTATTGCTTGATGTGAGTCGCCATTTCTTTACTATAGATGAAGTAAAACGGCTGATTGACCAGATGGTAATTTATAAATTCAACCTACTTCATTTACACCTCTCTGACGACCAGGGCTGGCGGATCGAGATAAAAAAATTGCCTGAATTAACGAAGATTGGTGCTTGGCGCGTACCTCGCACCGGGTTGTGGTGGGACAGACAACCACCCCAAGAGGGCGAGGCAGCCACTTATGGTGGATTTTACACCCAGGAACAGATTAAGGAGCTTGTAGTTTATGCGTCAAACCGGCATGTCAATATATTGCCTGAAATCGATGTCCCTGGTCATAGTCTGGCTGCCGTTGCTTCATACCCATATCTGTCTTCTTCCAAATCAACCTATAAAGTCAATCCGGGATCAAAGTTTTATACCATTGATGACAACACGCTGTGCGTTGGGAAAGATTCCACCTTTGAGTTTTTGGATATTGTCTTTTCCGAAATTGCTCAGTTATTCCCCTTTGAATATATTCACATTGGAGGAGATGAGTGCTACAAAGGTTTTTGGAAAAAATGTGACTTGTGTCAGAAGCGAATGAAAGATAATGGGTTAAAGGATGAGAATGAATTACAGAGCTACTTCATTCGACGACTGGAAAAAATCCTTCAGCCTAAGGGTAAAAAACTCATGGGCTGGGATGAAATACTCGAAGGTGGGCTGGCACCAAATGCCGCAGTAATGTCATGGCGTGGTATGAATGGA
Organism: uncultured Bacteroidia bacterium; assembly: GCA_903907075.1. Taxonomy (GTDB): domain Bacteria; phylum Bacteroidota; class Bacteroidia; order Bacteroidales; family Prolixibacteraceae; genus JAAFHB01. Next base: position 63,904 of record CAIVMQ010000054.1, read on the forward strand.
GGTATTACTGCCGCAAAAGCGAATCATCAGGTCGTAATGACTCCCGCCGACTTTACCTATCTCGATCTTTACCAGGGTGATCCCGCGATTGAACCATCGACATACAGCATGCTGCGCTTGAATACGGTGTATGCTTTCGAACCAGTACCTCAGGGTGTGGATACCACCTTTATCCTGGGAGGACAGGGAAACCTATGGTCTGAGAGTGTACCCACGTTCCGACATGCAGAGTATATGTTCTGGCCCCGCTCGTTTGCATTAGCAGAAGTTCTTTGGACTCCTCGAAACGGGAAAAACTGGAACGACTTTATTCGTAGGACGGAAGTTCATTTCGACCGACTTGCTCATGCCGATATCAATT
>CAIVMQ010000055.1 GCA_903907075.1 uncultured Bacteroidia bacterium
AAATCCCCCTTGGTCCCCCTTTTTCTAAGGGGGAGAGCTTAACCGCAGGAGAAGCTTAAAAATGAGAAAAATTTTGACAACGAATATATCACCCTTAAATACGTAAAATAAAAGTTAAAATCTAAATCGCAAATCGCATAGTTGGTTCCTCTTTCTCTCCCCCTTTTTCTAAGGGGGATAACTAAAGGGAAGGATTAATACAAATGCCGATATTTATGGTCTCCTCAGGCTATATTTTTCGATCTTGGCATTTAGCGTGGGGCGGGTAATATCTAAGATGCGCGAAGCTTCGAGTTTATTCCATTTAGTCTCATCGAGGATACGCTGAATATGGTATTTTTCAAGCTCGGCGATCGTACGAAATCGAAAAAATTCAGGAACCACAACGGCAGTTTCGGATGGTGTTGGATTAAGAATAATATTATCAATCTCCAGCACATCATTTTTCGACATCACAATAGCCTGCAGAATCGTGTTCTCAAGTTCCCTAACATTACCTGTCCAGCGCTGGCTCTTTAACAGGTCGATCACCCCATCGCCGATCTTCACAACATTTCTGTTGAATCGTCTGTTGAGTTTAAAAAGGAAGAACACCACCAGATCGCGTATATCATCCTTGCGTTCCCGTAATGGGGGGAGATCAATAGTAAAGACCTTTAAGCGCAAGTAGAGCTCTTCTCTGAATTTTCCCTCCCTGACTAAGGCCTCGAGATTTTTATTGGTTGCGGTAATAATGCGTGCCCTCATCGGGATAGTTTTATCCCCGCCGACCCGTTCAAACTTCTGTTCCTGGATTACCCGCAGAAGTTTTATCTGGGTATTGAGGGAGAGCTCTGAGATCTCATCCAGAAAGATTGATCCTTCACCTGCCAGTTCAAACTTCCCTTGTTTATCGTGAAGAGCGCCGGGATGAGACCCTTTAAGGTGGCCAAAAAATTCACTCTCCAATAACGATTCCGACAAGGCACTGCAATTAATAGTAACCATCGGCTGGTCGGAGGTGACCCCCGAAGAATGTATTAATCGGGCAATTAGCTCCTTCCCGGTTCCCGATTCCCCTTTAATAAGCACATTCACCTTATTCATTGAAATACGGCCGATATTCTTGAAAATCTCCTTCATCGCAGGAGTTTTTCCGATCAGCACATTATTATCTAACATGGTTTCCCGTGAGGAACTTTCAAATTTAACCCTGTTTAATCCCCTGCTTATTTTAACCGAATGAATGGCTAAGTGAACGGCATTTTTAAGCTGAAGCGGATCGATAGGTTTTTCAAGATAATCAAAGGCACCAGCCTGGATTGATTTTATCGTTAAGGCAACATCCCCATAACCGGTAAGCATAATCACCGGAATCCCTGTATTCATAGTGATAATTTCAGATAAAACACCAATTCCATCCATGCCAGGCATCTGAAAATCGGTAATTACCAAATCAGGCTTTATAGAAGGGATAAGTTTCAATCCCGCTTCGCCACTCTCAGCATTAAAAGTTTGATAACCTAGTCTCTGAAGTATATCATCAATTACTTTTAACGTCAATTTATCATCGTCGATAATAAGGATTTTTTCCATTGATTTTAGTTATTAGAGGATACAGAATAATTATTGGGAATACCTGAAAATGATTTATTTAACTTCTCACCAATATTATATTTATCAAATATATGTAAAATAATCGAGAAAGTTAATTATTTTACATAATAAATACAGAACGATCATTTTTAACACCTAAATCAATGATATAGTGATTCAAAATATACTCGGATATAGTTATTCTTTACGTAGTGATCCTTCCCCGATAACCTGTGCTTTCTTTCGATTGGAGAAGCTCCGCGAGATAACGAAGGGGTAATAATTTTAGAGCAAAGCCCTAAATAATCACTTGCCGGAAGATTCCGATGAACTTTGGTTAAAGAAATAAGAGAATTAATAGCCTGGTTTCTAACGTTGAGATTGTCTTTAAAGTTATGAACAATACATCAAAAAAAATTACATAAGATATATTGATTCGAAATTCCTAATCGAAAATAATCACTATTTTTATCGTGCAAAAAAGCAAGTCAATCTTTCATTTCTCCAGACTTATCGATCAGACCATTTAGATCTAACGAATGGTTTATTAAATAGTGTTTCATTTTATTTCGTTAAAATCATGAAGCAATCCTATTATTTTAATCTGATTATTTGTCATAACCCTATCGGCTATTTAGTCCTGCGAATAGCCATTCCTGAGATAGTCATATTTAAACGAACCATTTCCACACTACCCTTTTCTGCTAATTTACTATTCAGAACTCAAGAAATAGTTCACTTTTTCAGTAATCCACGATTGTTTTACTAATTTAATTTTTATCATGAAAAAACTGCTGATTTTGTTTTTGTTCGTAGCTGCCAGTACTGCTTTATCGGCGCAAAATGTGCAACTCCACTACGACATGGGAAAGACCCGAAAGTATCTCACCTCGACTGTTGAGTCTTTTAAAACGGATAAATATGGGAGTACCTTCTATTTTATCGACATCGATTATGGGAAAGCTGGAGACAAAGGTGTTGAAGGGCCTCAATTAGCCTATTTTGAAATTGCCCGTGGGATAAAATTCTGGAATAGCCCCTTCGAATTACATGTTGAGTACAATGGCGGTTTTGGACAAAACAAAGTTCAAAATTCATATTCCGGTTATCCTATTAACGATGCATGGCTTTTCGGGGGTAACTACACCTGGAATACGAAAGATTACTCCAAGATTTTCACCTTGCAAGGGATGTATAAGAACATCCGGGGCAAGAATGATATGTCATTCCAGCTTACTGGGGTGTGGAATCTACAATTCTTTAAGAACAAGATTACCTTAAGCGGTTTTGCTGATTTCTGGAGAGAAGACAATACCTTTTTTCTTAATGCACCTTTGGGTACCACAACTAATTACGTCTTTCTTACCGAGCCTCAATTTTGGTATAATGTAAACAAACAATTCTCCATTGGAGGCGAGATTGAGATGAGCTCAAATTTTGCCCTTAACCATGGATTTATGTGTAATCCAACCGTTGCCGTTAAATGGAATTTATAACCCAATAATAAGTACGTATGCTCGAAAAACTATTTAAACTATCAGCAAACAAGACCTCGGTAAAGACTGAGATCATTGCAGGTATGACTACGTTTATGACCATGGCGTACATCCTTTTTCTGAATCCCAATATCCTCTCCTCAACGGGGATGGATAAAAATGCGGTATTCTTTGCTACGGCTATTGCAGCCGGTTTTGTAACCATTGCAATGGGATTGGTAGCGAATTTCCCTATCGCCCTGGCGCCGGGAATGGGATTGAATGCCCTATTCGCCACTGTTGCTCTTACGGGCGTAGGGATGCCATGGCGGGTTGCCCTGGGTGCCGTGTTTATCTCGGGTATTATTTTTGTCATCCTTACCGTGACCAAAATCAGACAGATCCTGGTCATCGCGGTGCCTAACTCACTCAAGCGTGCCATCACAGTAGGCATTGGACTCTTCATCACGATTATCGGGGTGAAGATCTCAGATATCATGTCTGTCTCAACATCGTTGATCCCTCCCACACTCGAAGCGATGAACACAGGGGGAGGACGCGCAACGCTTAAGTTCTTCGAATGGAACATCGGAATGGGAAGTTTCCATAATCCCAGTATGCTACTCTGCCTGATCGGCATAGCCATTACCGCTTTGATGATGGCTCGCAAGATCAAAGGCTCCTTGTTAATTGGCATCCTCCTAACGACCATTATTGGTATTCCAATGGGAGTTACCCACCTGCCTGAAAATTTAGTATTTTTCTCGCTACCCAACTTTAGCAACTTAGCCGTCGGAGAATTAGACATCATGGGTGCTCTAAACATGGGAATCTGGACCGTGGTCTTCACCTTCACGTTTGTTGAGCTTTTCGACACCTTTGGAACCCTGGTAGGGACAGCGAGCAAAGCCGGACTTATCGACAAAGATGGCAGCTCACCCGTGATAGGGAAGGCTATGCTTGTCGATGCTGTGGGCGTCTCCTTTGGCGCACTGATGGGAACCTCCACAGTAACCGCCTATGTAGAGAGTGCAGCAGGTATCAGCGAAGGGGGGCGCACAGGTCTTACCGCCGTCACTACCGGTTTGTTATTCTTACTTGCCGTTCTGATCTCTCCCATTGTCGGGATGATTCCTGATGCTGCTACAGCACCGGCACTGATTATCGTTGGGGTATTGATGGCCTCTTCTGTATTGGATATCGACTTCAGTGATTTCACCGAAGGATTCCCTGCCTTTATAACCTTTGTATTGATGCCATTTACCTACAGCATCGCCAACGGTATCGCAGGTGGTATTGTTTTCTATACCCTTCTAAAAGTAGGTACCGGAAAAGCAAAACAAGTGCATTGGATGATGTATCTGCTCTTCGCGATTGTCGTTACCCGCTATATCTTTTTAAGCGAATAACACACCCATAGAATCTAAAAAGCGCTCCGTTAGACATTGGGGCGCTTTTATTTTGAAAAAATAGTCTACTTTTGCAGAACAATGAAGGGTTGTTAGCTCAGTTGGTTTAGAGCACTACCTCGACAAGGTAGGGGTCACTGGTTCGAGCCCAGTACGACCCACTTCATATTATTAAAATGTATACCACGTACGTTTTATATTCTTGTAAGTGCAATAAAAAAAACGCCACCAAGGCACGAAGAAGGCACTAAAGTATTGCTAAGATCTCCATTAGGGAGATTTAAGGATAGGAAAATAATTTCCTGTTTAGTTCAAAAAAATCGCCACCAAGGCACAAAGGCACGAAGAAGGCACTAAAGTATTGCTAAGATTTCCATAGGGGAGATTTAGAGATAGGAAAATAATTTCCTGTTTAGTTCAAAAAAGTAGCCACCAAAACACAAAGGCAACGGCTTAGTGGTCTGAGTTCAATACAACCTACTTCATATGATTAAAATGTAGTGTACTAAGATTTTATATACTACCAAATTCAGTTTATATTTTGTGAAGATCAAAAAATCAGCTACTACGGCATAAAAGGATGGAGGCATAGTGAATTTCTGAACGATGATCCCTCGGTTAAACAGTCAAATATTTTTCAAATCAGAGGCAAAACACACTTGGAGCATCGGATAAACATCCGATTTCACAAATAGTCGTACGAATTAATGTATATTTACACATAAAGTCGTACGAATAAATGCTATCAAGAGATAAAACCGATGGAAAGGACTGCAATGCAAGAGCTGATATCCTGGAAAAATAAGTCTGTTCGCAAACCTCTTATTATCCGTGGAGCCCGTCAGGTTGGGAAAACCTGGCTTATGAAAGAGTTTGGGAAAAATGAATATGCTCAGACTATCTATGTAAACTTCGAGAGTTCAAAGTTTCTCAAAACATTGTTCGTCGATAATTTCGATATCAAACGAATTATTACCGCTCTGCAGATCGAATCAGGTCAACAGATAAATCCTGAAAATACGCTGATTATTTTTGATGAAATTCAGGATGGCGAAGGGGCACTTACTTCATTAAAATACTTTTATGAGAATGCTCCGCAGTATCACATCATTTCGGCAGGCTCGCTGCTGGGTGTGGCGCTCCACAATCGCACCTCTTTTCCTGTGGGAAAAGTTGATTTCTTAGACCTCAATCCCCTTAATTTCTCTGAATTTCTGCTGGCATTAGATCAACAATCCTTGTTAAATCTTTTGAAAACCAAAGAGTGGATTTTAATAAAAAGCTTCAAAGAAAAATTTATTCAATACCTACGAGCGTATTATTTCATTGGTGGTATGCCGGAGGCAGTATTATCGTATCGCTCACAAAACGATTTTACCCTGGTTCGGGTGATCCAGAAACAAATACTTGCGGCATACGAGTATGATTTCTTGAAACATGCCCCAAATGAAATCATTCCGCGAATTAGGATGCTATGGAACGCAATACCTGCTCAGTTGGCTAAAGAGAATAAGAAATTTATTTATGGCGCCATTAAGCCGGGTTCAAGAGCCAAAGATTACGAATTGGCATTATCTTGGTTGGTTGACTGTGGATTAGTAAAAAAGATAACGAGGGTCTCTAAACCGGGAATTCCGTTGAAAGCCTATGAAGATGTTGCTGCTTTTAAATTATTTCTTGTGGATGTTGGTTTATTAGGTGCCATGGGAGATCTTGATGTGCGCACTTTAATTGAAGGGAATTTGATATTTGAAGAGTTTAAAGGGGCCTTAACCGAACAATATGTCCTCCAGCAATTAATAACTCATTCCGATTTAGTAATCCATTATTGGACTGCAGAAAGGATGACAGCAGAAATCGATTTCTTGGTACAGCACGCGGGCGAGGTCATTCCCATCGAAGTGAAAGCAGAAGAGAATCTGCAAGCTAAAAGTCTAAAAACATTTTGTCAAAAATATTCCCCCAAAACGGCTATTCGAACATCCATGTCCGATTACAGAGAAGAAGCCTGGATGACAAATCTCCCCTTATATGCCATTAGCGAATTAACAGAATTAGATAAGCACACGTGATACCGCAGATTAAAACATCGCCCCGTAAAATTCTGCTGGATAGTTCGGCGCCATTGCTCAGCAAATTATATCTTTGACTCACTAACCGTATAAATATCCCGAAATTATGAAACTACACCTCTGCAAAATGATCTCCCTGACACTAATTCTGGGGTTTAATAGTTCATGGGGTTTTTCGCAAGCCCCATCCACGAAGAGCTTAATCAAGATCTATAGCTTTCCGATGAATCCCAGGCAGCATCCGGATGATCTGCGCCGATTGGTGAAACCTCCCGACGCCTCCGTTTTTGGAAATCAGATTCAGTTTATGGCCTTGCGCAGTTTGGATGGTGATTTTAAAAAATCTCTCGACACCTATACCCTTAAATACGAACTTGGGAATGTTATCTGGCCCGCCTACCCGCTGATCTATCAGGAAAATCTCCCCAACGTTGTAGCAGAGCTGAAAAAGAGAAATCTCTACCTGTTTGATCTGTGGGGCTATGTTCCCGGCTCGGGACCCGGAGGTTATTGGCAGCAATTTACGGTACCACAAAACTCGCTTAACCTATTCGAAAAAGAGCTGGGCGATCATTGGCTGGGGATGGATAATGGGGAGCAGGATGGCCGTTATGTCGGTGGATTTGCCAGTCAGATGGTCCCTTTTGGTGGTGACCGGGAACACCAATACCTGAATTTTCAGAACCATTTTCAGGGTATGACAGAGCGGCTCGGAAATAAAATGTCGGCCTTAGTATCCCTGAATTTTGGCCATTACTTCCTTAAGGAGGAGGTCTACACGCTTATCGGTGCCGAAACAGCGCAGGGTCTTCCTAATGGTCAGGTATATTATTCTTTTATCAGAGGGGCAGGCAAGCAATATGGTGTGCCTTGGTTTGGAAATGCCTCGGTATGGAACCGGTGGGGTTGGAAAAACTATTCAGGGATCACCAGCGATGGTGGCGGCGACACAAAAGGGACAAGCCTAAGCCTGCTTAAACGACTGATATATAACCATGTGATGTACAATTGCGTGGCCGTAGGATTCGAGGCTTCGTACCTAACGAATAAAGAGGTGCTGAGTCCAATTGGAAAGATACAACAGTCAGCCAATAGATGGGTGAAGAAATACGGATCGCCGGGAAACCTCTATACGCCGGTCGCCATCATGGGCGATTTCTTTGCGGGATGGTCCTTTCCCAGGCACCTCTATTCTGGAAACAGCTACCGGGTATGGGGGAACCTCCCCTACCAGGATGGAGATTATCTCACGGACAATATCCTCAATCTTTTCTATCCGGGCTACCAGGATGCCTCCTATTTTCATGATGAAAAAGGGTTTATTGCTCCCACACCCTATGGCGACAGTGCAGATTGTCTGCTCAGCGATGCTCCGTCATGGCTGCTCACTCACTATCCGGTACTTATTATCGGGAATAAATTATCCGGCGGTAATGAGATCAAAGACAAGCTTGAGAAATATGTCGAATCGGGGGGTCATCTGATTATCACTGCCGGATCGCTCGGGCAAATGCCCAATGGATTATCGGGAATAACCATAGGCCAGGATCTGATCCATGCAGATGTGAACAAGGAGATCGTGTATTCGAACAAAAAAGTTAAAGAGGATTTGCCGTTTGAGATCTCCGACCTTCATTCCCCGGAAGGGACAAGCGTCCTGGCAACCTACGACAACAAGCCCTTGGTCATAGAGCGCACGGTTGGACAGGGTAAAATAACTGTTTTTGCCTCCCCTTTCGGAATAAGTGCTATGCCTGGAGTAATCATGAAGTCAGAGATTGACATACCCCTAAAGACACCCTTTCCAATGCTAAATCATGTGAAGGAAATTCTGGGTGACCTGATAAGCCAAACCAAAATCTTTACCGTCAATGAAGAGTTGAGTCTGATCACATGCCGCAAAGGGCGTGGCGAATATACGGTAGCGCTGAGTAATAATTCATGGATGGAGAAACCGTTTCAGATCACCTCAAATAGCGGTAAGATTCTTAAGATTAAAGAGCTTTCTCTCGACTGCTCAGAGCAAAAGGCCATTGGCTACCTCCCTCCTAACGTGACCAATACGACAGGAAAAAACTCCGCACACACAATCGCCGGGGGTGATATCCGGATTTTTACGGTAACGATTGATGAGTCTAACACGCAGGAGATCGCTGCGATAGAACCTCAACCCAACCCAAAAAACAGAGGACTCACCCTGCGTAATATAAGATCTCTAAAAGAGGAGATCCTGCTAAGACCAACGTTCTTTCAACATTTCGACCGGGTAATCATTGACTGGAAATATCTGCTCGAAAAAGAGCGGGCCACACTTGCTCAGGAGTCGGGGTGGATTAAGCAGCAGGGGCTTCATCTGGCAGTCGATTTTTCGTCAGGAATCAACCTATTCCCGGATCTGCGGCTTGTGAATAACGATTCTATAGAGTTTGCCAGGAGTATGGTAGCCATAAAATCGGTAATTGACAAGATGTCCGATTTAGGGGCCGAAGATCTGATTATCAGTCCTCACCGATTAATAGAGAATAACTTTAGCGAGGAGCAATTTAAGGCATCGGTACAACAAACGATTAAGGAGATCTGTAATTATGCTGCGAAATATTCGATTAACGTTAATGTGCGCATGACCCCTGCCGGTCATCCGGGAAATCTGGAGCAAGTCGCAGCCCTGGTAGATGCTGTGAGTGAGCCCAACCTGTTTGTCGCACCTGTCACCGCACTTCTCTTCGACAAGTCTTCGAACAACGAGAAAGAGCTGGCATTGCTAAAAACCTTAAAATATCGGATTCTCCTTGTCGGCGCACCCGCAAAGGATCTGTCTGGAACGCTATATACCATTACCAATCCGATACACGAGTTCTCCGATACGGGAGCGCTCAAACAGCTGCTCACGGTAAATCCACAGCGTGCCCTGATCCTTGATGGGCTATACCAAACAAAAGATCAGGAATACCTCGACATTAGAACAATTGAGGAGATGGGGGCGGAAGATAATTAGGAACGATTGTAACCGGTAATAACTTGTGTAAGTAGGGATTGTTATAAAACTCTTCAAACCACAAAGTGGTGAACCGCCGGCTGGCGAATGAATATTATTTTAAGTCATTAATATTAAACCCCTTCAGGGCTCTGGGTTTCTTATGATTCATAACCCCCTAGGTTCGTTTCACGTCAATGGGGGTTATGAAAATATAATCCTTTCAGGATATAAAACCCCTCACCGAAGAATTAGGCTACCGGTGAGGAACTGAGTGAGTTGATTTGTCTTTGCTCTGAAAGAGCTAAATTTTAATATCCTCCGGTGTAAACGTGAGGATAAAAGTGCAGATAAAACAAGAGCCCCGAAGGGGTTTACTCCAGATAAGATCCGGTTTTTCAGAGAAACATAAAAACAAACCTAACCCAACGCTGAAGGACTACTCATAAATAACATATAAATCATATAATTCATATACTTATCATCACAGGAAACCCCCACGGGGTTTTTATTTATTGCTGACCTATATACCCCCAGCCGAGCTATGGGCCATGCACCGTAAACTCCTACGGAGTTATTTGAGAGAGTTCGTGATTACTTGTTAATATAACTCCGGAGGAGTTTACCATACATAACACCTAGTGCAACTGGGTGGTACACCTAGTGCGGTGGTACACCTAGTGCAACTGGGTGGTAACACTCGCGATATCGATGGTTCCATCCGAACCCCGTCGGGGTTTCCTATGATCATCGGGGACAAACCTATTGACCGGCCATCCCATTTTGCACCTATCGCACCCTATCTCTTCTTGTAAACCTTTACGTAATCAACGACATATTTATCGGGGAATACGGTCTTGCGGATCTCCTTTTTATCTCCCGCGATCTCCATGCTCAGGATAATGTACTCTTCAATATTGGAGATTCCCTGCGTCACCTCGTAATATTTATAGCCATCGACATAGAAGATATAGCGATCGGGAAACCACTCCACGCCGAAGGTATGGAAACCTTTGCTCACCCCTTTGAGGTAGCTCTGCATCCCATGTGTGGACTGCTGATGAGGACCGTACGCCCAGTGGACATTATGCGATACGATATCTTTGCCGAGTTTTTTGAAACACTCCATGATATCTATCTCGGCGCCAAACTTGGCAGGGTCCTCGCCATTTGAGATCTCCGGCGACTGGATCCAGAAGGCCGCCCATACGCCGGGTGAGTGTTGCAACTTAGCCCGGCACTCATAATAGCCGTATTTGGTCATAAAGCGCCCCTGTGTTCCGATGGCACTAATCAGGATGCTATCACCCTTTTTTATTGCTGATAAGGTTAAATAACCATCTTTAATCTTAACCGCCTCGGGCGACACATAACCCAGTGCTCGGGCCCCGATGCCTCGCACAGCCCACTTCGACGTATCGAGCGTAGTGCCATTAAACTGATCTTCCCAGGCGAGCTCATAACCATTGGATAACGGAGCGAAAACGTCGCTCGAAACAGGATTCTGCGCCGGCCGCTGAGCCACCGAAACAGTGCAAAATAAAATGGAGAAAATCGTAAGTAGCAGATAATTTTTCATTAAATCGTTGTTAGGTTATATACTTATTTCTTGCCTGCGGCAATGTTAATTCATTCATTTTCAATTATCTCTTGCTCTCTAATTACTCAACTTTTCTGACCTTTCTGACCACCTTTACCTCCCCTAACACCTCCAGCGGAGGGGAAAAGAAAGAGTTTATATGTTCAAATCATGATCTAACTTAGATACGAATAAGATCCTCGTTGGCCAAAAATAACCACGGAGTTTCACCGTGTTTTAAATGGAATTTGAAAGCTGGATATATCACCTTCTCTACCTATCTGAGTCTCCTCTTGAAGTTGTTAATTCAATCCCCCCTGTCCACGGTAAAGCTTGAGTGGTTTTTCGAGCTTTACTTTCAGAACGGTGATGTATTTGTCGAGCACATTTTCGGGGACATCGATGTAGACCAATCCCGGCACGGGGCTCCAGGAGATCTTCCCGACTACCTTATGCGTGAGTTGAGCACCATTTCCTACTACAGAGATTTCAGTAATTTTATTAATTATTCCTTTGACCATCAAAGTTCCCGAGACATGGCCATGGAGGAAGAGGTAGAGCGAAGTAGAATCTTTCGATAATGTTGAAGGACCATAAAAATGGCCTTGTGGAAGTCCACCCACGGTATTGAAAATTGCCTCGCCATGTTTCTTGTTCCAGGCACCCAGCTCCTTCAACACATTTACCTGCTCATCGGGTATGGTGCCATCTTCTTTGGGTCCCATATCGAGCAGCAGGTTACCTCCGTTGGAAACGGCATCTACAAAGATTGTGATCACCTCATAAGGTGTTTTCCAGTTATCATCGTGATGGAAACCCCAATTGTCATTGGTGGTCATACACAGCTCCCACCAGTTGTATTTTGGTCGTGAGACAGGGAAATTCTGCTCGGGTGTTTCGTAGTCGCCATATCCTTGCAGACGACCATTAATGATCGCATCCGGATTACCTGAGAGGATCAGATGACGCACCTTCTGCGACTCCCACTCTTCTGCATTATGCTCCCAGTCGCCATCGAACCACCAGAGATCGGGTTTGAAAAGGGTGTTAATCTCTTTGATTTGTCCCTGAAACAGTGCTCTAAAGCGATCCCAACGTGGGTAGTCATCAGACAGGGCATAGCGTGAGCTATCCTTTAAAAAACCCGTATAATTACTATTCGACCAGTCGAGCAATGAGAAGTAGGCGCCACATTTGATGTTCCGTTTACGCAACTCCTCAAAAAATGGCTTGATCATATCGCGTTTTGCGGGCGTTGCCTTCACGATGCTTAGGTCGTTCATCTTAGTGTCGTACATCGCCACACCATCGTGATGCTTGGTGGTGATCACCGAATAGCGTGCACCACTCTGTGCAATAAGGTCAGCCCAGGCAGCTGGATTATAGTTCTTAAGTGTAAACCCTTTAAGCTGCTTCATATAATCGGCATAGGTAACCTTCTTGTTATGGAAGCTCCACGATTCGTCGATTCCATTGACCGAATATATTCCGGCATGGATAAAGATCCCCAGTTTGGCATCGGCGAACCATTGCATCTTCTCTTTGATCTCCTTGGGATCGATTTTTGATTGCGCAAAATTTGGAGCCGCCGACAAGATCAGCATGCCACAGATAACGATAGAACCTAAAAATTTCATAGTTTTATTTAATGATGTTTTATTAAGCACTGATAATCCGGAAATACCGAATCTAAAGCCCGCAAATAAAGTGCGATCCGTTCTGCACGGACAGCTTTTGTAAAAATAGAAAACTATTTTAATCTTTTATACTGTTCCCCATTTATGCCGAATTGAATCTAAAAAATTCGCTATTTTTGAAAAATACAGAGATGTCGCAACTACGCTGCTTTAAAAATTTGTCATCCATCATTTGATGGGTTGTAGAGATATCGCAACTAATTGCTAAAATCAAGCTGCCGAGCAGCGACATCTCTGTAGTATGATTTAAAAAGCAAAAACCGAAGCCACGGCGTGGCGAAATCTTTGTAGAATATCCATTGTCCATTTTAAAGTTTGGCTCCTTTCTGATTACCTCAAACCTTAACTGAAATGAAAATACTCCTTCTTCTTGTCCTATCGATAGTGCTAACATCTGTTGGAGAGGCTCAAATTGTATTGGTTAAACATGGCAAGGTGCAAGGGCGGATTATTGTTGACATCCAAAATAAAGCCGATAATCAGGCGGCCAAACTTCTGAATCTTTTTGTCACCAAAATAACCGGCACGACGCTACCCATTGTCTCACGAAGTGTGAAAAGGGTGAAAGGGGATCTGATTATTGATAGTCGATCACCATTGAAAGGATCAGAAATCTCGGATGATGGCTTTTCGCTCACGAGCAACGACTCTGTGTTTTTTGTCAACGGCGGCAATGGGTTAGGAAGTGTTTATGGTGTTGTAACGCTGCTGGAAGATTATTTCGGAGTTCATTATTATGCTGCAAACAGTTGTGTTTTCACCCCTGGCCGAGAGCTGGCATTACCCCAGAAATTAAGCAGAATTGAGAATCCCAGTTTCCAATTCCGACAAACCCAGGCCTATGGAATGGCCACCGATTCGCTATATAAGATCTGGCATCGGCTTCAGGAACCCGTAGAGTTGTTTGCAGGAGGCTACTGGGTTCACACGTTCGACCGTATCCTCCCGTCGGCAACGTACGGAAAGAGCCATCCCGAATATTTCTCATTTATCAACGGCGAGCGGCGTCCGGGTGCGGCAAGCCAGTGGTGCCTGAGTAATCCGGAAGTGTTTGAGATGGTATCCCAAAAGATTGACTCGATCTTCAAGGCTCATCCCGATCGAAAAATGATCTCTGTAAGCCAAAACGACGGGAATAGTACCAACTGCTCGTGCGAAAAATGTAAGGCTATCGACGACGACGAGGGTAGTCCTTCGGGAAGCATAATCCGGTTTCTCAATAAGCTCGCTGCCCGATTTCCGGATAAGGAGTTTTCGACCCTGGCATACCTCTATTCGGTGGCGCCACCAAAGCATACCCATCCGCTACCCAATGTAAATATTATGCTTTGCGATATCGACTGCACGCGCGAGGTGAGCCTCACAGAAAACCCATCCGGCAAAACATTTATGAAAAATATGGAGGGGTGGGCACAGATCTCCAACAACATCTTTGTATGGGATTACGGCATCAACTTCGACAATTATGTCTCTCCGTTTCCTAACTTTCATATTCTGCAAACCAATATGCAGCTCTTCAAGACCTACCATGCCACCAAACATTTTTCGCAAATCGGAGGGAGCAAAGGAGGTGATTTCTCGGAACTGCGAAGTTATGTGGTGGCTAAGCTGCTGTGGAATGTAAACTGCAATGTCGACTCGGTGATTCAAACCTTCTTAAGAGGTTATTACGGAGCGGCAGCCCCTTTTATTTATCAGGTTATGAAAATCCAACAAGGGGCATTACTGGGCAGCAATCTCCCACTGTGGATCTACGACACCCCGATAACCCATAAAAACGGTATGCTTAATGGAGCACTGATGCGCCGCTACCGCGAACTCTTCGATCAGGCTGAACGCTCTGTTGCCTCGGATAGTACCTTGTTACACCGTGTCTGGCAACAGCGGTTGTCGATTCAATATTCAGAACTCGAAATTGCACGAACGAATCCGGCTGATAACACGAAGGATATCAAAAAGGAGCTATCCCTATTTCGAAACAGGGCTCACGACCTTGGCGTTACCTCGTTAAATGAGCGTAACAATACCGTTGAAGAGTATTGCAACCTTTATTTGGAGCGTAATCTTCCGTCAGCCCGGATGAGTCTTGCCCATCAGGCTAACGTGAGCTATCCACTTCCGCCCGACAAACCTTACGACAAGATTGCAGATAAAGCCCTTACAGATGGCTTTTTAGGTGGAGCCACGTTTAATGAGAGCTGGATAGGCTGGAGCGGAAAAGATGGAGAGGTGATCATCGATCTGGGTGAAGAGAAAGAGATAGATACCGTGGAGGCCGATTTTCTGCATAAACTGGGAGCCTGGATCTTATTACCCAAGAGTGTGACCTGCTCCACCTCAACAGATAAAGTGAATTTTATCCCAATGGGCAAGCAGGAGATCAAAGAAGACCGGTCGGTAGCGGTTAAGTATGTTAAGGTTGGGATCACGGCGAACGAGAAAGTTAAAGCGCGCTATGTGAAGGTGCATATTGAGACCATCGGCGTTTGTCCATCGTGGCATTATGGTGTGGGCTATCCCGCCTGGTTTTTTATGGATGAGATTTGGGTGTATTGAGTTATCGCGACCTGCGCATGCTAACCTATTAATTACCGAGCAGAGTTTACGCTCGCATGATATTTAATATTTTCAATGATTTGATTAATCCTAATTAATGATAAATAATGACAAAGCTGATTAGTTCATTTCTACTCGTCCTAGCAATCCTTGCCGGATGCAGTCGGAATAGTCCATCAATAATTAAAGTAGCCGATTTTGGTCTCAAGCCCGGAACCGGAGAGAATGCCATTCTGGCCATCATAAAGGCACTAAAAGAATGTAAGAAGCATCCGGGCTCAGTGCTTTTGTTTGACAAGGGGCGTTACGATTTTAGCATTGATTCGACATACACACGGATCTATTTTGAGTCGAACACGACAAATGATGCACCTAAGCATTTGGCTATCCTGATTGACGGGTGCAGAGGTCTTACGTTGGATGGGGGAAATTCCGAGTTCGTTTTTCATGGTGCCATACAACCCATCACCGTAGATCATAGTGACGGCATCACGATACAAAATGTGAGTATCGACTGGGATATTCCCTTAACGGCACAGGCAAAAATTGTGGCCACTTCGTCAAAAAATATCGACTTTGAAATTGACACGCTACAATTTCCATACGTTATCACCGATGGAAAACTATTTTTTACAGGTGAAAACTGGAAAGAGAGACCGACGGGTTTTATGGAGTATGAAGCAAATACCCACCGCATTGCTGCCGGTACAGGTGACAATGGCTGCATCAGAGGAGAGTGGGATAAATCGATTACCGAAGAACTTAAGCCAGGGACGGTGCGTATGAACGGAGATTTCACGCGTACGCCGGCAGTCGGAAATTATCTTATTCTACGTCACAGCAAACGCGATCATGCGGGAATCTTCATTCAGGAAAGCAGCAATGTAACGCTTGAAAATGTCACGATCTATCACACCGCCGGACTGGGTATCTTATCACAGTTTACACGTAACCTGAGTTACAAGAATGTAAAAGTCATCCCAAATAGCGCTAAGAACCGTTATCTGAGTGGTCATGACGACGGCTTTCATATTTCAAATTGCGCGGGTAATGTATCAATCGCAGACTGTGAATTTGGAGGACTAATGGATGATCCGATCAATGTACATGGGACCAGCGTGAGGATTATAGCGAAGATAAATGATCGTCAGCTGAAATGTCGGTTCATGCATGAGCAGAGTACGGGAATGAACTGGGGTCATCTGAATGATACGATAGGTTTTATTGAGCACAAGAGCATGCAAACGGTTTCTAGAAAGTCGTTGAAGCGCTTCGAGAAACTAACCAATGAAGAATTTCTGGTCGAATTTAACGATCCACTGCCGACTGAAATCGCGATCGGCGATGCGCTGGAGAATTTAAGCTGGTCGCCCGAGGTGACAATTCAGAACTGCAAATTCGGCAGTTGCCGTGCCCGCGGACTGCTAATCTCTACTCCGCGTAAGGTCTTGATAGACCGCAATGAGTTTGACTCGAGCGGATCCGCCATCCTGATAGCGGGCGATGCCAATGGGTGGTATGAGTCGGGGGCAGTATCGGACGTTACCATTACCAATAACGTGTTTAAAGATGGGTGTATGACCTCCATGTATCAATTCTGTGAAGGGATTATCAGCATATT
>CAIVMQ010000056.1 GCA_903907075.1 uncultured Bacteroidia bacterium
CACAATAGGACACATAGGTTTTTTTCTAGTGTGTTTTTCTAATGTGTTCTATGTGCCTATGTGGTGAAAAAAAAGAAACACAATAGACACATTAGGACACATAGGTTTTAATAATACCACTTCCTAGCTACGATCTTTGTTAATAAAACAGAATTGAATCAGCTATCTCTGCGAGCTCTTTGCCTTTCGTTTTCCATTCCAGTTTTATCGAGGAACCTCCACCAGCCTGAAAATACTGAATTTCAATAGGATGAAGCCCGTTCATCAGAGAGATATCCAATACTTTTGCCTCCATCCCATGAAGACCATCGTTAGAGAGAGTTTTTCCAGAGAGGATAATCTTCGATCCATCATTCGAGCTTAGGATAAATTGGTAAACTCCGGTATCAGGAACCTTCAGGTAGCCCGTGAACACCATTCCAAAGTCGGAATCTCTCTTTTTCATGCTAAGATCAATGTTCTTGACAATACCCTTATCTGCGAGTCTTAAGGATGCAAAATCTGGCAATTCACCCCATATTCCTTCAAAATAGGCACAGCGTATTCCGGGTTTAAGTTGTTCTACTGCTACCGCAGAGATCGGATTCTGCTGGATCAGCTGCTTTTCTGTTATCCCACTTACCGCATTACCGTTTAGAAAGCATAGTGCTTTAACGACAAACGAAGCAGGTGCAACCACCGTATTTAACCCCTTTGCAATCAGCGAACTATTGGTTGGCATAGAGCCATCGATCGTATAACGGATAACGCAATTGGCATTTTCGGAAGTAATCGTAAAAGCTGCTTTATCGATAAAGATCGCATATTCGGCACTAATCTCAGGACCATTATAAACCATCACTTCATCGTTTGTCTCTAAGACTATTACCGTGGCAAATTTTTCCTTTTCAACTTTTGAGATATTGATATTTAGGTGATTACCTGCCGGCTTTAGAGGAAGCTTTACATCCTTGTTTTTAAGGGCGTAGGCCGTAATGATCTTACTCGTTAACCCTGGCAACTGAAGTATTCCATCTAGAGGAAAATCGAAGATATGAAGATATATCCGGTTGGTTCCATTCACCTTTTTAAGGGTACAGCGGCCCCAAGCCAAGGTTTTAAAAGGGCTGGCGCAAGTGCCATAAATTGCTTCTCCATTGATTTTTGTCCATGATCCCATCTCCTTAAGCCGTTCGATCGAAGGATCAGGGATTAGGCCCATTGCTGTTGGGCCCACATTGAGGAGGTAATTTCCCCCTTTCGAGGCGATGTCTATAAGGTTACGCACGAGAGATTCGGCACTTTTCCAGTTGTGATCATTAGCTCCATATCCCCACGTAGTGTTCATGGTCATGCACGATTCCCAGTTTTTACCCGGAAATCCCGTTGCAGGGATAAATTGTTCAGGCGTTTCCAGATCGCCGGCAATACCTTCGCAGAGGCGATTGTTGACAATAAGATTTGGGTACCTGGCGAGTATTGGGGCAAACTTGGCAGCACGTTTAAGAGTCATCTCGCAGGGGGTATCCCACCAAAGAATCTCAGGTTTATAAGCAGAAAGAATTTCTTCGATCTGAGGTACCGCGACATGGTCGAGATAGTCGTCAAAACTCCCCTCTTGCGCAGCATCCCAATGACCGCTGCACGCTGCCCCTCCGCGATGATTCCAGTCTTGAGCCTGTGAATAATAGAGTCCGAAGTGCATCCCCTGCCTTTTACAAGCCTCTGAGAGCCCCTTCACGATATCCTTTTTATACGGTGTCGCATCAACGACATTAAAAGGATCTGATGACTTGAAAAGTGCAAAACCCTCGTGATGTTTCGATGTCAGGACCATATATTTCATTCCTGCCTCTTTAGCGATTCGGACAAAATCATCGGCATTAAACTGTGTTGGATTAAACTTGGCTGCTAATGATTTATATTCCGACACGGGAATTTTCATGTAGCTTTGAATCCATTCTGTTGTCTCACCGATCTTAGTTTTTCGGCCGTTCCATTCCCCTGCAGGGATACTATATAATCCCCAATGGATAAACATGCCGAACTTGGCCTCCTTCCACCAGCCCATTTTATCACGAATAGGCTCAGCACTGGCCCAGGTCACAGGCATGGCAGTAGCCGCAGAGAGCAAGAGTGATTGTTTTAAAAATGATCGGCGCGAATTATCGGTCTTATTCATGGGTTCTGTTCTTGTTGTAGTGATATAGAATGCTAATTTGTCTATTTTAAAGACTCCTTATTAAGATGATGCAACAAATTTTGTAAAATTCATGTGCATTATCTAACCGAGTTAATAATCTTTTAGTTGGGGTTCGTTTAAATGAATTATCCTGTTGCCAAAAAATGGTTCTGCTTGTATGATGCCCATTGATAAGCATCCTAAAAAGCGTGATTTTCCCTTTTCATTTAAAGCGACCATAAATTAAAAAGCTAATCTTGTGAATTCGTTATCGTAATTGTGTCAGCGAAAAAAATTCCCCTAACTCTTAAATATCCTCTGCACGCTTATCTGAAAAATGGATATAGGTAAATAGTTCCGGAATATGGGAATCATAAATTCCGTGTGTATTCCATGACCATCCCGGATTGATACTTGCACCACGCTCTTTTAATAATTCGAAACGGGAGAAGTCCATTCTCCATAAATCGCCCGGCTTTGGGGGGAGTGATCGATCGCCCGCCAGCAGTTTCAGTCCTGACCAGGGAATCGCAATTTCCACATTCCACCATGCATCAAGGTCTTCACTTTTATTGGAAGTGCCATTAACTTTAACCGCTGTTTTAAGCCCTTTAAGATCCCAATCGCGAAATCCCCATCGAGCTCCGCGGGGATGTTTACGGCCATCAAATTCCCCTCCCAGAACCTCAATTTTTTGGGTTAGTAAATCCAGCTCAGGGATTTCGAATCTGCTGCCATGTTTATAGGCATCCTGCCACACCCATAAAACTTCGTAAACGGTCCCAAATGCATTGATCTCAAACTCATAATAACAATCCTCTCCTCCAATAAACATCTCAACATCATTGTCATTCCAGATCAAGGAGTCCCTTTTCGTTAATGTGGCCGCGATATTGGGTTCCTGTATCCAGTAGGCCACATAGAGATTCTGATCGTCCCACTGAACCGCTGCCCGGGTATCCAAAATTGCAGAGTTCCCCGTGGTCATATCCACAAATCGCGGAGATCGTGGAACAGACTTCCAAGCCTCCTTTTCTAGCTCTGCGTCAACAGTGACAGGAGATGATGACCGATAACAGGTATAATGTTTACAAAGCTCTTGGTTGTAGCCATAATTATTAGTCAGGCCTTTCCCCGCAGAAGAACCTTCATTCATTACGCCAGTAAGTGAAGATTCAATTTCAGAAGGAGACGCAAGTGCTCCGCCTTTAAATTCAGATCTGTTTTTGCCCTCAGCGGTGCTCCAGGTCGCAGGAACAGCCGCCGCAGCGGATAATAAAAAGGAATTTCGCAAAAATGATCGGCGTGAATTATCAGACTTCTTCATGAGTTATGTGTATTTGGGGTTAGTTGTGATATTAATTAGTCTATTTTGAAAACTCTTGATTGATATGAAGCAGCAAGTTTTTGTAAAATTCATGCGCATTATCTAAGCGTGTGAGTATTCCCTTGTCAGGAGTTGGTTTTGCCCTCTCCTCCATTTCGGTTTTCGCTATTGACTGTTCCTGTTTTGCAATGATCGAAGGCGCCCTTTTAATGTTCCATGTCGGTTGATTATCTACAATAAAATAAACCGGAGTGGTATGAGCGACAGCATTATTCTCGCAAAATACAGCAGCCGTAAGCCATTGACTGTGCAAGAGAGGATGATCAATTTCCAAAACTATTGAATCTTGTTTTTCGGAATTAAGCTGCTCGGCCACCAACCCATCGCTATTATAAATGGCTACCTTACTGATAATTCCAATTGAAGGATTTGAAATTGCTTTCACTTTCAGCTTGCTTACCGATCCGTTTGTCTTTATCAGTTCTGTTCCGGGCAATTGGCCGTCGGCTTCCAGAAACAGTGCGGGACCGTTTGATACAAAAGTATTACCTGCTTTTAATCCGTCGAACCATCGATTTGCAGAAAATTCGTTTCCGGTATAGACAAATGTCCTCACTTCGCCCATAGTAGAGCCCCATGGAATATCGCTTCCTGCAGCAGCGGTGAGTCTAAATCCAAGATCAAGGTAGTCGTAATAATCGAGCGTATTGATTCGGGCAAACTGTAGCAGCTCAACAAAATCTATCTCCCCTGTGGTGACATACCACGGAAAACCCCGAGGTAGATCGCACCCATTCCACGAAAAATGTGCATATCCCACAAGAGCACCCGACTGCTGATGCAACTTCTTAAATACCAGATCGTAATAATTATATCCGGGGTCAGGTTCCCGCACAAGATGGTTTATATTTAAACCAATTATATGTCCAAATTCACTACGTGGGTCTTCCTGACCTGAAGCCAGGCAAATATCTCCTCTGCAGATTCTGAATTTTTCGTCAAATCCCTCCTGTTTAAAGTCATTATTGGCATCAGAATGATGACCCATCTCTAGTATATTAGCCAGATGAACATTTTCTGCAGCAGCATACTCGAGTAAAAAGTCTTTAAAGGCGGGGTTGGTAGTTGGATGGTGAACATGCACATCACCGGAATACCACCCACGTAACGGTAGATTAATCCACCGTTTTAAGATAAAGGATTTTGTGAGTGCCGGCGGATCCTTATCGGTAATTATAAACTCTTCATCAACAGGGATATATTCATTTCCATGCTCTATGCTAATATGCCATTTCCCCGGAGTTAACTGGATAGTAAAGTCGCCCGAAACCTGATACATTACCGGGTCCTTCCAATAGGGCAGTGAAGCCAATGAGCCATATACAAAACTCCTGTCATTATTATTCCCTGTACCACTCATCTTACGTATCGGCCCGGTCCAGTTTCGATCTTTTGAAAATTCAATTCCTTTATAAAAATCGGAGGTCTTAGAGATAGCGCCTACAATGGAATTTAACATCGGCGTATGCACCGAGCTATCTTTTAGGTTAGTCAGGCAGATCATAGCCGGGGTAATTTTGGCTGAACAAGAGTCGATGATCCGAATAGTTACCTCACTTGTTACTTCGGATTTCTGGGCGACTGAAGTAAAGGCGTTAAGCAATAGCAGCACCAAGCTAAGCAATATGTTAAGATTCATTTTAGGATCGTTTATTTTTGGATTATTCAGTTAGTCATGCCAAATATAATGAATAATCGACCTGATAAAAGGATGATTGGAGTGATTGGTAATATATACATCCTATTTTATTGATTCAGATTGAATTATACCCTATGCTTTGGAAAAAAATCTCCGTTATAACGCAGGCAGAACAGGAATAATTTAAAACTTAATATGATGCACTAGCCTCAAGACTTTAACTGATTGATGCTAAGAAGGGTTAATTTAAGGCAGTAAAGAATAATTACAACGTGAAAGTTAGAGGATGGAACGAATCATCTTTTTATCATCCAATTAACCTGGACGGGAAAACGTATCGCAACATATCAGATCAATATTGACAAGAGGTTAGTGCCAGTTACCCCCATTTTTCGTAGCTTTACGTTGAAATAATTTACCGATTAAGATAAAAGAGCCACCAAATTAATAGTATCAACTGAAAAGACTAATCCATCTTACCTTTAATAGACAAATCATATCCCTATGAAATTATTCTTAACTGCGGGAGCCATAAGCGGAGCTTTAGCCGTAATATTTGGCGCTTTTGGAGCTCATCTGCTGAAGCAAATGATTACCCCAGAAATGCTTGAGGTTTACAAAACAGGAGTTGACTATCAGTTTTATCATACGTTTGCACTCTTGACAGTCGGGATTCTGATGCACCTCGCTCCATCGAAAATTTTACAGTGGTCAGGTTATCTATTTATTGGAGGCATTGTAATTTTTTCTGGATTCCTTTACCTTCTGGCGCTAACCGGAATCAAGGTCCTTGGGGCAATCGTGCCCATCGGTGGAGTATTGTTTATTGCAGGATGGATTTGTCTGTTGGTTCATATTTTGAAGGCCAAAAAATAGATCTAAGAGAATCCCGTTTCTCATGTTCAGAAGTGTAGTCACACCGAATAATTCATTGTTCTTCCAACCCAGATTAAGGTCGAAAGGCCAATTAACAAAAAACACCTGCAGGTTATCCTTACAGGTGTTTTGTTTTAGTAAAATCAAGCTGGATATAACCCGTTTTTTGAAAAGGGCTCATACTTGAAACAATTTCGTTATGGTAACGGTTTTACCAGTATATTTTTAAAGTAAACGATACTTTTCGGATCATGACCTTGCAGCGCAAATGTTCCATGAGCAATCTTACGTTGTGGGTGACCTTTGTATTGTGGATTCTCAGGCTCTATGAAATCGACAGTGGTTTTACCATTTAAGGATACGACAATATGCTTGCCTGTGACATTAATTTGCATGGTAAACCACTCATTATCCTTTGTAGGAACCTCTTTTAGGTCCATCACATCATATAATCCACTCGTTCTCTTCCAGTCGCTATGACTGTTGTTGACCTGAACCTCATATCCCTTATCTGGAAAACCCTCGTCTTGAAATTCGGTATGAAAATAAAGACCCGAATTGGATCCAGGCTCAGTCATCACATCAGCCTTTAACTCGAAGTTTGTAAAATTATGATTGCTTACTGGACCATCGTAATACAAATGACTGCGCTTGCCATGAACCATGATTGCGCCATCTTTAACTGAAAATGTCCCTTCATCTTCGCTGAATTTCCAGTTCTTTAAATTCTTGCCATTGAATAGCTTTACCCATCCCTTTTCCGCTTTTTTACGCTCTGATTTTTTCTCTTTTTGCGCTCCGTAACCTTGGAGAAAGCAAACCACTAAAGCCAATAAAATCACATTTTTCATACTACAAAAGTTTAAGTTACATTAGATCCTAAAAATACTAAAATTCATACAATATTCACCTTTAATGTCGAAAAGGCAGAAAAATTTCCGCTGATGAATAACCTCTGTTTTAAATGATTGTCGGTATTCGTGCCGACCCATTCTAAAAGAAAATTAAATTCTAAATCAGCTTTTATTTCCCGATTCTTTTACGAATAATTTTGCAAGTAAAAATCCTATAAGCGTAATTGCAACTGTTCCAAATACTGTAGTTAAATCTTCATGAAAGGGACTTCTGAACGCCAGTAACTTCCCTTCCGTAAAATAGAGAGGAGATAAGCTCATCCAGATGATTATCAATACCCCTACAATCGCTCCAATAAATGCATCAATATTTCGAGCACTCTTTGAGAGGTATCCAAGAAGAAATAATCCAAGCATTCCTCCGCTAAAGATGGAGGCCAGCATCCACCAGGCATCCAGTACGCTTTTAACCCCGACAAGAGATAAGGCAATAATCACACCCAATGAACCTACGATCATTGACGAACCATAAAGGACCCGCATAGACGATTTTTCATTTGCATTTTTATTGAAGAATCTTTTATAGTAGTCGGATAATATTATTGTGGCAGTTCCGTTTATATTCGCAGAAATATTGCTCATCCCAGCGGCAAAAATTGAGGCAATTAGAAGACCTTTAATACCATCGGGAAGTGCTGTTGCAATAAAGTAGGGAAAGATCTTATCACCTGAACCAGAAACTTTAAGTTCTAGTGGTAATAAGTCCGGTTGAGCCGAGTAATAAGCAAAGAGTGCTGTTCCAATGTAGAACAGAATCATCGACAAGGGGATATATAATAAATACCCAAATAAGGCGGAAGATTTGGCTTCTTTTTCAGTACCAGTAGTCATATAGCGCTGTACATTGTTCTGATCAATGCCGAAATTTTGAAGATTCATAAAAAACCCATACATAAGAACCACCCAGAATGTGGAATCCGTCAAGCTGGAACCAAAACTTCCCAGACTGAATTTATTGTTAGCCGCAGCAATTTCAAAAAGCTGTGATGGGCCTCCGGGCATAGAGAATGTTAAGATTAAAGCGGCAACAACAGCTCCAATTATCAGGATCATACCTTGTATTGCATCCGTCCATATCACCGCTTGAATACCGCCCAGCATCGAATAAAGAGTTACGGTTATACCAGTAACAATGATTATTGTTTGAATATTCCAGCCAAATAAGGCATTTAAGGGTAATGCGAGTAATAACAGAATTGCTCCGGTGTGCATAACCTTTGTTAGGATATAGCACACTGATGCATAAACACTTGCCCATACACCAAAACGGACTTCGAGGTAATGATAGGCAGAAATACTTCCCAATCCGCGATAAAGAGGTACAAAAAACCGGACAGAAAAAATTGCTGCGATTGGAATTGAAAGACTAAATACAAAGGCATTCCAGTTCGATATATACGCTTTCCCTGGAAGCCCTAAAAAACTTATGCAGCTCAAAAAGGCTGCAAATAATGAGAAACCTACGACCCATCCCGGTATTTTACCTCCACCGGATGTAAATTGGGATGTTGTCTTGTTCTTTTTGAAGAAGCTGGCTCCAAAGATTACACTCCCAAGAGTCAATACAATAAATACGATTAGATCGAGAACTGATAGTTTCATTTAAGTAGTTTAGTTCGACTATAAAACACTTGTTTTTAGTATCTTAGGAGAAACAGAGAGGCGCTATTTTCAAGATTTATAAACATCAGGATCAATCGTAAAAATAATATTTTATTTACATAGCCTTCGCTATTATAAAATCTATTGATATTAACATTTGGGTATTAAGGATTCAAAGACCATACATTCTGATACGAATAATGATTTAAAAAGCTTAAAACCAATGAGTAACAAAAATATTTTTCCTGCTTCTTAGTGTGCGCTGATAAAAAACCAGCTGATTAATTTCGATTTTCAGCAAAAAATAGATCTCTATGGTAGCATTATAAAAAATGTGAATTATATTTACACTAATTCGTTTAATCTTAAATAGCCTGATTTTATCAAATGCACCTAAGTATAGAATCCTAAAACAAAACATCATGTTAAAAATCTTCCAACTCAAACTAAAGAACTCAATTCAGCTTCACTTTTTGAGTGCATTTCTTGTTAGAATACTAATTGTTCAGTTTATATTTCTTGTTTTTGGATGTAATAAGGTTGATTTACCACTCAATACACAAAACTTACAACCAGCGAGTGAGAAGTCTGCAACTATAGCTGCTGTTGCAAATTACAGTCCTGTTTATTGGGCTGATCTAATGATTCAAAATATAACAGCAGCGAATAATATTTATAGTACTTTAAATTCCGGCGATCTTGTAACATGGGCTGGAATAAAAGCGGCGACAATATATTACTGCAAAACAGATTGCAGTGGTCTTTTGAAAAATCTATTAAAGCAAACTTATGGATACAGCGACACCTATTTTAAAACCTGGACAGGAACTAGTAACCCATACGCAGCGACCTTCTACAACGAGATTCAGGCCAAAGATCATTTTTCGCAAGTATCAAATGTGAGTAGTATTATTCGGGGAGATATCATAGCTATAAAATACCCCACAGGAACAAGCACAAATACAGGACATATCATGTTGGTCGCCTCAACGCCAGTGCTTAGGACCTCTTCGGCTCCACTAGTCAGTAGTACTAAACAATATGAGGTTTCGGTTATGGATGCGTCATCGTCAGGACATGGGAGTTTTGACACGCGCTATATCTCCACAGGTGTTTTTAACGACGGTATCGGAAGAGGAATCTTACGTCTATATACAAATTCAACAGGGACAATCACGGGATATTCGTGGAGTACCTATTCAACAAGTGAATACTTCAGTCTAAGTGCAAGACCACTGCTTATCGGAAGACTCATCCCATAACCGGTATTGGGTTTAAAGTAAAGGGTCAATTGCAACCGCATTTTTTTATACGCTTGACCTCATCGTGTGCTTAAAATCTGCGGAAATGTGTCTTTGTTATTTTTGCAACCACCTCAGTGGCTGAGTTTATGTGTAATTTTTCGTAGATCTTCTTAGCATGTCAGTATACTGTATGCCAGCTGATTCGAATATAAATCGCAATAATCGTATAAATCAATCACTTAAAAGAAATTCCAGTAAGTTCTTCATCTTTTCATCGAGTTCAAAAATATCATGAGCTGGTTATGCGTGACTATGACGGAAAGTTTCAAAGGGAAAGACGATTATTCGATTCTATACATGTATGCTAATTGCACCGGTCAGAACAGAAACCAAAAGCATAACTATTGTTGTTGCGACTGCCCATTTTAAAGTAAAACGCTGATGAGCCTCAAAACTAACACCTGCCAATCCAACCAATAAGTAGGTTGATGCGACCAAAGGACTCAGCATGTGAACTGACTGACCTAGAAGTGAAGCCCGCCCGATTTCTACTGCAGTGACACCAAAATGTGCAGCAGTTGCAGCAGTTAAAGGTACGATTCCATAAAAATAGGCATCATTACTGACGAAATAAGTAAATGGCATTGAAGTAAGGCTGGTAACAATTCCCATGTTAGGACCCAACGAATCGGGAATAATACGAATAAAACTTTGCGCCATAGCATCCAACATTTTAGTACCCGAAAGAATGCCGGTAAAAATACCGGCAGCAAAGACCATTGAACCAACAGATAGAGCACTCCCGGCGTGTATGGCCAATTTTTTCCGTTGTTCCTCCAGATTCGGAAAGTTGATAATCAACGCAATTGCCAAGCCAACCATAAATGTAATTGAAATGGGAAATAATCCTGAAACCAACGCAACAATCAGAATAATGGTCAGAAATAGGTTTGTAAAATAGATTTTTTTATTCTCAATCTCTTTACTTTCAGGAACATCGATATGTATTATTCCGAGCCGTTTTCGCTCCTTTTTCCCAAAAATATAGGCTACAAATAATACCCATACAATAGATGCCAACATACTTGGAATAATTGGATTAAACAGTTCCGTTGGATTAAGGTGTAGAGCGCTCAGGCAACGTGCGTTTGCCCCTGTCCAGGGCAGTTTGATCATAATACCGACACATAAGGTTAAAATGGCGGTCAGAATCAACGGATTTATTTCAAGCCGTTTATAAACAGGAAGCATAGCTCCAACAATAATTAGATAAGTAGCTGCTCCATCGCCATCTAATGCCACAATCAAAGAGATGATACATGTAACCATGATAACTTTTAAAGGATCCCCTTTTGCAAATTGCAATAGCTTAATTATCAGTGGCTCAAAAAGCCCCACTTCGAACATGATTCCAAAATACAAAATCCCGAACATGAGTAATACGCCTGTAGGGGCAGTATCTTTCAATCCATTCTCCATCATTTTACCTAACTCGGCTCCGCTGACACCAGCAAAAAGTCCAAATAAAATAGGGATAAGTGTCAGCGCGACCAGGGGCGAGAGTCGCTTAATCATAATCAGAATGATAAAGGTTGTAATCATTCCAAGGCCAAGTATGGCCAGCATTGTTTCGCTCATAAATCTAAATATCAAATTATTAGTCAGATAGTTGGGGCAATAGACGCTCTATCTTATACCCTGAAACATCAAAGTCATTCTCTTAATCCTGCACCTTCCAAATTGTATCCAGAATTGTTCCGTCCACCCATTTGACCACGGCAACAGGTTGATCCGTAAAAATAGGAAGTGCGGGTTTGCCGCAAATTTTTTCTGCCAGCTCTTTCAATTCAGTAATTGAAACTATCGGCAGACCCGAGCCACGGGTTAGATCTACTAAATCTTGTCTCAGTGGATTGATTGCGATACCTCTTTCCGTCACAACAACATCGATCAACTCTCCAGGGCCACAAATCGTTGTCACGTTATCCTTTATCACTGGAATACGGTCTCGGAACAATGGAACAGTTAGGATTACCGTTTTTGAAAACAGACAATTCTGCCATCCTCCAATCCCATGTAAGAGATATCCATCAGAATGGGTAACCACATTGGCATTGAAATTAATATCTATTTCAGTCGCGCCAAGAATTACAACATCGACTAAACCAGCAAAATTACCTTTCCCGTGATAATTATAACTTGTAAATGGACTTGTCCATACATGATTTGGATTTTCCCTCATGGATCTTACTCCTTCTAAATCAAAGGTTTGTCCATCGAGAATGTATTCAAGGAGTCCTTCTTCGAGCATAGAAACCAGATATTTATTACTGCCACCACGGGCAAAACGAGCTTTGATTCCCCGTTCTAACATGATATTCCTAAAGTATTGAGCAACGGCCAGTGATATTCCTCCAGCGCCGCTTTGAAAAGAAAAACCATCTTTAAGTATCCCAGCCTTGTCACAAAATTGGGCTGTAAGGTTTGCCAGAAAAAGACGATCCGGGCTCTTAGTCATTTCGGTAGTCCCGGATACAATTTTCTCAGGAATTCCTATTTTATCGGTCTGAACAACAAAATCAACATTGTTTCCTTGTATTTGCCAAGGGACACAAGGGAAGTCTACTAAATGATCCGTTACAACAATAACTTTATCAGCGTACTGCGAGTCTACCAAGGCAAACCCTAAGGAACCGCAGGCAGCAGGGCCATTAACGCCATTTGCATTTCCAAAAAAATCGGCTGTAGGAGCAGCAATTACGGCGATATCAATATGGACTTCGCCATCCTGAACAGCTTGATATCGACCGCCATGTGAACGAAGAACACCCAATCCTGCCATTTTACCTTGAGTAGTAAAGCTGCCTAGTGACCCATTCATGCTACCCTCGATATGATGGATGGTGCCATCTTCGAGATATTTTATTAAGTATGAATGACATTCGAAAGAGGCCGAAGGAAACCAGATAAGATCTTTTACTCCCATCTCTTTTGCAATATCAAAGACCATATTGGCAATTAAATCTCCATTTCTAAAATGATGATGTGTTGATATTACCATTCCATCACTTAATCCGGCCTGAATAAGCGAATCTTTTAGTGAATCAATCCGTTTATTTCCATCTGAAGGAAAATTTGCACAGGAGGCTATAGGGGCGCCGTATATTCGATTTGCCGGAATATATTTCCCAACTCCTTTGAAAGGAATCTCAGGTTTTCCATTGACCTCGGAAGGGACCAATTTACCAATTGAATTAACAACCAATTTATGGTATTTTCTCATTTCCTGAAGTTATTTACATTGATCATGGTAATTAATTCTGTTTTCGCCAATTTGCCGGCAGTTTACCTCTGGAAATAGATAATTCAATTGTCTGTTGAGCTCTCTTAACCACCGGTGCATCGATCATCTTATTGCCTACCGACACCACACCGTAACCATTTTCATTTGCTTCGAAGAAAGCATTCAAAATAATTTGTGCATTCTCAATCTCCTTGTCTGTCGGGGCATAATTATCATGAACAACTTTTATTTGACGTGGGTGGATACAGCCCATTCCATCAAAACCAAGAGCCTTTGAACGAAGCACATTTTCTTTCAATGCCTCCATATCTTCAAAATCAGAAAACACAGAATCGATGGCCTGAATGCCCAAAGCCTTGCACCCATTTACTACCTGACATCGGGCATAAAAGGATTCAGTCCCTTCGTTTGTGCGCTCTACCCCAATATCGGCAGTATAATCCTCCAATCCAATCGCAATGGCAACAATGTTATCAGCAGACTGAGCAATGTCAAGCACTTTCATAACACCCATTGCACTTTCAATAATTGGCATTAGCCAAACTGGATTTAAGTTTCCTATTTGTTTTTGAATGGTTTTTATTTTTTCATTCACCATCCGAATCTGATCGCCGTTTTCACATTTAGGAATCAGGATAAGATTTACATTATGAGGAATGATATAGTGCAGATCTTCGAGTCCTGCGGGGATTTGGTTGATACGAACCATCCGTTCAACACCTAAAAAGTTCACCGAGCGTAATGCGTTACGCACAAGAATACGGGCTTCAGATTTTTTACTAAATCGTACAGCATCTTCAAGATCAAGAATGATCCCGTCTGGCATATGAATTCCGGCATTTAGCATTAACCCGGGTGTATTGCCTGGAAGATATAAGCGTGAAATACGTGGCTGATTAAAGGTTGAGGAGTACAAATTTTCAGAGAGCATTTCAGGCAGAAACTCAAGGTCTGATTTAACTAACTGTTTAATAGCAGCCTCTATGCGTGCCATAATAACAAATGGAAGTGCACCCTTGTCATCAATTTCTAAAGTCGCATGTTCAATCCGAAAAAATTTCAACATCGACTGACAAAGTTCCAGAATTGAATCTCCATACAAAACCTCCACCTTACTATTCAGCTTAAGATGTATTCCCCCCGCATCGCTCAATGTTAACGAAACGAAACAGTCTGACCGATCTTTTTCACCCTTATTCCCGGCTGAAGCAATTGAATTATTTATCATGCTTAATAGTTTGATTTCCACATCAAATATAGCTTAAACTTCAGAAGCGTTGAAGCTAAAATTACTTAATAAAAAGGAAGTTAGCCGACAGTTCATCAGCTAACTTCCTAATTTTAAAATCGTATGCTTAATATAGCCGATTTTTAGTTTACATACGTATATTTCCAGGTCTCGGTAGAACTATCTGCTGAAAGGAACTTATCAGCCTGAGTTACTCTGTTACTACTATCAAACTTGTACGTGTAAGTTGATCTTTTCTTTACGATAGGACTCACTCTAGGATCCCAATATTCAAAGTAATCAACCAGTTTAGCACTTGGTTTACCAAATAAATTAGCCAATGCTTTATATTCAGAACCTGTTATGTCATTAACTGCCTGAGGAATACCATTAACGTTGTCCCCAATAGTATAGGTAAATGCTTTAATCTTTTTAGCAGTTACGCCATCATCGGCAAATGTGGTTATTTGAGTTACACTTGCGGCAGTATAATCAACCTGATATTTCATATGGTCAGCTGCGCTCCAAAATTCATGTCCTTTAGTAAGGAATCCATCTGTATTGTATTCATAAGATGCATATTCACCACCACCCCAATCGTCTTTCGTAATCTGTCCTGAAGCATTGATATCATAAGTACCAGAGATCGAACTATCGGAAGCTTTAATAATTATTAATTTCCCCGGTGTTGCATAATTAAAATTAAGCGTCTTATCCAAACTACCTTCCCACAAAACATCAATCTTAGTTATTTTGCCATTTGCATCATAGGTAATATCCCATTCTTCGGTACCTCCAGCCCAACCGGCATAAAATGAGATAGATTTAATCTGAGAACCGGTACTAAATGTTTTATCCTCTCCGTATCCGGTTCCATTGCCATTTGTAGCATATGCTCTTAGGTGATAAGCTGTTGCAGAAGTTAAACCGGCAATTGAACTACTAAAAGCACCGATTCCAGCCCCATCTGATGTTTTAGCATCTGCGATTGTAGGATTGGCATTTTTGCTCCAGCACACACCCCGTGAAATCACAGGAGTAGTTCCTTCTAAGGTCACATTACCCCCTGAAGTTGCATTAATTCCTGAGATGACAACTGCATCTGTACTAACGGTGGGAGGACTGGTACTGTTCTTCTTGCATGCAAAAAACAACATAGCAGCCGAAACTACTATAGTTAGAAAATAAATCTTCTTTTTCATAATGGTGTAAATTAAAAGTTAAAAAATAAATAGTTAAAAAATATCGGGTTTAAAAAATTTAATTATTACCGGCCACAATAATCATGACCAGTCCTGCAGTAAAGAGTATAAACATAAGAGTCAATAAAGTATTCACACTTTTGGGAGCGCTTTTAAATTCTTTCCAGATAAATACCCCCCAAAGTGCAGCTATCAGAGTGGCGCCCTGTCCCAGACCATATGAGATGGCGAAACCGGCTTTCCCTGCAGCAATAATACTAAGCGCCATTCCGACACACCAAATCATTCCGCCTAAAATTCCGGTAAAATGTTCTTTGAATCCACCTTTAAAATAGTGTGCATATGAAATGGGGGAACCTTCGAATGGTTTTTTCATTAAAATTGTATTAAACAGGAAGTTGCTAATCAATATTCCGAGCGAAAAAATAAACAATGCCGAATAAGGAGTTAAAAGACCTACCTCTGGGTTTTCCATACTTTTTGCCATCGAACTTGCAACGAAACGGTAAAACATGGCCATTAAAACACCTCCTACTATTGAGATGACGATCCCTTTTGCAGGTACTTTTTGGGTTTCAGCTGCTTTTCGTTTATAGGCCAAAGCATCAATAACAATTGCTAGACCAACTAAAGTAACGCCCCCAAATAACCAAAGAGGATTACCTTGTGGCATTCCGATATAGTTAATAATCACGCCCAATACCAGTGCAATACCTATACCTATAGGAAAAGCAACCGACATTCCGGCAATTGATATAGCGGCGACGATCAAGATATTAGCCAGGTTAAAAATAACACCTCCTGCCATTGCACTAATAATACTTGCTGATTCGGCCTGCCTGAGGTTTTCGACAAATCCCATACCCTGAGATCCGCTACTCCCAAGGGTAAATCCTAGGATTAGGGAGAACAGCAGAATTCCCAATACATAATCCCAATAAAAGAGTTCAAAACGCCAGCTTTTTGCAGCAATTTTTTGCGTGTTTGCCCACGATCCCCAGCAAAGCATGGTAATGAAACATAGCACAACTGCTAGTGTGTAACTTCCGACAATAAACATTTTTTCAAGTTTTAGTTAGTATTAATAAGAGTCATTGATGAAATTTATTTGAAATAAATACACTAATTTCAGGCAACCCAGTTAAAAACCAGTCAAAGCCCCCAAAACCTTCCCTCACACGGTATTCATGACTGATATCTTTATCTCGCAATAAGATATGTGCATTCCCGTTACCGTCACTAAAACTCCCTTTATCGGGAGCATCGATAAATAGTGCTGTATGATCCAGAGCCTTAGGATTGATTTCTGAAATCAAGATCGAAATGGCATCTTTATCAAGAAACCCATCAGTAAGGATACATGAACTGAATTGCCCTTGAGTTAACACTGCCGAAAAGGCTCTAATGGCAAGCTCCTGAGAACCAGCTAAAGCACGGAAACGATATCCTTTTCGGATTCTTAATTTTTCTTCAACCTCAGGAAGTATTTTTTTAAACTGACCTAAAGTATTTGCAGTCATAAAAAACAGTATCATTGGATAAATCTCATTCCGTTCTATCTTTTGATTGATCAATTCGGCAATCGAAGTCTGCTGAATTTCCGAAAAATTTCCAGCCAAGTACAACACCGGATATAAACGGTTGGTCTTTTCATATTCGGCAGGAAGGAATGCCACTGCCGGTTCATTACTCATGGTAAGTATTAACTTCTGTCTGCCGGACAGCTCACCCCCGACAGGATTTAACTGACTATCGCCCCTGTAAGGTATTGAATTAAAAGCATCGCTGATGAAATTAAGGGCATTTGGCAGGCACGAAAGCCAGAAAGAAAATTCGTGACCCCCATTTAAAACTCTATACTCATGGGGAATTTTCTTTTCTCGTAAAAGGATATGTAATTCTTCGTTACTTCTGCACAGGGTATGTTCATCGTCTCCATTGGCGATATAAATTTTTAATCCCATTCGTATAGATAAATCATTCTGAGAAAATATCTTAAATGGATTATTTTGACAGTAATAGTCTGTGATTCGTTCCGTTCCATTGGTTCCAATACCGCCGAAAATACGGCCCCATTGCTGATTCCAATCTGCAGAATCTTCATTCATATACTGTTGGTCCGTTCGAATTGAAATGCTTAAAGGAACACAAGAGCCAAAGGTTTCCGGATTTTTTAGCGGCAGAATTAATGCTCCGAACCCGCCCATTGAATAGCCCATCGTTGCACGGTGCTGACGATCGCCAATGGTGCGATAAAGGCTGTCGATAAATGGGATCAATTCCTGAATAAACATATCTTGATACCTGAAAGTACCAGTAACATCATTTACGTAATAACTGCGGAATCCTTGTGGCATCACATAAATCATCGGCACAATCTTCTTTTCATGAACTGCTTTGTCCGCAATCTGACAGATTTGTCCGTATTCGAGCCATGAAGTTTCGTCATCACCCAAACCATGAAGCAGGTACACTGTGGGATAGTTTCTATTCCCCTTAAAGTAATCCTCAGGCAGACATATTGAATATTTCACATCCTGTCCTAGAATTTTACTGAAAAAACTTAGGCTCTCCATGATCCGAACATCCTGTGCAATCAAGGTGTTCAAGAAGGTTAGAAATACAAAATATGTAAGAAGAAATCTTTTCATATTTATAAGTTTTTCAATTTTTGGGACAAATAAAACAGCGACTGATTCAGCCCGTTGATCGTTGATTGTGGCGAAGAGGAGCCCTGTCTGACCCGGTATTCATATGGATTGCCATTCTTTCTGATATCCACAAAAAGGTCGAAATTACCCTGGTAAAAGTCAGATTTATCTGTTATATCAACGTAATAAAAATTTTCAGGAACAGCCTTTGTATTAGTCGGCAGTTTTGCATTAAAAAGAAAAGAGCCATTAAAAATATTTTGAACTCCGGAAATCAGATTACAAACTGAAGCTCCGCCTTGTTCATTCCCCATAAATACCTTCCCCTTTTTATCTTCAACAAGCCTATAATTAGTATTAACCTGACTAATGATTTTAGTTAGAATATCACTTGTGATTTCGGCAGAACCTATCGGAATCTCCACGATTATAGAATTTGGAATAGTCCCTGCAACCATACTGTTATTTAGTAATGACAATACTTTGGTGGCATTTTCGGCGCGTGAGGCACCAGTAAAATCGTGTATCCAAAAAATTGCCGGATAGGAATTGCTATTCAAGCTGTAATCTCCAGGTTTAAAAATACCGAGTTGAATAGTACTTTGATTAAGATCCTCAAGAGTATATTGACTAGAAGTTATTTGATTTCCAATACTTACTGGTTGTGGATTTTCTGGATATGATTTTCCGGAAAATCCACAACTTATAAATTGAAGAGCTTCGGGAAGTGCTCCGTGCCAGTATTGCCAGCTGTGCCCACCGTTTCGGACACGAAATTCGTGTGGAATCTCACGTGCGCGCATCAAATTGTGTAGCGTTCCGTTTGTAATATGGAGCGATTCCTCATCATCGCCGCAATCCAATAACAGTTTAAGGCCGGAATACTTTGTAAGATTACTCTGATCTAAGAAATGGAATGGACTAAGCTGTTTAAAATAGTCGGTAATTCGTGCTTGACCTGTCATTCCAAATCCTCCAAAGATAGAACCCCACTGGCTATTAAAGCTATTTTGAGATTCGACAATGTATTGCTCGTCGGTACGGAACGAAATACTCAGCGGAACACCTATGCTAAAAACTTCGGGATGCATCATCGGTAAAATAAAAGCGCCATAACCACCCATTGAATAGCCCATTACTGCCCGATATTGAGGATTCTTTCTGGTCCTGTAAAGCCTATCAATTTCGGGCACCAATTCATATGCAAAAAAATTCATGTACGGATAGCTACCGTTGTATCGATTCACATAGTATGAGTTAAATCCCTGAGGCATTACAAATATCATCTGTCCGTTTGCTGCCGAGTCTTTATCTGCATAATATTGAATCAATCCATCGCCAATCCATGCCGACTGGTTATCGCCAAAACCATGAAGCAGGTACACCACCGGAAATGAATCTTTCGAACTGGCATAATTTTGAGGTAACAATACTTTGTAAGTAATAGCATTATTGAGTAACCTGCTATTTATAGATTCATTCTGAAGTAAGCGCACAAAAGGTTTTTCCGGTTCTTTCGGAATATCTTGTGTTTTTGCACAACCCATCAAACCCCAAAGAAGGGTTGCAACTACTCCCATAAGCAGTCTTGAAGATTTGGATAGGTACATGGCATCTTTCATCAGGTTTGAGCTTAGTAATAGGGGTTAAGAGGTTTGACGGGCGAATCAGCATAAATCACATATGATTTCATCGTTATTCTGAAATCTGGATTTTGATTTACCCATCTGATTTCCAGCTTATGGTCACCGTTGGGTAGCATATACTTAGAAAAAATATCATATTTGCGCACAATGTAGTCGTAAGGCATTTTAACCTGTTCAACTTTTAAGTCATCAATGTAAACATCGAGCACC
This sequence comes from uncultured Bacteroidia bacterium, assembly GCA_903907075.1. Classification (GTDB taxonomy): domain Bacteria; phylum Bacteroidota; class Bacteroidia; order Bacteroidales; family Prolixibacteraceae; genus JAAFHB01. The sequence continues at coordinate 20,065 of CAIVMQ010000056.1, forward strand.
GCAATGAAATCACTTTTTTCAACGCCACACAGGCTTTTTACGTTACCAAGAACGACAATCCCATTGCCAATAAAATCGATCTTAATAGGTTCTTCCAGAAAATCCTTCCGAACCAGAAGCTGCTTGACAGGATACATCCCTTCAAATGATTGCTCAAACCTCAATGTTTCGGGTTTTTGAATTTTCATTTCGATGCTGTCTTCTTTAAATTTGCCCCCATTATTTACTATTTGCTCAATGGCATGTTTATAACTTAAGGCATATACGTGGTTAAGTGTGAGGTTAGAATACGGAAATTTCAGATCTTGCACCCTCTCAACAGCTGGTTTCCAAAAAGGAGGAATCTTATCATAACCCAGAATAACACCTAAGATACCACCCGCAGTTGCCGGATTACAATCTGAATCCTCTCCGCAGCGGGTTGCGATATCCATGGTCTGAAAAAAATCCTTATTCCCGTATAGAAGTCCAATAACGACATAAGCAGCATTTACACTGGCGTCGATATTGAAAGAATTAAAAACCCCTTCCGGACACCCTTTTTCGGAGGTATGTTTCTTTTGAAATTCAAACCAGCATTGTTTCCAATCCGTTGGAAATTGAGTGTGCCAATTAATGACATCCCTGATGGACTTATAAAACTTGCTTTTCTCTGGGATTGGTTTCAACCCTTGTTCGATAATGAAATCCATATTATCTGAATAGAAAGCCGTTGCATACATACCTGCCACGAAAACTCCACCATACCATCCATCACCATAATTAGTGATATGACCGGTTTTATCGCAGATTTCAGATGCGGTATTGATCAGACCAGGTGACATCATTCCGGCAAAATCGGCCTCAATCTGAAAGTCAATGTCATCGGCATGCGGATTATTCATCCAATATCCGGAGGCGGGAGGTTTGATGCCATTCAAAATATTATATCGGGCTGCTTGATTCGCATGCCATAATTTATACGGAGCGTGTGCAAAGGTTTCTGCAAATGAATCCGCTGGAGCTATGATACCATATTTTTCGATTACTTCAATAAACGACAAATCCATATACACATCGTCGAATAAACCTGGGTCCGACACAAATAATTCCCGGATATAATCATCGTACCAAACAATAGGTTGATCATCCTGTATCATTGACCCTTTAAACTGGAATTCAGTAGGCCCCCCATATGTACAGCCAATAGTTTGACCAGCCCAACCACCCTTAATTTTATCTTTTAGCACCTTCGCTGACATTATTACAGTGTCAGGAGATAGTTCTACCTGTCTCGTATTCATTTTGCATGACGCAAACAGGATAAGTGTAGATAACAGAAAGAGAATATATGGTTTTTTTTCCATGCAATAGATTATTTGGGCAAATTACTTTCCGGTTGTTTTTCAGAATAAATCAGGATATCGTTGATGCGAATTTCATATTCCGGATTCGAATTGATCCATTTAAGCCTGACAGTATGTTTTCCTTCTTTCAGTTGGTATTTCCATGCTGGCTCAAGCCTTCTCGAAGTATTTTTCATCGGCATTCTTACTCTTTCATCTAGTTCTCCATCTATATAAACATCTATATCAGCTACATACAGATCGTTTGGCTCGGCAAGGCCAAAGACCTCTGATCCCACCCTTTTCGAGATCCGGTCAATATAATCTTTATCAATTTTAGAATTCTTTACCAGGTTACCATAGAAAACGTATCCATTTCCGTAAAAGTCATACGACAGTTCATTGTTAAATGAGCGGTCGTAACGATCACGAAATATCGGGAAGCTCTTTTCGAAATTTTGCTCATAAGAAACTGGGACTGGTTCGGCAAAAGGAATTACTACATTATCGCCTTTAAAAGAACCTCCAGCAAGCTTGACCATTTTGATTGCATGTTTAAAGCTTAAATCATAGGCTTTGCTTAGCGACATATTTATTCCTTCAAAGGACAAAGGTTCTATTTCCTTAAGTGGGTTTAACCAAAATGGCGGAATTTTAGAATAACCAAGCATCACACCTAATACTCCACCTACAGTTGCAGGATTACAGTCGGCATCCTGTCCACATCGGGTAGCGATATCAATAGAACGGGTAAAATCACCTTTGCCATACAATATGCCGATGGTGGCATAAGCCGAATTGATTTTGGCATCAATATCAAAAGAGAGAAAAACACCCTTCGGACAACCCACATCATTATTCCACTTCTGTTGTAATTCGAACCAGCAGGCTTGCCAATCCTGTGGATATTGGTTGTGCCATTTAATCACATCCGAAATACAATCGTAAAATTTAGTCCCTTTCGGTATTGTTTTAATCGCTTGCTCAACAATATCGTTCACATCGTTTGAAATAAAAGCCAGTGAATACAATGCCGACACATATACTCCGCCATACCAACCATCGCCACTGTTCATGATGTGGCCAACCCGATTAGCAACTTCGGTGGCCGAATTCACCATTCCGGGAGTCATCAAACCAATGAAATCGGCCTCAATTTGGAAATCAAGATCATCAGCATGCGGATTGTTCTTCCAGTTTCCAGAATAAGGTGGCATTATTCCATTCAGGATGTTGTACCTTGAGGCCTGGTTTGCATGGGCTAGATGGTATGGCGTTGATGCCCAGTAATAGGCTATGGTATCCATGGGGACATTCAACCCGTATTTTTCGAATACATCCACAAAATTCAGATCAGTATAGATATCGTCGAATAAACCCGGCTTTTTATCCCACCAGTATTTTACGTACCCTTCTCGCCATGGAATATTTTGATAATTAGGAATGATCGAGCCCTGGTATTTAAATTCGACCGGCGCGCCATAAACTACGCCAATCGTCTGTCCAGCCCAGCCACCTTTGATCTTATCCTGAAGCTGACTTTTGCTCAAAATATTTTGCTTTCCAGAGACTGGAAAGCTCCAAAGGCTAGCAATGATTAAAATACCTATTATATATTTTCGTGAATAGTACATTTACTATAATAAATTAAACTTCAATATTTTAATGATAAACACTCAATTCTGTAACTGATGTAAATCCAGAAACATGCTTGGTATATTTATGCCAATGATCCTGAATTTTAGTATCACCAATAATCCTGATTGCCCTGGTTACGACTGTCGGGAAACTGATGACATACTCTGCAAAATGGGGTTGAAAAAAGACAATGTCAGTTTCAGGTAAGGCAGGAGTGATGGAAATCTTCTCCACCGGTATCCATTTCCCAGCTTCGTTCTGGTACTGAACATTGAGTGAAGTAAACCACCCACCAAATTCTTCCATGCAACCGGTTTGCAAGGCCATCATACTAATTTTCTGGGAGTTCTTCCATCCATACCCATAGTAATCAACCTTTGGACTATTCGATTTGATTGCCAGGCTGTAAAAAACAGAACCAATACCATTAGTTTTGCCATCGTTAAGTACATTTATATTTTTAGCGTACATAGGTTTCCCGAAGGTAATCCAGCACGAATCGAGAACTGCCATATTTACTTGACGCACATTGGCTAATATGGTATCAGCTTTTATGGCAATGTTTTCGCCACGGACGAGTAATTTAAACTCGTGGGTAATCTTTTCTTTCCCATTACCAAGCTGAATTGTTATCGTTGAATATCCTAGTTTAGTTGGAATTCCGGTCAGTTTACCTGCCGTGAGGCTCAACCCTTCAGGTAGTGTTCCTGAAATCAGGCTCCAGTTATATTTTTTATTGTCGTCGGCATAAAAATCGTAATCGATACGTTTTCCAATTTTAAGAACCGGCAATGGACCAATATAGAATTCAAGTGGTGGATTAAAAACCGCTTGGGAATTGATTGTGAGTACTTCATTTCCTTCTTTTCCAGAGAGTTTTCCCCCTTTTAAAACCACCAGATCTATTGTTGATTTCAAAGTTTGATCAATCATTTCCGAAATTTTACCTTCAGGCATATCGTATCGGGTTATGTTGACATATTTATTATTAAAAGGCAAGTCCCATCCTTTAACTGGCAGGTAAAGATTTGCAGGTAACGCTTTAAATCCATTGACAACACCAAGCAAACCGGCAATGGTTGCAGCCTGATTGTCGCAGTCAAAACCTATGGCACACGACAAATCAAGTGTGCGTTGGAAGTCCCCTTCGCCATACAACATGGCCAATACTG
>CAIVMQ010000057.1 GCA_903907075.1 uncultured Bacteroidia bacterium
GCAAATAAAATACAGTTTAGTGAGATGGCCTTAAATAGAAAATGAAAAGTACAATTAATCAACATACTACGCAATATAAATTATGACTTTAAAAACCACGGAATCAGTAAAATCAAGTTTTAAATGATCGATTAAAATTCTATATTTATAACCCATTAACAATTCATGAATAATCCTAAACAGCTCCAATGATGAAACAGACTCATCTGCCATTCTATTTTATATTTCTTTTTGGCATCTCAACTTGTTTTGCACAAAGTAAAACCCTTGAAAACAACCTGCGCAAGGCCGATGAGTACTGGAAAAATAAGCAGTTAAGTGAATCAATAAACCAATACAAATCGATTCTTGTAACCGATTCTGTGCCCGATGAGTGGAAGTCGTTAATCTATCTTAGATTGGCTAAAGCCCAGTTCGCAGCTCACCTGAATGCTGAATGTAAAGCAACCTTAGCGAAAGCAAAGAGCCTGACTGTCCTTCCGGCGCATCATCAATTAATGGTTACTGAATTAGAACGGAAAATCGATGGAGTAATACAGTTAAAACACACCCAAATACCAGTACCTGCAAAACCAGCTGCAACCATCTACGTTTCAGTCATACCAGTAAATGAAAAAAAATCAGGCCAAAAAAAGATTATTTATGCTAACTTAAATTTAGCCATCAAAGCAGCATCACAGCTCATGAACAATAAATACCTGCCCGAAGGGACTATTGAAATCATTTTCGAAGGGAAGAGCTATGAATTAACCGAACCAATTATGCTTAATGCTAAAAATTCAGGAACGAAGAGGAACCCACTATTAATTCGCTCTTCGGCGGCAAATGAGCAAGTCACACTCAATGGAGGACGGAAATTTAAAAGCTGGAAATTGGAATCTGATCCTCAAGTTTTAGCACGGCTACCGCAGATTGCAAAGACTCAGGTGTGGGTTGCCAACTTTAAGGATAATCAGATAAGTGGACTAGACAGTTTGATTTTTGGAGGATTCTCAAGTTCCAGATCGGCAAAATCGGGACCTAACTTTACCACATTCCCGGTACCCGAGCTTTTCAACGATGGCATACCCCAGAAAATGGCACGATGGCCAAATGATCGGGACACGCTAGTGGCATTAAAAGATTTCAAGAGTGAGCGCACGTTGCGTTGGGCTGCCGATCAAGATGTTTGGCTTCACGGATATTGGTTCCATCTTTGGGCCGACGCATATGAGAAATTCAAAGGTTATTCTGCAAAAGATTCTATCATAGAACTAGTCCCTCCAACCAATTTTTATGGGTTTGGGAAAAGTAAATGGCATGTGGTTAATGCACTATCGGAACTCGATACTCCAGGCGAATGGTGCATCTCACTTCAAGAAAAAAAGATCTGGTATTTTCCAAAAGCGAACGACAAACTCAACCAGATGGTTTTAAGTCTTCAGGGGCCTGCGCTGCAGGCTGAAAATTGCGATTACCTAACCATCAAAGGGATTAATATTCAATATGTTAGAGGCGATGGGATGTTGTTTCAAGATTGCAATCATCTTACACTTGCCAATTGTTCCATCAGCAATAGCTCTGGGTTGGGAATAAGAATTAAAGGTGGAATTGATCAATTAATCCACTCCTGTAGCATCAAAAGTATGGGACGGGGAGGTATAGATATCAATGTTGGCGATCAACTAAAACTCATCCCATCTGGAAGTATAATCGAAAACTGCAGCATTAGCAATCTCTCGCGAATTGACAGGACTTACACCCCCGCCATTGTCCTGGATGGAGTTGGCATAAAAGTTCGAAACTGCAAATTTAAAGATATCCCAAGCAGTGGCATTCGTCTTGAAGGGAATGATATGCTTGTCGAACTAAATGAATTTGAGAACTGTGTGAGTGAGTCAGATGACCAAGGAGCGATCGACGTATGGGGCAATCCGCTATTTAGAGGGAATGTCATCCGTTGGAATTTTTTCAAAGATATTGGAGTTCCCAATCTTCGGATGGCAGCAGGTGTGCGTCTTGATGATGCCATTTGTGGTTTCGGCATCTATGAAAACTTATTCCTGAGATCATCAAA
>CAIVMQ010000058.1 GCA_903907075.1 uncultured Bacteroidia bacterium
AGATTGTAAGATTGTCAGCCGTAAAGGGCGTCTCTACGTTATCAACAAAAAAAATCCCAAGTTTAAACAACGTCAGGGATAATATGTTAATTTTGTAAGATTTTTAATTCGTATAAGAATATGGCTCGTATAGTTGGCGTAGATATACCAAATAATAAGAGGGGTGAAATTGCCTTGACTTATATTTATGGGGTAGGCCGTAGCCGCTCACAATTGATTTTCGATAAAGCTGGTGTTGATAAAAACATCAAGGTTAGTGATTGGAATGATGAGCAGCTAGGTGCAATTCGTAAGGTAATTACGGAAAGTTACAAAGTAGAAGGAGAATTACGCTCTGAATATCAGATCTCGATTAAGCGATTAATGGATATCGGATGTTATCGTGGAATTCGTCATCGTATCGGTTTACCGGTTCGTGGGCAGAGTACAAAGAATAATGCCAGAACACGTAAGGGTAGAAAGAAAACAGTTGCTAATAAGAAAAAAGCCACTAAATAATTGTAAGTAAAAATGGCAAAAAAGACTGGAGTATCTAAGAAAAGGGTTGTTAACATTGAACCTGTAGGACAGGCTCATGTATCTTCCTCTTTTAATAATATCATCATCTCGATGACCAATAATAATGGAGAAGTCATATCGTGGTCTTCGGCAGGTAAAAAAGGATTTAGAGGATCGAAAAAGAACACCCCTTATGCGGCTCAAACGGCCTCTGAGGAGTGTGCTAAGACTGCCTTTGACCTTGGTTTACGCAAGGTTAAGGTTTTTGTTAAAGGACCGGGAAACGGGCGTGAGTCTGCTATTCGGGCAATGGCTAATGTAGGAATTCAGGTAACTGAAATTGTTGATGTTACTCCATTGCCTCATAATGGATGCCGTCCTCCTAAACGTCGTCGTGTCTAATTAATTGGTAATTTAAACGTAAAATCACATGGCAAGATATATTGGTCCAAAGTCCAAGATTTCCAGAAAGTTCGGGGAAGCAATTTACGGTCCCGATAAGGCTTTCGAACATAAGAATTTTCCTCCGGGGATGCATGGAAACAGCAAACGCCGGAAAAAAGTTTCAGAATATGGAACTCAGCTTAAAGAGAAACAAAAGGCTAAATACATGTATGGTGTTTTAGAACGTCAATTTCGCAACCTGTTTGAAAAGGCACATTCGCACAAAGGGGTTACCGGAACTGTACTTCTTCAGCTTCTTGAGAGCCGTTTAGATAATGTTGTTTATCGTCTCGGAATAGCTCCGACTCGCGCCGCTGCCCGTCAGCTGGTGTCTCATAAACACATTGTTATTAATGGTTCTGTTGTAAATATCCCTTCCTATACACTGCGTGCAGGTGAAGTGGTAAGTGTTCGTGAGAAATCAAAATCGCTTGTTGCCATTACTGATGCTTTAGCTACACACCGCCACAATAAATTCTCTTGGTTAGAATGGGATGGTGAAACAAAATCGGGAAAATTCTTGAATGTTCCTAGCCGCGATGAGATTCCGGAAAATATCAAGGAACAATTAATCGTCGAATTATATTCGAAATAAAATAACATTTAGGTTTATGGCAATTTTAGCTTTCCAGAAGCCGGATAAGGTGATAATGATCGAGTCCGATAATCGAATTGGTAAATTCGAATTTCGTCCCCTCGAACCTGGTTATGGTATTACTATCGGTAATGCCCTGCGCAGGATTTTGTTATCATCGTTAGAAGGGTACGCAATCACAACGATTAAAATAGAAGGGGTAGAGCATGAATTCTCTACAATCCCCGGTGTAATAGAGGATGTAACCGAAATGATCCTTAACTTGAAACAGATCCGTTTCAAGAAGGTTGTTGATGACTTTGACAATGAGAAAGTTTCTGTGACTATTTTTGGTCAGGATACCTTCAAAGCCGGAGATATCAATAACTTTATCACAGGTTTCAGGGTCCTTAATCCTGAATTGGTAATCTGCAACATGGAACCAGAAGTGAAACTTCAGATTGAACTATCAATCGAAAAGGGTCGCGGTTATGTTCCCGGCGTAGAGAACAAACCTGTAGAGGAGGAATTCGGAGTCATTCCAATCGACTCTATCTTCACCCCAATTAAAAATGTGAAGTATGATATCGAAAATTATCGTGTCGAGCAGAAAACCGACTACGAAAAATTATTAATCGAAATCACTACTGACGGATCTATCTATCCTAAAGATGCCTTGAAGGAAGCAGCTAAAATCTTGATTTATCATTTTATGCTCTTCTCTGACGAGAAAATCACACTTGATTCGGATGAAAAATTCGCCAACGAAGAGTTCGATGAAGAGATTCTTCATATGCGCCAACTTCTTAAAAATCGCTTAGTTGATCTGGATCTTTCTGTACGGGCATTAAATTGCCTTAAAGCAGCTGATGTTGATACCCTGGGTGAGTTGGTAACTTATAATCGCAACGACTTATTGAAATTCCGGAATTTCGGAAAGAAATCATTAACAGAACTTGACGATCTATTGGTTAACCTGAACTTAAGTTTTGGGATGGATATCAGTAAGTATAAATTAGACAAGGAATAATAGCAATGAGACATAGAAAAAGTTTCAATCATTTAGGTAGAACAAGTTCTCATCGGCATGCGATGTTGGCTAATATGGCAAATTCACTAATTCTTCACAAGAGAATTTCAACCACTCTGGCCAAAGCTAAAGCATTGCGGGTTTATGTAGAACCAATACTTACACGAGCAAAAATCGATACGACTCACAACCGTCGTGAAGTGTTCAGCTTACTGCAAAGTAAAACTGTAGTCACAGAACTATTCAGGGATATTGTGATTAAAATAGGTGACCGTCCGGGAGGCTATACCCGAATTCTTAAAGTTGGTAACAGACTTGGAGATAACGCAGAGATGTGTATTATCGAATTGGTCGACTATAACGAAAACATGTTATCAACCAGCAAAAAAGAGGTTGGCAAAAAACGGAGATCGCGAAAGAAATCAGATTCAACCGAAGCTGAAACTCCGAAACAGGAGACAGCTGCTCAAGCACCTGTTGCTGCTCAAGCACCTGTTGCTGCTCCAGCCATAGAAGCTGAAGTACCTGAAGTTGAAGCACCTGAAGTTGCTCCAGCCATAGAAGCTGAAGTACCTGAAGTTGAAGCACCTGAAGCTGCTCCGGCAGCAGAAGCTGAAAGGGTAATCTCTGAAGCTTCCGAAGTAGATGAAGATGCTGGAGAAAGCGCGAAATAATTTAATTTTGAAGATTTTAAAGGCAACATAGACTATATGTTGCCTTTTTTTTGTTTTATTTTTATTTTAAACAACTTTTTTCATTGGATTTTGTTAAAATATGAACATTGGTCTATTTAAGACTAATTATTTAGGAATATTATATATATTTGGAAAAACTTTTGAATACTTAGATGGACAACATTAAGAAAAAATTACTTGAAAAAGGGGAGAAAGAGCGGGCAATTGTAAAGAGACTAATTAGCGAATTTGGCGATATTGTTGTAGAATCCGTAAATATTGACCAGATTCTTACCGGCATGAAGGGTATGACAAGCTTACTAACGGTTACTTCTAAATTAGATCCTGAAAATGGGATTCGATATAGAGGATATTCTATCCAGGAGCTTCAGGAATTACTCCCTAAAATTAATCCGGAAGGCGAGCCATTACCTGAAGGTCTTTTCTATTTGATGCTGCTGGGAGAACTACCTACCCTCGATGAGGTTAAATCTTTAAGCGCAGATTGGTTTGAACGCAGCCATGTTCCAGATCATGTTAAGAAAGTTATTGATGCAATGCCTCTCGAGGCAAAACCAATGACTCAGTTTAGTACAGCGATTATCGCTATGGCTACTGACTCATTGTTTCAAAAGGCGCATCGTTCAGGAATTAGTAAAAACGACTATTGGGATACAACCTATGAAGATGTAATGAATCTTATAGCTCGCCTCCCTGTTATAGCTGCCTATATCTATCGTCGTACTTTTAAAGATGGTACATTTATCGAGCCTGATCCAAACCTAGATTGGGCTGCTAACTTTGCTCATATGATGGGCTATGACAGCGAAGAAATTTATCGCTTGTTCCGGATGTATATGTGTATTCATGCCGATCATGAGGGAGGTAATGTCTCTGCTCATGCTACCCATCTTGTGGGATCTGCCTTAAGTAATCCATATTATTCGTATGCTGCCGGTATGCTAGGATTAGCCGGTCCATTGCATGGATATGCGAATCAGGAGGTTATGTTCTGGATCTATGAGATGATCGAAGTTATTGGCGATGATAAAGACGCAGCTGTTGTTCGTGAAAAAATCGAGGCCTATGTGCGTAAAACAATCTCTGAAGGTAAAGTTATACCTGGTTATGGTCACGCCGTATTGCGTGTTACCGATCCACGTTTTACCGCTCAACAGATGTTTGCAGAGAAATACATCAGCGACGATCACCTAATTAATATCGTAAATATGCTTTATGATATCGTTCCGCCAATCTTAAAGTCGTTGGGAAAAGTTAAAAATCCATGGCCAAATGTTGATGCGTTCTCAGGAGCCCTTTTACAGCACTACGGAATCTCTGAATATTTCTTCTACACAGTAATGTTTGGCGTGAGTCGCGCATTAGGTGTTTTAGCTCAACTAGTCTGGGATCGGATGTACAATCTACCTCTCGAGAGACCATCTTCAGAAACTCTTGAATGGTTCAAAGAAAAAGCAGGAATTTAATTCCATTTATATCGCATATCAAATTGGGGACTAATAATCCCCTATTTTTTTGCCATTTTTTCCCTGCTTTTAATTTGAATTATGAGATTGTTCGATTTTCGAATTTTTTGGGTAACTTTAATACTAAAAGATTTTAAATCCAGGGATCATCATCAGGCTTTATAAATCTTAATAAATTGTATAATGAAAAGTATTAACGGATCGCGAACTGAGCAAAATCTTCTAAAAGCATTTGCTGGAGAAGCGCAGGCTGCAATGAGATACGATTATTTTGCGAAGCAAGCCAGGAAAGAGGGGTTGGAGCAAATAGCTGCAATCTTTGAGGAGAGTAGCGCGAATGAACAAGAACATGCCAAACGGTTTTATAAGTTCCTCGAAGGGGGATATGTCGAGATCGTGGCAACCTATCCTGCAGGAGTAATCGGATCAACACTCGAAAATTTACAAGCCGCGGCGGAGTGTGAGAATGAAGAGTGGACCCACCTCTATCTTGATTTCTCAAAAATCGCAGAAGAGGAGGGCTTTGCTGAGGTCTCCACCGCATTCAAGTTAATCTTAAAGGTTGAAAAAGGTCATGAAGAGCGCTACCGCATATTCCATTCAAACCTTAATGATGGGAAAGTATTTGAAAGATCAGATAAGGTAGTATGGAAATGCAGAAACTGTGGATTTCTGCATGAGGACTTCAAAGCCCCATTGATTTGCCCTGCATGCCTGCATCCTCAGGCTTATTTTGAAATTAAGGATTATAGTTACTAAATCAATTTACCGCTTCGGAATTCAACCGCTTTTTGTCATTTTCATCCGGAAGAGTGACAAATCTATACTGTCTTCAGATTAGTCACTCTTTTTTGTGCCCAAATTTGGGATAATGATTATTATACGCTATTCTTATAATAAACACTTCGGATACTGTTAAAATCAGGTGCTCTAATAATATATTTTATGCCTGTTAATCTATTTGCGATTGGCTTTGATTGTCAGCTAAATTATTTTTTCATATTATAGCATCTATTAAGAAGCAAGTTATTACATTGTGGCTGCTTTTATTATATATGATCTACTAATTGAACTAAAATAGATGAAAAAAATAATAATTTTGACTGGAGCAATATGGTTTTTTAACCAGACTTTTGCAGGAGGATTACTGACGATTGGAAATCAAAGTGCACAATATATTAGAATGTTATCACGTAATGCTTCGACATCGATTGATGCTGTCTATTACAATCCGGCAGGGCTTATGCTGATGGATAATGGTTTTTATATCAGTGTTCATAACCAGAGTATTTTTCAAACTAAATCCATTGAAAGTGGCTTCCCCTTACTAAACAACAGTAAATTTGAGGGGAAATTAGCTATGCCGATATTCCCATCTGCATTTGCAGTTTATAAAAAGGAAAAGTTTGCCCTATCACTTGGTTTTGGTCCTAACGGTGGAGGAGCAAGTGGTGAATTCGGAAATGGACTTCCCTCTTTTGATAAGAGTATATCCACACTTCCAGTTAAATTATCAGGGTTAAATAAAATAGGAATGAAGGTTGACGGTTATAGTAGTGACTTCTATTTTAAGGGAGAGTCTCATAATTGGGGTATGCAAGGTGGGGCTTCAGTTAAGATTAATAATGTTTTCTCTGTTTATGGAGGACTACGTTATGTGCTTGCTAAGAGTCGCTATCAGGGTCATCTGAGTAATATTGCAGTTAGAGTAAATGGAGAATTTAAAAATGCAGCTGCCTTTCTTGGAACTGAAGTCCCCGGAATATTACATGGGATGTCAGCTCAGGCGACCGGTGCAGCAGTAAGTGTTCAGCCTTTAATCTTACTAGGTGGAGGTGGTTATACCTTGGCACAAGTTCAGAGGTTTAATTATATATCGCTGGAACAGCGAACTGCACTTGAACAGGGCTTAATAAAGCTTGCGGGAAAAACACAGTCGGAGGTTGACCAAATGAGTGTTTCCGCAATTCAGGCAACATTCAACGCTGGAGCGGCTGCGATTAACGGCCAAGCTGATATAATGACGGCAACAGCAGGTCAGTTACATGATAAGCTCGTTGAATCTAGCCAAACCGGCGCAGGAATTACCCCAATTATTGGGTTGGACATCAAACCAATAGAGAACCTTAATATTGGTATAAAGTATGAATTTATGACTAAAATGACACTTACAAACAAGACTAAAGTTGATGATACAGGTTTATTTACAGATGCGAAAAAAACAGTAAGGGATATTCCTGCGATCTTCTCAGTTGGTGCGGATTATAAAATCTCAAAACTTACTCTTTCCGGTTCATTTAACCATTACTACGACAAAGGGGTTGACTGGGGTATGAATATTTACAATGAACCACGTGTAATTGATCATAATGCATGGGAAGTGGCCGTAGGTACCCAATATCAATTAACCAATATATTGGCTGTCAGCTGCGGTTACTTGCGCACCTCGATGGGTGTCTATCCTCAGTTTCAGAGCGATTTTAGCTATTATAATAATGTGATTAATAGTTTTGGTGGCGGATTTGAAATTAAACTTACCCCTAACTTTAATGTGGATGCAGGTGCTATTGTTTCTAATGCCAAAGACGCAACAAAACCTTTTGTCGATAGAACCTATGGTAATTATTCAGAAACCTACTCAAAACATAACCTGGGTTTTGCCTTAGGTCTGGGATACAAGTTCTGAGTTTAATAGAATAAAAATGAGTGATTTCGGATGAGCCCAATGCTTTCCCTATTTTTCAATAAGAAGCGCAGTCATTATCATTGCGCTTCTTATTGAAAAATGATTGTTAAGTGCTTTGTCGTCTTAAACCTAAATGGATGATATGATTTTAGAAAGATTGAAAGAAGACGTTTATAAACCCCAAAGTGATGACCTAAACCGTTTATGCCAGCAAGCATAAACTTACATACTAATTTACAATTGCCTTATTATGGCAAATTATTCCTCTGTTGTATCGTGAACGATAAACGAATGAGTTACCGGCATAGCCTTGCGATAGACAGCCGAAACACCGCAATATCGCTCGTGTGAGAGGTTAATCGCTTTTTCTAGCTTATCCTCAGGAAGATTTTTCCCCCAAAACTCATAGATAATATGCATGCTCGTATAATGAATAGGCTGCTCCTCAGATTGCTCCCCTTCAACTTTAACATCAAAATTATCAAGATCAACCCTCATTTTTGCTAATATGGATACTACATCCATTGCCGTGCATCCCGCCAGCGCCACAAGCATTAATGCCTTTGGCCTCGGTCCAAGATCCCTGCCACCAAATTGTTCAGTGGCATCTAATAGTAGCTTATGACCATTTACTTCCGCTTCAAAGGCCATCCCATCTTTCCACGAGATACTTATTTCTTGTTTCATACTTAGTTTTTTACGTTCTAATTTTATTCTAACCGTAGATTCAATCCACGACTTGGTCTATTATTTTGTTATTAATTTTAGTTAATAGGTTAATTATACTCTTAATTTGCTGCAACCTTTAAGACATCATGGATTGCACTCCTGAAACTCTCCTTAGGCAAAGCTCCTAATGCCATCTGAGGTTGACCTTCAGTGGGGACAAATAATATCGAAGGGATACTCTGAATCCCAAACATCGCCGATAGCTCGTGCTCGTCTTCTGTATTTACTTTGAAAATTGTCAGTTTAGACCCATATTCCGTTTGTAGCTCCTCAAGAATAGGAGCAAGAGTCTTGCATGGCCCACACCAACTGGCATAAAAATCAATAATGACCGGAACGTTGCCTTCAAACTTCCACTCCTTGTTTAATTCAAAGTTGAACACCTTCTCTTTGAAACTCTCTTTCGTTAAATGCTCAAGTGCCATAATATTTACTTTAAAAATTAAAAAACTATATGCTAATAGCAATAATTGTTCTGCAAATATAATAAAATAATTCATAATTAAAAAACAGAGCGAAAAATAAATTTGCTACTAGCAAAAAATGTGTTTGGAAATAGTTGTCATCTTCGTATTTTTGTAAAAATAAACGATTGAAAATATGGAGGCCAATTCTCACTTAATGAGCATGATTTATGAGTTAAAGAATAAATGTGTTCAGGTCGATTTAAAGTTAATGGAGGATCTGAAAATCTCACAATCAGAATTGCTTTTTTTTAGTTCTCTTAGTAATTGTCAGGTGATAAGTAGTCCTGAGCTTGCAAAGCATATGGGCTTATCGCTTTCGCGGATCAGTCGTGTGGTCGATAAGTTGGTTGTAAACGGCTTTTTAGACCGAAAAACGGACGATCTTGATCGCAGAGCGATAAAGCTTTGTCTTACGGCTAAAGGTAAGTCGATTCGCAATAAAATTGATAACGTACGTTCGGAATGTGAAGAAAGATTGCTTGAAATTATCCCTTCTACAGAAATTCAACAATTTGAAAAATTATTTTCTGATATTGTATTGCGAATGTAATCGTTGTTTACTTTTAATCTAAACGATTAAGGCTTTACCATCCCAAATTGTTTTCGTAAATTAGTCTCTATGCTATTCTGGATGAATAAAAGTTCCTGTTAGTGATCAGATGCTACCTTAAATGGGCTTCGAGGCCTTTCTCTTTTGTTCCTAAGTTGATCTGAGTATAATGTTGAAACATTGTCACCTTCGCCTTGATAAAAAGTTTACACGCATGCCTAATATAATCCTAGTTGATTTGTGAAAACTACTTACTTTCGATTTCAATCATTTCATCTTTACCCATTGAGAGCTTTATTTTATGATGATCAATTTTGCCATTCCCCAAAAAGGTTTTTCCATCAATGGTTAACCGATTGATTTTTATGCTATCCTCTTCTTTCCAATCTTCGGGAATATCCCAATATTTATTTTTATACCCATTCTTACTGTATGCGATCAGCGTATGATCTCCAATCCATAGGGCTGGGATTACCAAATCAGTGTTGTCAACCAGTTTATTTTTACCTCTAATAACAGAGAATCTCTTTTTTGAAATGATTGTACTGACGTCATCTGAAAATTGAACCGTTTTGTTTTTCCCATTCGTGATTAAATATAACCGGTTTAATCTATTCAGGTAATACCAGACAACGGTCTTGAGGCAGAATTGTTCCTTAAATCCCGATAAGGTTTGGGCATCATTTTTGATAATATCTTCACCGTGCATGCTAGATCCGAATAATTTTCCCCATTCGCTGTTATCCTCCCCACCGCAATAATACGAAGCCGGCCATGTTAGATAATTTTGAAGTCCGCCATAATACCAGGCCATAGGTTGGTAACCTTCAAAAGCCGATTCGCGTAAAAAATCGACACCCTCCGAAGTAACATCAATGCCCTTGGAAGCCCAGTATTTGAAAATCTTTCGTTGCGCTTCGGTTTCATCCTGAACTGTGAATTTCAGATATGGGCTTATGGGGCCTTTAGTGAAGTCGATACGACTTTTGCCATTTGAGTCAACGATAGGAATAGGCGGCCAGGAGTGGAATGCATCAATATGGACTGTTCCAGATTTTTCCAGGGGGAGGAGTTCACAAAGCCTGTCGATTCTCTTTTGCGCGAATCCTGTTTTCCATTCCTGAGCATAACTGATAGGATGACCCCATTCACCTTCCCTTACGGATCCGTCACTATTTCTGGCTATGATATCATTTTTCAGATACTCATCCCATAATGGACTGTCTTCATAGGCATCGAGCATATTGATATGAAGACTTAATGTGGTGTGATACTTTTCGGCGTCTTTCATCAGGCGTTTCAAACTTTCAAAAGAATTTGAGTCACCTGCTCCTTTGAGCCTTTCATTCCCTTCAAACCAGGCAGGATATTTTGAATCATGCCCATTGTATTGCCAGCCAACGAGATAGATGATCTTGGGAATGCCCAGTGTTAGATTGTCAATTTTGCGGATAACTTCAAGTGCCTGATTATAGTTGAGAAATACCTCAGATTTTCCATTGTCTCGTAGTTTATGTTTCCCGTCAAATAATGCCTGCGATAGAAACAGCTTCATCGTGAGCGTTTGATGGTATTGATGTTTTTGGGGAATCAGAAAATCGGTAGACAGCTGTTGGTTAATAACTGTTGTATCGGAAATTTCATCAGAAATAGTGTTTCCTATTTCCGGCAAAGCCCTCAGATTCAGTGACCAAGTAAAGGGAATAAAAAGGAAAAGGATTTGAAGTTTTCTCATCATCATTGAGCCATTTTGAAATAATTAGGTTGGAATAATTAACTTATTCTATCTGTTTTTTTGATTTATTGCGCATTAATTGTGTTCGCTTGTTAACGTTCTTTTTAGGAACTTTTAGGTCGTGAGATTTCATTTTATCTCCTAACCGATACCAAAGTCTTAGATATTCAAATTTACTTTCTGGTTATCCTTGATTTGCGTAAAATTAACTCATTTGGTGTTTCGGTTCGCATAACCCTAATCTTTATTCTTATTTTAAGACATATCAAAATATTTTTATTCGTTACAGCTTAGGTGCAGTACACCCCAATTTTAAAACCTCTTGCTCTAAGATATTTTCGTGCGTTGTATCTTTTATGACTATTGCCTTATTTTAAAAATATTAACAGTGCTCTAAACCATAAAGAAGTATTTGTTGATTTTACCTGCATGAAACGGTATAGAATTTTGTAGAATGGTAATTATACTCCCAAAAGAGTCTTTACCTATCAATTTTGATCCTAAATTAGCGTATTTCTTCTCTTACATGACGAATGATTTGAAGTTATTCCAGAGATTTTTTTTACATTGCGTCCAAAATAATTCAGTTCGGTTAAATAAAATAGTTGTGTGAAAAAAGTTTCAATTCAAGGGATACAGGGTTCATTTCACGAAGATGCCGCCAGACGATATTTTGACGAAGAGATTGAGGTCGTTGAATGTAAATCGTTTCGCAGTGTTTGCGAGTTAATTGATCAGGATAAAGTTGATTATGCGGTTTTGGCTATAGAGAATTCTATTGCAGGAAGCATTCTTCAAAATTATTCGTTGATACGCGATTACCATCTGCGTATCATCGGTGAGATTTATATTCATATACAGATGAATTTAATGGTGCTTCCCGGAGTGCGTAAAAAAGATATTAAAGAGATCTATTCCCATCCGGTATCATTTTTGCAATGTGCCGAATATATCGAAAAATACTTCCCCCACGTTGAAACAAAGGAGCTTGGGGATAATGCTGCTGTAGCTCGTTTGATAGCCAAAGAGAAGATCACCTATGCTGCTGCAATAAGCAATCTGAGGTCGGCACAGCTCTATGGACTAGAGGTTATCGACAAAGGGATAGAGAGTAATAAAAAGAACTATACGCGGTTTCTTATTTTGGCAAAACATTCACCGGCATTTCAGAATTCAAATAAAGCCTCCATATGCT
The DNA here is from genome assembly GCA_903907075.1 of uncultured Bacteroidia bacterium. Lineage (GTDB taxonomy): Bacteria > Bacteroidota > Bacteroidia > Bacteroidales > Prolixibacteraceae > JAAFHB01. The sequence continues at coordinate 12,070 of CAIVMQ010000058.1, forward strand.
TTGAAGTGGGTCATTTCCACGGAGCATTGGCCAAGGTTTTGAATACCCTTGCCGAGAATGAGATTAATCTCACGAAGATTCAATCGTTGCCTATTATTGGTAAACCCAATGAGTATTCCTTTCACGTTGATGTGGAATGGGATTCTATAGATAATTACGAAAGAGCCATTCATATGGTTCTAAAGAATGTATCAAGCCTTGCAATACTGGGAGAATATTGTCGCGGAGAAGTCGCAATACACAATGAATAAATTCTGAGCCATGGGAAAAGCAGCTATTTTTTTCGGACCGGAGGGGGGATCAGTGCACCGTGTTGCCAATTTATTAGCAACTAAAATTGAGTATTTAAATCCCGATCTTATCCCTATCAATAGGGCAACAAATGAGGATTTGTCTCGTTATGACATCCTTATTTTTGGTATCTCGACAATCGGCCGAGATACTTGGGATCAGAAATTCGGAAATATCGACTGGTCTAAATTTATGCCTGTGGTTACATCTTTCGATTTTACCGGTAAGAAAGTTGCTGTTTTTGGATTGGGCGACCATATCACCTATGCGTATCATTTTGTTAATTCTATGGGTATCCTTGCTAAGACGGTGATCCAAAATGGAGGACAAATTATTGGACGCGTCTCCTCTGAAGGTTACGATTTTCAGGATTCGGAAGCCCTTGAACAGAGTCAGTTTCTGGGACTACCCATTGATGAAGATTTTGAGCCTGAGTTAACAGAGAGCCGGCTCGCTGGATGGGTTGAGCAGTTACGAAATGAGTTGTAATTTTTAAAAATAGATGAATACTCCAATAGACTACGAACTTGTTGAGCGCAAGATCAAAGAACTCGATGTTCCTGATATTGGGAATGCATCAATTCGCGAGATTGTTCAACTTGTAACTAGTATAGAAGCAGCTACCGGAGAACGTTATATCCGTATGGAGATGGGAATACCCGGTTTACCCCCAACCCAACTAGGGGTAAATGCAGAGATAGAAGCCTTGCAAAATAATGTCGCCTCTGCCTATCCTCGTATTGATGGAATTCAGTCTCTTAAAGACGAGACCTCACGTTTTGTGAAACTCTTTATGGATATTGATGTTAAACCAGAAGGATGTGTTCCGACGGTGGGTTCTATGGAGGGGAGTTATGCTGCTTTTTTAGTCTCAGGAAGTTGTTATAAAGAACGCGACACGGCGCTATTTATCGATCCGGGCTTCCCAGTACAAAAACAACAGATGCTTGTTATGGGGCACAAATATAAGACCTTTGATGTGTTTGATTTCAGAGGAGACAAGCTTAGAGATAAGTTAGAATCGTATCTCTCAAAAGGGGATATCAACTGTATCATTTACTCCAATCCAAATAACCCTGCGTGGATTTGTTTCGACGAGCAGGAACTCTCTGTAATTGGAGAATTAGCCAATACGTATGGCGTTGTAATCATTGAGGACCTGGCCTATTTTGGAATGGATTTTAGAATCGATCTTTCGCGCCCGGGTCAACCACCTTATCAGGCGACCGTAGCGAACTACACAGATAACTTTATCTTGTTGATATCCAGCTCTAAGGTGTTCTCTTATGCGGGTCAGCGAATCGGAATGATGGTGATCTCTGATTCTCTGTATCATCGTCATTTCCCTTATCTTGAGGAGAGACTTAAGGTTCACGGATTTGGAAATGCAGTGGTCCATCGTGTGTTATACGCTTTAACATCAGGGACATCGCATTCAGCTCAATATGCCCTTGCTGCAATGTTTAAAGGAGCCAGTGATGGAACATTTAACTTTATCGAAGAGGTAAAGGAATACAGTCAAAAGGCAAAGATTATGAAACAGCTGTTTCTCGACAACGGATTTCAGATTGTTTATGACTCAGATCTCGACCAACCTGTCGGGGATGGATTTTATTTTACGATTGGCTACCCCAAGATGACCGGGGCAGCGTTGATGCATAAATTACTTTATTACGGAATAAGTGCTATATCGCTTGGAAACACAGGTAGTACCAAAGAGGGACTAAGAGCTTGTGTGTCGAGTGTGAAAAGAGAACAATTCGGGGATTTGGCGATCAGACTTCAACGATTTAATGCCGATTTCCCTTGCGCAGCTGAATAGAGCTCTTTCCCAATTTTGGGCCTATTCAGAAATTTAACGTTTAAATAAACATCTTTATAAGATGGCAAAAGTCAGTGGTGCAGTTGTTGTAGACATTGAAAAATGCAAAGGATGCAGCCTATGTGTCGAGGCTTGTCCAACCCTTACCCTTATGCTTAACCGTAGCGTTAATAATCGGGGTTACCACTTCTGTTACATGCAAATCCCCGAAAATTGTAACGGTTGTGCCAATTGCTCGGCAGTATGCCCCGACAGTTGTATCTCAGTTTATCGCTTGCGAATAGTTCACTAACTAATTTTTAACCTCTGATTATGGGAGAGTTAAGGTTGATGAAGGGGAATGAGGTAATTGCAGAAGCCGCAATTCGCTGTGGGTGTGATGGTTATTTTGGCTATCCGATAACACCCCAATCTGAAGTAATGGAGACACTGATGACGCTTCGTCCGTGGGAAACCACCGGCATGGTTGTTTTACAGGCAGAGAGCGAGATCGCCTCTATTCACATGGTGTATGGTGGTGCCGGAGCTGGAAAGCGTGTGATGACATCTTCCTCAAGTCCGGGTATTAGCCTGATGGCCGAAGGAATCTCCTATCTCGCAGGGTCAGAACTGCCGTGTGTAATCGTTAATGTGCAACGCGGAGGCCCCGGACTGGGAACCATTCAACCTTCGCAAGCCGATTATAACCAGGCAACCAAAGGGGGAGGGCATGGCGATTATTCGTTACTCGTGCTCGCACCCGCATCTGTTCAGGAGATGCACGACTTTGTGATTCTTGGTTTCGAATTAGCCTTTAAATACCGAAATCCGGTTATGATACTCGCCGATGGGGTTATCGGTCAGATGATGGAGAAAGTAACCCTGATAGAGCAACGCCCACGCTGGACAAACGAACAAATTCAGGCTCTCTCCGGTGGATGGGCGACTACAGGTAAAACAGCAGATCGTAAAAAGCATGTCATCACTTCACTCGAAATGGATGCGTTAATGATGGAAAAATACAACCTGCGACTTCAGGCAAAATATCTCCAAATGAAACAAGATGAAGTAAGGTATGAAGTCATAGATTGCGATGATGCTGAATATATTTTGGTTGCTTTTGGCTCGGCTGCCCGGATTTGTCAGAAAACGGTTCAGATAGCCAGGGCGAAAGGGGTTAAAGTAGGATTAATTCGACCAATCACGTTATTTCCTTTCCCAGATAAAATCATTGCCCACTATGCCTCCAACGTAAAATGTTTTATTTCGGTTGAATTTAATGCCGGACAGATGGTATATGATATTCGTCTGGCGGTGAATGGGGTAACACGGGTCGAATATTTTGGCAGAATGGGAGGGGTAGTGCCTACTCCGGATGAGGTAGAGGATGCGCTGAATCAATATTTCTAAAATCATCACTATGGCATGTGTAATCGAAAAAATTAATGAGATCATAGCTCCGGAAAATCTGGTTTATGCCAAATCTCCCCTTACCAATGACGATATTATGCACTACTGCCCCGGATGTAGTCATGGCGTTGTGCAACGGCTTATTGCCGAGGTCATTGAAGAGATGGGTATCCAGGAACAGTCGATAGGGGTTACTCCGGTGGGTTGTTCTGTTTTTGCATATAAATATATCGATATCGACTGGCAGGAGGCCGCTCATGGAAGAGCTCCCGCCGTAGCTACCGCGATAAAAAGATTGATGCCTGAAAAGATGGTCTTCTCGTATCAGGGTGATGGTGATTTAGCCGCTATTGGAACCGCTGAAACCTTGCATGCCGTCAATCGCGGCGAGAATATTGTAATGCTATTTATTAATAATGCCATATATGGAATGACCGGAGGGCAGATGGCCCCGACAACGTTGGTTGGACAGGTCACTTCTACGACCCCTTTTGGCCGAAATGTTGATATCAATGGCTATCCGCTGAAGATTACTGATTTGATAGCTCAGTTGCCCGGAGCAGCTTATGTTACGCGGCAGAGCGTCCATACTGCTGCTGCTGTCAGAAGGGCGAAAAAGGCGATCCGAAAAGCTTTTGAAATTCAGCGGCTAAATTGCGGGACCGCCTTTGTCGAGATTGTGGCGACCTGCAGCTCAGGCTGGAAGCTCTCTCCCGTGGAGTCGAATAAATGGATGGAGGAGAATATGTTCCCTCATTATCCGTTGGGAGATCTTAAAGATAGTAAACGTGCCGACTCTGGGTTATACAGGATCAAGAGTAAGTAATATGAGTCTTAAATCAGATTACCATGACTGAAGAGATTATCATTGCAGGTTTTGGCGGACAAGGGATTCTCTCGATGGGAAAAATCCTCGCCTATTCTGGAGTTATACAAGATCAGGAGGTGGCCTGGTTCCCCTCGTATGGTCCTGAGATGCGCGGAGGAACAGCTAATGTTACCGTGATTTTAAGTGACGAAAAAATCAGTTCTCCGATACTTCATCAATTCGATACAGTCATAATCCTAAATCAACAATCGATGACTAAGTTCGAGTCAGCGGTAAAGCCGGTCGGCACACTTCTGTATGATCCGAATGGTATTATTCATCATCCTACGCGAACAGATATTACGATTCTTCGCATTGAAGCAGCTCGTCTTTGCGTTGAGATGGGAAATGCCATGACCTTTAATATGATCGTTTTGGGGGCTTTCCTAAAAGCTAAGCCCGTTGTTAAACTTGAGAATGTTAAGAAAGGGCTCGAGAAGTCACTTCCGGAAAGATATCATAAATTAATACCCCTTAATCTTGAAGCACTGGAGATTGGTCAGCGCAATCTGGAGGTGGTGCATACAGCAAATGCACTTTAACTAACAAACCCCTGTCAGAAGTTATTCTAACAGGGGTTTGTCTTATTGAATTACTCTTGGATTATTGTTTGAAAATCCAGATTTCGCTATTGATATCGTCTGTAGCTGCTCCAAATTGGCTCGTTAAAGTTGCATTATAGTTCGCAGCATTTGTTGTTCTCTCAGAACTTGGATACTGGAACCTCTTAGCAATACGTCCACTGTTTCCGGTACCCACTCCTGTTAAGAAAGTTGGAACTCCGGTACGGCGTGCGTTACGGTATGCTTCCCAGCCTGAGTTATTAAAGAATGCAAGGTATTTTTGAGTCAGGATCTGTGTTAATGCAGTAGCGTTGTCGCTGCTATATTTAACCGTTGGCTGCGCATAATAAGCATCCCAATTTGCATCTACACTAGCACCGTGGAACGCCCATGATGCTTGTATCCCTTTTGTATAATAGGCTTCTGCGTTTCCACTTGCCCATCCTCTGTTAATACCTTCTGCGATGTTAAAGCACACTTCAGCGTATCCAATTTGAATACATGGTTCTCCGGTGTAGCTTCCATAGTAATGGTTTTTGCTAATTGCAGAGTATTCGCCATTAAGCATCTTAACAGACATATCATCAAGACTTTCTCCTGAATTGGCGCCAACATAAGCTTCAAAATCAGTTGCATGAAAACCGTCGTTGATTTTTGCTGCTGCAGGATCAGCTACGATAAATGTTCGTGGATCTTTTAACGCTGCTAATGTATTTAGATAGGTTGCAGACATGTTGTTACGTGTTGCTGTCTTACCATATTCATCGGGATTCAGAGGGTATTTTTCTGTCGAGGAATTAAATGTAAATTTAAGATTGTCATCCAAAGAGCTTATCACCGGATACTTTGATGGATTTGATACGATTGCACTGAAAGACGATGCAATATTCAGATCATTATCGGATGTTTTTTTGCTTAATGTAATCAATAGTCTTAATTTGTAGCTATTAACTACTTTTTGCCATTTTACTAAATTGTTATCTAGCATAAAGTCTCCGGCTAATGTATTGTCTCCATTAGTAATCAATAGCTGAAGATCACTATTTGCCTCTTCCAACCACGCTAGGGCTTGTTTAAACACCGCTTTCTGAGTGTCGTACTTTGGCTGCGTATTCTCCAATCCTTTTAATGCATCTGTCATTGGGACATCACCTAACTTCATAGACATGTCTACAAAGAAATAGGCAGTAAAGAATTTACCTAACGCAGAATATGGATTGTTATCAGGCAGATTTACCCGTTTTGCCTCAGCAATCATCTGTTTAATATTCTGAAGTTGTGCAAAGTTGAAATCGGTATTCGTCCAGTCGTAAGTCTGATCATTGTAATAGGCATAATTACTGCACCAGAACTGATTCCATCTGGAGACATCGCTCCAGGGAGAATAATAGCTACTATGTAGAATGCTTGTAAAAACTAAAGATGGTGGGACCTGACCGGGACGGTTCGGATCTTTTTCCAAATCTGAGAATTTCTGGCAGGATGTCACCGAAATCAGAAGGATGATTAATAATAAATATATATTTTTCATGTTTCTATGAATCAAAAATTAAATTATGATCTTATTAAAATGTGATATTCAGGTTAAATCCAATTCTCCGTTGTGTTGGAGTTTGAAGATCTGATCCAAAGTTTGTACCTGCATATTGTTCGATATCCATATCTTGTTTCGCTGCAAAATAGAGCAGGTTACGACCAACAAAAGAGATATTCGCCTGATTGATAAAAGTACCTTGCAAGTAACGTTTAGGTAAGGTGTAGGTAAGGACTACTTCACGAAGTTTAACGAATGTTCTGCTAATCAATGTTGCTTCGTTCGTTCCAGACCATCGGCTTAAGTAATCTTGTAGATACGTAGCAGTTGCATTTGGTGCGAATTGTAACTTATCATAATTCGTTACCTTACCGTCAGAATCGTATTGGATTGCAGTGCTGTTGCTAACCTGAACACCTTCTCCGACGTAGGATTTAATTCCCTTCGTATCATTTAATCGGGCGATTCCCATAGCACCTTGAACAGTTGCTATGTTACGACCACCCTGAAATGTTTTTTTCTCTACATAATCCTGGATCTTTCCACCAAAACGTCCATCAAATTGGAATTTCAAACTGAAATTTTTGTAAGATAATGTGTTGTTAATCGCGGCTGTAAAGTCGTAGTTTGCGTTTCCTAGGAATTGTTTGACGGAGTTTCTGATTGGACGTCCACTTCCATCGTTAATAATCTTGCCTTCCGGGGTCCTTACAAAAGCTGTTTCATAGAGTTTATCCGTTCTGTCACCTACTTTTAGGAAGGTATTTAATTTATCAACTCCGGGATAGATCTCCTTTAAATACTGTTGATAGGTTGAATAATTGGCCGAAATATCCCAGCTAAAGCCATCTTTATTCCGGAATGGTGTTGCTGCAACAGTAAATTCATAGCCTTTACGTTGTATCTTGATACCGTTGACCAATGCACTACTGAATCCGGTCGCTCCGGAGATCGGAAGGTTGAAGATTTGTGGACCGTCGATACTGGAGAAATAGGTAAAATCAAATCGGAGCTTATTGTCAAACATTCCAACATCTGTTCCTGCCTCCCATGCTGAGCTCGAGTTTGGTTTTAATTTAGGATTTGAAATAGTACCTGTAAATGAAGCTGAGGTTAATCCTTGAATTAAGCTGGTATTATATGATGACGAATTCTGGTATGTAGGACCATCATATGGAGAATAATAGAGTGTGCCATATGAATCACCATATGGTTGAGTGCCCAATTGGGTGTATGTTGGTCCAATATTACGCTGAGTAAGTGCACTACCTACATTCGCATACGATCCTCTAAGTTTCCAAGATTTTACTTTTGGTATGGTTATCAATTTTGACATTTCTAAACTACCAGAAGCTGAAGGATAAAAATAGGAGTTATTTGCTGATGGCAAGGTTGAATTTTTATCGTTGCGACCTGTTAAGGATAGGGTGGCAAAATCGTTGTAGGTAAGATCCGCAGTAGCATAAACACTATATACCTGCATTGGAGCGTCATAGTTATATGATTTTACCGGATTCTTAGAGTTGCTAAAGTTGTACCAATTTGGAACATTTAGGTAATCCGTTGCAGCAAAGCTACTTCTGAACTCATATGTACGAATGTTTCCCCCGGCAGTGGCATGTATACTTAATTTTGGAAGTACATATTGATCATAAGAGAGTAAAAGATCTGAGTTGTTCTCAAACAGATTACGTTTGTCTTCTTTATAATCTCCCATAGCCTGTTCACGTCCATAAGGGTGAGCAGAGAAAGGCATCTTTTCAGATCTAAAAAGATCATAGGTGGTAACCGCTGTACGTGCTTGTACATTAAGGTAGTTATTGAATTTGTAGCTAAGCGATGCGTAACCTTTCATATCATTCTTGTAATGACCTCTTAGCCACTCATACGACATAAAGTAAGGGTTGTGGTAACGGGTATACTCCTCGTAGTTTGATTGAACCCCTTCTTTACCCGGCTGCCAGTAGTTGCGCATGTCATCAATATTCCAGTCTGCACCTGCCCAAACGGTAATGTTATAAATAATACTGTTTGGACCGTATGTAACGTCCGGAGTATTTGGAGTATATTGCCTTCCGTATGCAAGATTTGCATCAACGCGAAGCTTTGGAGTAATATTGTATCCACCGGAAAGGTTGAAATTGGTCATATTCAATTCGGTATTTGGGACCATGCCTTTCTGATAACTGTGTGATGCTGACATACGGAGATCTCCTTTTCCTGTGGTAGCACCAAAAGAAAAACTATTTGTTGATAACGATCCTGTTTGTATAAACCGTTTAAGGTTGTCTTTACCACGTGCTGTCCATGGTGTTGAAGTTCTAACACCATTCACTACAGGGCTGTCGTATTGTGGGATAAGCTGTCCATTAAATGCAGGACCCCATACATCATAATCAGCATCATTACTTCCACCACCTTTACCATCTCCGAAAGCATAAGATCCATGATCTCCAGGGCCATATAAATCCTGAGTATTAGGTAGTGCAATAAATCCGGCGTCAAACATGGTGCTTGAGTTAAATTCGGCGTTGAAACCACGTTTGTCTTTTGAACCACGTTTGCTGGTAATCTGGATGGCTCCAAATTGACCTCTCGATCCATAAAGCGCAGCAGCGGCAGGCCCCTTAAGTACAGTATAGGTTTCAATGTCATCTGGGTTAATATCCCAGGTGTCTGTCTGTACAGGAACACCATCGACAACATAAAGAGGTGCATAACCACGAAGTAATACAGTTGGAGCTCCCAACATTTCGGTCGAAGAACCAACTGTAAGACCAGCGATCTTACCTGTTAGCGCGTTGATTGGGTTTGGCTCTCTCGCCTTAACCAATTCGCTGCCTTTAACGTCTTCAACTGCAAACCCGATGGTGCTCTTTTGTTTCTCAATACCCAAAGCAGTAACCACTACTTCAGAGATCTGCTCGTTTAATTCGCTCAACGTAAAGTTGATAACTTTCTGAGCACCAACAGTTGCTTCTTTAGATTCAAAGCCAATAAACGATGCCACTAGAGTCTCATTCGATTCTGCTTTAATCGTAAAATGACCTTTTTCGTCAGTGAGGGTGCCATTTGTGGTCCCTTTTGCTAAAACGGTAGCGCCAGCTAGCGGCTCCCCATTTTTGCTTTTCACCACTCCTTCAATAGTTGCCTTTTGAGCAAATATTAAATTCCCACATAGAAGGAAGGTGATTACTAAAAAAATAAATTTCTGCATTTCTAGGATTTTTAAAATTAATAAAGGATTTAAAAAGTAATTACACTGTGATTTTTGAACATAATTCGGGATTGATACAGTTTTTAGGGATGTAATTTATTTGTGTGAAAATTTAAATCTTACAGGGGTCTAAGCGGGCTAGAGAACCAGATTTACCCTCTTGGTAAATAGCACCACTAACTCAGCAGGATCATCAATTTTATTGATTGCTTTCTCGAAATTAGTTGAATCTGCAGCGTAAACATTTAATGCGATATCTAATACTTTATCGAATAATTCCGATGCAATTTCAGTTGACATAGTCCCTTTTCGAACCGACTTCTTTAGATAGTGTTCCATCTTATGAACAGCATCATAAATAACCGCTTTTCGAATTACAGTTTTGGTTTGGGGATTACCTGGAATCACTGGCACCTGTGAAGTATACTTCGATTCGAGAAGAAATACTTTACGCGCAATTAATTGACCAAAAACATGATCCTGCAACGCATCTTGCGAAATTGATGCGATCTCATTTTCACTAACATAGCTCTGGAATTCAAAAAGGGTTATACCTGAACCTGAAGCTGAAGATTCTGCTCCTTTAAACGTTGATGAATTTGTAATTGCTAACCCATTCTGAGCTGTTAACCGCTCACCAATAACACTAACTAAAAATAAAAAAATTAGAGCTTTTTGTAATACGCTGATATTCATGGATCTATACTTTTGATTTACGATTGACTTATTTCAACTATTTTTAACATTCTTTAATCTTTTCGAGTGTAAAGATCTCTCTTGGATATTACAATTTTGTTTCAAAACGGTTAAATTTTGACCTGTGAGATTACATTATGATTACAGGAAATGAAATAATTCATTGTTTTTTTCCGTAGTTCACATAAATTCGAATTATCAGGTTCGGACTTATTTTGGATCGCGATTATCTAAAACAAAGAGTCCGGTTTAACTGAATAAACCGGACTCTGCGCGTAAAAAAAATGGCCTTATAATCTAGAAAGTTACGTCCATATCTTCGAATACTTCCTGAATTTCAAATACTAGTTTTTCAATATCAGCGGGATAAAGTTGCCCGATATTTCCGATCCGAAAGCAGTTTGTGTCTGATAATTTGCCTTGGTAGATGACTTGTCCGCGTTGGTGTAGCTTCTCGTAAAATTTTGTAAAATCAAAATTTGGGTGTTCCGGGAAAAGGAATGAGGTGATGATATACCCCTGATCGCGTTTTTTGAGGTAGGTTCTTAACCCGATTTTTTCCGTCCCTTCTATTAATAGACGATAATTTTGTTGGTACCGCTCAGATCGTTTTTCTATGCCACCTTCAGCCTTTAGCTCCTGTATGGCTTTTTGAAACGCGAGGATTACCTGAATTGGAGGGGTGAATCGAAATTGATCCGTATTTTTCATGTAAGCCCATTGCCCATATAGATTTAGAGATACTGTACGTGCATAATCTTTGCACCCTTCTAATGCAGTAACTTTAAATATAACAAAGGAGAATCCAGGAACTCCTTCGATACATTTATTGGAAGAAGAGATCAAGAAATCGATTCCAAATCCTTTGAAATCAATAGGTACAGCACCGAAGCTACTCATTGCATCAACAATGTAGATTTTGTTGTATTTGCGTGCAATTTTACCTACTTGCTCTATATTATTAAAGATCCCTGTTGTTGTCTCACAATGAATAATAGCAATATGCGTGATGGATCCATCATTTTTTAAGGCTTCTTCAACATCTTCTTGTGGCGGGACAATATTCTCTTTGTAGGATAAGGTTGTTGCTTTGATATTATAAGCTTTTGCCATATCTCCAATCCTGTCGCCGTAAGCTCCATTTGTTATAAGAAGTAAGTGTCCATCGCGAGGAATCACAGAAGAGATAACTGCTTCAACTCCAAATGTTCCTGAGCCTTGCATTAAAACTGTGTCGTAACCCTCTTCGATAGTTACTCTAGCCAGGTTAAGCAACTCCTCTCTGATCTCCTTTACTCCGCTTAAGAATTCTGTATCGCGTGAGCCCATATCATGTAACATAGCCTCCTTAACGGATAGCTTTGTATTTAAGGGTCCCGGTGTGAATAATTTATTGTCCATTGTTTACGAATTAGTGTTTTTTATTGCTTACCTGATTTTTGTGCAATTCTTCTGTCTATCTCTTCAAGGATGGGCCAGCAATCCCAAACCCCATCGCATACAAAGTCAGCTCCTGCATCTATAAGTTTTTGTGTTGCAAATTCAACTTTTTCTTTCAACCACAGTGGGTCTGCCAGCTCAATTTCTTTTAATGTAAGTCCTACTTCATTTCCAGATTTTGTTAATCCAATGGTCCACAGTCCGGCGTTGTTCCCCTCCTCGATATCGGCCACCGTGTCGCCGATTTTCACCATAGCCGACAA
>CAIVMQ010000059.1 GCA_903907075.1 uncultured Bacteroidia bacterium
AAGCAACCATATTTTATACATGAAGCTATTACTCCGATATTACAGAGTCAGAAAAATACATCATACTATATTACTGAATCGTTACGGCACGTAGTTTTGTGCAAAAATTCAGGGCCGTAACGTTACGACAGTAAAAAATCCATCAAAAATTGACACCGTAACGTTACGGCGGCAATAAATGAAAGAAATATTAACACCGTAAGCTTACGACAGTTGTTCATGAGGGTAAAGATTAACGTCGTAACGTTACAGTGTTAAAAATTTGACGAAAGTTAGTTGTCGTAACGTTACGGTGCTAAAAAATCAACCAAATGTTGGTGTCGTAAACATTAGGTGTGTCAACTATAGCTGTTGAGTGCTTATTGGATGGATTATACATAAAAAATCTGCTCCCGAATGCCTTCCGTCAGATGTGAGCAGATTATCAGGGGTATGAAGATTATTCAACTAAGGCTCAGGTGGTCGGAGTAGCGTTTTCACTGCTCTTGCTTTCGGCACTATCTGTATTTTTTGTGTCAGTAGTACTGTCCCCCCGCTGGCGCGGAGTGTGCTGTGAGAAATGATGTATCATTTCGTAACTGCTAATAAGATGGTGGAATCGACCCACCAGAGTCGGCTTACAGGAGCAGGCTCTAAACAACTGTTTTAGTGCATAGCGAGTGATTTCTATGTGCGAAGCGAAAACAGAAAAGGGCAACAAATAGTTGTTCATGTATGGATAAAAGAGATGAGCGAAAGCGAACCTTACGATAAAGCATCGAGAAAGCGAACCCACTGTCAAAACCGAGACATTCTGCGGTCTTAGGGAAGGAGTATAGCGATTACCTGTTTATTGGCTATTCGGCAGTCGTTGTGAAGGAGGCATGACTTTTATCCAGGCTTATTGGCGGAACACAGGAAGCCTCATATCAATGTAAAAGGGAAACCTCAAGTTTTGAAAAGCAAGACGATTACCAATGTGATATGAGGTGGCGGATGAACCCGTAGTAGTGAAGATAGTTCTGTAATGGAACAGGAGCAAAGGGGTTCAATCATACAGTTTTCAACTTAAATACAACTCAGAACAATGAGAATGATGTTTGAAGAGAAAGCAAGACCATTACCGATTACGGGAAAGATGGTGCAAGATGCTTTCAAGAAGGTACGAGCCAACCAAGGTGGAGCAGGAATAGATAAAGTAAGCCTTACTCAGTTTGAGGAAAAGCTATCAGAAAATCTGTACAAGATTTGGAATCGCTTGTCTTCAGGAAGTTATTTTCCACCAGCAGTAAGAGAGCACGAAATCAAGAAAGACAATGGTAAAACAAGGAAGCTTGGCATACCAACGGTGGGCGACAGGATTGCGCAACAGGTACTAAAAGATTACTTAGAGCCACGACTGGAAGCCGTATTCCACGACAATTCTTATGGTTATAGACCATTGAAAAGTGCTCATCAGGCTTTAGCAAGCGTTAGCGAGAATGTGCGTAAATACGCATGGGTAATAGACTTGGATATTACCGCATTTTTCGATAATGTAGCTCACGACAAGATGATGTTAGCTCTGGACAGGCATGTAGAAGAGAAATGGGTCAGGATGTATATAACAAGATGGTTGGAAGCTCCGATTGCAAAAGCAAATGGGGAAATAGTAACAAGAGATGGAAAAGGCACTCCACAAGGCGGAGTAATTAGTCCCTTGTTAGCCAATCTCTATCTTCATTATACATTTGACAAGTGGATGGAACAGCAGTTTCCCGAGTTAGCTTTTGTCCGTTATGCAGATGACATAGTGATACATTGCCAAACGGAAAAACAAGCTTGTTATGTTCTTGAGAAAGTTCAGACCAGATTAAATGAATGTAATCTGTCAGTACATCCAGAAAAGACCTCCATTGTTTACTGCAAAGACTACCGACGAATGGAAACAGGTAAGAAAACGAAATTCGACTTTCTTGGATTCAGTTTTCATCCAATGGGTAAGAAGTCAAACAGGGATGGAGTATTTTTGGGCTATGACTGTGAGATAAGCAAGAAGTCCTACTCTAAAATAGTAGGTGTGCTGAGAAACAGTAAATTTGACAGATGGGCAAAATCTTGGGATGATATTGTTGTTTTACTGAACGATAAGATACGTGGTTGGATACAATATTACGATAAGTATCGTCGTAGTACCCTTACCAATGTATTTCATCGTTTCCATAATCGATTAGCTAAATGGATATGCAATTATTACAAGAAGTACAACGGCAGTATAAACAGAGCGTTCAAGCATTTAAAATATGTACGACGCCATTATCCTAACTTGTTTTATCATTGGGAAATTGGTTATCCCTTAGTTTAAGGTTGTATGATAAGAGCCGTATGATGGGAGACTATCACGTACGGTTCTGTGAGAGGGATGGTGTGGAATTCCCTGTTCCTACTCAACTTTGCAATCTGTGCCAAAGCATATAGCTTAAAAGAAGCTGGGTAATGTGTCAGATTTGGCGTTACTGGAATAAAAGCTTGTAAATCAGCACTGATTTATGTGAATATAAATGAGAGTGGTAGGTGTAAACCTGCCATTCTCTATTTTTATAGCCTTAAAACAAATATAAATGACCCATGTGGAAGAAAATACATCTTCATGTATCAAATTTGGCATTAGCCATACATGTCCAATATGTAATTCGATAAATTGATTAAAAGCGGAAAAACGACTAATGGTAAGCAGCGCTATTGCTGTAAAGAATGTCGTAAACGGTTTATCGTAGACTACAGTTACAATGCTTATCAATCAGACACCAATGATCAAATTATACTTTTCGCCAAAGAAGGTCTGGGGATACAAAGTATAGCGCGAGTATTGCGAATTTATTTTTGGGGATAATATAGGTTAAATCTGTAGATTTGCTTTTTCATGTTTTGCATATCGTAGTTGGTGCTAATAGGAAGTCTACTGTCTTTCATCTTATGAATCTGAAAAAGACTTATATTTGCAAATAATTTGATTCAATGATTTAGCGGAGTTTGACCCCAAAAATAAATAGAATGAAAAAACTCACTTTTCTCTCATTTGCCATTTTATCTTTTTTGTTTGTCAATGCGCAGGTTCACTTGCCCAAAGTAATCACTAATAACATGGTTCTCCAACGTGATAAACCGGTTGCAATCTGGGGAACAGCCACTCCGGCTGAAAAAATCACGGTTACTTTTGCCGGGCAGACAAAAACAGCAGTTGTTGATACGGCAGGAAACTGGATACTGAAACTCGACCCTATGAAAGCCTCAGCTGAACCGCGAAAAATGATAATTACAGGCTCCAATACGCTGATTCTGGAGAATATTCTGGTGGGTGAAGTGTGGCTTTGCTCCGGTCAGTCGAACATGGAATATCCGCTCGACCGCAAACTGAAGAAATATACTGCTCCGAAGAAAGGCGAAGATTTGTCGG
>CAIVMQ010000060.1 GCA_903907075.1 uncultured Bacteroidia bacterium
ACTGAATTTTTATTTTTTTTTACAAGTATCATACGGATTACCTAGTTATTATTTGTGTCGCATTCTGCTTGTTTTCTATAGTTGTTAAACCACAAAGGTAAATTTTCTGTGCAATTAATAAATGAATTTTGATTGTTTTCCGCTAAATTTCTGTCTTTAAACGTTATTGTGTTATAACCTAAGTTTAATTATTCTAAATGATAAAAAACTATATTTGCACAGTTGCTATATTGTTGACTTTTCTGTTATTCATATTCGATATATATTATCCTGGCTCACAATAAGAAAAGATTTAGTTTTATCAGAAGAAATTTTTTTAGAATGTATTAATCATCCCTTTAGGTGATGGTAATTTTAATAATTAAATAATAAGATGAATTCTACTCGAAAATTAGCACAGTCATTAGGGCTTGGATATGTTATTGTTGTGGTAATCGGTAATATTATTGGTTCGGGAGTTTATAAAAAGATAGCTCCAATGGCTGCTGAACTTCATTCGTCGGGATGGGTGCTTATAGCCTGGATTGTTGGGGGGCTTATAACTTTATTTGGAGCATTAAGTAATGCTGAAGTTGCAGGGATGCTAGCCGATACCGGGGGTGATTTTGTCTATTATAAAAAAATCTATAATCGCTTTTTTGCATTTATTTATGGTTGGTCATTATTTGCTGTTATTCAGACGGCTGCTATCTCTTCGCTGGCTTATGTATTTGCTCAATCCTTTAATAATATTCTAGACCTACCTGTTATATTTGGTTCTCTAAGTCAATTTTCAATAGCAGGGGTATTTTTTCCCTTTGAAGGTTTTACTGTCAAGTTAACTGCTATTATTTTGATTCTTCTCCTTACCTTAGTGAATATTAAAGGGATTAAAACTGGTGCTGGAGTGAGTAAGCTAATACTCATCCTTGTATTTTCGGGTTTATTCCTCATTATTGCTTTCGGCTTGGGCTCAACACATTCACATCCGTTTCAAAGTTTTAATTTCACCTCTGACTCACAGGCTCCTGTAACAATTTCAACTTTCTTCACTGCTATGCTTGCTTCATTTTGGGCGTATCAAGGTTGGGCTTCTGTTGGGTTTATTGGAGGCGAAGTAAGAGAGGCAAAGCACAATATTCCTAAAGGTATTGTAGCTGGAGTATTTATGGTTATTGCAATCTATTTATTGGTTAATGTAACTTATCTTTCACTGCTCTCTATTCCACAACTGGAGCAGATTTATCAATCTGGCAATCAGATTGCTGCAATTGAAGCCGTGCGGAGCTTTTGGGGTGATAACGGCGCCTTATTTATCTCTTTCCTTATCTTAGTTACAACCCTTGGTTGCACAAATGCTACTATTCTGGCCAGTGCAAGACCCTATTATGCAATGGCTCATGAAAATCTGTTTTTTAAAAGCGCAGGGGCATTGAACAAAGCAAATACTCCTGCTAACTCATTGTTCTACCAAGGGATATGGGCTTCTGTCCTTGTGCTCTCAGGATCATTTGATCAGCTGACTGATATGATCATTTTTGCTGTATTTATATTCTATGGAGCTACCTCATTGGCTGTATTTATACTGCGCCGTAGAATGCCTGATGCTCCAAGACCATACAAAGTTTGGGGTTATCCAATAGTACCTGCAATCTTTATTCTATTCTGTATCGTATTGGTGTTTAATACCATTTTTACAAGACCAAGAGAGGCAATTATTGGTCTTACACTAATATTCTCCGGGGTACCGGTATATTGGTTTTTAAACAGAAAAAAATCAGATCCAAAAGAATAATGTATTTGAAATAACTAAATGTGTTAGAAAATTTTGAATCCTGTTTTATCCCATTATTTATTTTATGAAATAGAACAAAGATACAAGGCAATCGAACTGTTTTTAAAATTTAATCGTTATTAGCTTAATTTGTCAATCAGGTGTTGCCCAGTATAGGAGGCCTTACATTTCACTAGTTCTTCCGGAGTCCCTTCAAAAACTTTGTATCCACCTGTATCACCTCCGTCGGGACCAAGATCGATAACCCAATCGGCAACTTTAATCACTTCAGTATTGTGCTCGATGATTAATACGGTGTGCCCTCTTGATATTAATGCATTAATGGCATCAAGGAGTTTGCGGATGTCGTGAAAGTGAAGGCCGGTAGTTGGCTCATCAAAGATAAAGAGGGTAGGGGCCTCCTTCTCTTTTGCAAGAAAAGAGGCAAGTTTTATGCGTTGACTTTCGCCGCCAGATAGGGTGCTCGATGATTGTCCCAGTTTGACATAACCCAGGCCGACATCTTGCAACGGCAATAGTTTGCGGGCAATTTTCTTTCCTTCGTGCTTGTCATTCTCACCAAAGAAAATGATTGCCTCGTCGACAGTTAATTCTAAGATGTCAAATATGCTTTTCTCTTTAAATTTAATGTCTAACACATCGGCTTTAAACCGTTTGCCATTGCAGTTTTCACAGGTTAAATGAATGTCGGCCATAAATTGCATCTCTACCTTGATCTCCCCTTCACCCTGGCACTCCTCACATCTTCCTCCATCGATATTGAACGAGAAATGAGAGGCAGTAAACCCATTTATTTTTGAGGCTTGCTGATCGGCATAGAGCTTACGTATCTCATCGTATGTCTTCAGATAAGTTACCGGATTGGAGCGGGAGGATTTTCCGATTGGATTTTGATCCACAAATTCAACCGCGGTTATCAAAGCTAAATCCCCCAGTAAGCGGGTATGATCACCAGTTTTTTCGCCGTAGCCCCCTAAATGCTTTGTTAATGCTGGGTAAAGAATCTTTTTTACCAATGAAGATTTTCCAGATCCGCTAACGCCGGTTATTACAGTTAACGTGTTTAAAGGGAATTTTATGTCTATTCCTTTGAGATTATTTTCTCTCGCTCCTGTGATCTCAATATAGTTATTCCATTTCCGACGAACTAATGGAATAGCGATTTTTTCTGCTCCATTTAAATATTTCGCCGTTAGACTTGTGGTGTTTAAAGCCAGCTCCCGGTGCGTACCCTGAAATACAACCTCTCCGCCTGCACGCCCGGCAAGCGGACCAATATCGATGATCATATCAGCATCACGGATTATCTCTTCGTCGTGTTCGACAATTATCACACTATTGCCTAGTTGTTGCAATTTGCGCAAAACTTTTATTAAGCGCATCGTATCGCGTGAGTGAAGCCCAATGGATGGCTCGTCCAAAATATACATCGAGCCAACAAGGCTGCTTCCTAATGAGGTGGCAAGGTTTATCCGTTGCGATTCACCACCTGAAAGGGTTGATGAGAGTCTATTTAATGTTAAATATCCTAATCCTACATCGCAAAGAAATTCAATCCTATTTGTTATCTCAATTAAAAGTCTTTCGGAAACTGTTTTGTCGTGCTCGCTTAAGTGAAGCGTTTGAAAGAATGGAGCTAACTGATCTACAGGCTGATTTACTAATTCAGAAACAGCTTTCCCTCCAACTTTTATATAAGATGCTTCTTTTTTTAGGCGTGTTCCCTCGCATTCAGGACAGATTGTTTTGCCGCGATAGCGTGAAAGCATTACCCGGTATTGAATTTTGTAGGCTTGCTCTTCAATCATCTTAAAAAAACTATTTAGTCCTTCGAAGTATTGATTGCCATTCCATAATAGCCTTTTCTGATCCGAAGTGAGATCGTAAAACGGAGTGTGAATTGGGAAGTTAAACCGATCTGAATTCATGATCAGCTGTTCCTTCCATTCACCCATCTTTTCCCCTTTCCAACATACAATAGCTTCATTGTAAATGGAGAGTGATTTATTGGGTATTACCAGATCTTCATCTATTCCGATGGTCTTTCCGTATCCTTCGCATACCGGACACGCACCTATGGGATTGTTAAAACTAAACGTATGCAATGAAGGTTCCTCAAAGATAATTCCATCTGCTTCAAACTTATTTGAAAAACTGTTTAAGAGTTCCTTTTCAGTTGTCGTAAGCCTTACCAGGCATTCCCCTTTCCCCTCATAAAAGGCAGTTTGAATTGAGTCGGCAGCCCGACTGATCAGATCTTCATCATCAGAGATGGAGAATCGGTCAATAACAATATTTAGGCCGTTTTTCTTTGGATGAATGGATGAATCTCCTAGGATAGACTCAATTTTAATAACCTCTCCGTTAATCTCAAGTCTTGTAAATCCTTGTTGCTGAAGAAGATCTGCTTCCTGTGCCAAGGTACGCCCCTTGGTAACTTCAAAAGGGGCAAGTAAGATCGCTTTCGTCCCTTTCTCATATGAAAATATAGTATTGACCACATCACTTACTTCATGCCGAACGACCTCCTTACCGGTTACTGGCGAATAGGTCTTACCTATGCGGGCATAGAGCAACTTGATGTAATCATAAATCTCTGTCGATGTGCCAACTGTAGAACGAGGATTTCGCGTATTTACCTTTTGTTCGATTGCGATAGCTGGGGGTATTCCTTTGATATAGTCAACATCCGGCTTATCCATCCGCCCTAAAAACTGTCGGGCATACGAGGATAGGGACTCTACATACCTTCTTTGACCTTCTGCATATAAGGTGTCAAAGGCAAGTGACGATTTTCCTGATCCTGAAAGTCCGGTAATCACTACCATTTTATTCCTCGGAATCTTAAGATCGATATTTTTCAGGTTGTGAACCCTTGCACCTTTTATTTCAATGTATTGATTGTCAGTATTTTTTGACATAATGTCCGGCTAATAAAATTTGATTTTAGAACGCGTAAATTTACAAATAGTTTTCTACTCAATGATCCATAAATTTGATAAAACACGTTGAATTATTTAACTGCTAATATCTCATAATAGGTTATTCTAGTTCTATTTTTATCGGCTGTTAATCGTATTGATATAAATTAAATTTAGGTTGCTTCTCAATATTTAGTATTTCTGAACTAATTTTCTTAGGTGTATAGATCTAAAAATTGTATACTTAAATTTGAAAATTTTCTTGAAAATGGAAAATTGGATTTTAGCAAATTTTCATTAGAAATGATTGATAGAAAAAAAATAGGACTTTTAGATATTCCTTATTATGTAATATTTTATAACATTCAATTCATATTTGTTTCCGTCGGATTGACTACTTTTGCCGACGCTTAGATACTCTTGAACCTATGGGGTATTTAAGTTCGAAGAATTTAAGATAACAGTAAATATGGAACACTATCGTATTAACCATTTAAGGGAACTCGAGGCAGAGTCTATTTTTGTACTTCGGGAGGTGGTAGCACAATTTGAGCGACCAGTGATGCTATTTTCGGGAGGTAAGGATTCGATTGTTATGTTCCATCTCGCCTGGAAAGCCTTTCATCCGCTTAAGGTCCCATTTCCGTTAATGCATATCGATACCGGTCATAATTTTGAAGAGACCATTAAATATCGGGATGATCTGGCTGAAAAGACAGGTACACGACTTATTGTTAAATATGTACAGGATTCTATCAATACTGGTCGGGCAGTAGAAGAGAAAGGATTAAATGCGAGCCGGAATGTATTGCAAACCGTTACTCTGCTTGATGCGATTGAAGAGCTTAAATTTGATTGTGCAATGGGCGGAGGACGACGTGATGAAGAGAAGGCACGGGCTAAAGAGCGTTTCTTCTCTCATCGGGATGAATTTGGACAATGGGATCCGAAAAATCAGCGCCCCGAGCTCTGGAATCTCTTCTGTGGTGCCAAAAATATGGGTGAACATTTTCGCGTATTCCCAATCAGCAACTGGACAGAAATGGATGTATGGCAATATATTCTCATGGAGAATATTGAGATGCCTAGCCTCTATTTTACCCACGAGCGTGAAGTGTTCTGTCGCGACGGAGCATGGATGGCCAGTGCCCCCTTTATGCAACTGAAATCGAATGAAAAAGTTGAGGTTAAAAAGGTTAGATGTCGGACCATTGGTGATATCACTTGTACGGGTGTAACTCTTTCGGAAGCCAATTCACTCGAGGATATTATCCAGGAGGTGGCCGCAAGCAGAGTCACCGAGCGCGGCAGTCGTGCCGACGACAAACGTTCGGAAGCTGCGATGGAAGATCGCAAGCGGGAGGGTTATTTTTAATATATACACTACAAGATTATGTCTGGAAAAGATCACGGATATCTCGATATGGAATTATTGCGGTTTACCACCGCAGGAAGTGTTGATGACGGAAAGAGTACGCTGATAGGTCGATTGTTATATGACAGTAAAGCTATCTTTGAAGATCAGATGGAGGCCCTGGAGCAGGCGAGCATAAGTCGTGGTGGGGAAGAGGTAAATCTGGCACTCTTAACGGATGGTCTGCGTGCTGAGCGCGAGCAAGGAATCACTATTGATGTGGCTTATCGTTATTTTGCAACTCCAAAACGTAAATTTATTATTGCCGATACGCCGGGTCATATTCAGTACACTCGAAATATGGTTACCGGTGCCTCAACGGCCAATGCTGCCGTGATACTTGTTGATGCGCGTAACGGCGTGATTGAGCAGACGCGTCGTCATGCATATATTGCCGCTTTACTGAATATACCACACGTATTGGTTTGCGTAAATAAAATGGACCTGGTCGATTTCAGTGAAACTGTTTTTGAGCAGATAAAAGCTGATTTTAGTGATGTCGCAAGCCGTCTTGATGATCAGGATATTCATTTCTTGCCCATTAGCGCTAAATTGGGTGATAATGTAGTCGATCGTTCAACCAATATGCCTTGGTATAGCGGCGAGACCTTTTTAGGTCTATTGGAGGCTTTACCGGTTGGTCAGGACTGGAATCTTGAGGATCCTCGCTTTCCCGTACAATATGTGATTCGTCCAATATCTGATGAGTATCACGACTACCGTGGCTATGCAGGTCGCATCGCCAGTGGCGTTTTCAGGGTTGGTCAAGAGGTTGTTGCGCTACCCAGTGGATTAAAAACTACCATCGAAGCGATTGATTTTGCAGGTAAAAGTCTCGATTATGCCTTCCCACCTCAGTCGGTGACTCTAAGATTAAAAGATGAGATAGACGTAAGTCGAGGTTCAATGATAGTTGATGCGGCTAATCAACCGCAACAATCACAAGAGATCGAATTAATGGTCTGCTGGCTTAATGAAAAGCCGCTAGTAGTGCGCGGGAAATATCAGGTAAAGCACAACTCAAATGAGATGCGTTGCATAATAACTGAGGTTAAATATAAAGTTAATATAAATACCATCGAGGAGATTCACGATGATCTCAGTGTTGGACTAAATCAAATTGCCCGGATTACGATTAAAACAACAAAGCCATTATTCTTTGATTCGTACAAGAAAAACCGCGATACCGGAAGTCTTATCTTAATCGATGAAGCAACAAATAATGTTGTTGGTGCAGGGATGATCTTGTAAGATTTTTATTTTAAATCTCTACCAACAAGAAGAGGAGCTATAAAATATAGCTCCTCTTCTTGTAAATTTAGTATTGATATTATAATTTAATACTCATGGTTAAAACAATTTCGTTATTGTTTCGCTGGTATTTAACCGGGTCATTGCTCGTATAGATATAATTATAATCTTTTCTCTTGCCCAGGCTATAGGATAGATCGAATGCTACATTATCAATCCGGTATCCGATACCTGCATTGATTGTGCTGAAGCTGAAATTGCCACTCTCTTTATAGGGATTCCCGAAAAGTTCGTACCCGGCTCTTAGGCTTACTGCATCAACAGGTTTAAATTCGCCTCCTAAATGAATATTGCTCGTCGATTGATAGATTGATTTAATCGTTCCGTTTTCTGATGTGAAATTATAACCATCGCGGCCATTGCGATATTGCATTCCTGAAAAATCGACCTTCTCAAAATCAACAGAAATCATCCCTTTTTTTCCAAATTGGTAAGCAGCACTTCCAATAAGCCTTGTTGGTGTATCCATTTTATAACCATAATCGCCTAACGGTGATTCAGCCTTATGGTTACCATTTGCATCTGCACTAACATCCTTTAAGTTAGAGGACATCACAGAACTGTAACTCTCCTTGAAATCAAAAAATGTGGGTGTGTGAAGTGCAAGTCCCAGCCTAAGTTCAGGTACCGGTTTGTATATCGCACCAAGTTTTAGATTATATCCTATTCCACGGGTGGTTGATGTATTGGAATAATCAAAATATCCAAAACCACCATCTTCTGAATAAGTTGATGATTCGTTATAATAGAGATCTTGCATTCCCAGGGTTGCTCCCAGATAGAGTTTATGATTGAAATTTGCTCCTGCAGAGAAGACATACTCATTTAAAAATCCTTCCTTGTTTACCGTATGGTTTTGGTTTACTAACTCATTTTGATAGAGTAAAGATTGGTAGGAATTTCCAACACCATCAATATCAGGATTAGCCACATCGATCAGGTAATTTTCCCAGGCTAATTTACTCTCCCAAGGCACATTATTTTGGTATGGGTTGTTTTCATCAAAAAGATTCGAACTCGTGATACCATTGGTGCTTTCAGCAAATACGTCCATTCGTGAGTGTGGAGAATTATTCGCACCTACTGAAATTGTCTGATTGAAATTATTCAGTTTATTGAAGCCGATACCGAAGTTAAACGATACCAAACCTGAACCGACATCTTGAAGTGGGTTAGCAAAGACATAGCCAAAGTTGCGAAAGCTGAAATTATTGTTTCGGGCATCGGTAGACTGTCCCTGGTAGGTGGCCTTTGTACTGGTAACTCCCAGGATGTCAGCTGTAGTGGAAAGCTCAGATCTGATATAGATCCCGAGTCCAGCAGGATTTATACTCAGCGATGAAAAGTCACCCCCAATAGCACCAAAGGCATTTCCCATACCCTTTGATCGTGCAGTAGAACCAAAGTTCTGTTGCGAAAAGATTAATGCCTGATCAACATACTGACCAAAAGAGAAAGCTATTAATCCTATTGTTGTAAATAACGTAAGTGCAATTTTTTTCATAATCCTGTTTTTTTGATTTTAGTCAATATTACCTGGTTTAGCAACACATTAGTGTCTGCGTCCGCCGCCACCGCCTCCGCCGGAACTGCTACCACCGCCACCGCCGGAGAATGATCTTCCGCCACCACCGCCACCGCCACTCGAGAAGCTCGATGAACTGCTGCGTGAAGGTGCTGAATAGGTTGCTGAAGATGAGCTGCTTCTTGAAGAACCACTCGAAACCTGACCACTGCTCTTGGTTGTACCACTCGATACAGCTCTAGGTGCACGACTTGAACCACTTTGGTAATTGCCAATAACTGAAGATCTGCCTGAACTCCCTTGTGGTCTTGCATATTGACGGCTAACTCCACTATTGTAACTTGGCTGTATATTTGTCCGTGGTCGTGAATATGTAGGAGTATAATTATTTGTTCCATTTACTGCAGAAGGTCTAACTGTTTGGCCAACAGCTTGACTTCTTCGCAAATTGGTTAGTGTTTGAGGATTGTTGCTTGTTCCAACTTGCCCTGACCCTCTTGTATTTGCACTCTTGGTAATATTTGGATTAACGGTGAAACGGGTTCCAGATAAACGGGTTGAGCCATTAATTGATCCACTGTTATTTATAAGATTTGAACCTCCTCGTGATTGAATAGCTGAAGATCCGTTAATCGAACGACCATTCGAATTTCTCCCTGAAAAGGATGAGCCTGCAACTCCTCTTCCTGTGCCATTATAGCCAATAGCATTTGAGTTACCTCTTCCGTTACTGTTTTGTCTTCCATAATACCTGTCGCGGTGATTGCCGTAACCAAGGTCGTGGTCACCATCATGATAACCTCCATAACCTCCATATCCGCCGTAACCTCCATAGCCGTAACCTCCATAGCCATAGCCGCCGTATCCTCCATAGCCATAAGGGCTATACATCCCAAATCCGCCATAATAGGAGTTGTAAAATCCACCATAAAGTCCTCCGAAACCAAATCCGATACCGCTATACAATGCTCCTAATCCAAGACCCCATCCGAAACCAAAACCTGGCGAATAATAAGAATCCCAATAAGGATCGTATGCATACGGATCATAGAATGTCCGAATACGGGTTGTATAGTCTAAATCTTCAGCTTCATCATAATCTTGAACTTGATTTGACCCTTGATCATCGGTTTGGTAATTATTATCTGTTACAGTTTGATCGGTGATATTATTGTTAGAATTACCCTGAATTTTATCACTTTGGTAATTTTCAACGATTTTCCCTGCCTCTTCTTGCCTCATTCCAGAGATTGTAGCAGCATGTTTTGCTGACTGCTGGTGGTATGGCGAAGCGCTAACAATTACAGGTGGATGATCGCCTGGTGTATAATAAGCATCGTCGCTATAACCACCTGTGGTAACCATAGAGCCTGTTGTACATGCACTTGCGAGAAGTGCGATGACTGTGAGCAGTTTGATATTTGTTTTCATGATTTGTTCTCCTTTATATTAAATAATCGCTGAACTTTTCGTTATTTTGTGTGCTAAAATTATCAATTTAAAAGCAAATATTATACCAAAAAATATCTAATGGCAAAAGTTCTCACATCAAAGGAAGAAAATTATTCTCAATGGTACAACGATCTTGTTGCAAAAGCTGATCTGGCAGAGAATTCTGCAGTGCGCGGATGCATGGTTATCAAGCCTTATGGTTATGCTATTTGGGAAAAAATGCAAGCACAGCTCGATAAGATGTTTAAGGAAACTGGGCATGTTAATGCCTATTTCCCACTCTTTATACCCAAATCTTTTTTCTCTAAAGAAGCTGCTCATGTGGATGGCTTTGCCAAAGAGTGTGCCGTTGTTACTCATTACCGACTTAAAAATGATCCTGATGGCAAAGGTGTTGTTGTAGATCCCGACGCAAAACTTGAAGAGGAGTTGATTATTCGACCAACATCCGAAACTATTATTTGGAGTACGTATAAAAATTGGATTCAATCATATCGTGATTTACCTATCTTATGTAATCAGTGGGCTAATGTAGTTCGCTGGGAGATGCGCACCCGAATGTTCTTACGAACAACAGAATTTCTTTGGCAGGAAGGGCATACTGCACATGAGACAAGTGAAGAGGCTCTTGCAGAGACTACACAGATGATTAATGTATATGCAAGCTTTGCTGAAGATTTTATGGCTATTCCTGTTATTAAAGGGGCAAAATCGGCTAATGAACGGTTTGCCGGTGCTCTCGAGACCTATACCATCGAAGCATTAATGCAGGATGGAAAGGCCTTGCAGTCAGGAACATCTCATTTCTTGGGACAGAATTTTGCAAAGGCTTTTGATGTGCAATTTGCCAATCGGGATGGTAAGCTTGAATATGTGTGGGCCTCATCGTGGGGTGTCTCTACCCGGCTTATTGGCGCATTGATTATGGCTCATTCTGATAATAATGGCCTTGTGCTTCCTCCTAAGTTGGCGCCATATCAGGTTGTTATAGTTCCAATCTATAAAAACCTCGAGCAGTTAGCTGAAATTTCCGTTAAGGTTGAGGAGATCATGGTTAAGTTACGTAAACGCGATATCAGCGTTAAATATGACAATCGCGATTCGCAACGTCCAGGGTGGAAATTTGCTGAATATGAACTAAAAGGTGTTCCTGTGCGGTTGGCTATCGGTCCGCGTGATCTTGAAAATGGTTCCGTAGAGGTGGCTCGTCGTGATACGCTGGAGAAATCTGTCGAGCAACTTGAAAATATCGATCAGGTTGTAGCCAATCTGTTGGATGCTATTCAACTAAATATTTATAGTAAAGCTTACCAATTTAGGGCCGAAAATACTACGAAAGTCGATTCTTATGATCAATTCAAAGAGTTGTTAACTACTAAAGGGGGATTCTTCCTTGCTCATTGGGATGGTACAACAGAGACTGAGCTGCAGATTAAGGAAGAAACTAAAGCAACCATCCGCTGTATTCCTTTTGAGGGTGAGGTAGAAGAGGGAAAATGTATGGTTACCGGGCTGCCTTCCAAGCAACGGGTGATTTTTGCATTGGCCTATTAAATCAGTGTAATTTTAGTATTTATCATAAAGTTTACCTATTTTCAGCATATAAAAAAGATCCTAAATATCCATGGAAAAGAAGGTTGTTGATCGTTTTATCAAGTATGTTAAATTCGATACCTGCTCTGATTCTGTAACCGGTAAAACGCCAAGTACCGAAGGACAAAGGGATTTTGCCCTGGTTCTTGCCCAAGAGTTGAGAGCAATTGGACTTTGTGATGTTGAAGTTGATATATGGAGTTATGTATATGCCACACTACCGTCAACTATTTCTAACGATGCGCCGGTTGTTGGGTTTGTCTCTCATATGGATACCAGTCCTGATTTTACTGGCACGAATGTCTCTCCAAGAATTGTTTCTAACTATGATGGAGGTGATATAACCCTTAACCAAGAGAAGAATATTGTCCTCTCACCAACGGTTTTTCCTGAATTAAAAAATTATTTGGGTCAGCAGTTGATTGTCACAGATGGCAATACCCTCCTAGGTGCTGATGATAAAGCTGGAATTTCTGAGATAATTACAGCGATGGAATATCTGGTAAATCACCCTGAAATAAAACATGGGGAGGTGAAAATTGCCTTTACCCCTGATGAGGAGATCGGTGAGGGGGCCGATCATTTTAATGTCAAGAAATTTAATGCCGCATTTGCCTATACCATTGATGGAGGCGAGATTGGAGAGCTCGAATATGAAAATTTCAATGCTACGGGTGCAAAAATAGTTATTCAGGGATCCAGTGTCCATCCGGGTTACGCTAAAGGAAAGATGAAAAATGCAGTAACTATTGCCAATCAATTACTTGCCATGATACCGACGTTCGAAGTGCCTGAGTATACCTCTGGATATCAAGGCTTTTACCACGTCACACGTTTTAATGGAATGGTAGAAAAGGCTGAAATCGAATTTATATTGCGTGATTTTTCAATCCAGGGGTTAGAGGAACGCAAAATGTTATTGCACTCAGTGGTGCGCATGATAAACAGCGAATTTGGAGATGGTACGGCAGCCATAGCTTTAAAGGATCAGTATTTTAATATGCGTGAAAAGATTGAGCCCGTGAAATATATCGTCGATTTAGCTGAACAGGCGATGCGCGAGACAGGTGTCGACCCTAAGATCGTCCCTATTCGTGGAGGTACCGATGGATCTCGCCTCTCTTTTATGGGACTTCCATGTCCTAATATTTTTGCGGGAGGCCATAATTTCCATGGGAAATTTGAATATATCCCGGTACCATCTATGGTGAAGGCTTGTGAGGTAATCGTCCGTATTGTCGAGAAAGTTGGACTATTAAATGCGAAAAGTTAGCTATTACAATCTAAAATAGCTTTACGTTAATACGGATTATTAAAGTTAAAAACCTGCCTTTATCGCGTTAGACTTGTGATTATTTCCGAGTGTTGGGGGAACTCAGCGATTAAAATGGTCCGATCACCAAGTTCAAAATCATTAAAGTTGAAACCCGGAGCTACAGTGCACCCAAGTAATGCATAACCATTATCGTCAATCACGGTAACTCCAAACCACGATCCTGCGGGAACCACAAACTGAGGCAGTTCACCCTTGATGATCTCCCTTCCGAGTGTAGTAATTGAATATTCACCTAGGCTATTAATCAGGTGAATTTGAATCGGTAATCCATCATAGAAATGCCAAACCTCATCCTGCTTAATTCGGTGAAATGCTGAAAACGTATCCGAAGTTAGTAAGTAATAGATAGCCGTACAATAGCTCCGCTCTCCTGAGAAGTTACTAGTCGGGTCGTTAAACCCAATGGTTCCTAGGCTGCGATAACTCTCTTTGTAATATCCCCCTTCCGGATGAGGTTCGAGATCAAGAATCTTAATTAGCTTATCAACATTGGATGAGCGCAATTTTAAACTCGGCATGATAATGGTTTTGAAAATTTTAACAAACGTAGTGAAAAAAGAATAATCTGCGATTATCATCATCTGTGGCATCTAATTATCTAATTTAATGTGAGTCTGTATCTTTCACGAATTTTCTAATCGACAGTTTGTAAAAAGTCTGCTATTATCCTGGTAATCTTTGATTTTTACCAAACCTTTTAATATCTTTAGCATAAATTAATCGACAATGATTCAGCGTTTTAAACACTATATTCAAGAGAACCACCTGTTTAATCAAAGTGACACTATTTTGGTTGGTGTGAGTGGTGGTATTGATTCTGTTGTTTTGCTTGATCTTTTAGATAAAGCTGGCTATTCAGTAGCAATTGCTCATTGTAATTTTAATCTCCGTGGTGACGAATCTGATCAAGATGAACGATTGGTGATCGAACTGGGTCATAAATATGATGTTCCGGTTTATAAAACATCATTTAATACGTTGGCCTATGCCACGGAGCATAAGATTTCGATTGAAATGGCAGCACGTGATTTACGCTATCATTGGTTTGAAATGATCCGATCGGCACATCACTTTGATTATATTGCAGTAGCCCATCATCGGGATGATCAACTTGAAACATTTTTCCTTAATCTGGCCCGAGGGACAGGAATAAACGGATTAACAGGGATGCGCCCTGTCAATGGTAAGATCGTACGCCCATTACTTTATAGCTCACGCCTTGAGATTGAACAGTACCGTCACAAAAATTTTCTTGACTACAATGAAGATTCAACAAATCAAAGTGTCGACTACCAGCGTAATAAAATACGGCATAACCTGTTGCCGGTTATGGAAACTCTTAATCCTTCATTTCGTGAAGGGATGATTAAAACAATGGGATATCTCGAAGACATTGCTAAAATTGGTGAACGAGCAATCGCAATGGCCTGGGAACGAGTAATGATCCGAAAAGCTGATGAACTATTTATTTCAATAGCTGAATTGAAATTACTTGACCCATTATCAACTTATCTGTTTGAATTTCTTAAGCCATTTGGTTTTAATAGCGTAACTGTGGCAGAGATCATTGCTTCACTCAACGGAATTTCAGGTAAGCAATTTTTGTCGCAGTCGCATCGAATCGTGCACGACCGCGATTTGTTAATCTTAACTTCACTGAGTGTCGATAACCTTGGTCATTATTACCTTGATAGCGATATAAAAGAGCTCGTTATCCCTGTTCATCTTAATATTGGTATTGCCTCTAATGATTCTTCGTTTCGGATCACGGGTTCACGGTTGATGGCGTATGTCGATCTCGAAAAAGTGCAATTTCCATTGCTGATTAGAAGGTGGCAACAAGGCGACTACTTCAAACCACTTGGAATGGAGGGATTTAAAAAGGTAAGTGATTTCTTTATTGATTCTAAGTTAAGTCTGCCCGAAAAAGAGAAGGTATGGATCCTGGCAAATGGAGAACAAGTTGTTTGGATTATAGGACATCGTCTCGACGACCGGTTTAAGATTACCCCAACAACAACGAAGGTTCTTGTTCTGGAACTAATTGAATAACAATTTTACTTCGATTTTGAATTAATTATATCACCTACCAGATAACCCATAATCGTTCCATAGCCTCCCATCGTATGCCAATGAGAGGTAATTGGGCAGGTGCCGGAAGTACATCCTATGAAATGCCAGTAACCCAAGCCGCATAGCAATCCAATAAGGGTAAATAGTATCCGAAAACGATGTTTAGCAAGGAAGTTTTTCATCTCTGAATTATTAAAACTGATTAAATTATAGTCAATTACAGAATAGGTTATTAAAACTTACAACGAAATTAGTCCTTCGATCTGACTTGCTTGTTTGTAAATATTAATGATTGATTCAGGATCGGGCATCCATTGTTTACAGGACATTCCAATAAATCGGATATCTCTCGATGTCTTGTAAGTTATGGCTTCAGGATCAGCAAAAAAACCTTTTACTTGATTTAATTTCTCTTGATTGTTATGTATGATAAACTTGAAATAGTATAACATGGGCCACTCCTGTTGATCGACTAATAATTCATGAAACTTAGCAATATTTTCCTCCATAATTTGGGTGTTCAAATTAATAATCTGTAAGTAATAAACTCTACCAGATCAATTCAATAAATCCTTTTTTTCGCCTTCGTTTTCCATCTCTTCCCGCTGCATCTACTACATAAAAGTAAACACCCGGAGAGGCAATTTTATTATTTATCTTTCCATCCCATGTTGCTAATGGTGCATCGGCAGGGATAAATCCAGATTTATGAAAGTGATGGACATTGCGCCCCCATCTGTTAAAAATTTGAAAATCAAGGTATTCCAGAGATCTGGTTCTAATGATTAAGATGTCATTAATCCCATCACCGTTAGGTGTAAATGCTGGGGCTACCTTAACCAGAGAGGTGTCTATAACAATGTAATCTTTAAGATAGAAGGTATCGCGACAGGTATAACCAGGACTCTCCTTGGCTGCCACCAGTTTTACCATATAGCTTCCAGTGTGATTATACGTATATGCGGGATTTTCGAGGAAGATCTGCTCCATTACAGAGTCAACGATAACTCCACCGGTACTCTGTTTCTCGATTTCCGATTTCTCTTTGAACAGTGTCCACTCATATTTATCCACATCTCCATTTATCGATTCGTTGACAAATTGTACATCTAAAGGTGCTTCTGGATTGGTAAACTGAGCAACCGGTAGTTGATTAGTCCTCCATGAAAATTTTGCCTCTGCGACGATAGACTCATAGGTTATTTTGCTGCGCTCCATGCATCCTGCTCGGTCTGTAACCTGGAAATAATAATCGGTATTTTTTGGCGGTGGAGGCTGTATAATAGGATTTTTAACCGTTGCAATGAGTTTATTTTCGCTTTCCCAGATGTATTTGTAAGCTGGATCCAGGGGAATTAGTTGATTCGCAGATAAATCCGAATAGGAATAGTCAGAACCTGTTACTGTTCCGTTTAGGTTAAAATATTCACAGTTAGAATCTAAAATTGAAGAGCTTGGTGTTATCCACCCGTTTTTAACCCATGCTCTGAATTGGTAGTCTATACCGTTGTCTCTAAAATTAACACGGTAACACCCGTCACTTAGACCGGTTAAAACAGAGGTGATACCAGTATCATTCGAGTAATAACTAAATGTGCCAGTGTTGGCATTAAATTTCTCCCATCCAAACGTTACCTGTGCGCCACTCGAGTTAGCGGTCAAGGAACCATTTTGATGCCCGGATGTTCCACAGAAATAATAGATATTATCTTTCCCTGTAAATATCGGATAAGCAGTTTGTTCAGAGAATGACGCTGATGACGAGGAGAGTGATTGTCCAAAAACAAATGCTGCAGGTAGCCAAAGGATAAGTGACAAAAATATTTTCCAGCTTATTTTAACCACATCTCTCATCTTGTTCTTTTACCTTTTAATTACTTACAATATTACAAAATTATTCGGTATCCGTTAGCCTAACAATCGAGTAGCATTTTATCTTAATAGGAATAATTGTTTAAATTTGCACAACCCATTCTAATGAGATTTAAATAACTGATTATCGTTTAGGTTTTTTAATTTGGATGGTTCCTAGGTTTATGGATTTTGATTCTTACGATTTTTTTTTAGAATTACAGTTCAATTTAATATTTCATGGGATTAACGAATTAAAATAACATTCATTGTCTAATTATCTTGAAAGTCTTAACACTGCTCAACGCGAAGCTGTAATTAACACAGAGGGAGCTTCGCTGGTAATCGCAGGTGCCGGATCGGGGAAAACCAGGGTTCTTACCTATCGTATTGCTCATCTTTTGCGTAATGGCGTTTCACCATCTTCTATTCTTGCTTTAACTTTTACCAATAAGGCAGCTCGTGAGATGAAAGCACGTATCGAGAGCGAAGTGGGTAATAACATCTCGAAATACCTGTGGATGGGGACTTTTCATGCTGTCTTCTCCCGTATATTAAGGGTTGAATCGGCTATCCTGGGTTTCCCTAATACCTTTACCATATACGATACGCAAGATTCAAAAAGTTTAATCAAGTCAATCATTAAAGGGTTGAACCTCGAAGATAATACCTACAAGCCTGGCGTTATTTTAAATCGAATTTCTGCGGCGAAAAATAACCTGGTCACAGCTGTTGCATATCATCAAAATCCTCAATACCGGGAAGCAGATCAGGGTGCTAGAATACCGAAAACATCTGAGATATACCTTGAATATTCAAAGAGGTGTAAGAATGCCGGAGCAATGGATTTTGATGATCTGCTACTGATGACTAACCTGTTATTTAAAAATCATCCGGAGGTTCTGGCTAAATATCAAAAGATGTTTCGCTATATCCTTGTTGATGAGTATCAAGATACGAATTTTTCACAATATCTCATTGTGAAAAGGTTGGCAGAATTAAATCAAAATATATGCGTTGTTGGCGATGATGCGCAGAGTATCTACTCATTTAGAGGTGCGAGAATTGAGAATATTCTAAACTTTAAAAATGATTATCCAGGCTATAATACCTATAAACTTGAACAGAATTATCGGTCTACCCAGATTATAGTTGATGCGGCTAATAGTCTAATCTCAAAGAATAAGAATCAGTTGCAGAAAACGGTTTATAGTGAAAATTCAATGGGTGATAAGATTAAAGTCCTTGCTGCAATGAATGAGCACGAGGAGGGTTATTTGGTAGCCAATGAAATTTTTGATCATCGGATGAAAGAGCGGGAGAGCTATTCTGATTTTGCTATTTTATATCGTACCAATGCGCAATCACGTGTTTTCGAGGAGATTCTGCGTAAACGCAATATACCCTATAAAATATATGGCGGTCTCTCATTTTATCAGCGTAAAGAGATAAAGGATATTCTCTCTTATTTCCGGCTTAGTATTAATCCTCGTGACGATGAATCGTTCAAACGGATTATCAACTATCCTGCCAGGGGTATAGGAGCGACTACTTTAAGTAAATTAGAGGAATCCGCAGCGTTATCGGGAAGCAGCATCTTTGAAGTCGCTAATTCCCCGGAAAAGATGATGCTTGCCGGATTAAATGCTGGTGTAATAAAAAAGATCAGTGGTTTT
The DNA here is from genome assembly GCA_903907075.1 of uncultured Bacteroidia bacterium. Taxonomy (GTDB): domain Bacteria; phylum Bacteroidota; class Bacteroidia; order Bacteroidales; family Prolixibacteraceae; genus JAAFHB01. The sequence continues at coordinate 18,927 of CAIVMQ010000060.1, forward strand.
ACACAGTTAATCAACCAGTTTTCTAAACAGTATGCTGCCACTGATGCTTATGAGATGGCGAATAAAATTGCCTCAGAATCGGGTATTCTTACCGAACTGTATCAGGATAAATCACCTGAAAATCTCAGTCGATACGAGAATACGCAGGAGCTCCTAAACGCAATACAGGATTTTTCGCTAACTGCCATTGAAGAAGGTACCCCTAATGGGTTGCATGTTTTTATGGAAGATGTTGCCTTACTCACAGATCAGGATAATGATAAGGATACCAATGCCGACAAAGTGACCCTGATGACTGTGCATTCTTCTAAAGGTCTAGAATTTAAAAATGTGTTTATTGTAGGTCTTGAAGAGAATCTTTTCCCTTCAGGATTCTCAGGTACTTTGACCCTTTCTGAGCTAGAAGAGGAGAGGAGGCTTTTTTATGTTGCTCTCACACGTTCCGAAAATCAGGCCTGGCTGTCGTTTGCTCAGCAACGGTTTAGGTGGGGGAAAGCTGAATTTTGTAATCCCAGTAGATTTATTGGCGAGATTGATCATCAGTTTCTGGATATTAAAAATAGTCGAATGTTTCCGCAGTTCAGGAATCAGGAGATTAATGCTGATCAACACAACCATCAGTTGCAACGGGAAGAACCTCCTTATGTGTCACCACGGAAAATTGAAATGCCACTTCAACGTGTTCAAATCTCTAAAAGTGTTCTCCCGGCAGGTTCTCAACCTTTTCAAGGTGATAATCCCGAGTTGATAGAAGCTGGCATGTTTGTTGAACATGAGCGTTTTGGAAGGGGTAAAGTGATCAGTGTTGAAGGTAAGATGCCCGATTTAAAAGCGAAGGTTTTTTTCCCAAATGCCGGTGAAAAAAATCTCTTGCTTAAGTTTGCAAAACTTAAAATTACCGACTAAAAGGTAAACCTAATGTTGCCGTTTAAAATCCCTTTTCACTTTTTTACTTTATTTGCCTGATTTTATCTATCTGCAATTCCCAACATCCGTTTACGATCATAGATTTTCAATTTTTGATATTTTATGAAAGAATGAAATTTCAATTTCAAAAGGTATAATTTCAGATTGAATTTCATCACTTATTTTACCTGCCTCATTAGTATTGTTATTGGATCTTATTTAATCTAAAAAATATATTATCCTAAATTTCATCCTAGGTATGTCTAATTGCTTGGTATTTAATATTTTTTAAGATCGATATATATTTATTCGTTATTTTTCTTTAT
>CAIVMQ010000061.1 GCA_903907075.1 uncultured Bacteroidia bacterium
AGTCATTGCTAAATGATGACTAATAAGATACAATTCAGTTGTTAAGTATGATGTTGCTCCGATCGGCAGTATCGTTCTATTTAGTTTAACCCAGTTGCTTATCGTTTAGGAATTGATTACTTCTTTTCCCGAAAGAGGTGCTTAAATATGGGTTTCTCGAATCTATTACAAACACGTGTCGAAGATGTCTTGAAATAGTGCAAAAACTGAAATATATGAAACCAATTGGCTTCGCTTTACGAAAGATTTTCCCTTTTCTCCTTTCTGCTTTTTTGTCCCTTTTTAGTACAGGTTCTGCAAACGGACAACCTGCTTCCTCTGGAATCATCCCCAAAGGGAATGATTATTACTACTTTAAGGGTGGCACCATTAGTGTTATTCCCTCTTCTCATCAGGATATCGCCTGGATGGATAGTATCGGCAAGTGTATTGAATTTAGGGATTTACGGATGATAACTCCGGCATTAAAAAGGCTAAAAGCCAATCCCACCTTTAAGTTTTCGGTTGAGGATGCTCTGAGCCTTAGAGAATACTTGCATCGCCATCCTGAGGCGTTGGCTGAAATATTGAAATATACGCGTGAAGGGCGCCTGGAGTGGGGCGCTTCCTACAAACAACCGTATGAATCGATGTATTACGGCGAGTCATTGATCAGGCAGACTTATCTGGGGCGCAAATGGCTCAAAAAAACATTGCCGGGATGTGATTTTAAAACCTATTGGAATGAAGATGTTCCCGGAAGGTCTCTGCAAATGGCACAGATCCTTTCAAAAGCAGGGATACCCTATATGCAGTTTAGCCGTCATCAACCTGGAATTTACAATTGGTATAGTCCCGATGGAAGCTATATTACCTGTTATACCCCTGGTCAATACGACGAAGTTGGCATTCCTGTACGACAGGCTAATACCAATGTCGATTCCCTGACAAATGCGTTCTCGGTTATGCTCACCGAATGGAACAATTATTTCCAACAAAGAGCTATTAAGCCGGAGTTTCCTTTTCTCTATTCCCACGATTTTGCCACTCCGCCCGATTATGATGCATTTTTTAGCGACTGGAACGCTAAAGCGGCAGCATTGAAAAAGCCATTTATTAAATATTCAACAGCAACAGAATGGTTTGAGGCTGTGGTAAAAGGGAAACCGGTATTCGATAAAATAATCGGGGAACGTCCCGATGTCTGGCTCTATATTCACGGCCCGTCTCATCAGCGGGCATTAAAGGCGGCTCGTGAAGGATCGCGCCTGCTTACCGCAGCCGAAAAATTTGCCACGTTCGACGCTCTTCAACAAGGGACGTTTAAAAACTACCCCCAAGGTGCATTTACAACAGCATGGGAAAATGCCATCTATCCAGACCATGGGTGGGGAGGCAAGCATGGTGATCTAACCGACAGAGCTTTCCGCACTTCGTATGAGAAAGCTCGAGATATTGCCTCCGAGATTGTTGACACGTCACTAAAAAATATTGGTTCCCGGATTCATTTTTCTAAAACGGGTATTCCTGTGGTTGTCTTTAATCCCTTATCATGGGAGCGATCTGATGTGGTCAAGTTTACCCTTGATGTGGAAGGAAATGAGCAGAATACATTTAAACTGGTAGATGAGAAAGGGATTGAGATTCCGTATCAGCTTATTGACGATCATCAGATTTCCGGCACGAAGGACGAAGTGATCACCTTTTTATTTGTAGCTCAAAATGTTCCTTCGGTGGGGTATAAGACCTATTATCTTGAAAATGGGAAACCTTCGTCGTCTTCAATCGGGTATATAAATAACAACACAAATTATGAAAATTCGTTTTATAAAATTGAGTTTGCTGACGGAGGGATTAAGTCGCTATTTGATAAAGAGTTATCGCTGAGCCTAATGAAGACAGATAAGTTTCTTGGAGGGGAATTGTTTGCGATGCAATCTGTTGGTAATGGGGCCGGCGAATTTACTGACGTGCAGCAACCTACCATGGAGGATTTTGAAAAACTCAGCAGTTATCATCAGCCATGGACGCTAGTTTCAAGTGGCCCGATTCGTGATGTTTATCAGTTTACAAAGGAGATTAATCATGTCACCGTTGAGCAACAGGTTATTCTATATAAAACGATCAAGCGGATCGATATCCATTTGGAGCTAAAGGGATTTGATGGAGAGCGTTATCGCGAATTCAGACTCGCTTTCCCCGTGAATCAGATCCGACCCGAAATTGCCTATGAGGTACCTATGGGGGTGGTGAGGATCGGAAAAGATGAGATTGCCGGAGCAGCAGGATTTTCAAAACAGTCACAGATTTACGATACTCCATGCGCCCAGGTCCATCCTCGCGAAGTTCAGGATTGGTTTTCATCCTCAGACGGTAAAAACGGAATCACGATAAGTTCAGACGTGGCGGTATTCGACTGGATAGATCCTACATCCAACCCATCCGGGGATGTGATCTTACAACCACTTTTACTGGCCAGTCGTAAGAGTTGTCATTGGGAGGGGAATTATTACCTCCAGCCGGGCGATCACACCTATAATTTCTCGCTGTTTTCTCATAAAGGGGACTGGAAGAATGGATATCGTCTTGGCGCACAGGCAAATCAGCCTCTTAAAGCGATAACTGTAAAACCGAATGCCGGAGTGGAAGCAGAAACAATGAGTTTTATTTCGGTAGAGAATAAGAATCTAATTCTTAGCACTATTAAAAAGTGTGATGATGATAATCAGGTTATTATACGATGTTATGAGTTAGAGGGGATCGATTCAGAGGCAAAAATCGCGTTGAATAAACCCTTTCAAAAGGCTGCCATCACCAATATAATAGAGGAGGAGGGAAAACCTGTTCCTGGAAATGGAAACACGTTGGTTGTTAAGATTGGGCATCATGCCATTGAGACGATCAAATTGGAGATGAAGTAACCTTAGCCCTATAAGCCATTTTTTCCAATAGTGTTAATCCTGAAATGGACCGGCAGATAAAGAATAACCTTTAGCGGGAATTAATAAACCTTTCGTTATTAGCTAATTTAACAATTATTCAATTAAAACCATCTTGATGAAAGTTGAAGCGGTTTTTTTTACGTAATTAATTCGTGTTGATGATTTATTGCGTTGAGAATAAAACGCATCTTAATCGATCTGTAAATTATGATTTTAAGTAATCGTTCACTGTTCCTTTGAGCATCGTAAATCAAAATTTTGCAAGGTGCTTTTTTGATAGGTTTTAATCTACGGAAAATAAATTAAGGATTTTAAAAACCTATTCGCTTGCGTTGTTTTTGCACTGTGGCAAGATTATCTTTCTGAAGCAAGAAATTTATGGCATCATAGATATTCTTAAATTGCTTATCATACCTGTTTTCAAGATCCTTTAGTTTTGCCTTTAACTCTTTGTTTGTTATGGAATTGTTCCGAATAAAAACAAACGCACGTATAATCTGAATATTTATTTGTATCGCAACTGGGCTATTTAATACGCTCGAGAGCATTGATACGCCTTGTTCTGTGAATGCATAGGGAAGATATTTTGAATATCTTCCTCTTCCTGTTTCTAAGGTCACAAATTGTGACCTTAGAAACAGGAATTCTTCTTTTGTAAGTTGGATCATAAAATCCGAAGGGAATCTGTCGGCATTCCGCTTAACTGACTGGTTCAGAACTTTGGTCTCAACCTGATAGAGTCCAGCCAGGTGAAAATCTAACATTACCTTTTGGCCCCTAATCTCGTAAATCTTCGATTCTATATTCGCAATATCCATTCGAGTAAAATCTTCTTAACTATTTTAAAGTTAAGAAATATAAGTGAGTGTTAGACCGTTTTTTTTTAACTCAGCCATTGCCTTGCCCTCCGATGACTATCTCTTCTTTGTGTTACTATTTTGTTGCTCGCTAATAAAAAAACCCCCATAATCTGCTGATTATAGGGGCTTTAGCAATCTAACACTGTACCCGGGGCGGGACTTGAACCCGCACGGCCATAATGGCCATTGGATTTTAAGTCCAACGTGTCTACCATTCCACCACCTGGGCATTACGATGAGCGGGAAACGAGACTCGGACTCGCGACCCCGACCTTGGCAAGGTCG
>CAIVMQ010000062.1 GCA_903907075.1 uncultured Bacteroidia bacterium
ATATGACAACAAGTTCAAACGACAAAACAACAGAGATTACTGGTTCAGAAGCGGTAATTCGCTCGCTGATCGCTGAAGGTGTAGATCTGGTTTGGGGCTACCCTGGAGGTGCGATCATGCCAATATATGATGCTTTATTTGATTATCAAGATCAGCTTCGACACGTGCTTACGCGCCATGAGCAAGGTGCTATTCATGCCGCACAAGGGTATGCTCGAGTAACTGGCAAAGTGGGTGTATGTATGGCGACTTCTGGTCCAGGTGCAACAAACCTAGTAACCGGTATTGCTGATGCCTTGATCGATTCAACCCCATTGGTTTGTATCACAGGACAGGTAATCTCAAGCTTATTGGGAACCGATGCGTTTCAAGAGTCTGATGTGATTGGTATTACCATGCCAATTACGAAGTGGAATTATCAAGTTACGTGTGCCGAAGAGATCCCTGAAGCTATAGCTAAGGCATTTTATATCGCATCAACAGGACGACCAGGACCTGTGCTTTTAGATATTACTAAAGATGCTCAGTTTTCAAAACTGAACTATTCTTACCAGAAATGTACCAAGATTCGTTCGTATGTTCCTGAATATCCAGCCGACAAGATTGCCATTGCAAAGGCAGCGCAAATGATCAACCAGGCTAAAAAACCTTTCTTACTTTATGGTCAAGGGGTGATGCTTTCAAGTGGAGAACAAGAGCTAATCAAGTTCTTGGAGAAATCTGGTATTCCAGCTGCTGGAACCTTACTAGGCTTATCGGCTATTCCAACCGATCATCCCAATAATATGGGTATGTTGGGGATGCACGGTAACTATGGTCCAAATATCAAGACCAACGCTTGTGATGTGTTGATTGCTGTCGGTATGCGTTTCGATGACCGTGTAACGGGAAATACTCAGACTTACGCTAAACAGGCTAAGATCATTCATATTGAGATCGATCCAGCCGAAATAGATAAAAATATTAAAACCGATGTGGCCGTAATTGGTGATGCTAAGCATACGTTAGCTCTTCTTTATGATCTGGTTGAGAAGAAGCAATATCCTGAGTGGATTGCTGAATTTAAAGCAGCTGATGAGATTGAAAACAGAAAAGTTGTGAATGCCGAATTAATGCCAACAAAGCCTGGTTTAACTATGGCTGAGGTTGTTCGTATGACTTCTGATATTACCAACGATAATGCAATTGTGATCACCGATGTGGGTCAAAATCAAATGGCTGCTGCTCGTTATTCGAAGTTTGTGGGATCTCGCTCATGGGTGACCTCAGGTGGTCTAGGAACGATGGGTTTTGGTCTTCCTGCTGCTATGGGTGCTGCAATGGGTGCACCTGACCGCGATATTGTTATCTTTACCGGCGATGGCGGAATGCAAATGACCCTTCAAGAGTTGGGTACAATTGCACAAGAAAATTTGGCTGTTAAAACGGTCGTTTTGAATAACCATTTCTTAGGAATGGTTCGTCAATGGCAAGAGTTATTTTTTGAAAAGAGATATTCGTTCACAGAGATCTTAAGTCCTGATTTTGTTAAGGTTGCAGATGCTTATGGGATCCCTGGAGCTGTGGTTCATACCCGTGAGGAACTTGAACCTGCAATGAAGAAGATGATCGCTCATAAGGGACCATACTTACTTGAGGTAATGATCGAGAAGGAGGACAATATCTTCCCGATGGTACCTGCAGGAAAATCAGTTGCAGAGATCATTCTTAGCTCTGATGAGTTGAAATAAGTGTTTTCGAATCAGGAATAACTAAAAAAATAGTACGATGAAACAAGAATATATCATAACAGCCTATAGCGAAAACCATATTGGTTTGCTTAATCGGATTACCATTATCTTTACACGTCGTAAAGTGAATATTGAGAGTCTTACGGTGTCAGAATCGGCACTTAAAGGGATCAGTAAATTTACTATCGTTGTAAATGAAACAACCGATAAGGTCATTAACATTGTGAAGCAAATCGACAAGCAGATCGAAGTGCTTAAAGCATTTTACAACACCACCGATGAGATGATTTTTCAGGAGATCGCATTGTATAAGGTTTCGACAAGTGCTTTGATGGAAAGTGATCAGATTGAGAAGCTTATCAGAAGCCATAATGCCCGGATTCTCGAGATTACCCGTGAATATACGGTGATCGAAAAAACCGGACATAAAGAGGAGACTCAGGAACTTTTTGAAGGTCTTAATTCTTTCGGTGTGCTGCAGTTTATTCGTTCGGGAAGAATCGCAATCACTCGCTCGCCTATCGAACGACTCTCTGAATTCTTGAAAGAGCGTGACTCCCTTTTCGATAAGATCGAGGCACGCAAAAATATATAATTGGCTAAAAACAGTTTAATAAAATAAGTTATGGATAATCGTATATTTATTTTCGATACAACATTACGCGATGGAGAACAGGTCCCAGGGTGTCAGTTGAATACCATCGAGAAGGTTGAAGTGGCAAAGGTCTTGGAGCAATTGGGCGTCGATGTTATTGAAGCAGGATTTCCAATCTCAAGTCCGGGTGACTTTAAATCGGTAGTAGAGATCTCAAAAGCAGTTACCTGGCCTATAATCTGTGCCTTAACCCGCGCAGTGGAAAAAGATATTGACGTAGCTGCTGAATCGTTGAAGTATGCCAAACGAGGCCGTATCCATACCGGTATTGGAACTTCACCCTATCATATCCAATCGAAATTTAATTCCAATCCGGATGCGATTATCGAGCGGGCAATTGCTGCAGTTAAATATGCCAAAAAATATGTCGAAGATGTAGAATTCTATGCCGAAGATGCCGGTCGTTCAGATAATGTTTATTTGGCAAGGGTTGTCGAGGCAGTTATTAAAGCGGGAGCTACAGTGATTAATATTCCCGATACTACGGGCTATTGCTTACCTACTCAATATGGTGAGAAGATTAAATTCCTTATGGACAATGTGCCAAATATTCATAAAGCAATTCTTTCTACTCATTGTCATAACGACTTGGGAATGGCAACAGCCAATTCAATTGCGGGAGTTATGAATGGTGCTCGTCAGATTGAGGTAACCATGAATGGTATTGGCGAACGCGCCGGGAATACAGCTCTTGAAGAGGTGGTGATGATCCTTCGTTCGCATAAAGAGCTTAATTTACATACGAATATAAACGCAAAAAATATCTATAAGACCAGCCGATTGGTCTCAAGCCTTATGAATATGCCTGTTCAGGCAAATAAGGCTATTGTTGGACGTAATGCATTCTCCCATTCTAGCGGTATCCATCAGGATGGCGTACTAAAGAACAGAGAGAATTACGAGATTATTGATCCTGTTGAGGTAGGTATTAGCGAATCGTCAATCGTTCTAACCGCGCGCAGCGGAAGGGCGGCATTAAAACACCGGCTTGAATTATTAGGAGTTAAACTAGAAAAAGAGAAGCTCGACGAGGTGTATGCCGACTTCTTAGTCCTGGCTGACAAGAAAAAAGATATCAAAGAGGACGACCTCTTAGTCCTTGTTGGTGAGCGTGGCATGGGTGAGCGTCGTATTAAATTGGATTTTCTGCAAGTCGTTACAGGCAAATATCTTATCCCAATGGCTACGATTAGACTCGATATCGCAGGGGAGAAATTTTCGGCTACTGAAGCTGGGAATGGTCCTATCGATGCCTCGATCAATGCGGTAAAGAGCATTATTCACCGAAAGGTAACTCTTCAGGAATTTTTGATTCAGGCTATTAATAAAGGGTCTGATGATATCGGAAAGGTTCATATGCAGGTTGAATACAATGAGAATATATATAATGGTTTTGGTGCAGATACCGATGTCATTACCGCTTCGGTTGAAGCATTTATTGATGCAATCAATAAAATTGGAAATGTTGAAAAGGCAGCTGAAAAATAATCGGCACTTCATAAGTTTTTAAAATATTCAGTTAGTAATCTTAATAATTATCATTTTGGAACCAAAAACACTTTTTGATAAAATCTGGGACGCCCATGTTGTTAAACAGGTGAAAGACGGCCCTGATGTATTGTATATCGACAGGCATTTTATTCATGAAGTAACTAGTCCTGTTGCTTTTTTAGGGTTAAAAAATCGCGGTATGAAGGTCTATAGCCCGAAAAATACCATCGCAACTCCTGACCATAACGTACCCACGATTAATCAGCATCTTCCTATTAAGGAGGAGCTTTCACGTGTTCAAGTGGATGCATTAAAACAAAACTGTGCAGATAATAACATCGAGTTATATGGTCTCGATCATAAATATCATGGTATCGTTCATATTATTGGACCTGAGCTGGGGATTACCCAACCGGGGATGACCATTGTATGTGGCGATAGTCACACCTCTACTCACGGTGCTTTTGGAAGCATCGCATTTGGTATCGGCACGAGTGAAGTGGAGATGGTTTTCGCAAGCCAGTGTATCCTTCAGCCTAAACCAAAGAAGATGCGTATTAACGTAGACGGGGTATTACAACAAGATGTTACCGCAAAGGATATTGCACTCTATTTTATCTCGCAGATATCTACTTCCGGTGGTACGGGTTACTTTGTTGAATTTGCTGGTTCTGCAATCCGCAGCTTATCTATGGAAGGTCGTATGACACTCTGTAATATGAGTATTGAGTGTGGTGCTCGTGGTGGTATGATAGCTCCTGACGAAACAACATTTGCCTATATTAATGGTCGAGAATTTGCACCTAAGGGGGCTGACTGGGATCAGAAACTTGCAAAATGGAAACTGTTAAAGTCAGACGACAATGCTGTTTTTGATGCGGAATACAATTTTAAAACTTCCGATATTGAACCTATGATCACCTATGGCACAAACCCAGGAATGGGTATCGGGGTGAACGGTACTATCCCTACAGGTAAAGGACTTACGGGCTCTGACCTGATTACTTTCAATAAATCATTGGAGTATATGGGTCTTAATCCCGGGGATAAGATCAAAGGTAAAAAGATAGATTACGTCTTTATTGGAAGTTGTACCAATGGACGGATAGAAGATTTTAGACTATTTGCTAATTTTGTAAAAGGAAAGCAAAAAGCTCAATCGGTGACAGCATGGATCGTTCCAGGGTCTAAAAAAGTTGAACAGCAAATTCGAGAAGAAGGAATTGTTGAGATTTTGGAAGCTGCAGGATTTGCCTTACGTCAGCCTGGTTGCTCTGCTTGTTTGGCGATGAACGACGATAAGATACCCGAAGGGAAATATGCGGTTTCGACTTCAAACCGTAATTTCGAGGGGCGTCAAGGTCCGGGTGCCCGTACCATGCTTGCCAGCCCATTGATGGTTGCAGCAGCAGCGATCACCGGTGTAGTCTCTGACCCGAGAGACATTTAAGACTTTATTCAATTAAATAACGATATTCAAAAATAGAAGAGATGGCAATAGAAAAATTCCAGAAACTGGTCAGTAGCGTCGTTCCACTTCCAATAGAAAATGTGGACACCGACCAGATCATTCCTGCACGATTTTTAAAAGC
>CAIVMQ010000063.1 GCA_903907075.1 uncultured Bacteroidia bacterium
GCTGCAGGGTACCCCGAGCATGGATTAGTCTGCGAAAGGCATACTGGCATAGGAATTACAACAGAAGATATACTCACCTATAAATTACCCCTTCCACTTCGTGATTACGTGCCTGTTTCGGTCGAGGAGCAGATCATTTGTTTTGCAGATAAATTTTTCTCAAAAAGTGGAGACTTGCTTCATGAAAAATCGGTTAGTGAAATTAAAAAATCTATCTTGAGGTTTGGAGAAAACAATGTTGAGCGCTTTAATGAATGGTGCGAAATATTCCTGTGAAAAGAAGATCTAACTCATTCGATTCCCTCAATAGGTTACGTTATCCTGGAAGCTCTTTTGCTTTGTTAACTTGAGATCTTTTAATAATTGAGAAGTAGCCCGTATGGTGAAACTATAGCTCTGACGGAAGCCAAAAGGAATTAGATTAAGCGACATCTGCATACAATGTAAATCCCTGAAGATGTTAAACTGAGTAAATGTAAGTTGAAGTTTTTGAACATCAAATCCGGATGAGAATCCAATTTTCCATTGTTTAGTCATACTGATATTCCCATTAAAATCTATTGTCTGCGTAATAATGGATGTTTTTTGCGGATCTGGTTTATTATATCTAAAACTGTAGTTTAGTGAGATATCCCATGGAACACTAAAATCGGCATAATCAGGAATATTTCCTGATTTCTGACGTAATTTTACCTGTTCAAGTTCATTTTTTTGTTCGGGAGTTAATTTGGCCTCCTGTTTCTCCTTTTCTTTTCCCTGTTTTGATTTAAAAGAGAGTCCAAAAGATACGTTAGTACTTGTCAAACGGGCTAATTTTCCATTTTTTGAAAATTGGAGTTTATTTATCAAACGTCCATCCTGCATGGCATAAGGATCGAGAATCGCACCAAAGTTCAAGTCGACACCCGCAACTTTGGTTCGTGCAGCAATATTGAAATTTGAAAGATTTAAAGAGTCAGCAGCAAGATTATAAGAACCACTTATTGATAATTGATCCAAGATTTTCACTTTCTTAAATGCCTCTGTGGAAACGGTGTCTTTTAAATCCAACTTTTTCATCTCCAAGGTATTATTGATATTAAGTCCGATAGAACCAGATTTACCCTTAGGGGCAGTTCCATAAAGGCCATTTTCATGGCGTGGATAGCGATAAGAAACAGGTAATCCTCTTGAGTCAAAGTATTCAATATTCTCATAACTACCATAGGAGGGACTGCTAAAATCAGGCCTAATACTAAAAGATAAGCTGGGGGTCATTACATGTCGAATACCCTTTATACTTGACTTTGGATTTAGCGGAATAAAATTGCCATAAATTTTTGTAGAGGCACTTAGACTAGCACCATAATCAAAATCACGAGTAAATCCATGCAAGGTATCAACAACCTGAATTTGATGAATTGTGCTATTATATTGCTTCTTAACTTGCTGGGCATACCACCGTTCATTATAATTCAATGACGGACTAATTGTGAGATATTTCAATGCTTTAAATGAGGTTGCAATAGGAATGGTATGTTTTACCCCATTGCGCCAATCTCTGGTAAGCGATGAACTAAGTAATTTCTTCTCTTTAGTATCGATGGTATTCTGCATATCCATAGAATAACTCATTCCGATCTTTTCATACCATTTTTCTTTGCCCGTTCTATTTTTGAATTTGAAAGGGTATATCCTAGCCATATTAAAAGTTATCTGAGGAAGGGTAAGGCTGATGGTGGTATCTCTACTATTTTGAGAATGACGCATATTTCCGGAGAGACTAAAGGGTGAATTCTCCCATCGTTTTGAATATGAAATACTTGATTGTTTTGTATTGGTTAGGTAATTCTCTGTCGTTAATGCGTTATTCTGATCAAAGGAACTTGTTGAGAAATTTACACTTGCACTAAAGGTCTGGCTTGGATTTGATTTGGAATCCATTGAGTGGCTCCAGGTTAATGCAAAATCGTTCTGAGTCCGGTAATCAGCTAAACCCTTATCCCCGTATACATTTTTAAAATACTGCATATCAAAAGAACCATTGAACTTATATCTAAGCTTATAATTTGTATGAAGTTTGATACCACTAGATCCTTTTGAATAGAGATCTCCTCGCAGCGATGCATCGAAATAATCATTTGCAGCCCAATAATATCCTAAGTCTCTTAAGAAAAACCCGCGGTTAATTTCATCTCCATAGGAGGGCATAATAAAGCCTGAGGAGTATTTTGGGGAATTGGGGAAAAATCCAAAGGGGAGAAAAACAAAATAGAGCGGAAACTCCTCAACTACAAGATAGGCAGGGCCAGTAACAATCTTCTTATTTGATAAAACTTTTGCCTTCGTCATCTCAAGCCAAAAATGGGGTACATCATTATCGCAGGTCGTATAACGTCCATTTCTAAGACAATAAGTTGAATCGTTCATGAGTTTGGTTCTTCCACTATGAACAAATCCACCTTGTTGTTCAGTCACTACACCCGTTACAATTCCCTTCTTTGTCTCAAAATTATATCGAATCTCATCAGCTTCAAATTTCTGATCACCTTGCTTGAAAATTGGCTTTCCAGCTATAACACCAGCCGAATCTGGCCTTCCGGTGGCATAAACTAAATTACTATCTCTGTTTAATTCAATATAATCGGCATTTAGTTCAATATCTTTATATTTAACTTGTGCATTTTTATACATAAAGATTTTATTCCCCGTAGCGGTTTGCGAGAGCGTGATATAACCATCTGCAGTATACTCCACTTCGGCATCAAAACCTCCTTTTGAATCAGACTTAAGACTATCTGAATTTTGAATTAATTTTGGGGAAATGCCTAACGTATCGGAAACTGCAATTGTAGGTTTTCTTTTGCGATCCTTTTTCAGTGATTGCTGACTTAACTTGGGAACAGCAGTGCTATCTCCAGCCTTCTGTGCCCAAATTGATCCATGAGTCAGAAGGAGAAAAACTACTATAAAAGATAGAAATCGCAAATTGCTCAAAACTTTTCCAAATCAAGTTAAATCTACTTATTACTGCAATAAATTGCATAGCGCAAAAGTAGAAAAACCAATTAGAGAAACTTGCACCAGAAAAAAATAATTTAATCTACTATTTTTGTATCTAAATTAATTGGAGATCATAAGACACAATGATGTTATTTTCATATAAAAGAATAAACTGCAGCAGCCCTTTCATGACGATATGGATGGTAATTATTCTTCTCTTAATCAGCATTCCAATAACAGCTAAAAACAAGGAGAACAGAGGCTTAGAAACAGTAGTCATCGATGCAGGCCATGGTGGTAAAGACCCTGGAACGATGGTAAATACAGCTCGTGAAAAGGATATTGCATTAGCTATTGCACTGCGACTTGGAAATCTTATTCATGAACGAATTCCAGGAGTTAAGGTGATTTATACCCGAAGCACCGATGATTTTATCCCATTATTTGAAAGATCGGTTATCGCAAATAAAAATAACGCCGATCTGTTCATCTCTATTCATGTAAATTTTTGTGCCACACCAGCGATAAAAGGAACTGAGACCTATGTCCTAGGTTTGCACCGCACAGAAGACAATCTGAATGTAGCGAAGAAGGAGAACAGTGCAATCTTACTCGAGCAAGACTATACATCGAGATATGAAGGATTTAATCCAAATCTTTCTGAATCCTATATTATGTTTGAGTTAATTCAAGATACAAATATTGATCAGAGTGTAGAATTCGCCGGTATCCTTCAGGATTCATTTCGGCAGAATGCAAAAAGGAGTAGCCGCGATGTAAGACAAGCAGGTTTTCTTGTTTTGCGAGAGACTGCAATGCCGGCGGTACTTATAGAGACCGGATATTTAAGTAACAAATCAGAAGCCAATTATTTAATGAGTGATATAGGGCGAAAATCACTTGCATTAGCGATTTTCAACTCCTTTAAATCGTACAAAGAGAAATTCGACTCCAGGTTAAATCTTAAATTCACAGAAAAACAACATCCTAAAAAAGATGAAATACTTATTTCAACTGACCCAAAAGAGGGAGAAGAGATAAAAGTAACAGACCGAAATGTTAAAACAAAAGAAAAAGAGGCTAATAATGTGGAATCTACGGTTGATAAAAAAAGGGTACAAATTCAAAAGGATAAAATTACCTATGTCATTCAGCTCTCTGCCTACCCAAAGAAATTACCTTTAAATTCAAGGTTATTCAAAGGAATAACCGATATTTGGGAGATCAAAGTGGATGATTATTTTAAATATTACACCCTTGAATCGAATTCATTTGCAGAAGCTAAAGAAAATCTTGCTACTGTTAAATTAAAAATTCCTGATGCTTTTATTGTTCGCTTTAAAAATGGTCAGCCAATAACAATAAAAGTGTCAAATAAAATAAAGTAAGTTATTTGTCCTTTTTTCACAACATAATGATGCGTACTTTCGCAGATAATTTGAAAATATCCTAAAATGAAGCTTACAAAAACGTCGAAGATTGGAATTCTGGTAGTCTTTAGCTTAACACTTCTAATATGGGGGATCAATTTTCTCAAAGGGAGGGATATATTTAGGACAGAGAAGGTTTTTTATGCCCGTTACAAGGATGTCGGTGGATTAACCGCTACAACTGTGGTCACGTTAAACGGCCTAAAGATTGGTTACGTCAGAGATATCTATTTTGCGGAAGATCTTACAGGTGATTTAATTGTAAAGGTAGCACTTCACAATAATTTTCCACTTCCCATTGGCTCTTCAGCTCAGATTGCAAGCAGTGATCTACTAGGTTCTAAGGTTGTGAAGATTAATTTAGGAAAGTCATCAAGGCTGTTACAACCTTCAGACACCTTACTCTCTAAAATGGATGCAGATATCATGCAGCAGGTTAATGAACAAATAGCACCAATTAAAGCCAAAGCTGAAAGGTTGATAGAAAATTTAGACTCCATTGTGGCATCAGTTTCCAATATCTTAAATATAGAATCCCAAAAAAATATTACTGAAAGTATCCGGCAAACACATCAGACAATGGAAAACCTGCAAAATATCTCCTCAAATCTGAATGATATCATCTCGGGACAAAAGAGAAATCTAACTTCAACTATATCAAACCTTAGCGAAATAACTGGAAATCTAAAAAATAACTCATCGAAGCTTGATCATATTATGAGTAATATCGAAGTTTTTAGTGACTCAATAAAAAAACTTGAACTAAATAAAACTATAAAACACATAAACGGCTCGGTAGAAAATTTGAACAGACTACTAAGTAAAATAGATACTGCCAATGGAAGCCTTGGATTACTGGTTAATGATCCAGAATTATATCAAAATATAAATTCTTCAACTGAAAATCTAAATCGCTTACTCGTCGATTTGCGACAAAATCCGAAAAGATATGTTCACTTTGCAGCATTAGATTTTGGCAAAAAAATTACTGCGATTATACCTTCTGAAACCCAATTCCTTGATAACATAACATTTAAGATTAAATTGCTCTCATCACATACCCCTATTAATTTAACATCCCCTATATTTAAAGGGATTAATGAGGTTTCTGAATTAAAAGTAGAGAACGAATACATTTATTTGACAGCTGCTGAATCATCGTATAATAAAGTTAGAATTATTCTAAATAAGGTGCAAGATGCTTTTCCTGAGGCTGTTTTAAAGTATTACAAAAGTGGAAAAGAAATAAGTTTTAAAAAAGCGTTAAAATTGACTAAAAAATAATTTTTATCGTCGCTTTTTTATTTACTTTTATCAAGTTCAAAAGGGAATATTTATTCCGATTTTGATTTCTAAACTGAAGCACTCAATTCACAAATTTTTGACTGAATAAGTATTCTGCAAAATGCATTAAATCAAATGTTTGCGAATTAACTAAGGTTATATTACTGATATCCAATGTGTTAATTTTTATTTAAAAAATAATACGCGCAACAAACTAAAGATTAAGGTAATCGAATTATGCAAAATTTCAACTGTTTTTTTTCTATAAAATTTAGTGAATCTTTGTAAACGAACGATTAAAAATAAATAGTAATAATACACGTGTTTAAATCCTAAATGAACAGAGATCATCACCATATCTGGGAAAATTGTCTTCGAATTATTAAAGACAATGTGCCTTTTATCAGCTATAGAACATGGTTTGAGCCTATCGTACCCATAAAGTTGGATAATGATATTCTTACAATTCAGGTGCCTAGTCCATTTTTTTATGAATATCTTGAAGAACAATACATAGATATTTTAAGAAAAACACTACGTAAAGAGTTAGGAGCAGGTGCAAAACTGGAATATAGTGTAGTGGTTGATAATAATCTAAATGCCAACAACAAACCATATACGGTTAAACTTCCTGCTAATCAAAATAATAATTTAAAAAACAGGCCTGTAACAGCCTCTTCGTTCCATGATGACAATGCGATAAAAAATCCTTTTGTTATTCCAGGAATTCAGAAGTTAAATATTGATCCACAACTTAAGCAAGATAATACCTTTGATAATTTCGTTGAAGGGGAGTGTAATCGTTTAGCTCGAAGTGCCAGTTATGCTGTTGCTCAAAAACCTGGAGGCACAGCATTCAATCCGTTGATGCTTTATGGAAATTCAGGGCTTGGCAAGACCCATCTTGCTCAAGCGATCGGTATAGAAGTAAAGGAGCGCTTTCCTGAAAAGATTGTCTTGTATGTCAATGCGAATAAATTTCAAACTCAATTTTCGGAGGCTACCCGAAATAATAACCGTAACGACTTTCTCCACTTCTATCAAATGATTGATGTTTTAATTATTGATGATGTTCAGGAATTTGCAGGAAAAGAGAAGACGCAGGAGACTTTTTTTCATATTTTTAATCACCTTCATCAGACAGGTAAACAGCTTATTTTAACCTCTGACAAGCCTCCTATCGAATTAAAAGGGCTTGAACAAAGGTTACTTTCTCGATTTAAATGGGGATTGACGGCTGATCTATCTATTCCAGATTTCGAGACCCGAATGAATATTCTTCACAAGAAAATCTATAAAGATGGTATAGAGATTCCTGAAGAAGTTCTTGAATATATTGCATCTCATATAAATAGTAATGTGCGCGAGCTAGAGGGAGCATTGATTTCACTTCTTGCTCAGGCCACCTTGAATAAAAAAGAGATCAATGTTGATTTGGCTATTAAGATGATAAACAAATTAGTTAAATGCTCTGTAAAAGAGATAACTATAGATTATATTGCCAAAACAGTTTGTGATTATTTTAATCTTCCTGTTGAGACTCTTGGGGTTAAAACTCGGAAGAGAGAAACCGTTCAGGCACGCCAGATTGCGATGTACTTCTCTAAAAGCATGACTAAATCCTCGCTTGCAACGATAGGAACTCAAATTGGGGGAAAAGATCATGCAACAGTTCTTCATGCCTGCCGAACAGTATCAAATTTAAAGGATACGGATAAGAACTTTAAGGTTTTCATTGACGAAATAGAAAATAGATTAAAATATTAGGCTATAAAAAAAGCAGACTCAATAGTCTGCTTTTTTTATAGCCTAAATAGGCATAGTTTTCAGATTAACTGAACATACAACTGGTTATTGGACAAAATGGATTACACCGATACCTATAAAATACTCGGAGCGGAAGCTGAAGGAGTATATAAAGAGAAAGGGAGCAAGTTTATTGCCTATGCCTTTCCTGTTAAAACTGAAGAACAGATAAAATCAATAACCTTAAAATTAAAAAAGGTGCACCATAGTGCCCGACACCATTGTTTTGCATGGAAACTTGGAACAGAGATACAAACATTCCGAGTTAATGACGATGGTGAACCATCTGGCACAGCCGGTAGACCCATCTTAGGACAAATAAATTTGTTGCAGCTCACCGATACGTTAATTGTGGTAGTAAGATATTTCGGAGGTGTATTGCTTGGAACAAGTGGATTAAGTCATGCCTATAAACAAGCTGCTGCAAATGCCCTTGAGAATGGCAATATTATAGAAAAAATTATTGAATCAGTAATTGAAATTAAATTCGATTATCTGGCAATGAATGAATTGATGACAATTTTAAAAGAGTTCGGATTGGAGTTAATTGAGAGTAATTTTGATCTGGCTTGCCAAGTAAAGATTTCGGTAAGGAAAGACCTAAAAACGATTCTATTGAATAAATTGGAAAAATCGGGTAAATTTAGTCCGATTGTCATTATTGATAACTAAAGAGAAGTTCGTGCTGAGAATCGCATGAATTTTATATTTTTGTAATAATCTCTGAATAATTGATTCCTGTAAGTCCGAATAAACGGTTGTTCACGATGAACTCTGAATAATAAGAGAGGGGGTTACCGGAGAATTAGACGTCTTAAATTAAGTAATTAAACTTTATGCTGATGAAAGCCAAGAGCCTGATTTCAATTACAGACTTCTCAAAAGAGGAATACCTTAAAATAATGCGCTTAGCGGAAGATTTCGAGGCAAACCCAAATCAGGAATTACTGCAGGGTAAGGTTATAGCTACTCTCTTCTTTGAGCCGTCAACACGGACAAGATTAAGTTTTGAGACAGCCATTAACAGACTTGGAGGTAAGATTATCGGATTTTCTGATTCCTCCTCTTCCAGTGTTTCAAAGGGTGAAACGCTTCATGATACCATTAAGATGGTAAGCAATTATGCAGATATGATTATTATGAGGCATCCAATGGAAGGGAGTGCCCGATATGCCTCTGAAATTTCGAGTATCCCAATTATCAATGCCGGTGACGGTGCGAACCAGCATCCCTCACAAACCCTACTCGATATGTATTCCATGATCAAGACCCAAGGGACACTTGATAATCTAAATCTGTTTATGGTTGGTGATTTAAAATATGGAAGAACAGTACATAGTCTTTTGATGGCAATGCTCCAATTTGAGAACCCAATTTTCAATTTCATTGCCCCACAAGAATTAGTAATGCCCAATGAATATAAGATTCTTCTGGCATCGCACGGAATAAAATACTTCGAACATTCAGAGTTTACTGAGATTATTAATGCTGCAGATATCATTTATATGACACGTGTTCAAAAGGAAAGGTTTATCGATCCTGTTGAATATGAAAAAGTTAAGAATGTCTATATCCTGCGAAATGAAATGCTTAAAAACACAAAGGAGAATTTACGTATCCTTCATCCACTTCCACGGATTAATGAAATTCATACCGATGTAGACGATAATCCTAAGGCCTATTACTTTACGCAAGCAAAAAACGGCGTTTATGCTCGAATGGCTATAATAGCTCACTTATTGAACCTTAAATAATCTTGTAACCTGTTTACTATGGAAAAACATCTCAAAGTGAGCGCCATTAAAGATGGAACTGTAATTGATCATATCCCGACAAAAGCCCTTTTTAAGGTGATGAAAATACTCCAGTTAGAGGAATGCCTCGAAATGATAACCTTCGGTAATAACCTGGATAGCAAGGCTATGGGAACTAAATCAATCATAAAAATAGCCAATAGATTCTTTGCAGACGAAGAGGTCAATAAAATTGCACTTGTTGCACCTCATGCAAAATTAAATACCATTAGAGATTATGAAGTTATTGAAAAACGAGTAGTCGAAACTCCCCGGGAGATCATTGGCATTATTAATTGTTTCAATCCCAAATGTATTACCAATGCAGAGACAATCACAACACGTTTTGAGGTATTATCCAATAAGCCTATTACAATGAAGTGTCTCTATTGCGAAAAGATTACCAATGAAAACGAAATGGTTTATAGTTAGTTATTTTAAATTCGCAGTAAGCTTCAATTCCTGTCATGAATAATTTGCACCAACTTCTCCTCAATCAAATAACCACCCTGGCATGCTCCGAAAGATCTCAATTGGAAATATTAAAAGAGAGCAGTGAATTGCTTAAGCGTACTATTTTTCACTACGATTGGGTAGGATTTTACATTCTGGACAATCAAGCATCAAATCTTATCTTAGGCCCATACACTGGAAAACCGACAGAGCATATATGCATACCAGTAGGTAAGGGTGTTTGCGGGCAGGTAGCCCAAAGTAAAACATTAAAAGTAGTTCAGGATGTTAGCAAAGAGGGAAACTATATCGCCTGCAGTGTAGATGTTCAGAGTGAAATAGTTGTTCCAATAATCAAAAATGGAGAATTTGTGGCAGAGATAGATATTGATTCTCACTCCCCTTCCCCATTTACCTTGGATGATCAAGAGTTCTTAAGTGCGGTATGCAAAATCCTATCTGAGCTGTTTTAACTATCTGATACGATCAATTGAGCGTATTAACTCTTCATCTTTTCTGATTCCTCTAACTGCCATACCAAGTAATATTGATGAGATCAGAGGAAATACCGAATAGATTGTAAGTGAAAAATGACCGGATAGATGCCTGGCTCCAGTACTAGCTGTAACATAGATTAAACCAGTTATCAACAGACATACTCCAAGAGAAACTAGTGCCAATTTAACCTGTAATTTTCGATTCTTATACAGCAAAATAGTGCGTGTCAGAAGGGTTAGGTTTGAGACTAAGAATACCATCATTAGCCAATGTAAATCTGGCAACTCAAATGTTGTGGTTCCGATACGTCCCAATCCTTCTAAAGCAACAAAATATAGAGTCCCATCTTGTGAAGAGATATCGGCAAAGGGGACAAAAAATAGCACTCCGATCAAAATTTCAGCAAGAAGCAAGTATACTGTTTGAATGCGTTGAATCATATTGTTTGTTTTTATACAAAAATACCAAAAACTATTAAATCCACCTTATCTTGCTTATTTCTATAATTTTCGATAGATTTGAATACAACAAGCTAATTGGTCGAAAAAGAAATTCAAACTTATTGACTTTCAAATATCCCACAATTATAGTTTGGTTAATTATTCTGTTCCAACTATTTAAAAAATGAGCCATAAAATAGCACCATCCGAATTAATTCTCAACCCCGATGGGTCTCTTTATCATTTGCATCTAAAACCGGGTCAAATAGCAGAAGATAT
Source organism: uncultured Bacteroidia bacterium (assembly GCA_903907075.1). Lineage (GTDB taxonomy): Bacteria > Bacteroidota > Bacteroidia > Bacteroidales > Prolixibacteraceae > JAAFHB01. The sequence continues at coordinate 10,966 of CAIVMQ010000063.1, forward strand.
TTTGCTTGTTGGTGATCCAGACCGGGTTGATATAATTGCTGATTTATTTGAAACTATTGAATTTCGGATTCAAAACAGGGAATTTATCACTGTTACAGGATTGTATAACGGTAAGAGAGTTTCTGCGATATCGACGGGAATTGGAACCGACAATATTGATATTGTTATTAATGAACTTGATGCATTGGTTAATATTAATCTTGAGACGCGTGAAATTTATGCACAAAAGACGATTTTAAATTTCGTTCGGATTGGAACATCAGGGTCACTTCAAGCTGATATTCCATCTTCTGCTTATTTAGTTGCCCTTAGAGCAATTGGCTTTGACGGATTAATGAATTTTTATGCACGCCGCGAAGAGATTACAGATTTGGATTTCGAAAAGGCATTTAAGGCCGATACAAAATGGAATACGCTACTCCCCTCTCCTTATGTTGTTAATTGTAATTTAGAACTTTATAGCCGAATTATTGATTATGAATTTACCTCCGGAATAACGATTTCGGCGCCTGGATTTTATGGCCCTCAAGGGAGAGAATTACGGTTAAAAGTTTTAGATCCGGATTTGAATCGTAAGATAGAGCTATTTCGCTTTAATGGGGAAAGAATTACAAATTATGAAATGGAATGTTCTGCAATATACGGCCTAAGTCAGTTACTTGGCCATCGGGCCATTACTGTTTGCATCGTCCTAAATAATCGAGTATCCACGGAGGTAAATATTGATTATAAACATATTATGAAGAATCTAATTTGCAAGATTCTTGATCAGCTGACTCAAAAAAATGGAAAATAATTTAAGTATCGATACGCTTCTTTCGTTGCTTGATGATCATGATGATGAAGTTTATTTCGCTGTACGGGCGAAATTGCTCGAATCTGGGCCAGCAATATTACCGGTATTGGAATATGCATTGAGCGCTCCGGTAAGTCTCCTGCAGCACGACAGACTTGAACATATAATCATTGATCTTAAATTATCAAAACTAGTTGAAAAGACTGCTATATGGGCTAATTCTGAGACGAAAACACTTTTGGAAGGGTGGATTTTGACAAGTACCATCCAATATCCGACGATTATAGCTGAAAAGATTGAACTTTTAATACAAAAAATAACCCGTGATATATGGATCGAACTTAATGAAGCATATACATCACTTGAAAAAATATCGGTTATTAATCATCTGTTCTTTGATGTATACCATTTTGAGTTGAACACTCCTGATATATATGCGCCTGAGAATTGCCTAATTAATAATTTATTGGTTTCCCGAAAAGGAAATCTTATCTCGTTATCAATCCTGTATTGTATTATTGCTCAGCGATTGAAGTTACCAATTCATCCTATTGGAATTGGACAGTTTCTTATATTGGGCTATTATGGTCCACAAGTTGCCAAGGAGGTTCACGGGGAGCAAGCCGCACCATATCTTTTTTATATTAATATGGAGCATAAAGGAGCCATAATCGGGACAAAAGAGTTGGAGTATCTTGTCCATGAACACAAGGAAAGTATTGATTTTGCAATAACTCTGGATGAAGGTGCAGTTATAAAAAAGCTTTTACGGGTTTTAAGTGAATCATATACTCTATGTGGAAATAAAGATAAAGCGATGATTGCCGATCGTCTTTTAGAAAAGCTTCGTAAGTTTTGAAAAAGAGAAGAGGAGCATAACGCTCCTCTTCTCTTTTTACTATTTAGTAAATAAATTATTTTGCATAACTAACTGCGCGAGTCTCCCGAATAACGGTGATCTTAACCTGTCCAGGATAGGTCATCTCATCTTGGATTTTTTTAGCAATATCGTACGAGAGGCTTTCGGCTTCGGCATCGGTCATTTTATCACTTCCAACAATAACCCGTAATTCTCTTCCGGCTTGAATAGCGTAGGTCTTCGTTACACCGGGATAAGAGAGTGCCATATTTTCAAGATCATTTAATCGTTTAATATACGACTCAACGGCCTCGCGACGTGCACCAGGTCTAGCCCCAGAAATAGCATCACATGCCTGTACAATAGGGGCAATTAAACTCTCCATCTCTATCTCATCATGATGAGCACCAATAGCATTACAGATATCTGGTTTTTCCTTGAATTTCTCAGCAAGTTTCATTCCCAAGATTGCATGTGGTAATTCTGGCTCGTCATCAGGAACTTTTCCAATATCATGTAAGAGCCCCGCACGTTTAGCACGTTTAGGATTTAATCCAAGTTCAGCGGCCATAATAGCGCAAAGATTTGCGGTTTCACGAGAGTGCTGTAGTAGATTTTGACCGTATGACGAGCGATACTTCATTTTTCCGATCATCCGAATAAGTTCAGGATGTAAACCGTGCACGCCAAGATCGATAGTAGTCCGTTTTCCGGTTTCAATAATCTCATCTTCGATCTGTTTTTTCACTTTATTAACCACCTCCTCGATACGGGCAGGATGGATACGGCCATCAGTAACAAGTTGGTGAAGTGCGAGTCTACAAATCTCACGTCGAACAGGATCAAAAGCAGAAAGGACAATTGCCTCTGGAGTATCATCAACAATAATTTCTACACCCGTAGCGGCCTCTAACGCCCTGATATTACGCCCTTCACGACCAATTATGCGCCCTTTAATTTCATCGCTTTCGATATGAAATACAGTAACGGAATTCTCTATAGCTGTTTCAGAAGCAACCCGCTGAATAGATTTAACAATGATCTTCTTAGCCTCCTTATTGGCATTCATTTTAGCCTCATCCATAATCTCCTGGATAAAGGACATGGCTTCTGTCTTAGCCTCATTTTTCAATGACTCAATAAGTTGGGATTTTGCATCGTCAGCAGAGATTCCAGATAAAGCCTCGAGTTGTTGTATCTGTTGCTTACGAATCTTGAGCATCTCCTCCTCCTTTTGTTCAATTATTTCTAGTTGATTACTCAGATTTTCACGAAGTGTATCTAGTTCTCGTTTCGAAGTTTCAAGATCTCGAATACTAAGTTGAAACTCCTCTTTGCGCTGAAGATAAATAGTCTCTTTTTGTTTAAGGCTATTCTCGGTACTGGCAATTCTAAGATTTCGTTCATTAATATAACTCTCATGTTCCGACTTAAGTTGAATAAATTTCTCTCTTGCCTGCAGCATTTTTTTCTCTTTTAGCATTTCTGCTTGTACTTCGGCATCAGCAAGTAACTTGCGCTTACTTTTGCCCAGCAACATCTCCCACAAAAAATAAGAGGCTGCACCCCCTATTAACAGTGTTACAATGCCAGTGATTACTATTTCCATTTGTGTAATACTTTTAAAGGTTAAATAAAAAAATACCGCAAATTCAAATTACCACCTTTCCAGATAAACCCTGAATAGTGATTGTAATTTAAAGATGCGGGTCTGTTTTGATTTTAAAAACTAATTTTCCTTTTCAAGAAACTCGGTAAGAAAATCATTCATAACTTCCAATTGATCAACTAAGGGTGAATTATCAGCCCGTTTTTCAGTTTCAGATTTTTGAATTACAAATTGCAATGTTGCCATTGCCATACAATCCTGAAAATCCTTTCCAGTATACTTTTGTTTATACTGAACCACCTTTTCGTTGATAATTTTCGCAGCCTTCCGAATACCCTCCTCCTCTTTTCTATCGACTCTCAAGGGGTAAACACGGTCAGCTATATTGATATTTATCGAAAGTTTATCGTCCATAGCATTGTCTATTATTTATTTAACAGAGCAATACAATTGTCTATTTCCCGCACTATTCTGTTCAACTTCAATTTTGCTGCATGCGAATCTTCATCAGCACTAAGCAACGATTTCGTAAACTTAAGGTCGTCACTTTTTTTAATCAGTTCATCTTTACTTATTGAGAGCATTCTGATTTGCTCTTTTAATTGCGATTGCTCCTCCAACAACAGTTGATTTTCGCGTTTAACCCGCAAATAAAGATCGATCAGTTTATCTAGCTTCGCTTTAAACTCTCTCAACAATGAAGTTTCCCGATCTGTCATACCTTACGTTTACAATTACAAAGTTAATATTTAAATCATATTTCAAAACCTTCGTTATCATTAATTGTGCACTATTGCATTTAAAAGTTTACTATTTTTACACATAGTTTGCAAAAAGGGTAAGAATGCGTCATCTGGTATCTGTTTTATTTCTGTTATTTTCTATTGTTTCTGAGCCTTTTGCTCAAAGTAATCATGACAATTCTGCAATAACTCCCCCGCTAAAACCGCCGTTTTTCTTTGCGGGTGATTTTGGCGAATTAAGAAGTTCTCATTTCCATTCCGGACTTGATTTTCGTACCCAAGGAAGAACAGGAATAGCTGTTTTTGCCGTTAAAGATGGATATATCTCCCGGATTGGAATATCCCCTACGGGTTACGGCAATGTACTCTATATGAACCATGGTGATGGAACAACTTCGGTATACGGACATCTGGAACGTTTCCACCCAAAGATTGAGCTTTATCTCAGAAATGAACAATACGACCGCGAAACATTTCAGATTAACCTTACCCCTTTATCGGGTAAATTCCAATTTAAAAGAGGTGACATTATCGCCTGGTCAGGAAATACCGGAAGCTCAGGAGGCCCTCATCTCCATTTTGAAATTCGTGATACCCATTCAGAACAAGCTTTAAATCCGATATTTTATAAATTTGGAATCACCGATAATAGTCCTCCAAAAATTATCGCACTTTATGTCTATCCGCAAAACGAAAAAACAACTATTGGTCACGATCGAACGAAAAAAAGATTCGAAGCCATTGCTGTCCCGGGTGGATATCGATTGAAAAACAACACTCCTTTGGAAATAAATGGAGAAGTAGGATTTGGTATCCAAGCGGAGGATTTCTTTAATGGAACAGGATTAAAGTGCGGTATTTACTCAGCAATACTCTATGTAGACAAGAAGGAAATGTTTGGTTTTAAGATGGATAAAGTTTCATTCGATGATGCCAGGTATGCTAATGCACAGGGTGATTTTGAAGAACATATACTCGCGAATCGTTGGGTTGAACGACTCTTTAAATTCCCTGGTAATTACCTTGCAATTTATCATCCCGAAAATAGTACCGGCCTATTAACTATTGAAACTAATCAAAAGCATGAGTGTGAGATCATTGTCACCGATGCCTTTACGAATAAAACCTCGCTGAAATTCACAACGGCACACAAAAAATACCCCCTCACAGAAACAAAACGTTCTTTTACGCAAGAGTTTTATTTTGACCAGTCTAATATTTTTGAGAACGAAAATATTAGAATTAATATGCCCAAAGGGGCACTGTACGAGAATATAAAATTCACATGGAGTTCCGGTATTGTGCCAACCGGATGTTACACTGACCTTCAACAGGTACATTCGATGTATACCCCCGTACATATTCCCTATTCCTTATCAATCAAGTGCTTGCAAATCCCAGAATCATTACTTGCCAAATCATGCATTGTTCTTGTGGATCCTATTAAAGGGAAGAAAAGCTCTATTGGGGGAGACTACTCCAATGGTTGGATAACAGCTAAAACAAATTTGTTTGGTAGCTTTTCTGTTGCTGTAGATCAAACAGCACCACTTATTACTCCATTAAGTATCAAGGAGGGAAAAAATCTTACCGACACAAAAAAAATTCAGTTTCGTATAACGGACAATCTTTCAGGAATTAAGTCGTATCGCGGAGAAATTGACGGGAAATGGGTACTTTTCGAATATGATGAGAAATCAGCAATCATAACTTATACTTTTGATAAACAGCGCATGACCTTTGGTAAGTCACATCTTCTAAGACTTGTAGTTATAGACAATAGGGACAACAGTTCAGAATATAAAGCAATACTATACAAATGAGCTATTTAGTAATAGGTATAATGTCAGGAACATCGCTTGACGGAATCGATATTGCACTGTGTCGCTTTCACCAATCGAATGAACAATGGAGCTATCAGATCATAGATGCCAGAACAATAGAGTACTCTACCGTATGGACCGAAAAACTAACGCAAGCACCAACCTTGGGGGCAGCGGAGTTTTTAAAGCTTCATAACGAATATGGGAGTTATATCGGCAAGCAAATCAATGAATTCATATATAATAAAGAGAAGCCGGTTATAATTGCGTCACATGGGCACACTATTTTTCATCAACCGGAGAAAAAATTTACTTTTCAACTAGGTAATGGTGCATCAATAGCTGCAGAAACAGGGATAACAACAATCTGTGATTTTCGAAGCCTGGATATTGCTTTAGGCGGACAAGGGGCACCACTCGTTCCTGTTGGTGACAAACTGCTGTTCGGAGAATATAACTATTGTCTTAATATTGGAGGATTTGCAAATATCTCGTTTGAACAACATGATAGTCGAATTGCTTTCGATATTTGCCCGGCAAATATCGTTTTAAATGGATTAGCAATGCAATTAGGGGAACCGTTTGACTTAGACGGGCACCTTGGAGCCTCAGGAAAAATTTCGCGAACCTTGCTGAATCAATTAAATTCGGTACAATATTACCAACAAAAGTATCCTAAATCGCTAGGTCGAGAATGGGTAGATAAAGAGATCCTTCCCCTTCTTAAGGCTTCAAAACTTTCAGTTGAAGATCAGGCAGCCACATTTTATGAGCATATATCACAGCAAATTGGAACAGCTATAGGTGACTCGGGGAAACTTTTAATAACCGGCGGGGGTGCTAATAACCTGTTTCTTATCAATCAATTAAAAGAAAAAACGTTGTGCGATATTGTCCTTCCGCAAAAAAATGTCATTGATTTCAAGGAGGCTTTAATCTTTGCCTTTCTAGGATTACTCACTTTTACAGCAAAAAATAATGTCTTTGCCTCGGCCACCGGTTCAGTTCGTGACCACTGTGGTGGTGCAATATATCCAATTGGATTAAAAAATGGTTAACGAATAAAAAGAGTTAATTCAATAATCATATAAAAATTTAAATGTCACTATTTTTCTACTTTTGTCAATACACCAACACTAAATTCTCTGATGGTTAAAAATACACTCATCGCATTGTTGTTGATTCTAGTTACTTTAAAATCAACACCGGTAAAAAGCTGCACCAATTTCTTAATTTCTAAAGGTGCTACAAAAGATGGATCTGCTATGATTTCCTATTCTGCGGATTCGCATACTTTATATGGCGAGCTCTATTTTTGGCCAGCTACCGACTATCCCGATAGCACAAAACTGATGGTTTACGAATGGGATACCGGCAAACTTCTTGGTCAGATTCCCCAGGTAAAACATACGTTTCAGGTTACCGGGAATATGAATGAGAACCAGGTTGCCATCGGTGAAACAACTTATGGTGGCAGAACAGAACTCGCAACACAAAAGGAGGCAATTATTGATTATGGCAGTTTAATCTATATTGCATTACAACGTTCTCGCAGTGCTCGTGAGGCAATTACCATTATGACCGACTTGGTCAAGAACTATGGCTATGCTTCAAGTGGTGAATCGTTCTCAATTGCCGACCCCACTGAGGTCTGGATTCTTGAAATGATTGGAAAGGGAGACGGGCAAAAAGGGGCCGTTTGGGTTGCAATGCGAATACCTGATGGCTATATTTCGGGGCACGCAAATCAGGCACGAATCACTACTTTTCCTCTTAACGATCCAAAAAATTGTCTCTATGCTCCTGATGTTATCTCTTTTGCTCGCGAAAAAGGGTGGTTTGATGGAAAAAATAATGACTTTAGCTTTTCAGATACCTATGCCCCAGTAAACTTTAGTGGAGCACGCTTTTGTGAAGCCCGCGTGTGGTCAGGGTTTAACAAGGTTAATAAGCAGATGAAACAATATGAGCAGTATGCCATGGGTAAAGTTACCTATGATGAGAATAAATATGCAACCAATAGAATGCCTCTCTGGATTAAGCCCGACTCTTTACTTACTGTAAAAGACGTTGTCAATATTATGCGCGATCATTATGAAGGTACTGCACTGGATATGACCAAAGACCCGGGTGCAGGTCCGTATGATTCGCCATACCGCTGGCGACCAATGGAATGGAAAGTTGATTCTGTAAATTATGTGCATGAACGTGCGATATCTACGCAGCAAACTGGGTTCTCATTTGTTGCACAATGTCGCTCCTACCTGCCTAATCCTATTGGAGGAATACTTTGGTTTGGCCTTGACGATACATTTTTAACGTGCTATATGCCAATATATTGTGGAATAAAACAAGTGCCTGAATCTATAAAAACAGGGAATGGCGATATGCTTACCTGGTCTGATAATTCAGCATTCTGGGTATTTAATCAGGTCTCTAATCTATGCTATTCGCGTTACCGTGATATGGTCGTCGATTTGCAAAAAGTACAATCAAAACTTGAAAATAGATTTCTTGCCTTATCTCCGGTTGTAGATCAAGCTGCCTTAACATTATGGAATAGCACCGATAAAACTCTAGCTTATCAATTTTTGACAGAATACTCCGTTAATGCGGTAGAAAATACCGTGAAAAGCTGGAAAGACCTCGGTCACTATCTGCTAATAAAATATAAGGATGGAAATGTAATGACAGAACAAAATGGTGAATTTAAAAGAAATGAGGCGGGTAAACTTCCCGATTCACCGCTACATCCGGCTTATCCAGAGTGGTGGTATCGGAAGATTATCGAGAATAACAAAGATCATTTTAAAGTAATTGAATAAAATCTCGAAGTTCTTCTTATCCTTAAAATCATAATGCCCAACTTATAACATAGCTACATCTGGTTTTACGCAAAAGATCAAGGTTGTAAATTGAGTCTAGGCAATTCAAGGTATCCTAATAAGATTAAATTTAAATCAACCTTTAAATTAATAATACCCATATCAATGAGGCAGAAGCAAATCAATACCATTTTACTTCACGTGATTATTTTTCTCTTCATTAGCCATGAAGGGTTTACCAAAAACAAACAATTTTCATATCGCAGAGATGGAATTTCATTTACCCTTCGGCCAGAGTGGAAGGTGATTGCCAACGATTCCATAGGTAATACAGCCTACTACTTTTCAGCTGAAAGATCTGAAAATCAATCTACAGGACTAATTACGGTTACCTGGGTTAATAAAATTCAGGAACCCGATAAAATGATTGAAATTCACCAGAAAAGTATGAAGGAGGCTAATATTTATCGCAATCCAGGTATTGAATTTACCGCTATTGAAACTGAAAACTTTTCGGGTTTAAAAGTTAAGAGTTGTCGATATTCTACTTTTGTGAGCCGGAAAAAAATAGATGGACAGATATACTGCTTTAATACAGAACAAAAGACTATTGCCATTTTTTTCCAGACAGGAATTAAAGATAAGAGAGTTAATGAAAAGGCTTTTGAACTCTTTAAACTAACATTTAACTGTCGAGAGTAGCCGTATAAATCCTTTTGTAACCTATATTGCAATGATATAGAGTAGGTTCAAAATATTACTTTCTAAATTTTAATGGATAGTCAGTAATAGCTACAATAATTTATATTTACTTTATCTTTAAATTCAGAAATAGTATTGAGCTATTCTTAAATAAACGTCAAGTTCATGATCAAGAAAAAGGTTTTAGTTACCGGAGGTGCCGGATTTGTAGGATCACATCTTTGTGACAGGCTTCTCAAGGATGGGAACGAGGTAGTGTGTCTGGATAACTATTTTACGGGTCAGAAGCAAAATATTATTCACCTGCTCGATAACCCATTCTTCGAATTGATCAGACACGATGTGACGATGCCATTCTTCATCGAAGTAGATGAGATTTACAATCTGGCTTGCCCTGCATCACCAGTCCATTATCAGTATAATGCCATTAAAACTATGAAAACATCCGTCATGGGAGCCATTAATATGCTGGGGCTCGCAAAACGGATAAAAGCAAAAATTCTTCAGGCATCAACAAGCGAAGTTTATGGGGACCCTCAAGTACATCCGCAAATAGAGAGCTATTGGGGTCATGTAAATCCTATTGGAGAACGGTCTTGCTATGACGAAGGGAAACGTTCTGCTGAAACACTATTCGTAAATTATCACAAGCAAAATAATGTTAAGATTAAAATAATCAGGATCTTCAATACTTACGGACCGCGAATGCATCCCCACGACGGAAGGGTGGTATCCAACTTTATTGTGCAAGCCCTATTAGGTGAAGACATTACAATTTACGGAGATGGTCAGCAAACACGTAGTTTCCAATATGTTGATGACCTAGTCGAAGGAATGATTCGGATGATGGCTTCGCGTGATGAATTTACAGGACCTGTAAACATTGGAAATCCCAATGAATTTACTATTCTACAATTAGCCGAACTGGTTATAGAGCTTACGCAATCAAAATCAAAAATTACACGAATGCCGCTGCCATCCGATGATCCGACTCAGCGTCAGCCAAACATCGAACTGGCAAAAACAGAGTTAAACTGGGAACCAAAAATTCAACTTAGAGAAGGTCTTATTAAGACTATCGACTATTTCTCGACTGTGATCTAAATATTTGACAAAGACATACTTTAAAAAGTGCATTATGAAAATACTTGTTACGGGGTCTAATGGTCAACTAGGTAATGAAATACGTGGTATTGCAAAGAATTATCCCGATTTCCAGTTTATATATACCGATATTGAACAACTCGATATTACCGATCCATTAAAAGTTGAAGCATTTTGTGCGATCAAAAAGCCAAGTGTGATTATTAATTGTGCAGCTTATACTGCGGTTGACAAAGCAGAGTCTGATGAATCAACTGCAATTATGATTAATTCAACAGCTGTAGAGAACCTCTCACGATCAGCCTCTGGGATTGATGCTTTAATGATTCACATCTCCACCGATTATGTCTTTGATGGAATGTCTCATATTCCTTATATAGAGACTGATGAAACAAATCCACAATCTGTTTATGGGAAAAGCAAACTCGCCGGAGAAAAAGCGGTTCAAAATTATGCGACCAAAGGAATAATACTGCGCACCTCTTGGCTTTACTCTGCTTTTGGTAATAATTTTGTAAAAACAATGATTAAATACGGTACGGAAAGAGAAGAACTCAATGTTGTATTTGATCAGGTTGGCACCCCGACCTATGCCAAAGATTTAGCTCAAGTGATTCTTGATATTATACCATCAAGAATTGATCAATTGGGAACTGAATTATTCCATTTTTCGAACGAAGGGGTTGCAAGCTGGTTTGACTTTGCTAAGACCATTTTTGCCTACTCAGAAATCACTTGCGACATCAAGCCGATACTCAGTAAGGATTTTCCAGTACATGCTACCAGACCATTTTACAGTGTACTGAATAAATCAAAAATTAAAGTGTGTTTTAACCTTAAAATTCCCTATTGGAGGGATAGCTTAAAGGATTGTATTACAAGACTTAACTACAAAAGCACACTCTTTTAAAATTTTTTAGGGATTAAGAAGATCCTTATGATAAAAATCCAGGATATTTTTAATCATCTTAATGTAAGCTGTAGCCCTTGGATCCTGGGGAAATAACTCAAGAATTCGTACAAAGGTGTTTTGAGATTCCCCCCAGCGCTCTAACTTATAAAGAATCTCACCTTTTAAAAATAGCACCTCTTTAGATTCTAGTACTATCTGATAAGTAATAATCTGAAGGGCTTCTTCCATTTTATTCTGTTCAAAAGCCTCCTGGGCATCTAATAGAAATTGATCTTGTATTTTCACTTTAAAACTGATTTCAATAGTTTTCCTAACTCTTGAGATGCTAATCTGGTCAATTCATAGGCATTACTTACAGACTCTTCAAGCGATGATGGGCCAGAGCAAATGGAAAAAATACCGTCAAATATTGAGGATGCCTCATGATTAACTGTCCCTCCAATAGCAATTACCGGAATACCGGCATTATGCGCGGCCACTGCAATCACTGCAGCCCCTTTGCCATTGCAGGTCTGAATATCGATACATCCCTCTCCTGTAATTACCAAGTCACAATTCTTTATATCTGCCAAGACCCCTAAGACCTCCATAACCAGTTCGGCTCCACTTACCATAGTGGCATTTAAAAATGCAACTAAAGGAATAGCTAAACCGCCAGCTGCGCCGCCTCCGGTTAATTGTACCAAATCCTTCCCTGACCTATGTTCAATTATTTGAATATAATTTTTAAATCCGAGCTCAAGGTTTTGAACCATCAACGGAGTAGCCCCTTTTTGAGGTCCATAAATTCTTGCAGCCCCCTCTTCTCCAAGCAATTGATTAACAACATCAGTTGCTACAATAATCTCACATTTAAATAGTTCAGGGCTAACCTGATCCGTTTCGATCCTCCCTAACTGCATTAAACCATCTCCACCATTAGGAACTTCATTTCCAGTGCAATCGAGCAACCGAAAGCCTAATGCTTTCATCATTCCTAGACCGCCATCAACCGTTGCACTGCCCCCTATACCTAAAATAATTTTTGAAGCTCCTCGATTTACCGCGTTTAAAATTAACTCGCCAGTGCCAAAAGATGAGGTAATCATTGGATTTAACTCTTGATTGGAAAGGAGCTTTAATCCAGATGAATCCGCCATTTCAATAATTGCACATTTAGTTTCTTCAATCCATCCAAATCCAGAATCGATAAGTCGATCTAAAGGATCATGTATTTTTGCTGCAATATAGTTGCCATTTAGGGCATTAACCAATATTTCAGTGGTACCATCACCTCCATCAGCCAATGGGCGTTTAAGAAGCTCTAAGGTGTTATCAGCAAGCAAAAGACCTTCTGCAATCGCATTTGCAAAATCAGTGGCAGAAAGCGATCCTTTCATCGCATTTGGGGCTATTAATATACGCATTAGGCTATGTTTGATTATCAGGCATCTGAACGACTAACGGTCTGAACACCTTTGATATTTTTAAGTCTTTGAATAAGAAAATCGAGATGCTCGAGATCGTTGACAAAAATACGGAGTGTACCATCGAATGCCCTATCTTCAGAATTAATTGTAATTGAACGCATTTGAATACCTATCTCCTTGGCAATAATTCTGGATATATCAGTAACAATTCCCGCTCGATCAGAACCAGAAATATGAATTGTTGCTTGGAAAGAGTTTCTCTTTTGAGTGACTCTCCATTTTGCCTTAATAATACGATAAGGATATCGCTCAGTCATTTGCCTGGCATTAGGACAAGTTAGGCGATGGATCTTAATTCCTTCGAATATTGTTACAAAACCAAATATCTCATCTCCAAAAATAGGGTTACAGCAAACTGCCAACTTATAGTTTACATCTTTGAGGTTATTATCAATTACCAGATAGTCATCGCTGTTATCAAACGAAAGTTCTTTAACCTCTTGAGGAGTCAATATCTCAGTTAATTTTTCGTGTTGAGACTCTTCTCGCTTTCCCAACACAAGCTCTTTTATTTCAAGGGTATCAATCTTCCCTGTGGAGATATTACAATACAGATCAACAGCAAGTTTTAACTTAAAATGTTTTAAAATATTTCTGATAACCAAATCATTCAGATCGATTTTCCAATTCTTAAATTTACGTCTTAGGATCTCCTTCCCATTTTCAGCTTCTTGCTTATGATCCTCATTTAGACTTGCCTTAATTCTATTCTTGGCTTTAGAGGTAACGACAAAATCAAGCCAATCAAGTTTAGGTTGTTGATTATTTGAGGTCTCTACCGTAATTTGATCCCCATTCTTAAGCACATATTTAAGGGTAACTAGCTTATTGTTTACTTTTCCACCAACACACTTATCGCCTATTTTGGAATGAATTTCATACGCAAAATCAAGCAAGGTAGCACCGGATCGAAGTTTAAGAAGATCCCCTTTGGGGGTAAAAACAAAAATCTCATCTTCGTAAATATTGACCTTAAAATCATCGATAAAATCAACAGGGTTAAGTTGTGGATTCTCGAGAATCTCACGCACATTTTTCAGCCATTTATCGATCTCATCACCCCCTTTACCTCCTTTATAGCGCCAATGGGCAGCAAGCCCATTTTCTGCAACATCATCCATCCGATGCGTGCGGATCTGAACCTCAACCCATCTGTTGCCCGGCCCAAGCACCGTAGTATGTAATGACTCATAACCATTTGACTTTGGATAGGTTATCCAATCTCTTAGACGGTCAGGATTTGACAAATACTCTTCGGTTACCACGGAGAATGCCTGCCAACACGTTGCCTTCTCATTATCAGATTCTGAATTAAGAATGATACGAATAGCAAAAAGATCATACACTTCATGGAAATCAACTTTTTGCTTTTGCATTTTATTCCAAATAGAGTAAATCGATTTGGTTCTGGCTTTCATATCAAATTCAAATCCCCTACTCTTAAGCTTTTTCTCAATTGGCTTTACAAAAGCTGAAACAAAGCTTGCACGTTCAATCGCTGTCTCCTTGAGCTTTTCAACTATCGATTCATAATCTTGGGGATGTAAATATTTCAATGCCAGATCGAGTAATTCGGTATTGACTTTATACAATCCTAGGCGGTGAGCCAAAGGGGCATATAGATGCCAGGTATCTATCGCCAATCGCTCTTTAATTTCTAAGGGTTGGTGATCGAGTGTTCGCATATCTTGCAGCTGATCGGCGATCTTAATCAGAATAACCTTTACATCACCCGAAAGAGCGAGCAATAATCGTCTGAAATTTTCACTCTGAAATGCCAAATTACCAGTATTCAGAGCATTTATCTTTATCATGCCACCAAGAATTGTAGCGACACTTGCACCAAAACGTTTCTTCACATCGTCACTAGAAAATTCGATACCGCCTGAACCAAACACATTATGCAGTAACGCTGCGATAAGCGCATCAGTCGATAATCCCAATTCGAGGACTGCTATCTTTGCAACAGCTATTGAGTGATTTAAAATAAATTCCCCGTCATTCCAGACTCTATTTCCTAATGCTTGAGCTGCAAAACTAAACGCTTTTTCAATAATCGTCAGATCACTCCCAGGCAAACTCTTTGAACACTGAAATATCAATGCCTGAAAAGAATTTTGTATTTTATCGTCAAGTAATTGATTCACAGTTAAATTTATTTATATTAATGAATCGTTGAAGTATGTTTGACTAAAAAAATATCGACACTAATTAAAAGATAGATAAGCAAATCTGGAATATACCTTACCTTATTTCACAAACTGTTAGAAATTAAAACTGAATATTTTATTCCTCCAATTGAGCAGCACCAAAATAGCGCGGCTGATGAAAATCGGGAGTTTCTGTTCCTATTGGCGACCAGCTTAAATAATGGGGATTTGTAGTTAGATCTCCACATTTATAAAAATTGGCCAGAAATAGATCGCCTGATTTTAAGCCAATTAAATCAAGAGGTAAAGCAACCGATAATGACCAATCTGCTAAAATAGCCTCATCCGGAATTGAATTACTATCAATAGTTGGAAATCTTAATATTGAAGATAAACCTTCCGCATCAAGGCTTATTCTATCATGACGATTCTCACCATATGCCGATAAACAGACTCCAAGAGCATTGAATTCAAAGTTTCTGTAAATATCACCTTGCTTGATAAAAAATTCGACACATGAATCTTGCCAGACAGGGTCCTGATCTTCACGATATACAGCCTTAAAATGCTCACCCTTGATTCGATAATGGATCCAAAGATATCGATCAGAATATCCTATATAAGCTTCTACTTCAATGAAATAAGAGAAACTTGCCCAGTTAAGCTGATTAATAGTTATCCGTTTTCCTGATCCAATAAGGTTTTGTTGAGTAACGATAGGATCAGTAGATGACAAATTCTTAAGGTATGGAATCTTTAATGTTGACATATGAATTTCATTTTCTGCAAAATAGCAGAATTTAGTCAAAATTCATTGCCAACAGCTAATTAAATTATAAAAAATTAACCTAACCAATTTTATGGATCAAAAAACGAAGCAGATCATTTTTAACATTGAGGGCATAGTTGTACCTTTGCATTTCACTAGTGTTGTAAAATTTCGATGGCTCAATTGTCTGTAAAGGAAAAAATTTTATTCTTGATTAATCCAAATTCAGGAACTAAACATAAGGGTAGGTTGCCAAAACTTATCCATAAGCATATTGATTCGAGTCGTTTTGAAGTAGAGATTATAGAAACTCATTTTAAAGGAGAAGCTACTGAGATCGTTAAACAGAAACTTCTCGATCATTACCATTGTTTCATAGCTGTAGGAGGCGATGGGACTGTCAACGAGATTGCCAAAGCGTTAATAAATACCGAAGCTATGCTCGGTATAATCCCAGCCGGATCAGGAAATGGATTAGCTCGCCACCTTAAAATCCCAATGTCACCAACCAAAGCACTTAAACTTATTAACCAATTTAAGCATACGGCAATTGATTATGGTACCATTAATGCAATTCCATTTTTTTGCACATGCGGGATAGGTTTTGATGCTCTGATCGGGGAGAAATTTGATAAAAAAAACGGAAGAGGATTAGTAAATTACGTTAAGTCTGCCTTATCGGAATACATTCACTATAAACCTGAAAAATATACGATTACTATTGACAATACAATTAAAATTGAACGAAAAGCCTTTCTGATAACCATTGCCAACAGTTCCCAATATGGTAACAATGCATTTATTGCACCAAGAGCTGATATTTTCGATGGAAAACTAGATATCAGTGCACTTTTACCGTTCAAATTCTATCAAGCACCATCTATTGGATTTCGACTTTTCACGGGTACCATCCACAAGAGCCCTCACTTAATCAGTAAACAAGCCAAACAGGTTCTAATTGAACGGGAATCTGAAGGGATAATACATTTTGACGGAGAGACTGGTGCAATGGGGAAAGAGCTTGAAATATTAATATTTAACCGAGCCTTAAATATCATTATTCCATAGACAAATAACTTATATCTAGCAGATAAAGCTAACTGCCACTATGGCAAAATGATTATTCGTAATTTTCAAGGCAAAAAAAAACGCTTCAGGATTAAACCCGAAACGTCGATTGTTTAGAAATCGAATCAGAAGAAAAATTAAAATTCTGATTGAGGAATATAACTCTCCGCGTTAAAAACAAAAGGTTTGTCCTGGATTGGGAAAGCGTTCACACGATTTTGGCTCCGTTCAGATTTGTCTAAATTACCAGAAAAAATCTGGTTATTTACTACAGAATCATCTGAACTCCAGTATGAACCGTCTTCGATCCATTGTGCAATCACATCAATAATCTCCTCCTCAACTATCGCTTCATCATTGTTTGCCATCCATGTGGATAGATTTTTGTTATTCACATTTTCATTCCTATTCTCAACCTTAACTTCTTTCGATACTTTCGAAAAGTCGGCTGAATCATAGTTCTTTGCATTGACTTCTGTTGCACTAAGTAATGTGATTAGAACAGTGAATGAAATACTTGTTTTCATCGACCAAATGCTTGCAGAATTAATTTGCTTTTTCATTTTTGTTACTCTTTAATTTATTTTTTGTTTACGGTAACTCATACTTCACAAAGTGTGCCAAAAACGATATATTGCTATTATATAGACTATTAGTAACATTAACTTGACATATATTTAACACTAAACAATAATAAAAAGGGTTGAATTTAAGCATGTTATTGATCTTTTAACCTTAAAGTTCAAAGAGCTAAACAGTGGATAAAAGGTCGAATTAAAATACGAATTTAAAATCCTATAGAATTATTCATTATGATTACAAATGCTCATAATCTACTTATTTAGAGAATATTAATCAAAATAAAATGTCTGATAAAAAGATTAATTTCCTTAGTGTTGAATTATGGAAATAAATAGAATAATTGAAGTATAGCGTTCATTCAATGTAGATAAAAACAGGGTGGTTTATTCAAAACGCAGGGCATCACTAGGGTCTGAATTGATTGTATGCCATAATTGGCGGTAAATAGTAAATACTGCCACAATAAGGACTGCCAAAAATACTGCAGCATAGTTACCAAAACTTAACGGCACATGGTAAGCAAAGCGGTCAAGCCAATAATAAGAGAGTAAAAATGCGATAGGGAGTGCAATAATACCTGAAATTGCAATAAGGTTGAAGATCTCTTTAGACAGCAGCAAGACTAACTCCTTAGTCCCAGCACCAAGAACTTTTCGGATGCCAATCTCTTTTGTCCGGAAGACAGTAATCAAAGCCAATAGTGAATATAGCCCCATACAAGCAATAAAAATAGCGAAGAATGAAAATACTGTTGCAACTTCGCCCGTAGCTTGCTCCTCTTTATAAAAGTCGCCAATAGTCTCATTCATAGAAAATTGAAAGAATGGAATATTGGGGTAATGAGTATCCAGAAATCTTCGTACCGCTTTAATATCTGAATCTTTAACCTTATTTGAAAATCGAATCGTAGCAAACTTTATCTTGTCCAATCCTCCGGGAAAGATAATTAGCGGCTGAATTTTAGTATGAAGTGATTCAAAATTAAAATTAGCAACTACCCCTTCAATTATCAGGCAATGTGTTGATGTATCTTTATTTTTTTGAAAGATTGTCTTCCCAATAGGGTCTTTAAGCCCAAGATATCTTACTGCCTCCTCGTTAATGATCACACCTACACTATCTGCGGATTGATATTTATCTGTACAGTAGCTTCCATGGATTAGACTCATTCCATATGCTTTAAAGAATAATGAATCGGTCTGCATCATATACATCATCAAATTATTTGAACGATCCTTTCCATTTTGAACACTTTGCATACCAAAGGCTTTACCTGGAACAGCATTGGAATAAGCAACATTTTCAACACCTTTTATCCCCAATAAATTCTCGCGAAACCGATCTGCATCACCCTCCAGACCCACAATATTTTGAATCACAAGCAACTTCTCTTTTTCGAATCCAACACTATTTTCCTGAACATATCTCAACTGTCGATAGATTGTGGAGGTAGAATAGATAATCACCAGAGAAAATACAAATTGAAGAATGACCAATACACCGCGCAAACCTTTACTCCCGATACTAAAATGCGTTTGATGACTTAAGATGGTCGCAGGACTAAAACGGATAATGTAAAATGCAGGATAAATTCCAGCAATAATACCTGTAATAAAAGTTATCAGAAAAATTACAGGTGAAAGTCGAAACAAAAGTTGCTCGATATCAAGGACAGAATTATGAGAGGTAAGAATAGTATTTGGATAGACTAATTCGACAAGTACAAGGGCAAAAAAGAGTGAAATAAAACTAATTGTAAGTGACTCGGCCAATAATTGTATAGAAAGTTCACTGCGTTGGGAACCCAATATTTTGCGGATTCCAATCTCACGTACACGCCAAGCCAACCTTGCAATGGAGAGATTTGCATAATTAATGCAAGCAATCAAAATAATAAGGATAGAAATCCCTCCAATGATCAGTATTGTCTGAATATTTACATTTTGTGAGTTCTCATACTTAAGGTTAGAAAAAAGATGGATCTCAGAAACTTTCTGGAGTCGAAGAACAAAATATTCATCTTTTTCTTTCATCTCCTTTATTGTAAGACCCATTGATTTTTCAAGCTCTTCACCAGCCTCTTTTAAAAACCCGTTAAGAAGTTTAGCCTCTACTGCAGATAATCCCAGATATGACGATGCTGCAGGCTTATCCATATCCGTACCTTCTTTAAAACGAAAATAGGTATAAAGATATAGAGAGGTCCATCCAAGATCAGGCAATTCAACCGAAGAGATCGAAACCAATGATTTATAATTAATATGCGAATTAATGGGACAATCTTCTACAACCCCAGTAACAGTCCATTTTTTACCATTCTCAACGGTAAGAATCTTGCCTAGTGCGCCACTTGGAAATAGCTGATCGGCTATACTTTGCGATAAAACTATCGAGCGAGGCTTAGAAAGACAACTCTTTGGATCACCTTCGAGTAACTTAAATCCAAAAATATCAAAGAAAGTCGAATCAACATAAAGTAAGGATCTTCGATCGAGCATTGCCGTCACAGGAACCACCACAGGGATATCTCTATCGTTTTTAAAAATACGACAAAACTGCTCTATTTCAGGCAGATATGGCTTTAATCCATTTGCAAACATCGGTGAGGTAACAGCAACTTTAGATTCTAAACCACCTAGTTTAGAGTCTAAATAAACTCTATAAAGGCGATCTGAAGAGGGATGAAACGAGTCATAACGTGATTGCTGCCAGATGTAAATCATCACCATAATTGCACATGCCATACCTATAGCAAGACCGAAAATATTGATAAAAAAATATTCTTTATTTCGTACTAAGTTTCGCAATATGGCACTAAAGAAGCTTTTCATGGCTGCGATACTATTTAAGAATCAAACGAGAATAACTCTCTGTAACTATATGTCCATCAAATAAATGAATAATCCGATGCGAGCGTTGTGCTTGCAATAATGCATGCGTAACCATAATAATAGTGGTCCCCGATTCATTTAACTTAACAAGTTGTTGAATAATATCCTCTCCATGAGTTGAATCAAGATTTCCCGTTGGTTCATCAGCAAGGATAACGCGCGGCTTAGCAATTATAGCTCTGGCCACAGCAACTAGCTGTTGTTGTCCTCCAGATAGCTCATTGGGGAAAAAATTTGCACGATGCTTCAACTTAAAATCTTCAAGTATCTTATTTACATTTTCATTTCGCTCCTGCTGACCTATTTTTTGATATACCAGTGGCAGTTCAATGTTCTCTCGTATGGTTAGATCATCAATAAGATTAAAACTTTGAAAAATAAACGCAAAATTCTCTTTTCTTAAATCAGTTTTGCTTCGTTCTGAAATACCAGAAACTTTTCGTCCATTTAATAAATAATCCCCCGATGTAGGGGAGTCTATTAACCCAATAATATTTAGCAATGAGGACTTTCCACATCCTGAAGGCCCCATAATACTCACAAATTCACCTGCCGAAACGGTAATATTAATGTTGCAGAGTGCTCTGGTCTCCAAATCCTTATGCCTGAAAACTTTGTCTATATCATTTAGTTGAATCATAACTTATTTTAAAACTGAATAGTATTGGTACAAGAATCCAATTGATAACCAACTAATCTTGAATCGAAATTAACGAGATTTTAGTATGGTTTGTGCTTAGACAGTTCACAAATCGTACCACAATCTTATCTAATTGAATTAATGAGACTTACATATCAACTGAAATTTAAATGTACGAAAACGCACATTTAATGGTCGATTTCGTACATTTACTATAAAATAGTTTTGGACATACAAAACATGTAATATTAAATAAGGTAGATTACAAATAGAGTTCTGAAGTAAATGATCATTAGATGAAATTTTATTTTTATGGCGTGATGTTTGTTCTTCTTATTGGCGTAAAATAACTTACTATGGATAAGGTTGGAAAAATACTTGCTATTGATGACAATGAGGATATTCTTTTTTCTTTAAGATTATTGCTAAAACCACATGTCGAAAAAATAGTGACCCTTAACCAGGTTAGCTTAATAGCTGAAACTTTAAAAAATGAAGAGTTTGATGTTATTTTTCTGGATATGAATTTCACAAAAGATGCAATAAGTGGACAGGAAGGATTTTTTTGGTTAAACAAAATACTCGAGATTGATCCTGAAGCGGTGGTGTTATTTATCACTGCCTACGGTGATATCGAAAAGAGTGTTCGCGCAATTAAAGAGGGAGCCTCAGATTTTATTCTTAAGCCTTGGCAAAATGAAAAATTGCTGGCGACCTTAAATTCAGCTCTTAAGCTACGAAAATCAAAAAAAGAGATTGATCAACTTAAGAGCCGTGCCAGGGAAATCAATAATATGATGAACCGTACGTTTAAGGAATTTATAGGCAATTCAACAGAGATGCAAAAAGTCTATACATCCATATCAAAGGTTGCCGCAACCGATGCAAGCGTATTGATATTAGGGGAAAATGGAACAGGTAAAGAACTGGTGGCGAGGGCACTGCACAGTAACTCGAACCGTGCCGAAGAGGCATTTATTAGCGTTGATCTGACTTCGATCAGTGAATCCCTATTTGAAAGTGAGCTTTTTGGACATACGAAGGGTTCATTTACAGATGCAAAGGCCGACAGACCCGGGCGATTTGAAATTGCTTCAGGTGGAACCCTCTTCCTGGATGAGATTGGAAATCTGCCATTAGCACTTCAAGCTAAAATACTTACAGTTCTCGAACGTCGTGAAGTGATTCGAGTAGGTTCAAACAAACCAATACCTATAGATATCAGGCTAATTTGTGCTACCAATATGCCTTTACATCAAATGATTGAGGATGGGAAATTTAGGCAGGATTTGCTTTATCGTATCAATACTGTTGAGATTGATCTTCCGCCACTGCGGGAACGATATGGTGATGTACCACTTCTGGCGGAACATTTTTTTCAGATTTACATTAAAAAGTATAAAAAACCGTTGCGCGGATTCACAAAAGAGTCCCTAAAAAGGCTTGAGGATGGCGATTGGCCTGGTAATGTAAGAGAATTACAGCATGTTATCGAAAGAGCAATAATCATGACAGAGTCAGAATGGATAAATCCTTCTGATCTTCAGATGAGAATATTGAATAAACCTTCTGAGGAGTTAGAGCTCGATAATTATGATCTCGATAAAGTTGAAAAAACGATTATCATTAAGGTGATGAAAATGCACCAGGGAAATATCTCAAAAGCTGCAGTGGAATTGGGACTAACAAGAACCTCTCTTTACCGAAGAATGGAAAAATATGGCTTATAAAAATTTTAGAATATCATTAATCATCAGAGTATTAGCAATAGTTGCCAATGCGTTTGTGATTATGTGGCTTCTATATGCCACAAGCTATTTTTTCACCACCCTTTTTGCTGTTGCCCTAATGATCTATCAAATCAACCTATTAATCCAACTGGTTGAGACAACAAATACCCTACTAACCAATTTTTTAGAGTCACTAAGATATTCAGATTTCTCCAGAACCTTTGAAATTAAAGGGCTTGGGTACTCTTTCGACCGATTGGCAGAGTCTTTTAGCGCAGTTATTAACGACTTTCGCAAAGTTAGGGAAGAACGAGAGCAAAGTTATTTTTACCTGGAAACGGTTGTGGAGCATATCGGTTTTGCCCTGATTAGTTATCGTGAAGATGGCGTTGTTGAGATGATTAATAATTCAACAAAAAAGCTTTTTAAAATTACCAATCTCAAAAATCTAAACGAATTAGAGAGTTTTTCGCCAGAACTAGTAACCAAATTAATGACAATCTCAAACGGAGAGAGCGTTATGGTCAAAATACAAAAACAAGAGAATGTCTTACAACTGGCTATTTTTGCCACCGAATTTAAAGTCGCTGACCGCTTAATTCGGATGGCTACAATCAAAGATATCCAAAATGAGCTCGAAGAGAATGAGATGGAGAGCTGGCAGAAGCTGATCAGGGTTCTTACCCATGAGATTATGAATTCCATCACACCCATTGCCTCAATCACACAGACCCTGAATCAGATGATTAAGGAGGTAAAATCGAACAATGCTAACCTTAAAATAGACGAATTTGATAACGAACCTATGGATGAGATTGAATTGGCGATTGAAACAATTCACAAAAGAAGTGTTGGCTTACTTCATTTTGTTGAATCGTATCGAGACCTAACTCGTATTCCTACACCAAATTTTACTATTTTTAGCGTGAAAAATCTATTCGAAAACCTAAATGGGTTAATGAAAAAGGAGCTGCAAAAACATCAAATCAGCTGTATCTCTTCAGTCATACCTGAGAACCTTGAACTCTCTGCCGATGAACAACTGATCGAACAAGTTCTGATCAATTTGCTTAGAAACGCAATTCAAGCGATCGAAAATACCGAAAATCCGGTAATCGAATTAAAAGCATTTAATGATAGCAATGGCAAAATAAATATTCAAATGATTGATAATGGACAAGGGATTCTTCCCGAAGTACTTGATAAGGTTTTTGTCCCTTTTTTCACCACAAAACCAAAAGGTTCAGGAATTGGTCTTAGCCTCTCACGACAGATCCTAAGAATACATGGCGGAACCCTTTCAGCCCATTCAGACCCTGATATTCAGACTGTTTTTACTTTAAAGTTTTAAGAGGAATTAACCGTGAAGATTCTAAAACTAGTCATTTTCTCATTTCTGGCCATCTGTATGGTGTTGGTCGTTTTCACGTTTTTTGTTAATCTATCAATAACAAATACAGGTGATAAATATTGCTTTAGCTCAATGGATTCAATACCTCATAACCATTGTGGAGTGGTATTGGGAACAAGTAAATACCAAACTAATGGAAAAAAAAATCTCTATTATTCAAACCGGATAAAAGCTGCCGTAGAACTCTACAATCGCAATAAGATTGATTATATAATTGTTAGCGGTGATAATCGCAACCGGAACTATAATGAGCCAATCACGATGTATAACGATTTAGTCTTAGCCGGTATCCCGGGAGCAAAAATAATACTAGACTATGCCGGTTTCAGAACCCTCGATTCGGTTGTTCGTGGGAAAGAGGTTTTTGGCCAGAATAAATTCACTATTATCTCCCAATCATTTCACAATCAACGCGCTACTTATATCGCACATAAAAAAGGAATTGAAGCAATTGCGTTTAATGCAGAAGGATTATCAGAAAACGACGACTTTAAGCTTCAGGTACGTGAGATTGCAGCACGTGTATTGGTAATCTTTGATATGTTAACGGCTAAACAGCCCCATTTTTTAGGCGAGAAGATAGTTGTACCAGGGGAATAAATATAAGCTAAACATCTAACTAAGTGGGCACAAATAGTTCGTGCCGAATTCGGTAAATCTTCAACCGATTGTCCTGAACCGATTTTTCTGTTAAAATAATATCCTGACTCAAGTTTGTCAATATTTTGAGTCAGAAATTATGCTCACTAAAAATCAGTTTGCGCTCACCGATGTTAGACATTATAAAATTAAAAATTTACATGCTTAAATTTTTTCTGTTTGCTTTACGTTGTGACTGAACACGCTTAGATTCAAGCCGTTTTTCGACAGAAGCCTTTGTTGGGCGAGTATTTATGCGCTTTTTACGCGGGGTAAGTGCCATTTCAATCAGCATATAAAACTTGGCGATCACCTTCTCCTTATTCTTAAATTGTGAACGGGCAGTTTGAGCAATTAAAATTAGTTCACCCTCCTTATTTATTTTCGTACAAAGCTTTGTTATAATAAGTGACTTTTCATCTTCAGTTAAAAGACTTGTATTTGCAATATTAAAACGTAACTCGACCTTTGAACTTACTTTATTTACATTTTGTCCTCCCGGCCCACTACTCCGCGATGCCTGAAAGACAAACTCATCTCCAAAATCCCTCTCTTTAATATCCATAGCTCAAAATTCACTCAAATATAGTGCATTTGGTGATGCGTAATTTTAAAGTTCAAAAAAGAGATGTAGCTTTGAACACCTTAAAAAGAGATTACAATCGCTGGCTTATTAGATCTAATGACAAATAAAATTATACCAAAATGGCTATTAACATGGAATCAAGTTGGGCAGATCAATTAGCCGAAGAGATGAGCAAGCCCTATTTTAAAGACCTACAAAGTTTCATAAATACGGAATATAATAGTAATCAAATTTTCCCTCCCAAAGAATATCTTTTTAATGCCTTCGAAAAATGCCCGTTTAACAGGGTGAAGGTGGTAATCCTTGGTCAGGATCCTTATCATGAACCGGGCCAGGCGCATGGACTTTGTTTTTCTGTTCCGGATGGAATTCCGTTTCCCCCTTCCCTGCGAAATATTTTCAAAGAGCTCAACAACGATCTTAATATTGTAATACCGCAATCAGGAAATCTTGAGCGTTGGGCTCTACAAGGGGTATTTCTCCTGAATGCAACCTTAACGGTAAGGGCACATCAGGCTGGTTCGCATCAGAAAAAGGGGTGGGAGCAATTCACCGATCAGGTGATACGCAAACTAAGTGAATCGAGCACTAATTTGGTATTTATACTCTGGGGAGCATATGCACAACGCAAGGAGGTACTCATCGACAACGCTAAACATCTGATAATAAAATCAGTCCATCCCTCTCCTCTCTCTGCACACCGTGGATTTTTCAATAATCATCAATTTAGTATGGCAAATCACTATCTAATAGCCCACAATAACGAAGCCATTAAGTGGTAATTTACGTTAACAAGCTATTTCTATTTAATTAAGGTTTAAATTCATAGCTTAATGCGAATATAATCAGCATTTTGGTGAATCAAGGATAGAAATTTAGATCGTACTAAAATACTTCTCAGCCTCAAGAAGTTGATCGGGCTTTCCAAGATCCATCCATAAGCTAGAGTGATCGTGGTAACCGATAATTGGAGTATTCTTGGCAAGACGCAGGTAAAGTGGGATAAGAGGAAAGCTTCCAGATTCTGATATTAGTTCAAAAATCGCAGGCTCTATAAGCTGAATCCCACTAAATGCGTAAAGCGCAGATTCTTCGTAAGATCTGGAAATAATCTCTTCGCCTGTATTACTATTTTTCCATCCAGAGAGTAATAATGCATCGTCGAAGATCAGATATCTGGATGTTTGCCGTGTACGAACAGCGAGCGTTGCCATTCCCCCCATTTGCAAGTGATATTTTCGAAAACGTTCCAAATCGATATTACTTAATACATCAACATTATAGACCAAAAAAGGTTCGTCACCTTTAAGCCATTGCGCTGCTTTTAAGATGCCTCCTCCGGTATCAAGTAATTGATCCCGTTCATCGGATATCGAAATAGAGATTCCAAAATTATGATTAGCCTCCAAAAATTGAATAATCTGTTCCCCGAAATGGTGAATATTAATTACCAATTCAGTATAACCGGCGGCACATAATTTCTCAATTGCGCGCTGCAACAAGCTCTTTCCGGCAACATCAATAAGAGCCTTAGGACATTGAGCGGTATATGGATAAAGCCTGGTACCCAAACCTGCAGCAAAAATCATAGCTTTCATCTTTCAGATTATATCAGATTAATTTCAAATAGTCGAAACCAAAAACAGATTTAGATCTCTTTGGGTTTACAGACCTGCTTCTCCTTCATTCCTCTACGGCCACATTTCCTACATTCAAATTTGGCTTCATGAGGTTTTTCGTAATCCTCTTTCTTACATCTTTTCTTTGTCATCAGAGCTTAAGTATCCTGTTCCCGATGGTGAATAATTGTACGTACGGGAAATTTGTCAGTTAGAAATTTTTTCATCCGTTCAGCAGCATACACCGATCTATGCTGACCTCCAGTACATCCAAAGCTAACTGCAAGGTGGGTGAATCCACGTTCATAATATTTGTTTACACTTCGTTCAACCACTTCAAAGATGGGTTTAAGAAAATCTTCCATATCTGATTCCAGCTCGAAAAACCGAATCACCTCTTGATCTTTACCATTGAGAGCCTTATATTCATCATACCTTCCGGGATTATTCACAGAACGACAATCAAAAACAAAGCCTCCCCCATTACCTGACTGATCTGATGGATATCCCTTCTTATAAGAAAAACTAGTGATATCGATGGTAAAATCGGTCGATTCTGGAACCCTATAATTAAGAGATGGAGCCTCAGGCAAAGATGATAAAACACGCATCAATTCTGGTAAATCAATTGGAATATCTACTTTTTGCAAGACCACTCTTAAATTTTTGAGAGCAAATGGGATACTTTTTAAAAAATGCTCTTTCTTCTCATAGAAACCTCTAAATCCGTAAGCTCCCATAGCCTGCATCATCCGAATAAGGACGTAGCCAAAGAAATACTCTTTGAAGATTTTTCTATCTACCGGATGTAACGTTTCCAATGCATCGAGATAATGATCAATAAGTTCATCACGCACGTGATCCGGTATATCAGCCTTAGAATCGTACAAAAGTGAAGCCAGATCATACTGTAAAGCTCCGCGCCTTCCTCCTTGATAATCGATAAACCACGGTTCATTATCACGAAGCATAATGTTACGACTCTGAAAATCACGAAACATAAAGAAGTTACTTTCGGCCTGAAGCAGATAGTCGGCAAAAGCGGTAAAATCGTCCTCGAGGAGCTGTTCATTAAACGATATTTTAGCCAGCTTTAGAAAGTAATATTTAAAATAATTCAGGTCCCACATCATCGATTGCCGATCGAAAGCGTTTCGGGGATAGCAGAAATTATAATTCAAATCCTTTCCTGCAAGGATCTGAATTTTAGGTAATTCAAGTACTACCTTGCGGTATATATCTATAATACTCGCTGAAAAACCCTCCTTTTCACGTACTGATGTCAGGAAACTAAAGAGCGTCTCATTACCCAAATCTTCCTGGAGGTATACGCAAAGGGATGGATTATAGTCATAAATCTGCGGTACATTAATCCCATTTAAACGGAAATGTTTTGAGAACTCCACGAAAGCATCGTTCTCTTTAACGTCCTCATTCCAGGTACCAATAGCCATATTATTGGGGCTCGTAAGGCGCAGGTATTCGCGATACGATCCCGATGGAGCTAAGTTCTCCAGGGTAATATGGTCCTCTTTAAATCTGTTTTTATAAAGTTCGATAATTGCTTGCTGAATTTTCTTTTTCAATAGGATTTTTTAATTTATTGATGTACAAATATAAACCAGCTGCTCCGAATAATAAAATACCAATTACTGAAAAATCAATTAAATAAATAGATCAATACAAAAAAAGCTGTTCCTGGTGAGGAACAGCTTTAAATCTATTTTAAAATGCAGAAAAGTTAAATCTAACTTATCAACTGATTATTCGGCGATGACTTCGAACTCGAAATCGACAACCACTTCGCGGTGAAATTTCACTTTTGCTGAGTGTGTACCAATCTCTTTAATCGCATCTTCCTTAATAATAATTTGTTTGCGATCAACATCGAAGCCTTTCTCTTTTAGTGCTTCAGCGACCTGAATGTTATTAACCGAACCAAAGATCTTACCGGTAGTGCTGGTTTTAGCACCGATAGTAATGGTAATTGTCTTAAGCTTTTCAGCCAGGATCAATGCCTCATCTTTTAGTTTGGCCTCTTTATGGGCGCGTTGTTTTTGATTTTCGGCAAGCACTTTCTTTGCAGAAGAGGTGGCTAAAACCGCTAATCGCTGGGGGATCAAGTAATTACGTGCGTAACCGTCTTTAACAATAACACTATCGTCTTTGCTACCCAGATTTGTTACGTCTTGAAGAAGAATGATATTCATTTTTGTATCTCCTAATTATTATTTCATCAAATCTGTTACATAAGGCAGCAACGCAATCATTCTGGAGCGTTTAACAGCCTGCGATACTTTACGCTGATACTTCAAAGAAGTACCGGTAAGACGGCGTGGCAAGATTTTACCCTGCTCGTTCAAAAATTTCTTAAGAAATTCAGGATCCTTATAATCGATATAACGGATTCCTGATTTCTTGAAACGGCAATACTTTTTCTTCTTTACCTCTACCGATGGCGGTGTAAGGTATCTGATTTCGCTTGAATTGGTGGTCATGACTAGTTCTCCTTTTGAGTTTTTGCACTTACCTTCTTTTGTCTCTTCGCACTGTACTCAGCGGCATATTTATCCAATTTCAATGTAATGAAACGGATGATACGTTCGTCACGACGGTACTCGGTTTCAAGTTTACCTATGAAAGCCGGATCAGCCTTAAATTCGAGAAGATGATAAAATCCTGTCGATTTTTTTTGAATGGGGTAGGCTAATTTCTTTAGACCCCAATGTTCTTCATGGATAAGTTCGCTGCCACTGGCTACAATCAAATCCTTGAACTTTCCTACCGCTTCCTTTATCTGAGCTTCAGATAAAACGGGAGTAGCAATGAAAACGGTTTCGTACTGGTTCAACATACGTTATAGATTTTACATTAAACAATGCTCATTTATTAATGAGTGGCGCAAAAGTAGTAAGATTTTAGTTCATTACAAACTCCTGACGATGAAATATCAGATTATTTTACCCCCCCTAATTGCCTCATGGAGAATGATTAATATGATTTTACTACCAAGATAAGACTTTTTATTCCAATTTGAACCTTTGTTTTATCCATATTCAGCTCTTGCAAATAGGCATATTAAACCCAGCAAAACCTTATCTTTAAACCCAATAACAATCAATTAGTAAAATGCAAAAAGAGCCAACCTTTAAGTTGACTCTTTTTATTGTTTAGAAGTAGTTTAGTTTAGAAAATTATAGTCTTAGTAAAAGAACAATAAATCTTCATTTTTTCATATAAGCGATCGCTAAAGTACACGTTTAAATGAGAAATTGTTAATTTTTGTAACGCTAACCAAAAAAAATGTTAATAAAGTTGCCACTAACAATTTTTTATTGTTTTGAAATCCAATTAATTAAACTGCAAAAGATAAAAAAATGTTTTACAACATGTTCTTAATCTTCCAAATATTAAAATCAAAAATTACGATTTAATTCTTTACCATGTAAATTTAAATGTCATAAAATCAAATACTTAAACAGGTCATTAAAATAGCCCAATCTTAATTAAGACTTTATAGCCCAAAACTACACTGATAATGACTTTCGTTAGGATTGTTTACTAAAAAATATGGTTACTTTACTTTGTATCTACTAATACTTTGAATATGAAGGCAATCAGAAAGTCAATACCCACAAAAGGGCTCTGGCTAGAAGAGATCCCGATCCCTGTTCCGGGTGCCAACGAGGTTCTTATAAAAATTTCTAAATCAGCCATCTGCGGTACAGATCTCCATATCTATAAATGGGATGCTTGGGCCCAAAAGACAATACAGACCCCCATGACTATCGGACACGAATATGTGGGAGTTGTTGTCGGCCTAGGAAATGAAGTGACCAAGATAACTCTTGGTGAGCGGGTAACTGTTGAAGGGCATATTGCATGTGGATTTTGCCGGAATTGCCGCAGAGGCAGGAGACATATTTGTGATCATACAATAGGGATAGGTGTCAATCGTGACGGCGGTTTTGCACAATACATATCAGTTCCTGCAGAAAATGTACTCTATATCGATGAGCGGATTCCTGACGATATCGTATCCATTATGGATCCATTGGGAAATGCAACCCATACAGCCCTCTCATTTCCGTTAATCGGAGAGGATGTATTAATTACTGGGGCAGGCGGACCAATAGGGTGTATGGCAATCGCAATTTGTAAATTTGTTGGAGCTCGCAATGTCATTGGCTCTGAGATGGTTCCCTATCGCAGAGAACTTGCCCGCAAAATGGGGGCTACCTTCGTGATTGATCCAGCCACCGAAAGTCTTTCGGAGGCAATTAAAAAGGTGGGAATGGTGGCAGGTTTTGATATTGGGCTGGAGGTTTCTGGATCCCCCGTGGCCTTCGCTTCAATGATCAAGCACATGTACAACGGAGGGAAAATATCGTTATTAGGAATACTCCCCGATTCGACTCAGATCGAGTGGGATAAGGTTATTTTTAAAGGATTAACCTTAAAGGGGATCTATGGACGCGAAATGTACGAAACGTGGTATAAAATGGAAAAAATGCTCCTGTCAGGACTCGATATCTCTCGGGTGATCACACACCGTTTTCACTATTCTCAATTCCAGGAAGCCTTTGATATAATGGAATCCGGAGATTGTGGAAAAATAATACTAGAGTGGGAAGATTAACAATAATGATCCACGATGTTCAATCGGCGCTCCATTTTAATTACATTTGCAGAAGCTAATTGCCACTTTAGCTCAGTTGGTAGAGCAGCTCATTCGTAATGAGCAGGTCGTGGGTTCGAGTCCCATTAGTGGCTCATATTAAAAAGTCCGTTGTTAGTCGTTTGCAATAATTTGATCTGGTTAATTCGTTGTACAGTTTAAACCCTAAAATTAAATTAGATGGAAACTTTAAAGCCCGAGATTCAGAAAACAGCCCACAATGATTTAGTGCAATTAATATTGTCCCTAAAGATTCAGCGCCTTCTCTCACTAGCCGGCGGAATAGGTGTTGCTGCAATATTTTTACCCTACACCTACAATATCTCCCCTCTTGAGGCAGCAATTGAGCCCGATTTTTGGCGTCTAGCAGCACCGGCATTACTTCCGTTATTTGTTTTTATATTATCGCTGCGCTGGCTTTTCATAGGGATCCTCTCTGCACCAGAACGGGTAATCGCCTACATTGCAGCTTCGGCAAGTGTTGCAACTACCTTGTATGTCTATATTATGGGTATTGGATTACCTGATTCGATAATGTCATGGCTCGGCTATATTCTGCCATTTACAACTCTTGTCATTGCCATTTTCATCGTTATACGAACTCGTAAAAATGGTGCTTTTTCCTCTTCCAGACCCATTATGATGCTGCAATTTGCCTACCTTGTAAATGCCCTCTTATGTTTATGTGCCTTTTACGATGAGTTGCAGATTGGGGGATGGTTAACTCTTGGAACAGTTATCTTTTATAGTATTCAGATTAGTCTGGTTAATTGCAATAAAAATAACCACTTAATCTAAAAAAAATTAAAAAAGTAATTTGATATTAGTTAAGAGATCATCGTATTTTTCCTACCCCACCCAAAATGGTATCTTTGAGCGCAAAATAAGGATTGGTTTCATTTCTGCAGAATAAATTTCCATGAAGAAGATTGATTTTCTAATTATAGGTCAAGGGTTGGCAGGCTCTTTATTAGGTTGGGAGCTTATACAACGTGGATTCTCAGTGGTAATTGTAGATCATGGAATGGAGAATGCTTCTAAGGTTGCTGCCGGTTTGATTAATCCAATCACAGGTATGCGCTTTGTAAAATCAGATGATGTAGATACCCTCCTTCCTGCCGCACGAAATTGTTATAGGCGCCTCGAAGCTCATTTCCACCAATCGTTCTTTTTTGAAAAGCCGATGGTTCGAATTCTCAAGGGTGAAACAGAAGTCGAATGGGCTAAAAAGCGGCTTAAGAATCGAGATTATGAGACCTATATAGCTCATTTAGAGACGCGCGAAAATCAGATTGAGCCTCTTACCTCACCATTTGGATATTTAGAGCAGCGTCAAACCGGGTATCTTTTAACAAGGCCATTATTAAATGCCCTTCTCGAATACTTTATTAGTCGCCAAAGTTACCTGGAATCTGATTTTAACTATCACGAAATTGAACTTGAACCGCACTTGAAATGGAAAGATTTTAATCCTGGTCAGGTTATTTTCTGTGAAGGTTATCGGGCTACTCAAAATCCCTGGTTTTCGTGGCTTCCGTTTCAGCCTGTCAAGGGGGAAATATTAACCCTTCAGCACGAGACCACCCTACCGGATATGATTCTGAATTATGGGAACTGGCTTATCCCCTTAGGGTCTAATCAAATCAAGATTGGAGCAACTTACGACCGCGAGCACCTCAATACTGAAGTAACCCAGGAGGCAAAAGATGAGCTACTCCTTAAACTTGGTCAACTCTCACCAGGACTTGCAAATGCTTCCGTGATCAAACATGAGGCGAATGTCAGGCCTGGTACACTAGATAGGAATCCCTTTATTGGTCGTCATCCAAACTTTCCTGAGCTAATGATCTTCAATGGCTTTGGTTCAAAAGGGAGCCTCCAAATACCATGGTATAGTTGTCATTTTGCAGATCATTTACTTAACGACTCATCGTTGATTCGAACATGCAATATTCACCGATACGCTAAAACGTACCTAACGACCTGAAATTTTAGATTTTTTTGGAATTTAGCTCCTATTTGTTTTTAATTCGCAGTTCTTTTATCACCCTCTTTATCCAAATTCATTGTCAAAGCGGTAATGCCGGCAAGGCCACCTAATTGCATACTCTCTAGTGCAGTACTGGGTACAATCACAATTGTCGAGTTGGACTTCAGCCCTTCATAAAGCATATTCATAGCCCGTAAATGAAGAGCGGTAGGATTATTTACATATGATTTAGCAGCCTCCTCAAACTTCACGGCGATCTGTCGTTCAGAGTCACCCAAGATAACACGTGCCTGACGTTCGCGCTCTGCCTGTGCCTGCATAGACATCGCATCTTCGAGTGCCTGTGGGATAAGTACATCTTTAACCTCAACAGAAATGACATTTATCCCCCAAGGTTCAGTGCGTTCATCAATAATCTTCTGCAGCTGATTGCTGATCTTCTCCCTCCCTTCGAGCATATCAGAAAGCATTGTTTTTCCGATCACATCACGCAAGGCAGTTTGTGAGGCCCAATTAATAGCGCTTTTGTAATCGGCTACATCCAGAGCCGCCTTCTTGGGATTGATAACCTTCCAGAATAGCACAGCATCCACATCAACAGGAACAGTATCTTTTGTAAGAGTCTTTTCAGCTGTAAACGACGAGGTAATCACCCGTATATCAATCCAGTATGGGATAGTATCAATAACCGGTACGATGAAGAATAGTCCGGGTCCCCGAAGGACTTTAAAACGCCCCAATCGCAACACAATTGCCTTTTCCCATTGAGATGCCACTTTAATCGAACAAGAAACGATAAGGGCAATAAGAAAAGAGATTAAATTCCCGGTGAAAATCAGTGAAGAAGCCAGATCTCCAAAAAGAATAAATGTCAATGCAATACCTATTGCTAAAACAACGCAAAAGATTAAGGTAGAGAAATAACTTGTTGTCTTCATAATTTTAGACCTCCATAATTAAATTATTAAGCCGAATCATACCCCTAAAATCGGTACTCTAGGAACCATTCAGATATGATTTATTCAATTAAATATACGCAAATTTGAGGAAATTAACTATCGCAATTGAAGAACATTCGGATTAAGATTCGCTCTGAGAACTTAATAACAGGAACATTTTAAATTTTATGAAAACCATTTTAAAATTAAGGTTATCTTTACGTCGATTATTTTAAAAAAAATGGTCAGATTAAATGTTAATCACTTTATACATTTCTTAGAGTTGGATTATCCTTAATGATTTGAAGCAAAGTCTAAAATTACCTGCTACTGATCATCCAAGCTATCCAAAATTAACTTTAAAAAAGTTTATTATTTTCGAGATATGACTATTTTAAATTCGATTATTGCACTGATTGTTATTGCACTAACTATTTCGTGTTCAACCCAGACTGCTCAGCAACAAGCTCCGAAAGAGAAGCCATTGGTTAAGGTGGATGTGATCATTGCAGGCTATTCTAATTATGCGAGTAACATTGAGGTAAACGGATCAGTCATCTCAAATGAACTGGTTGAGCTTCGTCCTGAAATAAGTGGCCGGTTAACCTATCTAAATATTCCGGATGGTGGAAAAGTGACCAAAGGGACTGTTTTGGCAAAAATAAATGATGCTGATCTGCAAGCTCAGTTAAGTCAATATAAATTACAACTGGAGTTGGCTGAAAAAACCAAAAAACGACTTAAAGATCTCCTTGCTATCAATGGTGTCAATCAAGCTGAATATGATGCAGCATTGAATCAAGTAAATATTTTTAGAACTAGTGCAGACTTTGTTCATGCGCAAATTGACAAAACTGTAATTAGGGCACCCTTTTCAGGTCAATTAGGATTAAGGCAGGTGAGCCCCGGGGCTTATGTTACACCACAAACTATTCTTGGTTCTTTAGGGCAAACTGACAAGATAAAAATTGACTTTGCTGTTCCAGAGACCTATATATCCATGATTCAGAATGGTAATAAAGTAAAGATTAAGTTAAACGATAAAAATGATAGTCTTACGGCAATCATCTCGGCAATAGACCCCCAGATTAATTCAATTACCAGAAATATTAAGGCTCGTGCTTTTCTTGAAGCCGGAAACATCGCTCCGGGATCATTCGTAAAAGTGCTGCTTGATCAAAATAGAAAAGCGATGCTTATTCCCACAAACTCAATTATTCCTGAAGCCTTTTTAAGTCAGGTGGTACTGGTAAAGAACGGTAAAGCAATATTTAAAACAGTGGAGACGAATTTACGAAATTCAAATACTATCGAGATAACAAGTGGAATTGATATAGGAGACACCTTAGTGGTAAGTGGAATGCTTTATGTCCGTCCCAACACTAAAGTAACTATTAAAAATATAGTTGCCCTGGAATCTCTAAATTAAATCTACATGATTAATTGAATCAAAAATTAAGGATCTGATTATTCTGACCAAATTAAAAATCTCGTTCTGAATTAAATCACAGAATAAAAGACCATAAAAATAATGCAACTACTTATATTTCAGTTAGGTATAACCTGCATTAAAAACTATCAAAAAAAACTATTTTGTAGTGAATATTTCAGAACTATCGCTTAGAAGACCTGTATTAGCTACAGTTATGAGTTTAATGCTCATTCTGTTCGGGGTTATAGGCTTTAAATTTTTAGGTATTCGTGATTATCCGGCTATAGATCCTCCGGTAATTACGGTAACCACTTCATATGCCGGCTCAAATTCTGATATTATTGAAAGTCAAATTACGGAGCCGCTTGAGAAGTCGATAAACGGCATTCCGGGTATCCGAACCATTACATCTTCCAGTACCATAGGAAGAAGCATGATCTCCGTTGAATTCACCTTAAATACCAACCTTGAAGCAGCCGCTAATGACGTGCGTGACAAAGTTAGTCAGGCTGTGCGAAATTTACCTCAGGATATTGATGCACCACCGGTTGTAAATAAGGCAGATGCCAACAGTGAATTTATAATCCTAATGGCTATGCGTAGTCGTACAAAGGGTTTAATGGAGCTAAGTGATTACGCCGAAAATGTACTTCAGAATAAATTTCAGACAATCCCTGAAGTGAGTTCGGTAAATATTATTGGAGGAAAACTTCCTGCAATGCGTATCTGGCTTGACCCTGATAAGTTAAACGCCTACAATATAGATTTTAAGGAATTAGAGACCGTTCTTAACAAGGAGAATATTGAAGCCCCATCAGGGAAGATATATGGAAATAAAACCGAGCTAACCATTCGTGCGTTAGGGCGTTTATCGACAGAAAAAGATTTTAGAGATCTAATCTTACGGGAGGATAATTCGGGTATTGTAAGATTAGGCGATGTTGCCAAAGTGGAGATCGGGCCGGAACAATACGAGCAAAGCTGGAAATTAAATGGCACTAGTGCTGTTGGGATCTCAATTACGCCTCAGCCTGGAGCTAATTATATCAATATCTCAGACGAATTTAACCGCAGGCTCGACGAGGTTAAAAAATCTCAGAAAAACGATATTGAGTTTACCACTTTAATTGATAACACCGTTAACGTACGTAAATCATTAACCGAGGTAAAGCAAACCTTATTAATCGCATTTTTACTGGTTATACTGGTTATTTTCGCCTTTTTCAGGAACTGGATGATTGCCATCAGGCCCCTTATCGATATTCCAATATCGCTTATAGCCACATTCTTTGTTATGTACCTCGCAGGATATTCAATTAATATCCTTTCCCTTTTGGGGATAATTCTTGCAACAGGATTGGTGGTGGATGACGGAATTGTGGTTACGGAGAATATTTTCAGGAAGTTTGAGAAAGGGATGCCCATTCGTAAAGCAGCTCTTGAAGGTAGTATCGAGATATTCTTTGCCGTAATATCAACATCACTTACCCTGGCAATCGTATTTTTACCTGTTTTATTTCTGGAAGGATTTGTTGGGAGTCTTTTCAGAGAGTTTGCAGTTGTAGTTGCAGCGGCAGTCTTAATATCGGCCTTTGTTTCATTAACCATTACACCTGTTCTTAATGTTTATTTGAATAGACCAAATGCATCACACGGTTGGCTTTATCGCAAAACAGAACCCTTCTTTACGGGTATGGAGAACGGCTATAAGCGCACCCTGAAATTATTTATTAAGCAACGAATTAGTGCTTGGTTTATTGTCGTAGCTTGTCTTTTCATCATCTTTTTTATTGGACGTACGCTGCAAAGTGAGCTAGCTCCGCTTGAAGATAAAGGGATGATCCGATTTCAAATCAGTGGTATCGAAGGGACAAGTTTTAAATATATGACCAAATCGGGGGCTGAATTTTCTAATTTTCTAAATGACTCTTTTCCTGAGAAAAAATTCACGTTCCTGGCTATTCCCGGTTTTAGCAGTCCGGGCATGAATGCCGGTACGGGGCGTATTTCGTTAGTACGTGCATCAGAACGAAAACGATCGCAGAGTGAAATCGTCCGTGATATTACAAAACGAGTTGGTCAGTTTAATAACTTAAGAATATTCCCTGTCG
The DNA here is from genome assembly GCA_903907075.1 of uncultured Bacteroidia bacterium. Lineage (GTDB taxonomy): Bacteria > Bacteroidota > Bacteroidia > Bacteroidales > Prolixibacteraceae > JAAFHB01. Next base: position 49,043 of record CAIVMQ010000063.1, read on the forward strand.
AGGAGCAGACTATCGCTGTTGGCCTAAGCTCAAGAGGATCATTGCCTGTTCAGTTTGTTATTCAGAATCTTGATTTCGATAAGCTAAAAGGGGTGATTCCTGCATTTCTGGATGCCGCTCGTGCTGATAAGACTTTCCAAAATGTCGATGTCAATCTTAAATTCACCAAGCCAGAATTAGATATTATCATTGATCGTATCAAAGCACGCAACTTAGGACTCACCGTTGCCGATATCTCAGCGGTTATGCAAAGTGCCTTCAGTGGTCGAAGACTTGCCTACTTTATCATGAATGGCCGTCAGTATCAGGTTATTAGCCAGGTAGGCCTTCCTGACAGACAGCAACCAACAGATATATCCAAGTTATATGTCCGTAATAATCAGGGCGATAATATTGCCCTTTCTGAAGTTCTAAATATGAATTTAAATGCCAATCCCCCCTCACTCTTTCATTACAACCGGTATAAATCGGCAACGATTTCAGCCTCTTTAGCAGAAGGGAAGACAATTGGAGATGGCGTTACAGCGATGCAAGACATTAGTAAAAAACTACTTGATGATAGTTTCCAGACCTCCTTAAGCGGCCCATCGCGTGACTTTGCGGAGAGCTCATCCAATGTAGGTTACGCATTTATTTTGGCACTACTGCTCATTTACCTTGTACTGGCCGCACAATTTGAGAGCTTTAGAGATCCATTTATTATTATGATTACAGTGCCTCTAGCTATTGCCGGAGCAATTTTATGCCTTTGGATTTTCAACCAGACTTTAAATATTTTCTCAGAAATCGGTATGATAACCCTTATTGGACTGGTGACTAAGAATGGAATTCTGATTGTAGAATTTGCAAATAAGAAAAGGGTATTGGGATTATCGAAAGTGGAAGCTGTTATTGAAGCTTCTACACAACGTTTACGCCCAATCCTTATGACAAGCCTTGCAACATCTCTCGGTGCACTTCCTATTGCCTTAAGCCTCGGAGATGCAGCATCAAGTAGGTCTCCTTTGGGAATTGTAATAGTAGGAGGAATTCTATTCTCGCTTATTCTAACCTTATTTGTAATTCCTGCAATCTATACCTACGTATCTGGAATGCCTATGACTCAAGAAGAAATTGATAATCAGTTTAAATAACCACCAAATGAAATTGCTTTATTCACTTTTAATCTTCTTACTGCCAATTATTTCTTTGGCGCAACCAAGCATAAATCTCAAGGGCGCTATTGATTCAACACTGATTAACAATTTTGATATCCAGATTGCAACAAATAATGTTGAAATAACAAAGATCAACAATACAGCAGGAATGGCTGGTGGGCTTCCTGCCATAAATGCTACAATTGTTGACAATCAATCCGAGACTGATGTTCTTCAGAAATTGAATAGTGGGGTTGAGATCAAAAAGAGTAACGCCCAAGCCAATGCGTTAAACTCGTCCTTAACAGCAGGAATAGTTCTTTATAATGGCTCACGGGTTGTGGCTACACGGTCGAGGTTGCAAACACTGCTAAAACAAAGCGAACAGCAACTTAACCTTCAGATTCAAAATACAATAGCTTCAGTTATGGTAAAATATTATGATATTGTTAGGCAGAATGAATATTTAAAGATACTTCAAACACTGCTTGAAGTATCTGAGAAAAAACTGGAAATTGTACTTGCGAGAAAAAATGTGGGAATGGCAAATGATGCGGATGAACTCCAAGCCTCAATTGATGTTAATTCAATGAAGCAGAGCTTCCGAAGTCAGCAATTGGTAATTGACCAAACAAAAACGGAATTACTTCAGCTTATGAGCCTGAAAAAATTTTACCCATATTCTATAAACGACAGTATCATAGTGGATAAAACAATCCAATTGAGTACAATTACCGATTATCTCGAAAAAAATCCTCAATACCTCTCCGCCGAACAGCAGATTAAAATAAATGAGCAGATTGTTAAAGAAGTTAATAGTTTACGCTATCCTACTTTACGCTTGAATACAGGGGTGAATTTTAACCGGAGTCAAAATGGTGCCGGGCTAACCCTTATGAGCCAGAATTATGGACCATATGCCGGGCTTTCACTTCAATTGCCTATATTTAATGGTAACACCTATAAGATCCAGAAGGAGACTGCACTTTACAATGTTGAAAATTCAAAAATTGAGCTTCAAAGTCTTTTAAATATTCTCACAGCTGATGCAATAAAGACCTATCAGGCCTATAGCACTTCATTGGAACAACTCACGTCACAACAAAATTCGGTTGAATTGTCTAAAAAACTTATTCATGTTGTACTGGAGCGTTTTAATGTAAATCAGGCAACTATCCTAGAGGTGAAGGCGGCACAGGCAAGTTATGAAAATTCAGGATTTCAATTGATTAACCTCACATATGCGGCTAAGATTGCAGAGATCGAATTAAAACGGTTACGGTATCAATTATCCAATTAAATCGGGAAGAAAAAAAAATATCAACTGTTATTTCCTAAGCGATCTGATTGTTTCCAGCGATCCTGATTATAACGACTTGTTAGGATTGTCAGAATTTCATTAGCTGACGATTCGATAGGCTTATTTGTGATCTGAATCTCAGTAAAACCACCACGTTCAAATATCCTGCGGGCAAAAGCAAGCTCCTCTCCCACTTTCTTTCTGTTTATGTAATCGGATGACTCATCCATGTGAAGGCTTCTAACTCTATTTGCACGTTGCGCAATCAGATAAACAGGTGAAATATTAAGGCCAAATACACGTCCAGAATCGGCTTTAAAAATATCCACCGGAGGTTCAATACCCGGAATGAGTGGAACATTAGCCACCTTCCATCCAAACATTGCCAAATAAACACTTAACGGTGTTTTGCCAGTGCGAGATACTCCTGTTAGAATAATATCGGCCTGGGAAATTTTTTCCGGATTTTGACCATCATCGACCTTTAAGGTAAAATCTATCGCTTCAACGCGCCTGAAATATTCGATATGACTAAGTCGGTACAAGCCGGGCTTACTGATCGGTTTTGTTTTTAACAAATCAGAAAGGTAATCAGAGAGATTACCAACCAGATCAATATGATTAACCTTGCTGTGGATGCAAGACTTGATAAGCATACTCCGAATATCAGGATCAACCATCGTATGAACGATTACTCCTTTTGTAATAATTACTTTAGCGATAAGCTCATCAATTTTAAGCTGGTTTAGAACATCCGGGACAATAATAACGGGAACCTTATTAGTTGGAAATTGAATCAATACTGACTGGACCACGGCAGCACCAGCAAGTCCCTTACCTCCCGAAACGATGTAAATCGGAGGTGTTTTTTGGCTTTGATAATTACTATTAATCATCTTTATTCAATGATTTATAATGAATTAGACAGCGGCAATAATTTTAATCTTTTGTAAATAAGTCTGATATAGTAGTTGAGATTTCTGGAAATAAAAATTTAAAATCTTCATTTAGTAACCTTTGGGGTTTTGCCGCGACACCCTGCGTAAGCAATTGCGCAGCCTTTCCATAAATCAATTTTAATCCAAATTCTGGAACTGTAAAAATTGCGGGGCGATGTAATGATTTGGCCAATGCTTTGGTGAAGCGATCGTTAGTTGTAAATTCGGGAGCAACAATATTATAGACTCCAGAGCTTTGAGGGTTATTAATTAAATGTTCAATTGCACGACAAAAATCGGTGATATGAATAAAAGAAAATGGTTGTTTTCCGGAACCTATCTTACCTCCTAATCCTGCTTTAAAAATAGGAACCATCTTTGCCAGCGATCCCCCTGAAGTTCCAAGAACTATTCCGATCCGGATTATAGAGGTTCTACAATCAAGATCACCAAGTGGTTCAAGTTCTTGTTCCCATCGTTTGCACAGTTCGGCAAGAAAATCGGTACTAAGCGCGTTAGATGTTTCATCATGTATTCCTGAATCCTGGTATATCCCAATTGCGGAGGCATTGATAAAAATCTTTCGAGATTTTAGAGAGCGACACTTACCAAGTTTACTTACTAATAACCGGGTAGTTTCTAGTCGGCTTGAACTAATTTGACCCCTATTCTTCTTATTCCAACGACATAATACGGAAGAACCAGCAAGGTTGATTATTACATCAGCAGAATTGACTATTTTTGTAAGCTTATTATCCGGGTCGGCAAAATCATGACGCGTGATCATTAATAGTTCATGTCCGCTTCGTAACAAATGATCAGTCAGTTGTTTTCCTATAAAACCGGTACTGCCGGAGATCGCGATTTTCATACTAGAAGTCGTTTTATTAAACCGGGAATATGAAGGTTCTGATTTAATTAGTGCTCAAAAAACCAAATTTTAAATTTGCACCTCAAAAAGTAAAAAATAAATTTGGCCTTTCTAAGATTAAAAAATTACGAATGAATTTAAGAACAAACAGTTATTTACATGAATAAACTAAAAGAATCCGGAAAGAAACATCTGAAGGGTCTCTTTTCACATCTTACTTCATCATCTAAACAATCATGGTCTAAAAGAGTTCTGATCCTAAGCTTAAAACTTATGGCCCTGGGGTTATTCTTTCTCGTTACCCTTTTGGGATTGGTTTATATCGGAACCTTCGGCCAATTACCCGATTCGAATACGCTGATAAAAATTAAAGAGCCTGTTGCTACTGAAGTATATTCCAAAGATAATAAATTACTGGGACGTTATTACACTGAGAACCGCAGTAATGTAACCTACAAGGAGATTGCTCCAAGCATGATCAATGCCTTAATCGCCACAGAAGATAATAGGTTTTATGATCATCGAGGAATTGATGAAATGGCATTACTGCGTGTTGTGGTTAAAACCTTTATGCTAATAGACCATAGTTCAGGCGGTGGGTCAACATTATCGCAACAAATAGTTAAAAATATTTTTGGTCGTAAAAACTATGGTCCCCTTACCATACCCGTGAGCAAGATCCGCGAATCTATTATTGCTTACCGTCTCGAAAAGCTATATTCAAAGGAAGAGATATTAACCTTATATCTAAATACCGTTCCCTTTGGAGAGAATACATTTGGAATAGAACTTGCGGCGGAGCGATTTTTCAGTATCCGTCCGAATAAACTTTCAGTATCGCAATCAGCAACCTTAGTTGGGATGTTAAAAGCCAATAATTATTACAATCCACGTACTAATCCGGAGCGATCACTGCAGAGGCGAAATACAGTCATCTCACAAATGTCTAAATATAAATACATTACACCCGAACAAGCTCATAAATACAGTAGTGAACCGTTGGGTTTAAAATACAATTATCTTGTTTACAACACTGGACCGGGAGCCTATTTTAGGGAGTTAATTCGCCCACAACTAGAAGAGTGGTGCAGCGAAAATAGTAAGGCCGATGGTACCCCCTATAATCTCTATACTGACGGATTAAAAATAATAACAACTATCGATTACCGGATGCAACGATGCGCAGAGATGGCGCAGCAGGAAAAAATGAAAGAGCTGCAATCAACATTCGAAAAACATTGGGATGGAAAAGATCCTTGGGGGAAAAATAATGCGATAGTCCTAAGAGCAATTAAGAGGTCGGAGAGATACCATAAGATGAAGGAAGCAGGAAAATCGCAGACCGAGATTACAGAAGCCTTTAAAATACCGGTGAATATGAAATTGTTTTCATGGGATGGAGATAAACCAATGAAGCTCTCCCCTACGGACTCCGTAAGGTACATGTTAAAGATGCTCCATTGTGCTTTTATTGCTATTGAGCCTAAATCTGGTGATATTAAAGTTTGGATTGGGGGAAACGATTTCAGCCATTTCCAATTTGACCATATGTATGCTCCACGTCAGGTTGGATCAACATTTAAGCCAATTGTTTATGCCTCAGCACTCGAGCATGGTATACCTGCAGATAAATACTATCCCAATGAAAAGGCTACCTATGCAGAGTACCAAGACTGGTCTCCTGGTAATTCAAACGATGAATATGGAGGATACTATTCCCTTGAAGGGGCCTTGACAAAATCGGTCAATACAGTTTCCGTTCAGGTGATCCTGGAATCAGGAATTTCAGAGACCATCGCTCTTGCGCGAAAAATGGGGATCAAGGCAAATCTCCCTGAAGTTCCATCCTTAGCTCTTGGTTCGGCAGATATTCCACTGCTTCAACTTGCACAAGCCTATGCCTGTCTTGACAACATGGGGAGAACAGTTACTCCGAATTACCTGATACGTATTGAAGATTCAGCCGGAAAGGTACTGAAAAACTATACTCCTGATCATCTGGAAGAGGAGGCGATGTCACCTGAAACAGCTAAAATAATCACCCGTTTTTTGGAATCTGTTGTCAATGAAGGGACTGGGTCAGAGATCAGATCATTGTACCATATAGAAGGGCCATTTGCGGGAAAAACAGGAACCACCCAGAATTTTGCCGATGGATGGTTTATGGGGTACACTCCCGATTTAGTAACGGGCTGTTGGGTGGGTGGTGAAGAGCCTTCAATCCATTTTCGAAATATCGCTCTTGGACGAGGCGGTTATATGGCTCTTCCCGTTGTCGGTAAATTTTTTAATAAACTTTATCGCGATCCCTCATTTCGTGATTGCCCCAATCACTCATTTCCGACTTTAGACGAATCAACATTGGCATTATTGGATATTCCACATTTTAAAGAGACCTATAAAGAGAAGAAAAATTCAAACTTCTGGGCTCTATTTGGCAAGGATAAATCGAAAGTGGAAGAGCGAAAAAAAGAATCACCACAAAACAAAAAAGAATCTGATATTCAAACGGATGCAACTAAACCACAACCAAAGGAAGAGGAACAAAGATCAAATATCTGGAAAAAGATTAAAGATGCCTTAAAAAAGAAAGAATGATTTTTATTACTTTTTGTTTAAATTCTATATTCTAATAAAGATTTTTGTATTTTTGGCGACCTATTATAGGTTAATTTTATTGCCTAATTAAGAAAAACGATTCTAATCAGAAAATATATGTGTGGTATTGTTGGTGTATTTGATTTGAAAGTAAAAGCAGAGGATTTAAGGACACAAGTCTTAACGATGTCGAAAAGAATTCGTCATCGAGGACCAGATTGGTCTGGAATATATTGCGGTTCAAAAGCGATTATTGCGCATGAAAGACTGGCAATCGTAGATCCAACTTCAGGCGGCCAGCCACTTTACAGTAAAGATAAAAAGCTTATCTTAGGTGTAAACGGTGAGATTTATAATCACCGCGAATTACGTAAACCTTTGGAAAACAAGTATGAATTCCTTACAGAGTCTGATTGTGAGATTATTCTTGCATTATACCGTGAAAAGGGGATCAATTTTCTCGAAGATTTAAATGGAATATTTGCATTTGTATTATACGACGAGGAGAATGATTGTTATCTTGTTGCACGCGATCACATGGGAATTATCCCATTATATATGGGTTGGGATTCATTTGGAACAATCTACTTCGCTTCTGAACTAAAAGCACTCGAAGGAACCTGTAAAAAGATTGAAGAGTTTATGCCAGGTCATTACCTCTATAGTAAAGAGGGAGAAATGAAAAAATGGTACACTCGCGAATGGACTGATTTTGAAGTAGTTAAAGATAATTCTTCAGATATTGACGTCCTAAGAAAAGCATTGGAAGATTCGGTACATCGTCAATTAATGTCTGATGTACCTTATGGAGTGCTACTCTCAGGAGGACTCGACTCATCAGTTATATCAGCAATTGCAAAAAAATATGCCGGTCGTAAAGTTGAAGGGGATGATAGCCATGAATCATGGTGGCCTCAGTTGCACTCCTTTGCCGTAGGACTTGTTGGATCACCAGATCTTGCTGCAGCACAAAAAGTAGCAGACCATATTGAAACAATTCATCATGAAGTTCATTTTACAGTCCAAGAAGGACTTGATGCTTTGCGAGATGTAATATATCACCTTGAAACATATGATGTTACAACGGTAAGGGCATCTACGCCGATGTATCTTCTGGCTCGAGTAATTAAATCAATGGGTGTAAAAATGGTATTGTCAGGTGAAGGGGCAGATGAACTTTTTGGCGGTTATCTTTATTTCCATAAAGCTCCAAATGCACAGGCGTTTCATGAAGAGACAGTTCGTAAAATCGGAAAGTTACACCTATACGATTGCTTAAGAGCAAATAAATCACTCGCAGCTTGGGGTGTAGAAGGTCGTGTTCCATTCCTGGATAAGGAGTTTATGGATGTCGCAATGACATTGAATCCAACCGATAAAATGGCTATCGATGGAAAAATGGAGAAATGGATCTTACGTAAAGCGTTTGAAGATTTTCTACCTGAAAGTGTTGTTTGGCGTCAAAAAGAGCAATTCTCGGACGGCGTGGGTTATAACTGGATCGATTCACTGAAAGCCCTTACTGCAGAAAAAATAACTGACGAAGAGATGTCAAATGCAAAATTCCGCTATCCGATTAATACACCAATGTCTAAAGAGGAATACTTCTATCGCACCATTTTTACAGAGCACTTCCCTTCTGATGCTGCTGCTAGTTGCGTTCCATCTGTACCCTCAATTGCGTGCAGTACACCTGAGGCACTTGCCTGGGATGCATCATTCCGTAACAATGCCGATCCTTCAGGAAGGTCGATGAAAAATGTTCATACACAAGCGTATAAATAATGGCTGATGATCAGTAAAATATGATCAATATGTTATAAGATAATTTTAAAGGTTGAAATTGCAGTAGCTGTTTCAACCTTTTTTTATGTCTATTATTTACATCCAGACTCGAGTATTTTCAATAACTCACCTGCGTGAACATTATCGATTAGCTCACCATTGTTTGAGACAGAAATTAATCCGCTCTCTTCACTTATCACAACAACGAAAGCATCGGTCTGCTCAGAGATCCCTAGTGCAGCACGGTGCCGTAATCCTAATATAGGATTAATTTCAAGATTCTGGGATAATGGTAAGATACATCTGGCCGCCTTAGCCCTATTCAACCGAATTATTAAAGCTCCGTCATGAAGGGGTGAATTTTTAAAAAAAATACTTTTTATAAGGTCTGACGTAATTAAAGAATCTATTTTCTCTCCCGTTTCGACATATTCCTGAAGCTCACTCTCTCGGGCAAGAACAATTAAGGCCCCAGTTCTGCTAGCTGCCATTTGAGAGCAGGCTTCTGAAATTGACTCAAGACTCTCCTTCGAGGCAAACTTATACTGATTTGAGAATAGATTTTCCAGAGATATCCTTCTATTAGAACGGTATCGACTTCCAAGCATCAATAAAAATCTCCTTACTTCCTGCTGAAATACAATGATAATAGCGATGGCCCCAATACCGAAAAGTTGTCCAAGAAGCGATCCTAATAACTCCATCTTTAAGAATTTAACTACCAGGTATATTCCGAATACAATAAAAATACCCATAAAGATATTGAACGCAACCGTTCCCTTAACCAACTGATAGATCTCATAAAAGATAATAGCAACTAAGAAAATATCAATAAAATCGAGTAACCTAACTGGAATAAATAACTCTAACATTTGGCACTATTTTTAATTTTATCTAACAATCTTATCGTCTGCATAGCCTCTTTCACATCATGAACTCTTAAAATATCACAACCTCCTAACAAGGCTATTGAATGTAAAGCTGTAGTTCCATTTAAACTCTCTGCAGGAGTAATATCTAACTCTTTCCATATCATAGCCTTTCGAGAAAGACCAACAAGAACGGGCAATTCAAACATTCTAAATGAATCTAGCCGATTAAGCAATTCAAAATTATGAGCCGATGTTTTACCGAATCCAAAACCCGGATCAATAAGAATGTCACAGACACCCAATAGCTTTAGCTTCTGCACTTGTGCTGATAAGAATAAAATAACCTCTTTAACAACATCGGTATAAACCGGATTTTGCTGCATTATTTCGCTTCTTCCTTTGGTATGCATAATAAGTATCGGAAGATTTAATGCGGCGATTTTCTCATAGAGCTGATCATCAAATGTCCCTCCTGAGATATCGTTCACCAAAAAATCACCTATGTGGTCAAATACCTGTTGAACGACTTGCGAACGGTAGGTATCGACAGAGATTAGCACATCAGGGAAACGCCCTTTTACAATCTTTACCACAGGCATAAGTCTTGCAAGTTCCTCTTCCAAAGAGATTTCTTTAGCGCCCGGACGAGTAGACATTGCGCCTATGTCAATAAATTTACCACCCTGCTCAAGAATTTGAGATGCTCGGTTTAATATCTGAAGATCTGAACTATAAATCCCTCCATCATAAAATGAATCGGGAGTAATATTTACGATTCCCATTGTTGATGGGGAACTAAGATCAATCAGATGACCGTTAAGGTTAATGGTGGATTTCTTCTTATAAAAGCTCTTATCGTTTTGGGTAACTAACATTCCTAATATTTTCAATGCCGAATTATTTCGGCAATAATCACTATATTTAAATGTAAATCAGGCAAATATGGCGAATATATTTAACTTGGTTCATTCTGATTAGTTACAAAAATAAGAATAAATGTCACACCCATTCCCTAATTTTTAATACTTTTATAGTTCAAAATTTTATTATGAATAATACAAATGAGCAGTTTGATCATGTTATCGCAATCTGCAGAGCGATTTTTGTAAAGAAAATGAAAGATTATGGCACTGCATGGCGTATTCTAAGACCTAAATCGATGACAGATCAAATTTATATTAAAGCGCAACGAATTCGAAGTATCGAAGAGAAAGGGGTAGCTAAAATAGATGAGGATGCACGCGATGAATTTATTGGAATCATCAACTATTGTGCTATGGCTCTAATTCAGCTCGATATGGGGCCATCGGAAGAAGAATTACCTGCAGATATCACAGAACAAAAATATATGGACAACCTGCTAAAGGCAAAGCATTTGATGATGGAAAAAAATCATGACTACGGTGAAGCCTGGCGCCAGATGAGGATTAGCTCCTATACCGATCTTATTTTAATGAAGATAAAAAGAACCAAGCAAATTGAAGATAACCAAGGGATTACAATAAGTTCGGAAGGTGTTGATGCCAATTATCTAGATATGATCAATTACGCAATATTTGGCCTGATTAAACTAGAATTTGAATAATATGGTTCAAAAAGGGTTAATCGTATCGCGATTTATAGTAGGAATCCTATTTCTCTTCACCGGCTTTGTTAAGGGTATAGATCCGGTAGGCCTTCAATATAAACTCAACGATTATATTGAAGCGCTTCATATTAACCTGCTTAATAGTTTAGTTGTTCCTGGATCGTTGTTACTCCCATTCGCTGAATTCGCAATCGGGATAGCTCTTCTCACGGGCATATTTATTCGGCTATCGATCAAGGGAGCTTTTGTGTTTATGCTTATTTTCACTCCGCTAACCCTTTATATTGCCCTCAAAAATCCGGTCACCGACTGTGGATGCTTTGGCGATGCTTTAGTAATTACAAATTGGGAAACATTCTACAAAAATGTAATCCTTATTTCCCTGGTGATTTTCTTGTTATTGAAAAGAGAGCGTATAAGTTTTATAACAAATAAGCAATTTAGACAGGTAATATTCACCATTTTAATCTCCTCATATTTCTTTATCGTTGGTTGGTCGTATAGGTATGAGCCCATTTGGGACTTTAGACCCTACAGTGTGGGGACAAATATTCCGCAAGGGATGGTAACACCTGATGGAGCACCCAGAGATGTATACCAGAATAGCTATCGTTATCGCAACCGTAGTTCAAATGAGGTAAAAAAGTTTACTGATCAAGATTTTCCATGGCAGGACACGATAAATTGGAAATTTGAATCAATGGATCCCCCCTTGCTATTAAAAAAGGGCTACCACCCTCCTATTCACGATTTTTCGATACAAACAAGTGAAAGATTAAATGTTACAGATTCTTACCTAAATGATTCAATCTTTACATTCTTTGTTATTGCGTATGATCTTGAACGGTCATCATACCAAAACCAAGAAAAACTTAATAAATTGGCAATCTGGGCTAAGGAGCAAGGATATCGATTTATTGCTCTCACCTCAACATCTGGTTCACCTCTGGCAAAATATCAATTAGATCACAAGCCAACCTATGATATTTTATTTACTGATCAAACAACATTAAAGACAATAATTCGGTCGAATCCGGGTCTTTTGCTATTACAAAAAGGAATAATTCTAGCCAAATGGCCCAACAATGCTCTTCCTGAATCGAATCAAATTGCAGCAATACTTAATAAATAGATATTCGTTAATCACAAAAATAGGAGATAGGAATAACTACTAGTTGATTTCTTTTTTTAGAGAATTATTGATTCGCAAATGAAGAAAAAGTTAAATAAGCAATTTCAAATCACAACGCATTTCAGACTATCCCATTAAGTTTTATCTTTGCGATTCAAATAACATAAAATAATTTAAATACTAATTTATTTAATATATCAGGTAATGAGGAAAAAAATTGTAGCCGGAAACTGGAAATGTAATACCACTGTTAAAGAAGGTGTTGAGCTGGCAAAGAGTGTTAATGAACTTGTATTGACACGTGGCGCAAAAGATGTAGTAGTTGTTTTAGGTACTCCATTTACACATTTAAACAGTGTTGCTGAATCAGTTGATAGAAACCGTATTCAAATTGCATCACAAAATTGCGCTGCAGAATCCAAAGGAGCATTCACCGGAGAAGTGTCTGTTTCAATGATTCAATCAACTGGAGCGAACTATGTAATTCTAGGTCACTCAGAGAGGCGCGAATACTATAATGAGACCAGTGAAATCTTGAATAAAAAACTGGCCCTGATATTAGAGCAAGGATTGATACCAATCTATTGCTGCGGTGAAGCGTTAACAATCCGTGAGGCAGGAACTCAGAATGAATTTGTAAAGCAACAACTCGACGAGACAATCTTTTATTTAACCGAGGAGCAATTGTTAAAGATTGTTATTGCTTACGAACCAATCTGGGCCATTGGAACAGGTAAAACAGCCACCACACAACAAGCGCAAGATATGCTTGCCTATATTCGTGGATTAATTGCAGCAAAATACTCGAAATCTGTTGCTGAAGAGATTTCAATTCTTTATGGAGGCTCATGTAGTGCAAGCAATGCAAATGAGTTATTCAGTCAGCCAGATATTGATGGTGGACTTATCGGGGGAGCATCACTAAAAGCGGAAGATTTTCTTTCAATAATTAATGGGTATTAATTAGTATTCTTCCAACTACTAAAGATTAGAATTAAGGAGTGGATCGGGTTACCGTATCCACTCTTTTATTATGTAATTAATCAAAATCTGTCTGATCTTTATTAACTTTAACTATATTTTAAAATCAATCCGCATACTAGGTATGACTTTACGATTTAAATTAATACTAAATCTTACATTACTATTAATTAGCAGTTTAGCTTCATATGCTCATAATCTTAAAGGGTTAATAACGACAAAAGATGGAGTGCCAATTCCTTATGCAACAGTATTCATTAAGGAGATATCATTGGGAACAAGTACCAATGATGACGGAAAATTCGAACTCGATCTACCACCAGGAACCTATACTGCAAACTTTAGAAGTTTAGGATTTATCCCAAGGATTGAAACTATTACTTTAACAAAGAAGCTGACTGAGATCTCGGTTCTGCTAGAAGAACAGATGATCCAGATAAGCCAAATTGATATCCATTCAAGTGATGAGGATCCAGCATATGCAATAATGCGCAAAGTAATTGGATTGTCATATGTCCATCTAAATCAAGTAAACTCATTTACTGCCGATGTATACTTAAGAGGCACCGTAAAATTTGAAAATATTCCGGGACTGATTCGTAACCAACTTAAAAAAAAGGATATCGACATCAAGTCTGGAGATATACTTGTTAATGAAACTGTTAGCTCAATAAGTTACCGTGCTCCTGATAAATATGAACAAAAAATAGTTTCAATAAATTCTTCATTCCCCAAGGTAGTGGATTTTTCCGTTGACGAATTTCTTGGAGCAAGTCTTTACCAGGATAACATCCAGATTCTCTATACTCCTTTAGGAAAAAATGCCTTTTCGTATTATAATTTTAGGTATGACGGATTCCAGCAAGAGGGTAAATATACAGTCAATAAGATTAAGGTGATTCCCAAAAGAAAAAGCAAGCAACTTTTTGAAGGTTACATCTATATTATTGAAGATCTATGGAGTTTACACAGAGCAGACTTAAGCTTCGAAACCCCTTTCGGAGCAGTCAGTCTTCATCTTGCATTCGATGAGGTTAGTAATGGGGTATGGTTACCGATCGGTCATGACTATACATTTAGTGGTGGTATGATGGGAGTAAAAGGGAGTGCCAGATTTCTTGCATCTATTAAGTACAATAAGCTTAAGGTAAACGATCAGGTTCTTTCGATGATCGGAATTCAACCTGAAAAGCTGAATGGTCAAGCTAATTCAACAAGCTTAACAACACAATCAAATAATAAAGCAACTCTAACAAATAAAAAAGAGACTAAAATTAGCCAAATACTTGAAAAAGAGGAACTTACAAATAGAGACATGTCTAAGTTATCTCGGCTTATGGCCCAGGAGGATTATTCCAGAAAGCCTGATTCGATGAAATCGCTTGAAATAAAAGATAAGGTAAAAGTTATAGTTGAAAAAGATGCAAAAAATCGCGAAGCACCCTATTGGTCACAACTGCGTCCTATTCCACTTTCAAATGACGAAATAAAAAGTTTTAGACAACGAGATTCTATAGTGGTTATTCAAAAGAAATATGGATTAGATACCACGTCTGTGGTAAGTCATAAGCGAAATTATGGATTTTTCAACCCCCTATTTTTTGGTATAAAGCGTTCAATTATAGACTCAACGTGGATCATTAAATACAATGGATTAATTTCTACTAAGATGATTAGTTTTAATGCCGTTGATGGATGGAAAATGGCACAAAGTATCGATTTCATTAAAAGCTACAGACCTGGAAAGGCACTAACAATCACACCTTATATCGCCTATGCCATTGATCGAAAATCCCTTATGGGAACAGGGAACCTCAAATACACCTACTCACCTCTGCACCGAGGTATTTTTGAACTTTCGGCAGGAAAAAATACATTTGATTTTAATTCCCCTGATCAGTCGGTACATCCATTTATAAATTCGGTAGCATCATTGCTCTATAAAGAAAACTTTGGCCGATATTATGAAAGCTACTTTATAAATATATCGAATACCATTGATCTGGACAATGGTATTGTGTTGACAACAACCTTTAAATATAATGACAATGAACCGTTAGAGAATTCAACAAATTTTTCATTTTTAAAGAAAGAGGAGAATTATAAATCGAATATACCAACGAACAAAGAGTGCACACCTAATTCACTACAAGATAGAACCAATGCAATTACCGACATAAAAATAGAATACACCCCGCGCAGTTTTTATAGAATAAATAGAGGGGTAAAAGTTGTGTCTCATTCCGATTACCCTACACTTTATTTAGAGTACAAGAAAGGGTTTACAGAGTTTTTCCAAAGCACCTCTAATTTTGATTATATTGGTGGAGGGCTGAATTATAGTAAAGAATGGAGCTCAACATCAAGTATCGCAGCCGATCTGCATGGGGGATGGTTTCCCAATAATGCGGCAATTCATTTTTCAGATTTTGTTCATGCACAGACCCAGGCTAGTCCGATACTCTTGAGGGAATACCGACATGCATTCTTTCTACCTGGATATTATTCATTAACAACGACAGATAAATTTATAGAAGCTCATTTATCTGTACGAGCTCCTTATATTGCCTTAAAATATTTACCAGGATTAAGTAATACGCTCTGGCGCGAAATGGTATGGTGCAGCTTCTACTCGTCACCATCAACGCCTAACTATGCAGAAATCGGATATACCCTATTGGAGGTTTTACTTTCAGCGAATATTGGAATTCATGCAGGTTTTGACAATGGAAAATTTAGTAATATAGGAATGAATCTCGCTTTTCGAATCTCCTATTAATTTAATTAATAATGGAATACACAAAAACAAGTTGTAAAATAACCCCTGATACTGAAATAAATCGTGAAATCGTAGTAGCTGAATTAGGATGTATTGGCTATGAGAGTTTTACCGAAACAGACGATCTTATTGAGGCTTATATTGGTTCTAATGATTTTTCTCCAGAGGCCCTTTCTGAACTTTTTCCTTTCGATTACCCTAGTTTTAGGGTCTCCTTTACCAATGAGAAGATCGCTGACGAAAATTGGAATGAAGTATGGGAAAAAAATTATTTTCAACCACTACTAATTGCTGACCGATGCCTTATTCGTGCTCCTTATCACACAGACTACCCTTTGGCAGAGTATGAGATTATCATTGAACCGGCCATGGCCTTTGGAACTGGTAATCATGAAACAACAACGTTAATGATCGGCGAAATATTAAATCAGAATTTAGATGGCAAAACAGTATTGGATATGGGATGTGGTACTGGCATATTAAGTATTCTCGCATCTAAAAGGGGGGCTAAAACAATTACTGCCATCGATGTAGATAATTGGGCAATAAATAGCACCATTGAAAATGCAAGCTATAACTTTATTTCAGATCTGGAAATTATTCTAGGTGGAGCTGAGGTGATTCCAGATACCAGCTATGATATGATTTATGCCAATATTCATCGTAATATCATACTTACTGATATGAACCGGTATGTGAACGTATTAAAAAAGGGAGGAGAATTAATCTTGAGTGGGTTTTATTCAGATGATCTTTTATCCATTGAAGATAAAGCAAAAGAATTGGGATTAATATTAAAGAAAGTTGCAGAGAATCAAAATTGGATTGCAGCAACCTTTACATCGAAATAATACCTTTCTGGCCAAGCTCAATCACCTCAAGATCTTTTAGTATATCTTTATCAACAGTAAATCGGATTAAAGTCCTAATCTGATGAAATCCCTGTACCCCAGCAGCTCCAGGGTTAATGTGTAGCAATTGATACTTCGGATCAAAAATTACCTTGAGGATATGAGAATGTCCAGAGATAAATAATTTTGGCGTAGCTGCGCTAATTTCTTTTCGAGCATCAGGTGCGTAGTGACCTGGATATCCTCCAATATGAATAATAAGCACCTCAACTTGTTCGCAAAAAAAACGTAAGATAACAGGATAATCCTTTCGTAATTCTGTTCCATCGATATTTCCAGAAACTGCGCGAAAAGGTTTAAGCAAGGAGAGTTTATGAGCTGTTTCCAAATTTCCAATGTCACCAGCATGCCATATTTCGTCACAATCTGCCAGATACTCAAGGATACGATCATCCAAATAACCATGCGTATCAGAGAGTAATCCAATTCTTCTCATATGTTATGGCTTGAATTCAAGTAGTGGGTTAGTACTTAAAAAAATAGAGATTGCCTATTGACAATCTCCATTCATTAATATATTTTAGCCCTAAAGAATTATACAGTCTTGTTATTCAATAATAAGCGTTTCTGTACGTCTGTTAAGTGCATGTTCAGCTTGCGTACATGGGACACCATCTTTACATTTATTTACCAGCTGAGTTTCTCCAAATGCCTGAGCATTAATTCTGGAGATATTAATTCCTTTAGCAATGAGATAATCAATTGCAGACTTTCCTCTATTTTCAGAAAGCTTAATATTGTAACTTGATGGACCTCTAGAATCAGTATGCGATTTAATTGTTACATTAACTGATGGATTCTCATTCATATCCTTAGCTAAAAGATCAAGATCAGCTTTTGCTTTAGCATCAAGATTCCATTTGTCAAATGCAAAATAAACTTTATAGGCATTACCAAGAACAGCAGGCTTAACTTTTAATTCCGGCTTTGGAAGTGGCTTAGGTTCAGGCTTAGGCTCAGGTTTAGGTTCTGCTTTAGGAGTTTCTTCAACAGGAGCAGGTTTTTTACTCTTGCCCAATCTAATTGAGATTCCAGCATAAGTATATAACTTAGAACCATTTATAGAAGGAACAGAACTTCCGGGTTTAGTATTTCCTGAATTTGAGGATGTTGCACGACCATCAAGACGATCCGAATTTAATAAACTCCATTGAGTTCCAATATTAACTCTAACTTTTTCGCTAACCTTATAACCAACACCAGCACCTACAGGTAGAGTAGGCAATGTTAATTTCTTATCATTATAGGTTACACCACTCTTATTATTAATATGTGTAGCACCTACACCCAATTTTGCAAATAAATAAAACTTACGATCTATTTTATTCTTAGAAACTAAATTACTAACATTCCATACTGTATTTAAATCATATTCATTGGTAAGAGTCTTGTATTCAGGATTAGAATAAGGATCATCAAATCCATGGTATACATTACCAATTAATGAATTGTGATTTATTCCAAATTCAAGGGCAAATACATGCGAAAAATTCTTTTTGATAAATCCGCCAAATCCAAACTGACCACTACTATCATAATCATTATAAGGAGCATAACCCTTTCTCGTATTAAATTCGCCTGAAAAGTTAGCTGCACCACCGGTAAACCCAATTTCCCATTTGTTAAATGGTTCTGTTGATACTTTCTCATCTTTAGCCTTTTCCACCTTTACTTTTTCCTGTGTAAAAGCAAAAATGGCAAAAGAATAAACCAGCATAAAACTTAGGAGTAGTTTTTTCATGATCATCTATTTTAATTTCTGAATTCCTAAAAAAATGAATTAAAAAATTTGATTCATTCTTATGTTACAAAGATAAGTAAAATATGAATGTTTTCTCAAAAGAATAGGATTATTATTAAAAGTTTTTAACATTTAAATTAACATTTATTAAAGGTATGAAAAAAAACAGTAATAAAAGCGCCAAAGTTATTTTTTTTTCACTAAAAGCGATTGTGATGTGTTAATTTTGAACAACTAACTAAATAATAAACAAGGCTATATTTTTTGGGTAGAAGATTCTGCTATTAACTTCAATAAAAAAACTTATTATACTTAGAATTTAAAATATAGCAGAAGGTGGGTTTCCTTTTAAAATAAAATTACAGACTTAAAACCAATAAAATAGAACAACTTAATCTACTTCAGAACAAGAAAAAATATCTATACTGACACCTGAATTTAAAGTGTTAAGATCTTTTTTATAAAACAACCCATATGCCCGAGGCCACAAAATTGAACTACTTTTAAGCCGTACTATTTAAGAAACAACAATAAAGGTAAAAATAATAACAAAATGAATCACCAATTACAACAAACAGAACACGAAGAACGATTAAATACGATCACTCATGGTATTGGATTCATCCTCGCAATTTTCGCCTCTATTTTTTTAATGGCAAAAGCTCTTGAAGAAGGAAGCAAATTGCGTCTTATTTGTTATCTGATATATTGCCTTGGTTTACTAACATTATATCTCGCTTCAACACTTTATCACCATGAGAAAAATCCTCTTCGAAAAAAAAAGTTAAATATTCTTGATCACGCCGCAATTTATCTTCTTATTGCAGGAACTTACACACCAATAACCCTACTAACCATAAAAGGGCTGTGGGGATTGACTATTTTATGGGCCGTATGGGTTATTGCATTAATTGGAATTATACTAAAGCTTTATCTTACAGGGAAGTATCCGAGAATTTCAACTTCAACATATGTATTGATGGGATGGGTAATTTTGATTGCTTTAAAACCACTATTGAACAGTATGCTCATTTCGGGTATCTTATGGCTTTTAGCAGGAGGAGTATTTTATACTGTTGGGGCTTTACTTTATCAACAAAAATCGATGAAATACAACCATGTTATTTTTCACCTTTTTGTTATGGCTGGCAGCGTGTGCCATTTTATGGTGATATTAAATTATACAACATAAAATTCTAAGCGTTCTATTTTTGATTTTTGTATTTTATTTTAAAGCTTTTCCAGGTCTGCAAGGAATTTAGTAATGTTTGCCTTGCATCCCCTTTTAAGTTATAGCATTGCAGTCCAAAGGCTCCTTTATATCCATTGTCAATTAACAACTTAACAAAAAGGTACGTATCAAAGGTTCCTTGACCGAGCGGCTGAATTAGTCTGTCCCAATCCATCTTTTGAGTATCACCATCATCTGCACCGCAAATATTAACGGCAAATAGCCAGGGAGCATACTCAACAATCTTACGTTCGATATTTTTTGATCCTTCGACTTTAAGCAAATGGCATAGGTTCAAAGTAGCTCCATAATTTTTCCGGTTAACCATCTTAGCTAATTCAACACTGTATTCGACTGTTTCACAATAACATGACAAATGTGGATAGGTGCATAATCGAATACCATAGCCTTTCGCATAATCAGAAAGACCCTGCAAAATGGTTACAATTAGTTTATCTCCAGTACTTCGGTCATTTTTATAAACATCACTAGTTAATTGAAAATACATTACCGATCCTTTTTCAGAACGACTAATCATCTCCTGGATTTTTTCTATGGATGGATTTTCAACGGTCCCATTTAGCCCCACATTTAGTGACACATAGTTAACCGGCATTTTTAATCCATTATCCCGAAGTGCACTTGATAGGATAAAAAAATCAGAATAGCCAAAGCCTTCCAATCCATCATAGCCAATTGACTTCAACAGCAGGGCTTTTTCTTCAGCACTTTTGGGTCCGTTTTGAAACCAATCCAGCGTATTTTGAGCATAAAAGATATTGGTTATCTTTTTCTTTGCGGATACATAGAGTACACATGATACTAGGATTAAGAGTAATCCTAATTTATTTACACCGATTTTAATCATCCTAAGTACTTATATTCCGGACAAATTTTAGCATAACTCCACTTCTCTCTCATCGCCCTTGTTCTAAAGGTATCAGCCTCAGGATCATTAACGAACTGCTCAGTATCACTATTCCACGTTAATTTACGATTTAATTTTAATGCTGCATTACCAATATGGAGTAATGTACTGGTTCGGTGGCCAGACTCAGCAGTGTAAACAGCCTTTCGACCAGCTTTAATACTATGGAGAAAATCGCTAAATTCATCAGTATCAATAGGCAATGTTACTTTTTTTTGCCCAAGGTCCAAAATCTTATCATTGCTAACCGCGAGTTTATTACACCATCCCAAGGATTCAATCCATGCCTCCTCCCCTTCAATCCGGATCGAAGCATCGCCACTTTTAACCCTCATAGTCATATTGTTCGAATATTTATACTGAAGGTCAAATTGATAGGCTGTATTAAAAACACCATCATTATAATACAATGTTTCCCCTACAGGAGTCACCTCGGAAGGGCCAGACAACTCATATCCTGAGACTAATTGTGCCGTATCGCAGTAATGGGCACCCCAATCGGTCAACAATCCGCCGCTAAAAACATCACACCATCTAAAGTGATAAAAGGTTCTTAAATAGATAAAAGGTATTTCACGAGCTGGACCTAACCACATGTCGTAATCAAGTTCTTTAGGTGGATCCGTTACTGCAAGATCACTCGTCGGGATCCCTGGTACTGGCAAAGAGATCTCGATATGTTTTATAGCACCAAGCCTTCCATTTAAAGCGACTTCAGACATCTGGTGATAAACACCTAAAAATCGATCTTCGATAGAGACTTGATAAATAACCCCTGTTTTATTGATTACATCGTTTAAAAGTCGTCCTTCTGCAATTGTCAGAGTTGGTTTCTCGCAGCAGATATGTTTCCCCTTTAAAGCCGCCATAATGGAAATCGGCACATGCCAATGATCTGGAGTTGAAATCTGTACAGCATCAATTGATTTATTATCTAAGAGTTCGCGAAAATCTTGATAGGCAATACAATCTTTTGATTTATAGGTGTTATTAACTAAATTTTTGGCACTTGTAGCACGGGTAATATTGACATCACAAACGGCCACTACGCGGCAAAGTTCAGGATATTTAAGATAATGTTTTAGATTTCGCTCAACACCGTGAGATCCGGTGCCAATCATTCCAATAGTTATTAAATCATTGGGGCTTTTTGAGTTGCAACCAATATTTAAAGGTATTATTGTAGCTCCCGCAGCGGCAATACCCGTATTTCTAAGGAATGTTCTTCTGTCCATAAGATTAGTTTAAAGAAAAAAATAACAACTTCGGTTTATTTTAAATCAGTAATATATTCAACGATTATTATCATTTGGGCTTAAAACAAAGGAAGTAAAAAAAAATGGGTCACAAAACATTTTATGCGATATCTTAACATTCAAAATTTGATCATCTACAGTAGGTACCTATTAAAATTAAATTATTCCAAAAAGATTAAATCTTACTTGCATAAGAAATCTAACTAAAACCAATCATCGAATACAAACGCTATTAAAAATTTGATTTTGAAATCTTTAATGAATATAACAAAAAAACCGTCTCCAAAATTAATTTAGAGACGGTTTTTGCGAACTTAAAACCTAATTAATCAACTGATTAAGACTCTATGATCACAATTTTATCGATTTTATCGCCTTGACGTATTGCATCAATAACTTCTAAACCTTCATAGACCTTACCAAAACAGGTATGTTTACGATCGAGGTGACTCGTATTTGTGCGACTGTGGCAAACAAAAAACTGTGAACCTCCAGTATCTTTTCCTGCGTGTGCCATAGACAATACACCGCGATCATGATATTGGTTCGCACCATCGAGTTCGCATTTAATCGTATATCCTGGTCCACCAACACCAGATCCCTTTGGACAACCACCCTGAATGACGAAATTAGGTATTACGCGATGGAATGTTAAACCATCGTAGAAACCCTCCTTGGAGAGTTTGACAAAGTTGGCAACTGCCAATGGAGCATCATTTTCGAAGAAATCAACCTTCATCACCCCTTTTTCTGTATGAATTTCAGCTTGAATCATAAATATTATTTTTAAAAGCTTCAAAGGTACAATCTTTCGTTCAAATTGCAGTAATTTTTAAGGTGTGGTTTTATAATAATCTGTCAATAGGTTTATCTTTGTCAATAAGTTGGTTTAATGCCACCCCTGAATTAATTGTTTATTGAGTATGCTTAAGCTTAAAATACGTTTTTACTTCCTAATATTATTAGTTACTTGCACCTATTCGTGTACCGTTTCCCGTCAATATAAGACAGCATTGACGACTTTTGAGATCGGTGAATATTCAAAAAGTATTACCTCTTTACGTAAAGCCTACACCAAGATAAAAGATAGGGAGAAGAAATCGTTAATTCAGTTTAAGATAGCAGAAGCAAATTATAAGATTGGTCAATATAGGTCAGCAGAGAGTTACTTTAAAAGTGCGATGATCCGTAATTCAGGAGGTACTGTTAGCTGGCTTCATTATGCTGAGGTGCTTAGAGCAAATGGGAAATATGAGGAAGCTATAAAAAATTACAAGGCATACCTTGACTCATTTCCCACAGATCGTTTAGCTTTAAATGGTATTGAATCGTCTGAAAAAACTGAGGAATGGCTAAAAATACCGAGTCGTTACCAAATTGAGAATCTAAAAGATATCAATTCAAATGCCAATGATTATGGGGCATCGTATGCAGGAGTTCATGACAATGAGATCTATTTAACATCTGCTCGTAAAGGGGCTATGGGGAAGCAAAAAAGTGCCATTACTGGTGAATATAGTGCTGACCTATTTAAGAGTACCTATAATCTTCAGAAGAAAAGATGGGACAAGCCCGTTCTGGTTGATGATCAGAAAATCATCAACACTTTTGATGAAGAAGGTGCTGCCACATTTAATTCAGATGGAAACACGATGTATTTTACGCGCTGCCGCTATCAAAAACTAGATCAGAAGAGTGCCGAGATATTCTCTTCTAAGCAAACGCTGGGAGTCTGGGGAGAACCTACAAAAATAAAAATCGGAGGAGATACCCTTATGGCTGCCCACCCCTCATTATCGGCAGATGGCAACACTTTGTATTTTGTGTCAGACCGTCCAGGTAGTGTTGGAGGCAAAGATATTTGGTTTGTGACAAAAAAGAAAGGTGATACCTGGGGAAAACCTCAAAATGCGGGTCCCGAGATCAACACTGCTGGTGATGAGATGTTTCCATGTATCCGGGCCAATGGGCAACTCTACTTCTCCTCAAATGGCCATATTGGAATGGGAGGATTCGATATCTTTATGGCACAAAAAGAGGATGGCACCATCTGGAAAGTAGCAAATATGAAATCTCCAATAAATTCGACTGGCGATGACATTGCTATCTCCTTCTATGCCAATGAAGAACGTGGGTTATTCACGAGTAATAGGGCTGGAAGTATGAAAGATGATATTTACACCTTCTTGCTTCCTCCTAAGATCTACGAAGCAGAAGGGGATATTATCAATAAAGAAAATGGGATCCGAATTGACGATGCCTCTGTTAAATTAATAGGAACAGATGGAACAATGCTCAAGGTAAAGGCAGAGAATGGCAAATTCAAATTCAAACTTAAACCACAGGTGGAGTATATTATTGCAGCCTATAAAAAAGGGTTTCTGAATGCCAAAATAGTTGCCTCTACACTAGGAATGGATGAAGGAAAACAATTTCAGCTCAGACTAGAGCTAACCCCCTCAGATACCCCTATAAATATCGATAATATCTACTATGCATTTGGAAAATGGGATTTATTACCAGAATCTGTAGCTGCCCTCGACAGCTTAACAGAGATCCTTGTGCTGAATCCGACAACCGTAATTGAGCTCATGGCTCATACAGATTGCCGAGGTGATGAAATTCTAAACTCTGAGATATCACAAAAAAGGGCGCAATCTGTTGTTTCCTATTTAATTGCAAAAGGAATTCAGTCAGGAAGGCTTGTTGCTAAAGGGTATGGCAAGACAGCCCCTAAGCGGGTGACCAAAAAACTTTCGAAGCTCTACCCATTCTTAAAGCCGGGTGAAGAGCTGACATGTAATTTCATCCAAGGACTTGATGATGATCAAAAGCGAGAGATTTGTCACCAGATTAACCGTAGAACTGAATTCCGGGTATTATCATCCGATTACAAAGAGAAATTTGACAAGTAAGTTAGGAAATAATATTAATTTTGCGCCACCTGAAAAAGAGAAGAGCTTTATTCTCAGGTGCATTTAAAATCATCGATTAGTAGTATGGGATCCGAAAATAGATATGATCTAAGGGGTGTTTCTGCTTCGAAAGAAGACGTACATAACGCGATAAAAAACATTGACAAAGGGCTTTTTCCAAAAGCATTTTGCAAAGTCGTACCCGATTATCTTGTTGGTGATCCACTCTATTGTAATGTTATGCATGCCGATGGAGCTGGCACAAAATCAGCCCTTGCCTATCTTTATTGGAAAGAGACTGGTGATCTCTCGGTTTGGAAGGGTATTGCACAAGATGCAATTGTTATGAATCTTGATGATCTAATCTGTATCGGTGCAGTTGATAATATACTCCTCTCCTCTACCATAGGGAGGAATAAAAATAAAATACCAGGAGAGGTAATTTCTGCAATAATCTCAGGAACAGAGGAGTTATGTGCCGAATTAAGAGGATTAGGGATTAATATTCAAGCCACAGGAGGCGAAACAGCTGATGTTGGCGATATTGTCCGCACCATAATTGTAGACTCAACGGTGACCTGCAGAATGAAGCGAAGTGATGTAATTTCTGCCGATCAAATTAAAGCAGGTGACTGCATTATTGGATTAGAATCTTCAGGTAAAGCAACATACGAAGCTACATACAACGGAGGAATGGGAAGTAATGGACTTACCTCTGCCAGACATGACGTATTTGCCAACTATCTTGCACAAAAATATCCTGAGAGCTATGATCCTGCCGTTCCCGAATCACTTGTTTATTCAGGGAATTGCAACCTAACCGATGCTGTTGAAGGGACTAAACTTAATGCCGGACAACTCGTGTTAAGCCCAACCAGAACTTATGCCCCGGTGATTAAAAAGGTTCTTGATCAATTTAGAACTTCAATATCCGGGATGATTCACTGTTCAGGAGGTGCACAAACAAAAGTCCTTCATTTTATTGATAATGTACATGTTATAAAAGATAATCTTTTCGATATTCCACCGTTGTTCAAACTTATTCACCAACAGAGCGGTACTTCGTGGCACGAGATGTATAAGGTATTTAATATGGGTCACCGATTTGAGATCTATGCTGATCGCACTGCGGCAGCTGGAATTATCGACCTAGCCAAATCATTTAATATCGATGCCCAGATTATTGGTCATGTTGAGTCTTTTTCGGGTAAAAAGGTAACTATCCACTCCGGATTTGGAACTTTTGAGTATTAGCTAAGCTCAACCTTTTTGCACTCTTATTTAAGAATAATAACCCATTAGCTTTAGCAATTAATTGTATGTCAGATAATTCACTTATAGAAAAATACGAAGGAATCAAGATTCGCTTCGATGAAGTCAGTCAGCAAATATCTGATCCGGCTATCATGAAAGACATGAAGCGTTATGTCAAATTAAATCAAGACTATAAACAACTTGATTCCTTGATGAAATCGTTTCATAGGTATCAGAATTTACTTAATAACTTCTCAGATGCCCGCGAAATTCTTGAAAATGAAACAGATGAAGATTTGCGACAAATGGCACGAGAAGAGCTGGAAAACAGTGATAATCTCATTAAAGAGCATGAAAATGAGATCCGTTTTCTACTTGTACCTGAAGATCCTGAAGACAGTAAAAATGCAATACTAGAAATTCGTGGAGGAACAGGTGGTGATGAGGCAGCCATATTTGCCGGAGATCTATTTCGGATGTATACCAAATTCTGTGACCGTAAAAACTGGAGACTTGAAGTTACCAGCTCAACAGAAGGAACATCAGGCGGATTCAAAGAAATTGTAGCTAAAATAACCGGAGATAACGTTTACGGTGTTTTAAAATTTGAATCCGGCGTTCACCGGGTACAACGCGTACCGCAAACAGAGACGCAAGGACGTATTCACACCTCAGCATCCACAGTAGCTGTTCTGCCTGAAGCAGAGGAGTTTGACATTGATCTGCGTGAGAGCGATATCAGAAAAGATACCTACTGCTCATCAGGCCCTGGGGGACAGAGTGTAAATACTACCTATTCAGCTATCCGATTAACCCATATACCAACAGGTATCGTCGTAACCTGTCAGGACGAAAAATCACAGCTTAAAAATCTTTCAAAAGCGATGGGTGAACTTCGTACCCGAATCTACAATATGGAATATCAAAAATATATGGATGAGATAGCGTCGCGAAGAAAAACAATGGTTTCTACGGGTGACCGCTCAGCAAAAATTCGCACCTACAATTATCCACAAGGAAGGATGACTGATCATAGAATCGGCTATACCGTTTATAATTTGCCTGCCATTATGGATGGAGATATTGAGGAGATTATCGATAAATTAAGAGTAGAAGAGAACATGGAACGGTTAAAAGAGACTGAACTTTAACCTAGATTAAACAAATTAAAGAATTAATCGTATGAATAATCAGCAGCTTTTCGAGAACATTCAAAAAAAGGGGTCTTTTCTGTGTGTCGGCCTTGATACAGATATTCGTAAAATACCTAAATTTCTTTTCGATCACAAAGATCCGATATTCGAGTTTAATAAAGCCATAATTGATGCAACGGCAAAATACACAGTTGCTTATAAGCCCAATCTTGCCTTTTACGAATCTGAAGGGCTCGAAGGGTGGCAAAGTCTACAAAAAACAGTAACTTATTTGCACCAGAATCACCCCGATATTTTTCTTATTGCGGACGCTAAACGCGGTGATATTGGAAATACGTCATCGATGTATGCAAGGGCATTTTTTGAAAAAATGGACTTTGATGCTGTCACAGTAGCACCATATATGGGCGAAGACTCTGTAAAGCCTTTCTTAGACTATAAGGACAAATACGTTGTATTACTAGCACTAACCTCAAATAAAGGGGCATCCGATTTCCAATTCACCGCTGAAGAAAATTCAGGAGAGAAACTTTTTGAAAAAGTGCTCCGAATTTCTCAAAATTGGGGCGATGCCGAAAATATGATGTACGTTATTGGAGCCACAAAAGCTGAAGAACTTGCTGGAATACGTAAAATAGTTCCAGCCCATTTCTTGCTAGTCCCTGGAGTAGGAGCTCAGGGAGGTAGCTTACAAGAAGTGGCAAAATATGGATTAAACCACCAATGCGGATTACTTGTAAACTCATCACGCGCAATAATTTATGCCTCTGACGATGAAAATTTTGCCCTTAAGGCAGGTGAAAGTGCAAAAGAAACACGCGACGAGATGTACGAATTACTTACCCAAAAAGGACTGATCGCCTAGTCAGAACTTCATAAACCTTGTTAATAACTTTTGACTTTTTATTACGGAATAACTCGTTTAGTGAGTCAAAAGTCGCTATTGGGTAGTAAATCCCTCACTCGGTCAATAAAAAATTCATTAAAACAGCGATTCAGCAAATTAACAATAATTATTTGATTATCAACATATTAAATACTATATTTTTTCGAATTTAATGTTAAAATATTTTAAAAAAACCATTTCAAAGCATCAAAACCGATAAAAAGGTTAACTTTGCCCTTTATTTACTAACAGGACATGATATGAAAATAGTAGCCCTGCTAACATTTATTTGTTTTGCGATCACCCTATCAGCCAAGACTCCGGGAGGAATTTCTCCGTTGACAACTGAGAAATCAAAAACATACCCCTACCTTGCATATTTACCGGAAGGTTACAACAAAAGCAACGTTAAAGCTTGGCCATTAATTATTTACCTACATGGAAGTTCATGTAAAGGAAATAATCTTGAACGGTTAAAAAAATATGGACCCCCATTCTACCTAGAGAGAGGGATGGATGTTGATGCAATCGTTATTTCACCCCAATGCCCATCGAATAAAAACTGGACTGCTGGTTCATGGTTTGAATCATTTTATAAAGAGCTTCAGGATAAATACAACATTGATCCATCACGGGTTTATCTTACCGGAATGAGCCTGGGAGGATTTGGAACCTGGGACATCGCTTCACGCTATCCCGAATACTTTGCAGCTATTATGCCACTGTGTGGTGGAGGTAAAGTGAATATGGTTGAAACTTTAAAAGACATACCAACATGGGTTTTCCATGGTGAAGTTGACAGAAAAGTTAGGATACAGCGTTCGGAAGAGATGGTAGAAGCGTTACAAGAAGTCGGATCAAAACCACTATTTTCAGTTCTAAAAGGACAAGGTCATGGAATACAAAAAGTATATTCAGATCAAAATATCTATAAATGGCTCCTTAGTCAACATAAGCAAGCTTATGAACGCTTTTTGGAAATAACCTCTTTTTGGAGTCCAAAAATTGATTCGGTAAACTCTAACGAAGCTGATAAGGAACAAAATGAACTTGTAGTGAAAGAAAACCAGATAACTGATAATGATGATCTGGAAATTAAACCAGAATCAAAATCTTTTTTTTACAATTTCTTTAATAAAAAACCTGCGTACAAGCAATCGACACTGCATTAAAACATAAATAAGATAACCAGAAACGCCCGAAATGCATATCGCTTTTCGGGCGTTTCTTAGTTATAGAACTAACTCAGAATTAACAATAAAACTTAATTAAAATCATTAAAACAATTAAGTTATTTCCCACTTGATTCATGAATAAAACCCATGGAATAGATTATTTAGAATTAAAATAGATTAACCAGACAGTTAATCTATTTAGCTAATCAAAACTTTTAATTCAATTAATTGTGTTTACTTTGCATAAGTTAACCATATGGTTAAACCATAAAGTAAAAGAATGGATAGCTCCACCGAGGATAAAATATATTTAGCTGCACGACGTATATTCGTTTTGAAAGGGATGGAGGGTGCCCGAATGCAAGAAATAGCTGATGAAGCAGGGATGAATAAAGCCCTGCTTCATTATTATTTTAGAAGTAAAGAGAACTTATTTAAAGCTGTCTTTAAAGATATATTCACTAAGTTTTTCTCTAAAGTAAAGGATACCCTTTTCTCGAATATTACTTCAAAAGATAAGTTGGTGGTATTTATAGATAGTTATATTGATCTGATATCGTCAAATCCATATGTACCGCAATTTATAATAAATGAGATCAATAGAGATCCCAAAGTATTAAAGACATTAATGTTTGAATCCGGTATTGAACCGCAAAAGATTCTCGAGCTTTTTTTCAATGAGGTTAAACTTGAAAATTCATCGGAAGTGGATTCCCGACACATCGTAATTAGTCTAATGGGGATGCTCGTCTTTCCATTTGTGGCTCGCCCATTACTCCAGATGATCTATTTTAATAATGATTCAGAAACCTATGATCACTTTTTGAAGGAACGAAAAGAAGTAGTTAAAAATATGATTTTTAAATTGATAGAAGCATGAAAAAGTTCCAATTTCTACTATTGTTATCTTGTATTGCAACTTGGTCCAACGCAGCTGAGATAACATTGGATAGCTGTCAGTCGATGGCTAGAATAAATCACCCGTTATTAAGGCAAGCAGGAATATTGGATCAGATTTCAGAACTTCGTCAACAAAATATTGAAACACTGAATTTACCTCAGTTTGATCTTACTGCAAGAGCCTCATGGCAATCAGATGTAACGAAATTGGCTCTTAAAATGCCAGGATTCGCTGGACCAGAGCCTCTTTCTAAGGATCAGTACAAGACGTATATCGACATTAAGCAACGGATTTATGATGGTGGATTAGCCAAAAAAAGTAAAGAACTGGAAGAGGCTGACCGATTAGTATCAACGCAGCAAAATGAGATTGAGCTATACAAAATAAAGGAAACTGTAAATACCCTCTATTTTAATGCGCTAATTATTCAGAAGAATTTAAGTATTTTAAATCTTAAAAGGGAGATACTTAACGAACAAATAAAATCGATCCGATCAGGGGTTGAAAATGGAGTATCATTACCCAATAATTTAGACCACCTAATAGGGGAGAAACTTTTAACCGACCAGCAAGAGGTGGAATTTAGGTCATCCTATTCAACTACTATAAGTTTACTGGAAATTATTACCGGAGGTTCTTTTACTGAACAAATAACCTTTGCAGATCCTCCTCGCATAGGCACAGTTGTCAATGACGAACTTAATCGGCCGGAGATTCTCCTTTTTACGTTACAACAATCTAAACTTGAAAAGAGTGAGCAGGTCATAAAAAACACCCGAAATCCTTTCATATATGCTTTTGGACAAGGTGGTTACGGCCGACCGGGGTTTAATATGCTGGAAAACAATTTTGCTGATTTCTATATGGTGGGAGCCGGATTATCGTGGAATATTTGGGACTGGCATAAGAACCGTCGAGAAAGGTCTGTACTTAAACTTCAGAAAGATTTGATAAGCACGAATTTAGATAATTTTACCAGATCAATAAAAATGGCCTTAAAGCAAGAAGAGAATAATGCGATCAAGATTTTAGCTCTTATTTCGACCGACGAAAAACTAGTCGTTATAAAGGAACAGATTACAAATAGATCATCCTCAGCCCTAAAAAACGGTATGATAACCTCCGCAGATTTTATTCGCGATCTCAACGCAGCACTACAAGCCAAAGCAAATCTTGAGACTCATAAACTTCAGCTGAATCAAACGATGATAAATTACAAAACTATAAAAGGGAATAAATAACTCATATTTAAGTATTAGGCCTAAAAAATAAAATAATAACCCTCAATAAAATGAAAACACACTTATTGTTATTGCTGACCTTAATTTTGGGAGCTTGCTCTGTTAAAGAGACAAAGTCTGACGCATTTGGAAATTTCGAGACAGATGAGGTGATCGTCTCTTGTGAAAATAGCGGAAAGATAGTATCAGCGACCTTTGTGGAAGGGGAACGAGTTGAGAAAGGGGCTATTCTGGCTATTACAGACACCACGACATTGGTCCTCCAACGAAACCAATTAGTTGCCCAGAAAGAATCTGTTCTGGCTCAGAAGGGTGGATTTTATGCACAACTCACTGTTTCTGACCAACAAATTACCAATTTACAAAAAGATCAGGTTAGAATTCAAAAGATGCTCGCCGAAGGGGCTGCAACGCCCAAACAAATGGATGATATCGACGGTCAAATTGCACTTGTGAACAAGCAGAAAAAGGCTCACACCGCTCAGCTAAATGCCATTGAGAAAAGTGCGGAGGCGATTGATGCCCAAATAGCCGTAGTAAATGAACGCATTAGTGTTGCTACTGTACGTGCACCCATAACAGGAATTATTCTTGAAAAATATTCACAAACAGGAGAGCTTACCACCCCCGGAAAATCGCTTTGCAAAATGGCCAATATGGATAATCTAATTCTTCGGGTTTTTGCCAGCGGGGCACAGCTAACACAGGTTAAAATAGGTAAGCCTGTTAAGGTTATTTTCGATGGGAATGGAGGGGTTAAAGAGATAAGTGGCACAGTTGAGTGGGTATCCTCAGTGGCCGAATTTACCCCTAAAATTATCCAAACGCGTGAGGAACGTGTAAAACTCGTTTATGCCATTAAGGTTCGAGTTCCTAATGATGGCTCATTAAAGCTTGGAATGCCAGGGGAAATAAAATTCTAATCGACTCCAAAATGATTGAAGTCAACGAAATACACAAGCATTACGGCGATGTTATTGCATTAGAAAAAGTTAGCCTCTCGGTAAATAAGGGGGAGCTCTTTGGACTCATAGGTCCTGATGGAGCTGGAAAAACATCGCTTATGCGAATTCTCATGTCGCTATTACTTCCCGAGGGGGGGGCCGCCTCGATGAGTGGTTATGATGTTGTTAAAGATTATAAACAAGTTAGGCTGATCACAGGATATATGCCCGGAAGATTTTCGCTATATCCCGATTTAACGGTAGAGGAGAACCTGAAATTTTTTGCTACTGTTTTTGGTACAACGATTCAACAGAACTACCACTTGATTAAGGATATTTACCAACAGATAGAGCCTTTTAAAGATCGTCGAGCGGGAAAACTCTCGGGCGGGATGAAGCAGAAGCTAGCCCTTTCATGTGCCCTCATCCATAAACCGGAAATTCTAATCCTTGATGAACCAACAACAGGTGTTGATGCAGTATCGAGGAAGGAGTTCTGGGAAATGCTTAAAAGGCTCAAAGAGATGGGCATAACGATTTTGGTCTCGACACCCTATATGGATGAAGCTTCTAAGTGTGATCGAATTGCATTAATTCAAAAGGGACAATTAATGTCTGTTGAGACCCCCCAAGCAATGATAAAATCTTTTCCTGAGGATTTATGGGCGGTACGAACACGAAAAATATATGACACCTCTAAGTATCTGGAATTACTTCCGGCCCTGATTTCTGTCAATAGTTTCGGTCAGGTTTTACATCTGGTGACAAAAAAAGGGGTTCATACATCCAAATCAATTGGCCAATTTTTATCCCAAAAGGGGGAATTAGACTATTCCATTGAGCCATCAACGGCAACTATTGAAGACCTCTTTATTTTACTTATGAACCACCACAAACAGAACTAATGATTCCTTCAGAGCCCGTTATTACAGTTCGAAATATGGTAAAGAAGTTTGGTGACTTCATAGCGAACGACAACCTTAATTTTGAAGTCTATAAAGGGGAGATCTTTGGTTTTATCGGAGCCAATGGGGCAGGTAAAACAACTGCAATACGCATATTATGCGGCCTCTCCTCTCCCACTTCAGGTGAAATGAATGTGGGCGGATTTGATATTTACCGGCAAACGGAAAAGATTAAGCAGAATATTGGTTACATGAGTCAGAAGTTTTCGCTGTATGAAGATCTTACAATAAACGAAAATATCCGCTTTTATGGTGGTGTATATGGGATGAATATTGCCGAGCGCAAATTAAGAACTACTGAAATGCTTGAGCGACTTGAGCTTACAGCCTATGCAAACCGAAAAATCGGTGATCTTCCATTAGGATGGAAACAAAAATTGGCCTTTTCTATAGCCATTCTTCACAACCCAAAAATTGTCTTTCTCGATGAACCGACAGGTGGAGTTGACCCAATCACTCGGCGACAATTCTGGAATCTTATTTATGAAGCAGTTGAAAAAGGGATTACTGTTTTTGTGACTACCCATTATATGGATGAAGCTGAATATTGCGACAGAGTATCGATAATGGCAGAGGGAAAAATTGTAGCCCTAGACACTCCTGAAGCGCTTAAGAAACAATACAATGCAGCCAATATGGATGAAGTATTTTTAAAAATTGCCCGATGAAGCAAATCCATAATTTAGCCGTTTTATCTATCATGCCAATAAAATATAATTTTTAAACGGATGAACAGATTCATAGCATTTCTGCGAAAAGAGTTTTTCCATATATTTCGGGATCCCAGAACTCTGGTAATCCTTTTCGGCATACCTATTGCACAATTGCTGCTCTTTGGCTACGTCTTAACCAATGAGGTGCGCAATGTGAAGATTGGTATTGTCGACAATTCAAAAGATTATCTAAGTATTAAGCTCAGCGAGCGCATACTATCCTCTGGATATTTCCTATTGGCAGCTACGCCGGCCACGGAGAGTGAATATGAAGGATTATTCAGAAGCAGTAAAGTGAAGGAGATTATCGTCTTCGAACCAGATTTTGCCCGCAATCTCATTAAAGAGGGGAAAGCCGGAATTCAAGTAATTGCCGATGCATCAGAGCCAAATGCGGCACAGCTTATTGTGAATTATACTACAGCTATTGCTAACGATTTCGTGCGTGATGAATTTGTCAAAGAACAGAAGCTTCCCGGCATTGCCATTAAAGTGCGTATGCTCTTTAACGAAAATATGCGAGATGCTTATAACTTTATACCCGGTCTGATAGCGGTAATTTTAATGTTAATCTCGGCAATGATGACCGCCATCACCATAACCCGTGAGAAAGAGTCAGGTACAATGGAGATACTTCTTGCCTCGCCCTTAAAACCAATTCAGATTATCTTGGGGAAGGTTGTCCCCTATATGATCCTTTCTATTGTCAATGCCTTGGTAGTTCTTATATTGGGCTATTTCGTCTTTGAAGTACCCATCGTAGGAAGTTTAAGTTTATTATTAGCCGAAATTTTGCTGTTCATCTTCCTGGCATTGTCGTTAGGAATATTAATCTCCACCTTCGTAAACAATCAGGTTACAGCCCTTGCCTTATCCGGCTTTGTTCTGATGTTGCCCAGTATTCTGCTCTCAGGATTTATCTTTCCGGTAAAAAATATGCCCATTGCTCTGCAAATCATTGCGAACCTAATGCCTCCGCGTTGGTTTATCGAAATAAACAGAACCGTAATGCTCAAAGGTGGAGGCCTTGCCGAAATATGGCCACACACACTAATTTTAATCGGAATGTCTCTGCTATTTATAGTTATTAGTATTCGAAAATTTAAAATACGTCTTCAATAAAAGATTATGCGAACACTATTTTATATTCTTCAAAAAGAGTTTACTCAGGTCTTTCGCAATAAATCGATGCTCCCGATCATCTTTGTGATGCCCTTGGTACAAATGCTTATTTTAGTCTTTGCCGCGACCAACGAACTGCGACAAGTCGATCTGGCAATTGTCGATTATGATCACTCCACCGTGTCTCGCGAAATGATCGCAGGAATCGCAGGAAATCCTTTTTTTAAAGTGCGAGAGAATCTAGCCAATTCTCAGGAGGCAGAAAATCTTCTCATGAGAAATAAAATTGACCTTGCTCTGATCATCCCCCGGCATATGGATAAGGATTTAACCACCACGAAATCTGCCCAAGTTCAGGTTCTTGTGGATGCGATAAATGGTAATGCCGCTCAACTTTCTCTTGCCTACCTATCAAGTGTTATCGGGGAGTATAACCGAAAAGTAGTGATAAGCCGAATAGGGGGAGAAAATAACCCAATCAAAACGATCATCATCAAGCCAACGTATTGGTTTAATTCTCAACTTAATTATAAATATTATATGGCCCCCGGAATTCTGGTGGTTTTAATAACTGTCGTGGGAATGCTGTTGGGTGGAATGAACCTTGTTCGGGAAAAGGAGCTTGGGACAATTGAGCAAATCAATGTCACTCCAATAAAGAAATGGCAGTTTATCGCCGGCAAGCTCCTACCCTTTTTGGTTATCGGATTATTTGATCTTGCCTTTGGTTTATTAGTTGCCAGACTAGCCTTTGCCATACCTATCCGAGGGAGCCTACCCCTACTTTTTGGTTTAGCATCTGTTTACCTGGTTTTAGTGCTATCCTGGGGACTCTTTATCTCAACGATCAGCGATACTCAGCAACAAGCTACGTTCGTCTCATTTTTCTCGCTGATAGTTTTTATCATGATGAGCGGATTGTTTACACCTGTAGAGAGTATGCCCGATTGGGCCCAAAAGCTCGACTTTATTAATCCGCTTTATTATTTTGTGAAGATTATGCGGAGCGTTCTGTTAAAAGGATCCAACTTCAGCGATATATTCAATGAGTTTGCGGCTCTCTCAGCATTTGCAGTTTCAATTTTCGGACTTGCTATTTTCAGATATCGAAAAACATCTTGAAAATAACCGAAGGATTTATAATTTTGAACAGATAAACCAACTACTTACCAGATGATAAAATTAAATATCCTAATCCTACTAATATTTGTTCAACTATGTAGCTTCGGGCAACAACCAAAGGTATATTTATGGCCGGGTAATGTTCCCGGTGAGATCGAAAGCAAGCATGAGCCGGTTACAACACCAGATCACAGTAGGGATGTAATCCGCTTGACCGACGTAACAAATCCTGCTTTTCGGGTATATAAACCAATCCATGAAAATAACCTGGGTACCGGAATTATAATCTGTCCGGGTGGAGGCTATAGTATATTAGCCTATAATCTTGAAGGGTCGGAAATTGCAGAATGGTTTACAAAACAGGGGATTACAGTCTTCGTACTTGAATACAGGGTACCTAAAAAGCAGAAACAGGCATTAATGGACATTCAACGCGCAATTCGAATAATACGAAATGATACGATAAAATACGGACTAAAAGGAAATAGAATTGGGGTGATGGGATTTTCTGCCGGAGGAAGCTTATCTGCACGAGCAGCTATACTCTATTCGAAAAGAAGCTATTTGCCACTTGATCAAATTGACTCCCTTTCGTGCCGCCCTAATTTTGCAATGTTAATCTACCCTGCATACCTGGACCAGGGTGTAGAGAGAGCTTTGACACCTGAATTAATCGTGAATATATCGACTCCGCCAATGTTTATTTTTGCTACCGCTGACGATGGCTATTCGAATAGCGCCTTGGTAATGGCAACAGCTTTAAGAGATGCTAAAGTCCCCGTTGAATTGCATTTAATGGCCGTTGGAGGTCATGGTTATGGTCTAAGGAGCGGAAATCCTGCTGCAGAAAAGTGGCCGGAAATGGCAAAGAAATGGCTTCTAAATCTCATCGATGGGAACTAATATCTTAAACGCAGATTCAATCAATAATACAATAGTTTAACGCTATCTTTCGTGAGATTAGGTTGTTTAGCAGTTTTGATTACCTTTGCAACCTTAAAATAAATTACCTTAAATAGATTCATGAAGCGCATTATCGAATACCGAAGATTATTGAATATCACTCCCGAGACCGATTTAAACGAATTAAAAAGCACCTATCGAAGTTTAATAAAGGAGTGGCATCCGGATAAATATGTGGGTAACGACGAACTCAAAGCTGAGGCTGAGCATAAAAGTAAAAATATTATCGAAGCTTATCACTTCCTGGTAAGTATCGCACCCGAAACGCAAGCGTTTAATTTAGAGGGATATACTCACACTACAAATAATTCAGGCATAGATGATTATTCCTATAAAGGTCAAACATTAAAGATTACTTTTCAGGATGGAAGTGTCTATGAATACTTTGGGATTCCGAAGAATATTTACAATAAATTTGTAAACTCTTCAACATTATTACGGTTT
This sequence comes from uncultured Bacteroidia bacterium, assembly GCA_903907075.1. Classification (GTDB taxonomy): domain Bacteria; phylum Bacteroidota; class Bacteroidia; order Bacteroidales; family Prolixibacteraceae; genus JAAFHB01. The sequence goes on from CAIVMQ010000063.1 coordinate 86,889, forward strand.
GCCCGCAGACATATTTTCTATTCATTCACGTATAGAAACGTTGCCAAGCAGCAAATTGCTTAATAGAAAAGAGATCGTCTTTGTAAGACGATCTCTTTTTTTGTTAGCTAAGTTGTGCGATTTTATCAATAACCAGCTGAGGATCGAGATTATTCTCACCCCGAATTATGATCTGCGCCTTCTCGTAATATAAAATTCGTTCCTTTAGAGCCTCTTCAATAAATAGGATCAACTCTTGTTTTGATTTTCCTGCAATGAGAGGACGAACAGTCTTAGACTTTATTAATCTGGATGCAAGAACTTCACTATCAGGTGCAATATATACCGTTACTCCATTTCTATTCATCACATCGATATTATCGAAAAAACAAGGAGATCCGCCACCTGTTCCAATAACAACATCTTCGAAAGCCGATAACTCCAGCAGTGCAGTCTGTTCTTTCTCTCTAAAACTCAATTCACCCTCTTCTGAAAATATTTCAGGCACCGATTTAAAATTGCGCTCTTCGATATACTTATCCATATCAATAAAGCTAATGCCCATTAGATCAGCTACTTTTTTTCCAATAGTCGATTTTCCACACCCCATATATCCTATCAGATAGATTTTCATTAATCAAAATTTAATTCCATCTGACTGGTATCACCATCTTCTGTTGGGCGATTAATTTCAAAAGGCACCTCCATTACCACTATCGGAGCTACGTGAGGCTTGGGCTCTTCGTCTGGAAGAAGTGGTTCAAGTTCCATTATTTTAGCCACCTCATAAGTTGAAAGTCGCTTACCTTTTGCTTTATATGATTTAACTCCTATAAATTCTGCAAAATCAAGAATCTCGTTTTCACGATTATACTTATCCTTTAAATACTCTATCTCAATTCGAGGATAGGAGGCCCATGTAATACTAATTAATTTATTATCAGGATTTTCACCTATGAAATTACTTAATTTACCGCCATTTAATTCGACTGAGAACCGTTTCAAATAATAAAAATTCTGTTCTGCATCGAAGTAAACAACCGAGGCAATTTTCTCAGGTTGGAATTTTTCAATAGAGAGGATATTTTTCTCAAAATGATTTTCCAAATCGTAGGAGTAAACCTGATATCCACCCTCTTTATCGACTGCCAGGATCTTTTCATCACCGGTAAATTCACCCAGATATTTACCACGTCCATCTGCATTAAGGCGAAGGACATCTTCGTCGAACCAGATCTTTCGGCCACCCAAGGTTGAAACTCCCTTCTCTTTTAGTGTAACCTTATGGACTTCATTTTTTGTCACCAGATTACCCATCGAAAGTCGTCCTTTGATAGCAAGAGCTGCCATATCAATCTCATCGACGAGTTTCTTAAGCTTTGGCTTCGGTTTAAAGGTTATTCGCAAAACTTCAGACTCCCCATTGGGGTTAACACTGAAATAATGGATTCTTGAACCGTCATTCCCCATGGTCATATTGTACTCTTTATCACGGGTAACACCAGTCACGCTAAACCGTTTCATATAGGTAGAGCCGGCTTTCCCATCGCGATAGACCAGGTTATAAATTGTTCGGTTATCGTTTTTCTCAAAGATAGCGACATGAATAACATTCTTTCCAATAAATGCCTTTTCAGTAACCTTGGTAACAAAGTATGAGCCATCGCGACGGAATACAATAACATCATCGATTTCGGAACAATCACATAAATATTCGGCCTTTTTTAATCCCGTTCCAATAAAACCCTCTTCTTTATCGATATACAATTTTTCGTTAGCCACGATAACCTTCGAAGCCTCAATATTTTCAAAATTTCGAATCTCCGTTTTACGACCCCGTCCCTTGGAATATTTAGTCTTAAGATGTTCATACCACGCAATAGTATAAGGAATTAAATTTTGGATATTTGCCATTACCTCAGCGATACTATCCTCGATCCCCTTAATAATTTCGTTTGCCTTATCGGTATTAAACTTGAGAATTCGTCCCATTCTAATCTCCAGAAGCTTAACAATATCCTCACGAACAATCTCCCTTCTGAACTTCGGTTTCCAAGGCTCTAATCGCTTATCGATATGATTTATTGCAAGTTCAATACTACTTGAATCTTCGAAAGCCTTATCCTTATAGATCCGTTCGTCGATAAAAATCTGCTCGAGTGAAGCAAAATGCCATTGTTCTTCCAATTCACCCATTTGAATCTCCAGTTCAAGTTTGAGCAAATCGACCGTCTTATCAACCGACCGTTTAAGAATTTCGGTCACATTAATAAACTTAGGTTTATCATCCTCAACAATACATGCATTCGGGGAGACTGACACTTCACAATCGGTAAACGCATAGAGCGCGTCAATGGTCTTATCGGAGCTAATTCCGGGCATCAAATGGATCAGAATCTCTACATTGGCCGCCGTATTATCATCAATCTTTTTGACCTTTATCTTCCCTTTTTCATTTGCCTTTACAATAGATTCTATCAGCGAAGAGGTTGTTCGTCCAAAAGGGATCTCTGTTATTGCAAGTGTCTTATTATCAATTTTTTCGATTTTAGCTCTAATTTTCACAGCGCCTCCACGTAGTCCATCATTATAGCGAACGACATCGATAAATCCACCAGTAAGAAAATCTGGATACAGCTCAAATTCGTCGTGGTTTAGATATGCAATACAAGCATCGATCAATTCAATAAAGTTATGAGGAAGAATTTTGGATGCCAGACCAACAGCAATCCCTTCGACACCCTGGGCAAGTAATAGAGGGAATTTAACGGGTAATGTTACCGGCTCGCGGTTTCTGCTATCGTAGGATAGCTGCCATTTAGTAGTTTTCGGGTTAAAAACAACTTCAAGGGCAAATTTTGAAAGGCGAGCCTCAATATAACGGGGAGCAGCAGCCCCATCACCGGTTAAAATATTACCCCAGTTTCCTTGAGCGTCAATAAGGAGATCCTTTTGACCCAATTGAACCAGTGCATCTCCAATGGAGGCATCACCGTGGGGATGATACATCATTGTTTGTCCGATAATATTAGCAACTTTGGTATAACGGCCATCGTCCATCTGCCTCATCGCATGAAGAATACGACGCTGAACCGGTTTTAGTCCATCATTGACGTACGGAACAGCCCGTTCAAGAATCACATAAGAGGCGTAATCAAGGAACCAGCTCTGATACATCGATGACAAATAAACGATATGATGCAGCTCCTTTTTCACCTCTTTTGCTTCGGGCTCTTCGGGTTGCGGTAATCGTTCGAGATCTTCTTCGTTAGACATTTTTCACAATTGGAGTGGTTAATATGATATATCGGTTATAACAACGACTATTAAAGTTCATCTTTTTCGACGTGCAGATTTTCGATAATAAAATCTTGCCTGTCGGGGGTATTTTTCCCCATATAAAACTCTAGCATCTCAGATACTGACTCATTTTTATTTAGAATCACCGAATCGAGTCGAATATCTTCGCCTATAAAATTTTTAAATTCATCGGGAGAGATCTCTCCAAGTCCTTTAAAACGTGTGATTTCAGGATTTGCACCAAGGGTTAATACCGCCTTGTCACGCTCCTGTTCTGAATAACAATAGATCGTTTTTTTCTTATTCCGAACTCTAAAAAGGGGTGTTTGTAAAATATAAAGATGTCCCTTTTTTATCAGTTCAGGAAAGAACTGCAAGAAGAATGTGATCAGCAGTAAACGGATGTGCATCCCGTCTACATCGGCATCAGTTGAGATAATTACTTTATTATAACGGAGTTCATCAATACCCTCTTCGATATTTAGTGCTGCCTGAAGAAGATTAAACTCTTCATTTTCATAAACAATTTTCTTTGTTAATCCGTAACTGTTAAGTGGCTTGCCGCGCAAGCTAAAGACTGCCTGAGTCGTAACATCGCGTGATTTAGTTATCGATCCACTTGCTGAATCTCCCTCGGTAATAAAAATAGAGCTATTTTCCTTGAATTCATGGCTGGTATTGTAATGTATTCTGCAATCGCGTAATTTTTTATTATGAAGACTTACCTTTTTAGCCCTTTGCTTAGCCAGTTTTTGAATACCAGATATCGCTTTACGCTCACGTTCAGACTCTTGAATCCGTTTTAACAGGATATCAGCAGTTTGTGAATTTTTATGCAGGAAATTACCCAGCTCTTTTTGCACAAAATTCATAATAAAGTTACGCACCGAAGGACCTTCTGGACCCATATCCTTGGACCCAAGCTTTGTTTTAGTCTGCGACTCAAAGATTGGCTCTTCAACCTTAATACTTAATGCGGAGACTATTGAGGCACGAATATCGGAAGCATCGAACTCTTTGTGGTAATAATCGCGAATAGTTTTCACCAATGCCTCACGGAAGGCTGCAAGATGAGTACCTCCCTGAGGGGTAAACTGACCATTTACGAAGGTATAGTAATCTTCTCCATATTGGTTGCTATGCGTGAGGCCAAACTCAATATCCTCACCCTTAAGATGAATAATCGGATATACAGGATCTTGATCGAGATTTTCTTCGAGAAGATCATACAGTCCATTTTTTGAAAGATACTTTTCGCCATTAAAATTAATGACTAATCCGGCATTCAAAAAGGTGTAATTCTTCAGAAGCGGTACTACAAACTCTTCGATGTAGTGAAAGTTTTTAAAAATATCGCTGTCTGGAGTAAAATCAACAGATGTACCATTGGGTTCATCAGAAGGGATCTCCTCATATTCAGTAACGATTTCCCCTTTAGAGAAATCTATCCGCTTAACTATACCATCGCGAATGGATTTAATCACGAATTTATGTGATAGAGCATTGACCGCTTTAATCCCAACGCCGTTGAGACCTACCGATTTCTTGAATACTTTAGAATCATATTTTGCCCCGGTATTCATTCGTGAAGCGACATCCATGAGTTTTCCCAAAGGTATTCCCCGACCAAAATCACGTACGGAGACAAACTCATCAGATACAGTAACATCAATTTTACGGCCATTGCCCATCATAAACTCATCGATAGAGTTATCGAGCACCTCTTTGAGCAAGACGTAAATACCATCATCTGCGGCTGAACCGTCACCCAATTTGCCAATATACATCCCTGGCCGCTTGCGAATATGCTCTTTCCAATCAAGCGTGCGAATTGATTCTTCAGAATAACCTTGGACCATTTTTAAACGATTTTGCACAAATATAATTAAAAACAAAAATGGCACAATCGAATTATCGGTTCAATAATGAACACAATTTAGTTGATAAATATTTTAAGAACCCAATTTAAAGGGGCCATGAGATCAATAACCCCATTTAATAAGCTTTATAAACCTAAAAATAGATCCTAATGATTAAATTCTTTTCATTAAAAAACAGTTCGGAAATATCAATTGTGACATTAAAAAGAATAATTTTGAGATTCCGTTTTTTATGCGGAATTGAATCGTCTAGAAGATGAATAAGGTACTTGAAAATCTGATCCATATATTTAAAACTCCATTCCAGAGCTCTGTTTTGGTGTTTGCCGTAATATTATTTATTATCCTTCTTGCCCCACTGGTTTTCAGGAGAATAAAGGTTCCAGGAATTATCGGATTAATTCTTGCCGGGGTTATTATTGGTCCTCACGGACTAAATCTGATCGCTAAAAATTCTGCGATCGATCTTTTTTCTACAATTGGACTATTGTATATCATGTTCCTAGCTGGACTTGAACTCGATCTAAAAGGATTCTCTAACTACAAGCATAAGAGTCTAATTTTTGGCTTCTTCACATTTATAATCCCATTTATTATAGGATATCCGGTATGTCGTTATGTGCTAGAGTTTAGCTTTGAGACAAGTTTTTTGGTTTCCAGTATGTTTGCAACACATACCCTGGTTACCTATCCTATTGTGAGTCGCCTGGGGATCTCCAGAAATGAGGTAGTTGGAATTACTGTTGGTGGAACAATGCTAACAGACACTGCCGTATTGATAATCTTGGCTGTAATCAGCGGCTCTGTCAAGGATGAACTTACGATGCATTTCTGGATTAAATTTACAATATCGGTAATATTATTTCTTCTAATTGTACTGTTTATAATTCCGAAGGTTGCTACGTGGTTTTTTAGAAATTTTGAGGGGGAAAAAAACTCCCACTTTATCTTCGTCCTTGCCATGGTTTTTCTGGCCGCATTTTTATCTGAGCTGGCAGGCCTTGAACCTATCATTGGAGCCTTCGCAGCGGGTATTGCATTAAACAGACTTATTCCGCAAACTTCATCATTAATGAATAGGTTAGAATTTGTTGGCAATTCCCTTTTTATCCCGTTCTTTCTCATTAGTGTTGGGATGTTAATTAATCTTTTGGTTTTACTTGAAGGACCACATGCTCTCATAATAGCCGTTACACTAACCATTGTAGCCTTATTGGGAAAATATATCGCAGCTTGGATTACAGCAGCCCTCTTTAACTACAACAGCGCCTCAAAAAACCTAATTTTTGGACTAAGCAGTTCACATGCCGCCGCAACGATCGCAGTAATAATGGTTGGGTATCGCATTGGTATTGTTGATGAAAATATTCTTAATGGGACTATTGTTTTGATCTTAGTCACTTGCCTTGTAGCCTCTTTTGTGACCGAGCATTCGGCGAAAAAAATTGTGATCATGGAGAAGTTTGCTGCCCCAGCCCTACCAAATTTACGGGATCAAAAAATATTGGTCCCAATTTACAACCCCAAAAATATGGAGCGGTTAATTGATTTAGCCATTGGGATTAAGAATCCCCTAAATCGCTTTCCAATCGTTAGCTTATCAGTAGTTGAAGATGATCAGCAATCGCGACAAAAATTAATTGAGGCAAAAAAAACTCTTGAAAAATCGATCATTCATGCTGCCGCTGTAGATCAGGACGTGGAGATTATTACTACGATAAGCCAAAATGTCCCAAGTGGAATCAAGCGTGTGGCTACGGAGATATTTGCCACCGAAATTATTATCGGCTTTGCCCTGAAGAGTCAGTTTACCGATATTCTGTTCGGAAATATCATTAAATATATTGTTGAAAATACCAATCAGGCCGTCTGGGTGTGCAGCATATCACCGAACCTAAATCAACGTAAAAAAATTGTCGTAATATGTCCCCGCTTTAGTGACCGTGAATATGGATTTACATTTTGGCTAGATCGCATCTTTAGGTTAGCAAATACCTTAAAGATATCAATTGATTTCCTTGCTACACCTCAAACATTCAGTCATATAAAAGAGTATATACAAACTACTAAAATTGGTGTCCCATCGAATCACATCGAATTTACTGACTGGTCAGACTTTATGGCCATTTCCCCATTTATATCTAGTGAAGATTTGGTTATTATCATCCTTCCACGCATTGGAGGCATATCCTATAAAATTAACCAGGAAGGTGTTCCACGATTGATGGCTAAGAACTTTGAGAACTATAACTTTATCCTAATTTATCCGAATGAAGCAGAGCATTATCCTGAAATGATGTTTACTGACGATTTCGACAAGAATTTTATTGATGAAGGGTTAAATCAGCTTTCAAAAAAGGCAAAATCACTCAAGGATATCTTGCTTAGAAAATAACCGTTTAATAGCATCAAAAGATATCTCAATAAGATCAGACCTACGTTAAAGGGCAAATAACCAAACTTTAAAAAACCTATGTGGGCATTATTTGCGGTACTTTCCTCTATTTTCCTGGGCACTTATGATATCTTTAAGAAGCTTTCCCTAAATAGCAATGCTGTTCTTCCTGTACTCTTGCTATCAACATTAACTTATGCGATAATCTTTCTCCCATTTATCTTGATTTCGATTTACAACCCGGAATTATTGAATAAAACACTATTTTTTGTACCCATTGTCCCCTTAGAAAATCATTATTTTTTTCTACTGAAGGCTATCATAGTTACCAGTTCATGGATTTTTGCATTCTTTGCAATCAAGCACCTCCCCTTAACCATTGTATCACCCATTAGAGCGACCGGTCCAATATGGGTAATCTTAGGTGCGATAGTAATATTCTCGGAGCATCTCTCCCTAGTTCAATGGATAGGAACTGCTGTAACACTCATCTTTTTTTATTTTTTCTCCCTTGCGGGGAAATCAGAAGGGTACCATTTCCGAACCAATAAATGGGTACTATTTCTTATTGCTGGAACGCTGCTTGGATCGGCAAGTGGACTTTATGATAAATTTTTGGTCCAAAACTTTGATCGAATGGCCATGCAGGCTTGGACCTCTGTTTATCAGGTCGGGATCCTGCTACCTATAATTCTATTTGTTTGGTACCCCAAAAGATACGGAAACACCCCTTTTCAATGGAGGTGGGCAATACCACTAATTGGCATATTTCTGGTAATAGCCGATTTTCTCTACTTCTATGCTATTGGCTATGAAGGTTCACTTATTTCGGTAATATCCGCTCTTAGGAGAGGCGGTGTAATTATCTCCTTTACGTTGGGAGCAATTGTATTTCAGGAAAAAAATGTAGTTAAAAAAGGTTGGCTGTTACTTGGAATCTTAACTGGCGTGCTGATCTTACTATTAGGAAGTTAATAGTTTATCCCACTAAATAAAACCGATCAAGGCTTAATAACCTTCATTAATGCTCCAGGAATCTGAATAAGATCAAAATCGTGATCATAAATTAGATATTTATTTACCCATACGGTTACAAACTTCTCTTTGTATTCACGCAAACCTTTATAGTGAGAAAAGCCTCTGATCTTCTCGTAGGCAAACTTCATCGACTTCTCCTTAAAATTATGGGTGTCATTAAGACCTGACATGGGGGCAAAACCCAAATTAGCGCTAGTATAACCCTCTGATCTAAGATAATTAAAAAATTCAATTGTAATAAAATCCATAACTCCATTGGGAGCGTCAGTTGTTTTGCGAATTAAATCACAGGTCCCTTCACCCGGCGCAGAATCAGGAATAATATTTAGGAAAGCAACAATCTTCTCTTCCGAATTCTCAACCGTAATAATTGTTTGATGTTTGATCTCTTCCCAAACAAACATCCCCTGAGAGAATATAATTTCGCTACGACCAGTCTCTTCAAGCCACTCATCAGATACCGATTTAATTTTCTGAAGCAATCCATCCTTAATTGGCGGATGATGAACTAACGAAGTGTAGCCTCTCTCTTTAACCTTAGACAATGCGTTTCGAATAGATTTCCGTGCCCCCCCTTCAAGAGTAAAAACAGATAAATCAACTATCCCTTCCTGCCCAAGAAACATAGATTTCTTTTTCAAATGATTATATAAATTCAGGTCACTCTCAGAGACACGGTAATAGAAACTTTTCAATCCATTATTAAAGCAGAATCGGTCAAATAACTTAATGCACTGTTTCATCTGATTCTCATCCTGAGCAACCGGAGTTCCAAGTACCACAGCAAAATTCCCTGCGGGCCTAAAGGCAATAAATGCATTTAACTCCTCAGGGTTAAAAATCATTTTGTCATGATAGGTTTTAAAATAATCAAGGGATGAATTTCCATATTGACGCACGAGCTCACGAGGATGTTCCAATTCAGCAGAAGAGGGGTATATCTTAAGGAAATAAGGCCGTATTAAGGTATATATTAGGAATCCCAACGTTAAAAAGCCGCTAATATTAATAGAAAGTATGAATTTATTCGCAAAATTATCAGCAGGGATCAAATCACTACTCCCAACTAAAAAATAATTTTGCAATGCATACTTTATCGATTGGGAAAGGCTAAAATCAATATTAAAATGATTTTTATCCAGGTAATAAAATCCGATGACACTGTATAACAAAACAGCTAGCATACTTAAGATAGCTGTTTGGATTCCGACAGTTCGCAGTCGGGGATTATTTTTTACATAATAATCTTTCTTTGTTAACACTAATACGGTAAGTACAAAAAATGCAGCAATAGCCTCTTCATAATCAACTGCTTTAGTCAGATTTCCAATCATCGAGACAAAGGTGAGAAAAAAGGCAAACCACCAGGCAATTTTCAATCCTTTGAGCATAAATGAGGCAGTCACCAATAAGAAGAGACCTAAAACAAGTACGAAATAATTTGAGACAAGTATTGCATCCATAGGCAGAAAATCAGTAAGCCAATGAACACGCTCTGAAATAGCAGGAGTTAGCACAGATATAATATTAATTATCCCCAATGACAAGAGTAAAAAAGCTGGGATAATGCGCATTAATAGCTTATTGATCTTTACTAAGAATCCAAAAATTCCCGCCAATAAAGGGAGCCAGAATTCAAAGAACCTATACAAAAGTGTAATGGTAACAGCTACAATATCTGAATAACCAAATCTTACGAGAACTAAAGTCATCGAAACTTCAATTGTGCCGAGGCCCCTTAAAAATGGAGACACAATAAGAAACAGTACCGATATCACATAGCCCAAGAATGCAGCGAATAAAGAAGGATTACATTGCAGGGCTAACATTGCAATGTAAAGGTGAGCAATCCCAACAAACTCAATAAGTATGGAGTAAAAAACAGTAATAAAAAACTGCTTTTTATTTATCCTATTATTTCGGATATCGAGAGATAAAACTTCGAAGAATGAAAATGACTTAACAAGCCATCTATAAAACAGCCCTTTTTTTATTATGGAACGGTAGGTTAAAAATAAGATTACAATTAGTCCCAAGATAGAAAATAACGCAATCCATTCCCCGGATTTTAAACCTCCAACAAGCACCGAATAGATAAAAACCGGAACAGCTACAATAAAAACTGAAAGAATTCCAACAAAACCGTAAACAGACGAGGCGAAATGAATTTGGGATTTGGATATCCCTTTTTTCTCAATCTCACCCGTGAAAAAAGCAAGTGAGGAGATACCCCCGGCGGGTAAGAAAATACTAATTAGATTTCGTTTTAAAAATAAAACTACTGCATTTAGCAGCGATATGGGATGTCGAATAGCCCTGAAGGAGGCAACATACATCAATGCCTGAAGCAGAATATAGACCAGTGTTAAAGTGATTCCAACAAAAACAAATCTCCAATCAGCAGTAAAAAGGATTTGTTTTACTTCAATTAATTCAGTATTCTCATGATTTAAAAACCATATTCCAATCCCAATGGAAAAGATCGTAAATATTGCCTGAGCAAGAATTTTACCGTTCTCTAAAATAAAAGAGAAGCTTTTATTTTTAGCAAATTGACCTAGTAAATAAAATAATCGTTTTACTTTTTTCAACAGCATACAATAGATTCTACCTTATTGAAAACCGATAAACACATGCAGAGGAGTAGATCTCCCCAGGTTTTAAAAGAGCAGTTGGAAATTCTGGATGGTTTGGAGAATCAGGAAAATGTTGAGTTTCAAGACATAATGCAGACCTGTAATTATAGGTCTTATTCTTTTTTCCTATCTCTTTACCTTTAAGAAAATTACCGCAATAAAACTGGATACCTGGTTCGTTAGTAAAAACTTGCATAAATCGACCACTTAATGGATCATATAATGTTGCACCTAAGGATACCTTCTCTCCAACAGTTTTATTCAATACAAAATTATGGTCATAACCCAAACCATAGGAAAGCTGCTCATTCGTTTCATTGATCCGAGCTCCAATAATAGTTGGAGTTGTAAAATCAAAAGGGGTACCCTTTACTGACTCCACAGCACCAGTAGGTATAAGCGTTGAATTAACAGGGGTATAACTATTCGCGTTTAGATACAAGACATGATCAAGAATATCACCATTACCAGCACCATGAAGGTTGAAATAGGTGTGATTAGTTAGATTTATAACAGTAGGTTTATTCGAACTTGCGGAGTACAGAATAGTAACTTCATTTTTATCGGTAAGTCGGTAAATCATCATCACCTTTAATTCACCGGGATAACCCTCATCCATATCCGGTGAAATAAGGGTAAATTCGACTTCATTTTCACTGTTTTTTACTGCATTCCATACTTTTGAAGAGAATCCTTTAATACCTCCATGAAGGCTATTAGGGGTATTGTTGATTGCCAGTTTATAGTCAATATTATCAATTTTAAAGGAACCATTAGCAATCCTGTTGCCATAACGACCAATAGCTGCTCCAAAATACTGCTCTTTCGCTTTAAGATAACCGCTAAGACTATCATAACCTAAAACAATATCGGCCAATATTCCACTTCGGTCAGGAACAAGCAGAGAGACGATTCGTCCACCATAGTTTGTTACAGTCAGCTCTAATCCATTTTTATTTTTAAGTGTAAATAATTCAACCTGTTGTCCATTTAGTTGGACATTAAATGCTTCAGGTGAGATTGTAGGTTTACTATTTTTAGAATTGCAAGAACCCAATACAATGGCTAAAAGAAGTGCAAAGAGGTGAAGTTTCATGAATTAATTTAAATTTAGATAACTAATTACTACAAAGATAATCAATAAATTTTATCGATCTTATTGGTTCAATCTGATAAATAATAACTAATTTTCGAACAGTAATTTTAATTTTATTCTTCAAGAATTATATTTAGATTAAATTCAAGTAATAAATGCAACTTTTAGATTTCGAAGTAGAATAAACTTCAAAACAGGAAGGAAATTTAATAATTCCCTTCTCTGTTTCTAGAAAAGAAGTTATTTTACTCCTGTAAATCGCTAAAAATAAAGTTGTA
>CAIVMQ010000064.1 GCA_903907075.1 uncultured Bacteroidia bacterium
CTTTTTACAGGAAGTGTTGGAGGTAATAAAGAGGCCTGAGCCTGAAGCGAACTCCAGTCACTGTAAGGCCCTGATTTTTTGACTGAAGTATAGTTTGGAGCTAAATTTAATTCAACTTTGATCTTTTCACTTGGGTGATAATCTAATTTTAACCGAGAAGAGTACTTTTTCTGTCCTTCGCCAATTACAACACCCTCCTGATTAATAAAATTAGAAGAAAGTAAATAGGTAACTTTTTCAGCACCACCGTGAGCAGAGACTGAATAATTTTGAAATGCACCCTGTTTAAAAATCAGATCCTGCCAGTTTGTATCGGTTTTCCCATCCCAATTAGCTAATCCAGCTGGGCGGGTACCGCCATTTTTCTCAGTATAATACTCTACGTACTCTTTGGCATTCAATAATCTTAATCTACCACTTTGAGGGATATAGGAAATACCACTGTTAACGTCAACATCAACCACCGAAGCTCCCGATTTCCCGGTCTTTGTAGTTACGATGATAACACCATTGCCCCCCCTGGATCCGAAAATAGCTGTCGCGGAGGCATCTTTAAGAATCTCCACTGATTCAACATCTCCAGGACTAATGGCAGCGGCATTTCGCTGGTCTGTAGGGAAACCATCAACCACCCATAACGGATCTGTTCCTGCAGTAATCGAAGATGCGCCTCTAATTGTAATGGCACTCATTTCACCTGGTGATGCATTTCGATCGACAACATTTAAACCAGGAACCAATCCTTGCAACCCCTGCTGAACAGAAACGATGGATCGACTTTGAAGATTTACAGCATTAACTGAAGTGATTGAACCCGTAATATCTTTTTTTCTGGCAGTACCATATCCTATGGCAACGATCTCATCAATCCCAACTACGTCTTCGGCTAGGGTAGCATTTATTGAAGAATTATTACCGATAGCAATCTCTTGTTTTTTCATTCCAATAAATGAAAAAACGATTGTTGTGGCATCAGCCGGAACAGCTAATCTGAACTTTCCATCTATATCGGTTATCGAACCTGTAGTTGTACCTTTAACGACAACACTAACTCCTGGCAGTGGCACTCCTTTAGAATCTTTTACAGTGCCTGAGATCTCCTTCTTCTGTTGCTCTGCATTGGTTGCATTCACCATAGCTGAAGGTGAATCTTTTTGTTTATCTGTCAGAATGACAATCTGCCGATCTATAATTTTGTATCCCAGATCTGTACTTTTGAAAGCCTCATCCAAAATCAGGTCAACTGTTGCATCATTAAAATTAATCGTGGAGGAATGATTAACATCAACTTGATTGTCTTTGTAAAAAATAATAAACTCACTCTTCCTCTGTATCTCATCAAAAACCTGGTGAAGAGTGGCATTTTCTAAATGAATAGACAATCGGGCATTTTGGGAATATGTATTTGTGGCAAAGACACTGCCGGCTGCAATAAGGATAAAAAATGTTGTGATTTTCATAACCTTAAGAACTTTCATGAGAAACCTGCTATACAAAAAGCAAACTTCAAAATTGTTAAATTTTTTCATACATTTGTAGTTGTTTTAGTTTATTAATACGCTGTCAGGCGATGTAAATTAAAATCTAGAGCTTGCGGATGGTTTCGACATCTGCAAGCTTTTTTTCATACGTTTAAATCTCTCATAGGCATCTTATTTTGGGTTAATAAATAGTTTATTTTGATTAAGTGTATACGATAGTGAAGTTGTTTCATTAATTATTGCCAATACCTCTTCCGGCGAATTCTTAAGATCGAGTAGTCCTGAAAACTTTTCATTTTTTAATTGAGTATCGGTAATAACCATCTCCATATTATAATACCTTCCTAATTTGGTGAGAATATTTTCGAGCTTCTCACTTTCAAAAATTAAATACCCTTCGCGCCAGGACATATATTTATTGGGATTCACAATTGTCTGTTTAAATGTTCGCTGACTTTGGTCAAAAACAGCCAACGTACCCGGAGTGATATCAAGTGTTTCATGTGACATAAAATATTTTCCATGATAAATTAGTTGAATCTTTCCCTGTTCAAGCATGGTACTCGAAAATAAATCATCAGTATATGCACTGACATTAAATATAGTCCCAATATCTTTAATATCAAAATCCTTAGTCCTGACAATAAATGGCTTGTTGTCCATATGCACAACGTCAAAAATCGCCTCTCCTTCAAGGTATATTTCCCTCTTATTTTCAGTAAAAGAAGCTGGATAGACTAATTTCGAACCTGAATTTACCCAGATTTTAGTTCCTTCAGATAAGGTAATTTGAGCTCTTTTCCCAAATGGAACTATAAGTGTATTAAATATTTTCTCAATGTCGCTAGTCCCCTTCTGGATCAACTCCTGTTTTGAATCAATAACAATATTGACCCCTTTGTTTTCATACTTTATTTGCGATTGCTGCGATCCAATCTCAACTAATTGCCCATTCTGGAGTATTAATTGCGTTTTATTTCCAGTGGTAACATGCTTAAGAGCCTGCGCATAACGTAAGATATCGGTCTCCTTGTTTAACCCATAATAACTAATTGAGGTAAAGATGGCACAAATCAGAACAGCCGCTGCAATCGACCACCTTACGATTCCCCTTTTAAAGGAAAGCGTCTTAATTGAGTGCTTGATTTTAATTTTGATTTGTTCTTTTTCTGAATTTGTGAGATTTGTATCGTGTGAATTTAAAAATGTATAGATTTCATTTGCCACCCGAATTTCATTTTTATCAACTGTCCCGCTTAGCTCATTTTGCGATAATAGCTCATTGGAATAATTCTCTGCGGCTAATAAATCTTCCGCTGCCTTTTTTGTATCTTTAAACATATAGCTATCCCTTTTACTATTAGAAAGACTAAAATTTAAATAGTATAGACACAAAAACTCAATTATTTTAAAGTATACTTTAAAATAATTGCCATCTATCTAAATAGCAGCACTTTAATTTTAAGATTTACGCGAAAGAAAAAAGAGAATATGAACGCCAAGACTGCCTTCATCAATACACTTTCGAAGTTCTTTTAATGCCCGATAGATTAGTGTTCGGGCTGACTGGGTGGAAATACCCATGATTTCACCAATCTGAGGATACGTGTGATCATGTTCAAATTTAAGCGAAAGCCCTTCTCGCTGGCGGTTTGTAAGCATTTTAACCGCTTCGTTTAGCGCCTTGTGATTTTCGTTTTCAATTTCTACTGAAATTAGGTAATCTTCATGAGAAAAAACTGGATCTTCAGCAGAAGGGATGAACATTTTATCGAAAACAAATGGGATCAATTTAACCTGTTCTTTATGAATTATCCGGCGAAGAGACCTAAATAAGTAAAATTTAATACTATCCGTTGCAGACAGCTTATTCCTATATTTATATAAATCGAGAAAAAGATCATGAATACAATCTTTTATAAACTCCTTATCTTTTGAAAAGCGAATACCATACTTATAAAGATCATCTGCATACTGATCGTAAAGAAGATAAAATGCAAGATCATTCCCCTCTCGGAAATGACTCCAAATATCATCAATAGTTTTTAATTCTTTCTGCATTAATGATTACCTTAGGAAGGTTTTAAATCTAGTTGGCTTAGTGACTTCAAAACTAATCTAAAATTTATATAAATTCACTGAAATCGGCTGTTGTTTTTCCTTTATTCAAGTTAGTTCAGCAAAATCAAGGTGTTATTATGCATTCAACACCTAAACTTTGTTAAAAACAATGAAGCTAAATGATGCATTTTTTTAATATGTTTGTAGATGCCTGAGAATAGAGGATAAAGATAACTGATATGAACAGTTTCCATCCATTCGAAGATTCTAATTAACCATTTAACTAATTTCAACATGCAAAATTCACGCAGAAATTTCATTAAAACTCTTTCGGCCACTGCCGTGGCTGCTCCACTTATCCTGCACTCCTGTGGCTTGCCAAATTCTAAAAAAAGCGATATCGTTACCTTTGGTCTCATTGGCATGGGAACACAAATGCGCGGACTAATGCACAATTTCATTAAACGTACTGATACACGGATTGTTGCCGTTTGTGATGTGGATACTACACGCAGAGAACATTATAAAAAAGTAGCAAACGATTATTACAAAAACGATGAGTGTAAAGCTTACGCTGATTTTCATGAGATTATCAACCGCAAAGATATCGATGCTGTGGTCATTGCCACGCCTGATCACTGGCACGCCATTCCGATGCTTGCCGCACTTCGGGCTGGAAAAGATGTCTATTGTGAGAAACCTCTGACTCATAATATCCATGAAGCCGTCGAAGTAATGAAGGCCGTGGAGGAGAATAACAGGGTGCTGCAAACGGGTTCCATGCAGCGTTCGAGCAACGAGTTCCGCGTCGCCTGCGAACTGGTACAAAATGGGGTGATTGGACAAATTAGTCATGTCGAATGCAGCTTTGGAGTGCCAGGTATTCCATGCGATCTTCCTGAAGAACAAGCAGAACCTGGATTAAATTGGGAGATGTGGTGTGGTCCCGGACCGCTTCGTCCGTACAATTCTATCCTGAGTCCGCGCGGGGTACATGACTCTTTCCCGAATTGGAGGCTTTACAAAGAGTATGGCTCCGGTGGTGTCGGCGACTGGGGAGCACATCATCTCGATATCGCCCAGTGGGGACTCGGAATGGATAACAGCGGTCCTGTGGAGGTGATCCCTCCTGCGGATGAGAAGGCAACTTCGGGATGCAAATTTGTGTATGCCAACGGCATTACACTGGAACACAAACACGACGGCTTCGGTATTCATTTCTTTGGTTCAAAGGGGGAGGTGAAGGTCAACAGGGGCAAATTTGTGCTGATCGTTGAAGGTAAAACCATTGCCGAATTTACGGATGTCCAAAGCAAGGAGGGTAAAATCAAATGTGAGGACGAGGTAAACAAAGCGGAAAAGGCCTACCTGCAAAATGCAAAGATTCAACTTTATAAAAGCAAAAGTCACAGCAACGATTTCATGGAGTGCCTCAGGAGCCGCAAGAAGCCAATTACCAGTGAGATTGTGGGTGCCCATAGTGCCATCTGCTGCCACCTGATGAACCAGTCGTATTACCACCATGCCCGTTTTACATGGGATCCTGCGACATACGAATTCACTGGAGGTACCGGCGACCCCAAATGGCTCACCCGTGATTACACGAGTCCCTGGATGGTCTAATCCCGTGGCTTGACACACCTAATACCACTTAGTTATTGCAAATTTTTTGCCATAAAAAAGGGTTTAAGAAGTATTATCTTCTTAAACCCTTAATTTTTAGGGTGGGGCCACTCCAACTTATTGGAAGACCTCCTAATTTTGAGGGTCTCCGGAGTAATTCCATCGCTTTTATTTTATTGATTTTCTGTATTATAGGCGATTAAAATAGATCTATTTTTCTCATACTCCACCTCTTTTTTGCCCTTTTAGGGAAACTCTGGCAGAGAACTTATCAAGAGATTTTTATACTACTATGATTGAAAATCACGCTGAGTAAAATTAGAACTCTTTCTGAATTTTTGCATGCTACTTTTTATCAGAATAACATATCCTGTTATTGCCTAATTTCTAAATTAAAACTTAAGTTATATAACTTGTTGATATTTTTTATTTTTTCCATAATTTTGGGAATATAGTTTTAAAATGTATTGTGATAAAGTGTAAAATTGCGATGCTTAAATTCTCATTTTTATGATCATAATGAAAGTATTCTATTGGATTATTCCCTAAAGAATTGTATAAGGCCATTATTCTTTTTGATAGAGATACTTTAGAGTTCCGCATCGCCGGAATTGACTCATGCTCTTCACAAAATCCTACAATATTGGATCCTAGATAAATCGAAATATTGTGGTTAATAGCTCTTTTGCTATAGTCGAAATCACCTAATGAATGATGGTAAAATGGATCTAAATTACCTACGGCATAAAATGTTTTTTTTGAAATCAAAATACAATTGCCGTTGAAGAGTGTACACCGTTGGACTTCTCCATTTGGCATTAATAAATCATCGTTTTTATATCGCCCTCCATAGGTAATTTTCCCATTTTTCTTTGATATCGTTGTTCCAACTAATATTGAATCATTTTTTAAAGAGGTGTAATTTGAAATGAGACCTTGAATGGCATTATTAACTAAAATCGTATCATCATTAAGCCACAGGTAAAAATCGTAATCATTTTTACTCGCAGTTTGCCAGGCTAAATGCATACCTCTGTTCCAAAACAAATTTCCATTCCCTTCAATGATAATTATATTGGGATATTTATTCCTAATGTATTCTGAAGTGCCATCTGTGGAAGCGTCATCAACCTGATATACGCTTAAAGAATATGTGTCAGGTAATATACAATTGTAAAGCGCTAATAAACAGGACATTGTTTCATCTTTCCTATTGTGGCATGTCATAAGGACTGCTATTCTCATATAGCAACTTAAATTATATATTTTGCTGGATTACTTATCCAAATTTGATCTGTTTTCAACATTTTTTCTCGATTTTTTGCAAATTCTTCGCACGTGAATTTTTATAGTTTTGTAAGTAATTCAACCAATTTTTCATATACATAATAGTTCCTAACTATTTGCCAATCGGATGCCTTTGATTAAGTATCTCAAACTATTTACCTATTCACCGATAATTCCTAATTGTCGTCCAACAGCAGTTTGTGTTTTAAAATTTCATTCAAAGAATGGCACCCATGAATGATATTGATTCCCTGTTTGACCCGCACTAGAAAAATCACAAACGGTAATAGAAGCGCCATTCTTATCCTTCAATACTCCAAAAACCCAAGGTTCCAACTTATCGTTAAATCTTTGAGATTCAAATTTCAATGATGGGATATCTAATTTTGGTAATCGTTCCTGATCTTTCTCATTAAACCGGGCATCGCAAGTTAACAATATTGGACCGCGATAGATGGACACTTTCCCTTGACATTCTTCCTTCCCATACCAAAACCTCAATTTAAAATCGAGTGTGAGTTCAATAGTATCCCCCGATTTCCATTCCCTATTGATTTCGAGGTAAGTTCCTGGCACGACTTTTCCGGCAATAGCCTTGCCATTCACCCTGATGTCTGTATCGGTAGACCACATTGGTATCCGCAGCTTTAGCGTAAAGGCTTCCCTTTTTTCCATATCCAAAACTAACTTCACGAATCCGTCAGCAGGGTATTCTGTCAGCTCTTTGATAGTTAATTTATTATCCGATGGCAAAGTTGAGGTCATCTTTCCTGGGCCATAGAAATTAACAACTGGTCCTTCCGCTGACTGCATGAGGGCCCACTGTGAAATCAAGCCCAACGGTCGGTTTGCATTAACTGCGCAACAGTTTAAATCGGGACCTGCCAATGGTGATTGCCACCACAATTCAACTCCAAATGTCCTTGTCCCATCCATCGGGACATTGTAAGCACAAGTCCTGCCACTATATGGGATTGCACCTAAAGCGCTGTTAAATGTACTCCATTCGATTTCATCAGCCACCTGAGAATTACCTGTCATACGAAGAAGGTCCAACGAAAAGGCCGTCCAGGCTACTGTGCAGCAGGTTTCGATAGGACCCGTTTTATAGGAAGAGCCGATGAATCCTTCTCCTGAGGTTATCCCTCCTGTATTATGACGGTCTCCATCAGCAACGGAATGCCAGATTTTATCGACCGTATTCCGGTATTTCTCATCACCGGTGAGCCAGTAGAGCTCGTTCAATGCTTGCCAGGTATGAATCATCTCCCAGCGATACGGGGAATAACCATTGATCGTTTTTCCTGCCAGTGTGGAGTTCACAAATTTCCCTGCTCCCGACTCATTCCATTCCTTATTAACAACATAGTTTGCCAGGTCCAGGTATCTTGTTATGCCGGTTTTCTCATAAAGCAAGATTAGTCCATGACTAATCGCCATATTCATTTGGCCACCCACCTTATCACAAGTCAACGAAGGTTTACCTTTGCCAAAATTCTCGCATAACAAATCTGCTATTTTTTTACATGCTGTCAATGCCGGTTCATAATGGCTATCTTCATAATAGAGCATAAGTCCGAGCATGCAGTGATAATGACCCCAAGCATCGGCGTTATCGCCGGTGAGTCGCACATTCTTTGGGTATGGCCCCAGATATCCATCAGGTTCCTGGCACTTTATTAGTTCGATCACAAATGAGTCAATGGTTTCTTTCAATTCTTTATTGTGTGTCAACCGCCACATGAGCTCGGCTCCCGTAAGGTATTTTCCGGCAGACTCACCTGCACAACCCACAAGACCTTTCCGAAATGGAACCCGATCGCGGTCGCGGAATATCTGAAGAATCGCCGGACTCGATTCAGGAGTCACAAGTAAATACCGTTGAATCGACCTGTTTATTCGTTTACTTAAATAACCTTCCAACTCGAAAGATTGTTGTTTTGCAGGATGCATTGCCATCCGGACTTTCATTTGCGGAGGAATCTGGATCGCATTAAAGTTCTGATCGGAAATTGATTGAATACCTTTATCTTCAAATTTCTTTTGAGTTTCTCCGGAATCTTTAAATTCACCAAAAACTGAATTCCTGTTCCCGGAAACTTCAGCAGAAGCTTCTATTTTATTTAACAGGAGTAAATTAAAAATCAGTGCTAAAAAGTAATAAAGAATAATTGATTTTTTCATTTTGAATTTATAGGAGAAAGGTTACGAACCTACAAAACAATTTAACGAAAAGCAACACAAATCACAAAATTACAGGATAAAATATAGCATTTTATGATTTAAAAATTCACTTGCTTTTCAGCAGGAATTACTTCAAACAACCTCTCCGATTTAAGGGCTATCTAAAAGACGGAATTGTCCCCGTTTCATCAACTCACGCGAAACGCTCCAATACCATTGAAATTATTCCTGGCTAAAGATAGTAAGCCGAAGCGGTTGAGCGGTAACCTTGATGCCTGGGATGGTGATAAGCCCATCCATATCTGCTTTCACTCGACCTCCGGATGTCTTACAGCCAGAGAGTTCCACTGTCCACCGATAATCTTTCTCCGGATAAATTGTAAATTGCTGGATTCTGCGCAGGGTAATATCCGTCACAACCTCGTTCGGCAATTCAACCTTATTTTTTAGCTCCTCTTGTGAGACTAATTTAATCTGCATCGCGAACCCGTTTGGCTGATCCTTGATGTTAGTCCAACGAAAGTAAGCGTTTATCTGCCCCTCCTGATCGGGCTCTTTCGATTTGCACCCGGGGAATTTCTGATCGGAGGATGTGTTGGTAAAAACCGGATAAGCTTCATTGCGACGAATCGAAAGCCAGGGGAATTCAAACGCTGCGGGATTGGTCATCTCATAGTGATTCTGATGCCCCCATGGACCCCACGCGCACATTATAGCATAACGGTTCTCTTTCGCAGCTTTTAGCAGCAACGGCATCTCAGCCGACCAATCATCTGTCTGTGAGAAAAAGATCAGGGCAGGAGGCGGATTTTTGTCTTTGGCGATGCTTTGCCGAATTAACATATGATTAGCACCTGCCGGTACCCCTGCAAAGAGAGCCGCAAAAATATCACCATGCGACATCCCTATTCCGAGGGTGCCACTCCCACCCATCGAAATGCCATGCATATAAATCCTGTTGCGATCAACGTTATATTTTTGGACTACCCATTCGATCTCTGCCAGTATTCGTGCTTCTGTTGGGGTTAATGAATCTTCGTATTTTTTCTTATCGGTCAACATTTCATTATACCCCCACCACCATTCGGTATCGAAATTGCAGTTCGGAATCAGGCCAACAAAGTCATCTCCTGCCGCTGCAATTCGGGGAACATTCGTACGCCATTCGGTATTATTCTTTTCACCTGCGCTGTGCAAACAAATCAACAAGGGATGCTTTGAACTGCTATCCTTTGGAGTTACAACATCAAAAAAACGATTCTGAGCCACCTTATAGCCTAATTTAACAGAACACTCGTGCTCATAACGGAGAACAGTACGGCCGGCTATCTCCTGAATGCTAATATTAGTTGGAATCAAATCGGAGCCCTTCGTTCCTGTGATTGTTTTCCGGGCTATTACTAACTGCCATGAGCAGAATAATATCAGTACTATTAGAAACGCAACTTTTTTCATACACAGTCTTTTTTAAGCACTTGCTTTTTTAATCTTTTTATCTGTGACTTCATCAAATCATTCCGTCAATAAACTTCTGAAATGTTTCTTTGTACTGATCCCCAACAGGGATATACAATTTCCCGTCCATAACAATCCGATTTCGCTCTACCACCGTTACCTCGCTAAGCCTAACAATATAAGAACGGTGAACACGCATAAATCGACTGGCAGGCAGTTGTTCTTCAATGGCTTTTAGGCTAATCTTTGTCAGTACGGAAACCCCTGTCAACAGGAAAATCTTAATGTATTCGTGCTGGCTTTCAACATATCGGATATTGTCCAAATCAATACGGATCAGTTTATAATTCGATTTAACATACAGGTGATCGATCGCAGGGGTACTTACTTCCAATGGATTCCTCGCATTTAAATCGATGCGATTCTTCACTTTGTTCGCCGCTTTCAAAAAATTGCTAAAAGTGATCGGTTTTAATAAATAATCAACAGCCTCGACCTCAAATCCTTCCACCGCATATTCGCTGTAGGCAGTTGTAAACACAATATAGGGTTTAGTGGTAAGCGATTTTACAAATTCCATTCCGCTGATCTCGGGCATGTTGATGTCGATAAACAAGAGCTGAATATCGGTTGAGTCGATAATACTCATTGCCTCCGAGGCGCTGCGGCATTCCGCCGCCAATTCCAGAAAAGGGACTTTCTGAATATATCCGGCTATTTTTTTTACTGCCAGCGGTTCATCATCAATGGCTATGCATCGTATTTTCATACCGGAATGATGAGGTTAACTTCAAAGTCATGTTCTTTATCGGATATGTTCAGGCTGTAATCTTGTTCATACAATAAATTCAGACTCTTCTTAATATTCTCAAGCCCAATACCAGAATATTCGTCATACGGATTTGTTGTCGCTTTATGCTTGCTATTTTTAATGGTGCAGTTCAGCGTATGTTCATGGAGTTGAATTTCAAAATAAATATATGACTTGTTCGGATAACTCACGCCATGTTTAAACGCATTCTCGAGCAAAGAGATAAATAACATCGGAGGGATTTTAATATCCGGAATCTGATCGGGAATCAGGATCTTAACTTCCACCTCATCCGAATGCCGAAGCTGCATTAGGGAAACAAAGCTGTGAATAAATTCAATCTCCTTTTTCAGTTCAATGGTGTTTTGAGCCGAATCGTAAAGCAAGTAGCGCATAAGTGTTGAGAGCCTTTCTATGGCATCCTGCGCTTTGTCGGCATCAATTTCAATAAGAGTATGAATGTTATTAAGGGTATTCATAAAGAAGTGCGGACTAACCTGGTGCCTTAATAGGGCCAGGTTGGTTTTGAGTTGTTCTTTCTCGGCATCTTTTCTCAATTTTTGTTCAGTACGCCATTTGTATTCGAGTTCAAGAGCGGTGCTGCTCCCAAGGATGAGTAAGGAGGTAATCAGGTTGTTAAGAATTCCGCCCAGCAAGGGTAGAACATTATTGGGGAAATCGGGCGGGATATTAGGATTATGAATTCCTCTTGCATACCCATGAGGTGGTCCCATTGGGTGGATGATAAAACTGATTACCGCTACAGCAAATATCATCATCGTAACGATAACAAAGTATTGAGATCGTTTATCGTTAAAGAGAAATCGTGGTACCAGTACAAATAAGTTGATCAGAAAAAGAACCAGGAGCAACGAGAGATTTGTTAAATCGCCGATCATCCGATTCCAACCATTGGGGCCAATATCCTGCATGTACCTTAAATAGGGCGATAGCAATACCAGCGTCCAGATTAGTGCGTACAACAGAAAAAACCCTTTTCTTGATTTAAACATATCTTTTTAGTTCAGTTTTTGATAGGCATTAAAGTAGGGCGAAGAATAGATTAGCTTCGAGTTTTCAGGAATCGGTCGACCATGTGAAGGGTCCATTTCTGGTCCCATTGGAGGATGACCGCCCTCCCCACTACCTGGCCGATGCATTCTTCTTCCAAATGGCCCCTGTCCATCTTCGTTCTTTTCTTGCAGAAAAATAACATTTTTATACTTCTCTAACCCTAAGTTTTCTATCGATCGGTCATTCCCCACTTTTACGTTTAAATTCCACGCGGTCCAGAATTCTATCCCATGCCTTGCCACAACAATTGATTCAGAATTATTTGCGGAAATATACGGTTTAATATTTTGCAAATCCCGATAGGCCAACTCATCAATGCACGGTTTTTTTTCTTCATTAAAATAGAGCAATGAAAAAGCCAAAGTTATTAATACCAGAGAAACGGAGAAAGGAAGAGCCAGTTTATTATTCATCCGTATTAAATTAAATATCAACAGACTTTGCGGGACAAAAAGCAATGCATGAAATCGTTGCGCATATTGATGATCAAATAATGGGAAAGCAAAGATTAAGATTAATACAGCCAATGAGAGCGTTATAGGACCTGTAACCTGATCTGTTTTATGTCTCTGTTTTCGGTATTGAAGGATACCAAATATCGCCAGACCGTATGAAATAATCGTATTTACTAAGATAGGGAGGATATTCTGCCCTTGAAATTCAAGCTGTCTGGCAAAAATTACATTCCAAAAAGTAAGGATTCGAAATGCTCTGTTCAAATCAAATAGTGCTACAATCAGACATCCAATGGTAATCGTTATCATTGAAGGGAGGATTGCCTTTCTTCCGAAGGCCACAACAAGCGATATAGTTAAGAATGCCAGGCCAAACGTAAAAGTGCCAAAATGGGTAAGTGCGAGGACGAAAAGAACCAATAATGTCAAGATTAAATTTCGTTTGGATGGGGTCGTCAGATAATCTTCTAAAAAATAGATGAACGTTATAAATACTGGAATGGCGAATTCATTTTTTTGTAAATCTCCAAGCATCTTAAATGGGGAGAAGGAGAATAACGCAAAAAATAATATAGCAAGTCCGGCAAAGAGTGGGAACTTCTGATCATTCTTGGTCGTGATTTTGAATAGCGGTATTGCCAATAGAGGTAAGGCGGTACTATCAATAATCTTGATAACATTAATGATAATTTGATCATTAATGGCGAATCCCAAAAGCGAAATGACTTTTACGATTGAGGCACAAAAATAAAAATACAACGGGACATCATTGAAACTGAGAAACCCGGTTTTTAATATATTTCGTATTTGCACAGGGTAATATCCGCCATCCATCCCTATGATTAAATCATGAGAGAAACTTATCGTTAACCTTAAAATTATCGCCGTAAGAGTAATCACTGTAAATGCAAGTACTCTTACTGATGATTTATTTTGCTTCCTCATGGGTAAATATGAAATTTTAAACTGATGAAAAAGACTTCCCGTGATCATTGGTAATTTCATTTTCTTAAGTTATATATGTGTTAAGAACAATATAATATCGTAATCATCTAATTCTTCTTTTGACCTCCCCTAGCCCCTCCAAAAGAGGGGAGAAAAGGAAAAATCTAATCGGAATAATTGTCTAAAGTCTCCCCTTGGGGGAGATTTAGAGGGGTCATAATTCCGACAGATAAATATCTTAATTCGGAACAAGACACGTGCGATAAAGACCTCCCCCAGCCCCTCCAAAAGAGGGGAGAAAAGGAATTCAAATAGTACATTATATCTTTACGGTTAATTAAAATTGTATCTTATAGACTATGTTTGGAAAAAATCCAAGTTGGTATGTTGTATTAACCGATCTGTCGCGGTCATCGTAGTTTTGCGAGAATACATTCTTGTGATTGGTGACATTTTGCAAATCGAGAGAAAATGAATGGGATAACTTTTTTCTGCTGCTGTTTAACGTGAAGCCTACTTTAAAATCTAACCGGAAATAGTTGGGATAAAAGGCGGAATAAACGTCGGTCGACAATTGTTCGTGACCTGTAGAATTTGACGCCGCTAAATTGATCGGGGTGTATGCCCTTCCTCCGGCATACGTATATTTTAGATCGGCAGAGAATTTATTTCTTTTCTCGCTCCCAATCTTCCACTCTTTCCCGCCCAGAATATTGAAAATATATTTCCCATTAAACGCCGTGTTCCTTTCGATCCCATCACTCCCTTTGTACTTTGAACTGTAAACCGACGAAGTAAACAGGCCATAATATCCATGACTAAAGAATTTTTCAATAGTCAATTCGGCTCCATAATTTTTCCCGGTTCCCTTGTTTGTGAGGTTATCTTCCAGGTCGGTCTTAAAGCTTGCTCCGGTATTCAGCATGGAGTAGCTGCTCGAAAAAGTATTAACCGGGGCATTGAAGATCGATTGATAATACACTTCAGATTTTAACCGCCAGTCGTCTAAGGGTTGCAAGTCATAACCCAACACAAAATGATGACTCTTGGTGAAATCTAAACTCTTATTGTTATAGCTGATAGATCCATCGGTATTTTGTGATTGAAGGAAGTAGACATTTATGGGTTGAGTTTGCGCATGAAGGCCATACCCAAAGTTCAGTGAGCTCTTCGAATTGAGATCATACTTCAGGCCCAGGCGTGGTTCTGCGGAGAATGAATTGTTAAGTAAAAATAGCTGAGAATGCAACCCTGCATTGAGTGTCAATTTATCGTTAATGCTATATTTCACATGTGCATAAGCCTGTGAGAGATTCGTGTAACTATTGTAATCCCATACCTGCCTCCAATCCGAATTCCCATCTTTTTTGTCTCTGAAATAGAGGTTTAGGCCAATCAACTCATCCTGAATACCAATTTTCACAAACAGCTTTGAATTTATTTTGGAATTGAAACTTGTTGAAAAATTATATCCCGTTCTGGCCACCTTGTTCTCTTCTTTTGTGAAGGAGGTATTTGTCAGCCGGTCAAAATCAGAGCTGATCTGGTCATTCTTCGAGTAGTTAATCCCAATGTTGGAGCTAAAGTAGGATCTGTTATTTAGTTGTTTGAAATGTTTTAACCCGATAATCCCAATCTGACTGCTTAAATCATGTCCGCCACCGTTTCCATACAATGAACCTTTTTTCCCGCCTTCAATATTAATGCTGCTTGTGGCTAAAATTCCAAACAAAGTGAATCGTCCTGCCTTAGTGTTACCGCTATTCAGGTTAAAGGATAAATCCTGGTAAGATGGCAAAGCGGTAGTTCCGATATTCACGCCCATGGCCTGGGCAACGCCTGCCAAAGCATAGCGATATCCTACCAAATAGGAAGAACCTTTTTCCTTATTGATTGGCCCCTCTGTTGTTGCTTCAAGACCTGTAATCACCCCTGCCTGTAGTGTTGTCTCCTTTTTTTGGGAGTTTCCACTTCGAAAGCCCAGATCAAAAACACCTGCTGTCGCATTACCATATTCTGCGGGGAACGCCGATGTTAAGAAATCTGAACTTTTCAACAGATTGGTATTTAGTGAACTTACGGCGCCACCGGTAGTCCCCACCGAAGCAAAGTGGTTGGGGTTTGTGACATTCATCCCGTTGATACGCCACAAGACACCTACGGGGGAATTGCCACGGATCACAATATCATTCCGACTGTCATCGGGAGCGCTGACGCCAGCAAAATTAGCAGCCAAACGTGCAGGATCACTTCGCCCTCCCGCATACCGATTCACCTCTTCGGTCGAAAAGGTACGTGCACTGATCGTGGCCAGATTGTTAATCGCTTTATCTTTGGTATTTGCCTTAATAACAACCTCATTCAGACTGGTGACATTCTCCTCCATCGCAATATCAAGAATCGTCTCCTTTCCGGATGTTACCACTACATTTGGCACAAATACATTCTTATACCCGGTATAGGTAACATTAATATCGTACCTGTCCGGCGCAAGTTCTTTTAAGATATAGTTCCCATTAGCATCTGCTGATACACCTTTATTCTCTGATTTATTTAGAATCTGAACTGTAGCTCCCGGAAGAGTTATCTGAGATAGTTTATCGGTGATCAAACCTCTGATATTTTGCTTATTATTTTGAGCAAAAGAGAGTTGGGTGATGAAGAGGACAATAATAAAAGTAAATTTTTTCATGTTTATTTTTCTTTTGATTCATTAAGTTATGATGAGCTAACAGCTTCAATTTTAAATACTTTGTCCCCAATTTTTACAAACACATCAATCGAGCTGCGATTAATAGCCCTCGTTTTATCAACTGTACCATATGCCTGTCCGCAGAACGACCATCATCGAGACTCAAAATCAAGGCTTTAGATTTGCCTTGATGGAAGAGCATTTCAATAGGCGTGCCGGTAATGGCAAGAGGGCTATTTACCTATGCTTTAGCAAAGTTTATTACAAGGGAAAGGACAAAAAAGAACATCGCTGTTTTCATATTTAAATAAAATTTAATTCATTAAAACAGAAAGTATATATTCGGACAGCTGATAGGCTTTTTAGATGATCACTCATCAATCAATAACTTAATATCAGCCGTCGCTCTATCTATATCTGGTTTTTGTGTGGCATTATAAATTCCCCGAATCCTTCCTAGCTTATCAATCAAAAGCATTGATTCGGTATGCAAAAATTCTGAAGAATCTTTTTCAAGTCCAAGGCGTCTTTCCGAGAAATACGATTGTCTCCCTAATTTGTAAATACGTTCTTTATTCCCTGTTAATAAATGCCATTTATTTGGATTGATGTTATTATTCTCACCATACACCTTTAACCTACTAATCGAATCAACCCATGGCATCACCGTAAATGAGACTAATTTCAGTTGTTGATTATTCGCAAAATTATCCTGTATTATTTGGAGGTTACTTGTCATTCTTGGACAAATGCTGGAGCAGGTTGTAAAGAAAAAATTTGCCATATAGATGTGCCCATCAAGTGAATCTTTTGTAATTAAATGCCCCAATTGATTGTGCATGGCAAAAGTATCTATGGTATGGATAGTCTTGTAATTGGAATCACCTGGGTTTATCCACTCGGCAGTAAAATCAGCCGTGTTGTAAAACGGCAATACCTCATTTTTTGTATGGCATGCCGTCAAAGCAGCGGCACAACATAGCAACCCGAAGAACCTATTAATGCGTTGCTGAAGGAATACAGCTTTTAACCGAAATAACGCCATATAATTTATTGTTTTTTATTGTGTAATTAGAAATTAACTGCCCAGTACTATCCCAATTTTGTTGCAGTCCCTCCACATTTCCCGTTTGGTAATTACTTTTTTGTCTGACCTTGCTATTTGGGAAAAATACAGTTTGTGTTCCATTAAATTGACCATTTTTATAATTGAATAAATACCTGTAATTGCCGTTGGGCCACCATTGTTTAAAGAGGCCTTCTGCCTTGCCCTGTTCAAAATATCGTTCCAGCAATTTTTCGCCGGTATTGTACAAAGCCAGTGCCAGTCCATTTTCCCATCCATTGATTATCGGCAATTTATAAACAACACGCCCATCTTTTTCCTGCTGAATAAGGTAGCCCGAAAACGGTTTGCCATGATAAAAATATCCATTGTCGTTACGTTTTAATGCCGTATCAAAATTTAAAACATTGATATCTGGGGGCAAGATTCTAATTTGTTTTTTAGGGCTATTGCATGCAAAAACAATCAACAATAAACCTGCAACCATCAACCTTTTCATTAGATTAATATACATGGCCTCGGCTATTAAGAATCTTTACTGTACTAAAAACTATCCCATCAAACCTCCATCTTCATGATTATTGAAATGGCAATGATACATGTATGGATTCACCCCGCTGGAAAAGTCATCATATTTGGCAATTACTGAGACAGATTCTCCAAGTGGAATATATACCGTATCCTTCCAGCCGGATTCATACGCTGCTACTGAACCCGAGCTGCGGGAAATAATTTTAAACTGTACGTCATGGATATGAAAAGAGTGGCCAAAAATATTGTTGTTTACAATAGTCCATTTCTCAAC
>CAIVMQ010000065.1 GCA_903907075.1 uncultured Bacteroidia bacterium
AAAAATGTCTGGACGGTTGCCAAAAACACATACGAAAAGGGATTGGGGTATGCGTACCGTGACAGAAAAACTAAGAAAAGGTTGTTCCGTGCTCTTTGGATTCAGCGTATCAATGCCGCTGTGCGTACCGAAGGTCTATCTTACTCACAGTTTATGGGTAAATTGAAGAGTGCTCAAATCGAAATTAACCGTAAGGTTCTGGCCGATCTGGCAATGAACAATCCCGCTGCTTTCAGCGCTATTGTTAATAAGGTAAAGTAATTTGAAAAGTTAGGCGAAATAAATTTTCAGATAAAAAGGAGCTCCAAGAGCTCCTTTTTTATTGGTATCCGTCGCTTGACGGATTGGTGCCTTGGTGGCATTTTCCGTTTATTCCATTTTAATTCCTCCATAATCTATTTTTTTTCGGTATCTTTAAAAGAGACAATACTTGATTATGAGCTTCGAAGAACAAACCGTACGGATAGAAACCCTCATCTGGTTGATCAAATCCAATAACACAGGAACCTCACAGAACTTAGCCCACAGGCTAGGTGTTTCACGCAGAACGGTTTTTAATGACCTCGACTTTCTCAAGGGGAAAGGTTACTTTATTTCGTATAGCCATACAGCTGATAGTTACATGTTTACGTGTAAGCAAAATAATCCCACACTTTTTTAACAGAGTGCAATTTGGTTGCACTCTGCTGTTTTAACTTGCCCCTCAAATTAAAACAACTGTCCCATGAAGACATCAAACATGATCACGTTTTTCTGTGTGGCCGGTATGCTGTTGACCACCGTTGGAGTAAAGGGTCAAGCCGACTCATTTGATGCTGATATTATGAAGATGCAGCAGGTGAATGGCTCTGTGGCCACGACCAATTCGATCTTTCCGCAGATTGTGGCGCAGTTTAGGAGTTCGAAGCCCGATGTTACCGATGCGCAGTGGGCCGCGATGAAAATGGATGTTTTCGATGTGGAGGTAGCCACACTCAACGAGCAGCTGATACCGGTATTTAAGAAGTATTACACCCAGGCCGACATCAAGGCGATCATAGCCTTCTATGAAACCCCCGCAGGGATGAAGATGGCCGAGACCACACCCCAAATCTCAATGGACCAGATGCGCCTCACCCAAACATGGGCAATGGGCCTCATGACTAAAATCCAAACATATCTGGAGAAACAACCAAAAGGGGGGATACCTTTTGGGGTTAAAACTCCGGAATAATAAAATAGATTAAACAGATTCTTTATCTCTGCAGCTCGTGTTTTTAGCGATGTCAGATGAACTAAAATGCCTTTAAAATTAAGATTTAAACAACTTATCTTTTTAATTTACACTAATGAACACAGTTTTACGATTCGTTTGGATTCAAAATAAGTTCGTTTAAGAGGCCGCACCGGATTACATCATCCTTCTATGTCGCGAAAACTTTAAAGGTATAACAGCTCGCCGGTGCGGTCAATAGGTGGAACTTCCCTTCTTTCAATGGGCTGCTCCTAAACGGTAAGCACGATGCTGTATATCTGATCAACGGATACGTGAAATTAATGTATTATTTCTTTAATATAAAAAATCATGAAAGAATTAAGTGTTCATCAAATGGAAGAGATCGAAGGGGGAAAGATGTCAGCTTGGCTTGAAATTGGATGTATTGTTGAAGGATTAGCGTTATCACTTGCTACCGGTGCCGCTGCTCCTGTGGTGGCAACATTCACAGTACATGCCTGCGGAGCTTATGTTTTATCAAAAATTACTGTGTAATTAAGGCTTTTTATATTCGTATTGGCAGTCACGGTATTTTGGTTAAATGTTACTTAGTTATAAATTGTGTAATTGTATTAAATGTATGCTTATAATAAAAACTATTTCTGAGAAAGTTCTTTTGTTTGACGAAACGGGTCTTTATATATATAATCAAAAGGACTCTTATAGGAGTGAACGCCTGATTTTTGCATTATTCATGATGATATTTGCATGTATAGGCATTTTTTTACAGCCAAATTACAAGTTGAATTTTTTTATTATTTCTTGGGCAATGTTATTTTTAGTTTGGATTATTTATTTATTACTTGAATTTAATAATAAAAAATCATGAGAGAATTAAGTATTATTCAAATGGAAGAGATCGAAGGGGGAAAGATGGCAGCTTATGTTGATGCTTTCTGTTCCTCTTTCGGAATTTCTTGTCTGATTGGCGGTGGGATATTATTAACAGTTCCTGGGATGCAAGTGTTTGCAATTGGCTGTGGTGGATGGACTATTGGAAGATCTGCAGGTTTGATTTAATAATATTAGCTTTAAGTATAACTGTTTAACTTATTTGCCATAGTTTAATGGCCAATTTATATTAAACTATGGTAAATAATATTCTAAAAAAAAGCAAAATGAATTTCTCTGATAAAATGACCTTAAGATTCAGAAAGCAAGGCTTATCTGATAATGAGATTAGAACTAGGCTAAAAAAATATTACTTATTTTCGAAAGTCGCACTCTTAATATTTTTGCTTTCGTTAGTTCTACTAATTTTAAGAGACAGGTTTAAGACAGAAAATATCTCTGTTTTAGTAATGTTTTTTATTTGGTTTGCGGTATGTATTATGATGTTTTTACAATTGAGAAAATATACTAAAATCAATAAGAATAATAATTAAAATCAAATGAGAAAAAACTATTTTGAGCACTTGTTTGTGTTTCTTTAGGAAGCCTTATAGTCGATTTCTTTAAATAAAATGTGAGAAAAATTGTAGTTGAGTTATCTATGTATTATTTCGTTTCTGCTTAGTAATTTGACTTTTGTGGTATCGAATTTTCAATTGGTAAATTAGTGTTTGAAAATTTATTGAAATATAATTTTCTGTCAATTAGAATTGTATTATTTATTCTGATGATGTATTTAATTGTAAGATATTTTGAATATGGTCAATGGACGCAAGTTGAATATTTACTATTGGCGACCGGTCTTTTTTTAAGCTTAATTTTATTCTTGAGAGGTAATAGGAATTCGATAAAAAAACGCAAATAAAATGGCTTTATATATTTGAATTTGAAATTTATTATGAGCTCAATTCTGCGATTTGCATGGAATCAAAATAAGTTCGTTTAAGAGGCCGCACCGGGTTCCGTTATCCTTCTTTGTCGCTAAAACCTTAAAGGTATTCACAGCTCACCGGTGCGGCCATTAGGTGGAGCTTCCCATCTTCAAGTGGGCTGCTCCTATACGGTAAAAACGATGCTGTATATCTGATGAAAGAATACGTGAAATTAGTCTATTATTTCTTTAAAATAAAAAATCATGAGAGAATTGAGTATTCTTCAAATGGAAGAGATTGAAGGGGGAGGATTTTTTTCCTGTGTTGGAGCCGTAATTAGTACTGGATTATTTTTAGGAGCTTTATTTGTTGTTCCGGGCCCTGGTTGGGCACTCGGATTGTATGTTGCTAATGCGGTATTAAGTCCTACCATTTCTGGCATTGGTTTGGCTACTGGTTATTTTAATGTGAGATTTTAATAAGTTTTTCTACTTTATCGATCCTTAATTTAGTTAAACTTCAATATAAAATATGGAGGTTATCTAAAATAAGATGACCTCTATATTTAGGAAGAATTAATATTAAAAATTATGAAAAATAAAATTGCGATTCTGATTTTAATTCTTTTTGCACTTTGTGTATTTTTAATTGCTGCGATTTATGCAAATTTAAAGTTCGTAAAAGTTAGTTTTCAAGAATATTTGAACATTCTAACTATATCTTTTGCAACCTTAAGTTTATCTTATATCAGTTTGGTTCGAGAAGATAAGGTGTCATCTAATGACTATTTTTCTATAAAAAACTACAAAAATAATTTTCAAACATGTTTTTTAAATGGAGTTACAATATTCCCGATTTCTATTATTGTAATTTCATTTAGTTTGTTTATTTTCTCATTAGCGACAGGGTTTTCCCCAACTAAAAGTTTTTTAATAGTTTTTCTCAATTTATTACTCTTTCAATCACTTATTTTTTCATTAAATTATAAGCTTAATTATTTAATTATGTGGATTTTAATTGATCTGGGAATACTTAGTAATATTTTAATTTCATCAGGAATTTTATAAGCTGGTCAATTACCGATATTAGAAAGTCTTGTCTTTTATTAAAAGCAGGCAATAAATTACTGATATTTAAGTTTTTATTGATTTGTAATTGTTGACATATTATCAATAAAATGAAAACAAATTTTATCAATTTCGATAGTTGGAAATATCTTCTTTTACTCATTGCTTTTTCTTTACTCTTAACATTTGCCATACCGTATCTTTTTTTGACTAATAATCTTTATTATCAGTCTTTTGGAGAACAACTTTCTGCAGATCGGATTTCACAACTAATTGATCTTTCGCAAAAATGGCAATGGGTAGGTTATCTCTTGATCCCTTTAATTGTATTAGTTCGTATTAGTTTCACAGCCCTATCCTTATATATTGGCTTCTATATTTCAGAACATCCGGTCCCATTCCGCAAATTGTTTAAAATTGCACTGCTCGCTGACTTCGTTTTTGTGGTGAGCGGAATAGTCAAATTACTAATTCTGATCTTTTTTAAAGACGTTAGTACCCTGACTGATTTACAGTTCCAGCCGTTCTCAGTTATGCAACTTTTTGATAAATCTGCCGTCGAGCCTTATCTGATTTATCCTCTCTCCGTAATCAGTGTTTTTGAACTCCTCTATTGGATTGTTCTCGCCCGTTTGCTGGCCTATATTCTCGACCGACCGCTGGTTAAATCATTTAAAACAGTCGCGGCATCCTATGGAACGGGATTGCTCCTTTGGGTTTTAGTTGGCATGTTTCTCACCCTTAATCTTACCTGATGAAGCAGATCGCAAAATATTTTATCGTTCTTCTTGTACTCACAACAGGCGGGTGGCTGATTACACATATTGTGAAGGCATATCAGGTAAAAAATGAGATTGAAAATCGAATTCAAACCTTGCAACATTACTCGTTTAAATCCACGAATGGCAATGAGGTCTTCGTGGATTCATTTAATCCACAGCTATATACGGTAATTGTCTATTTCCATCCCGAGTGTGAGCATTGCCAATATGAAGCTTCTCAGATCGGATTAAACGCACCCCTCTTTGAAAAAGCAAATATGATTCTAATAACTCCTGATGACTCTCTCAAGAGGGTTGATGATTTTGCAATCCGATACCATCTATGGGAGGTCGATAACCTAACTATTTTGGTTGATGAAAACAATCGGTTCAGCTCCTATTTTGGCACTTCTGTAATCCCTTCTGTTTTTATTTATGGTATCGATAAGAGGTTGCTGAAGATGTTTAAGGGAGAGGTTAAAATAAAAATGGTGCTCGATCTTATCCATTCTGGTTAGGATTACGGGGGCTACTCTGAACCTTCGATTAGGTTCTTTTTCATTATCCAACCAACTTGATTTTGTGCCATGGATAAAAAATGGATTAAGAAAACCTTTTGTATTCAGCATGACAATTCTGATTGTGGGGTTGCTTGTCTACTCTCAATTCTAAGGTATTATGGAGGAAATAACAGTTTGGAAATCCTGCGCGAGCGCAGTGGAACATCCAAGCAAGGGACTACCATGCTTGGTTTATACCAGGCATCGCAGCAGCTTGGCTTTAAGTCAACAGGATATGAAGGCGATTTAGAATCACTAAAGCATTTTGGGTCTCCTTCTATTCTTCATGTAATTGTCGAAGAGCGATTGCGCCATTACGTGGTTTGCTATGGATATGAAAATGGGAAGTTTCTTATCGGAGATCCGGGTCGAGGTATTTTGGAATTGCCAGAAATCGAACTAGGTGTAATATGGAAATCCAAATCGCTGCTTGGGCTAATGCCAAAGGATAATCTAGTTCAAATTAAGCATGTAGATCAAGAGAAATGGAATTGGTTTAAAGACTTAATCAGAGATGATGCGGGGTTACTCGGGATTATTTTTGGATTAAGTATTCTGATTGCCATTTTAGGAATGGTTATGGCTGTCTTTTCGCAAAAATTAATTGACAATATCCTTCCTTTCAAAAACGTTGAAAAGTTAATATTAAGTCTGATATTGATCACTGTACTTCTTATTGCACGTGCATGGATTAGTTATTTAACGGGCTTATTTGGCGTTCGACAAGGACGTGATTTTAATAACCGCTTGATTGCTAAATTCTTTGATAGTTTGGTTTTTCTCCCAAAATCTTTTTATGATAATCGGCGTATAGGAGAGCTGGTTGAACGGATGAATGATACCTCCAGAATTCAAACCGCCATTGCTGGCCTCGCGGGGGAACTGCTTAAAAATTTGCTTTTAGTAGTGATTGGCGAAATAGTCTTGATTCTTTATTCTCCTATCTTAGGAGCCATTTCGTTAATTTTACTTCCCATTTTTGTTGCTATTTCCTGGCATTATCATACCCCGATTATTCAAGCTCAACGCGAGGTTATGGTTACGAATGCTCATAAGTCGAGTAATTATGTCGATTCTATGCATGGTATTAATACCATTAAGGGGGCTCATAAGGAGAACGAATTTTCAAAGCTTAACCAAGTAATATATGGCCACTTCCAAAATAAGATGTTCACTCTTGGCCGTGTTGGGATTTCCCTTCAGTTTATTGCAGAGATAGCATCGGTGCTAATGTCGATAGTTATTATATCTGTTGGATCATGGTTGATATTAGCGGAAAAACTTACTATTGGAGAATTAATAGCAATACTGGGGATCAGTAGTGGCTTATTTCCCGCTATTGTAAGTTTATCCTTTGCTAATATTACTTTGCAGGGAGCCAAGATCGCCTTCGACCGCATGTATGAATTTTCGGCTATGAAGCCTGAATTTGTAATGAAATCTGACGAAAATTCAACTCTCATGCCGATTTTTCTTTCCATTGAGGCGAGGAACCTTTCTTTTCGATTCCCAGGTAGAAAACTCTTGCTTAGCGAAGTGTCATTTGAACTGAAGCGTGGTCTCATGATTGCTTTAATAGGAGAATCAGGAAGCGGCAAAACTACGCTGCTTAATATTCTTCAGCGGTTTTATGAACCAGAACAGGGTGAAATACTGCTTAATGGCATCCCAGTTAGCCAGTTTTATATTCCCCATTGGAGAGAGCATATCGGGGTTGTACCCCAAGAGATTAATTTGTTTAACGGATCATTACTCTATAATATTTGCCTTAGCACCAGTGCCGATGAGATGCAGAAATGCCTTGACTTTTGCATTGCAACCGGTCTGCATAACTATTTTGTTTATTTCCCACAGAATTATGCCACCCTGCTTGGAGAGGAGGGTGTGAATATATCTGGGGGTCAACGACAATTAGTCGGCTTGGCCAGGGCATTGTGGAAAGATCAACCTTTCCTAATCTTAGATGAACCAACATCAGCAATGGACAGAAAAATGGAGCTATTTGTCCTTAACCTGATAAATAAATTGAAACCAACGAAATGCATTATACTAGTCACCCATCGGATTAAAATTGCTCGGCACTCCGATCGTATTTATATTCTTGAGAACGGCAAGATACAGTCGAGTGGTGATCATAATGAGTTGATGCGCACTGAGAATCTGTATAGCACCTCTTTTCGCGAGTTGGTGGCGTTGTAATCCATTGTTTGCTTCGAGTGGCCTATAGCGGTTTACAGCTAAACGCCGGCGCGGCCCAAATGTTGAGCTTCCCATCTTCCAGTGGGCTGCTCCTAAACGGTTAGCAACATGTTAGATATCTGATCAAGTAACACTAAGTCGGACATAACAGAAATAATTAATAACGCATTGACTGAATGGACAGAATAGAAAGAACGACTGGCAATAATAAATAGGACTTCACAGGATCGGCACGTCCCAGCTTAAAGGTTCGATTGTATGCCATTTTCTGCACAGACACAGTATCCTAAAATAGTACCTGCACAATAATCCGTTCTATAAATTGATTGAATCCATTTACTATGAGCGACAAATTTCAGGGCAAATACCGAATCGCTTCTACCAGGTTGCGAAATTGGGATTATGGATGGAACGGGCGCTATTTTATTACCATCTGCACTGCAGGGCGCCACCCCTATTTCGGTGTAATCGAAAACAAAAATATGGCGTTGTCTGAAATTGGATTGTTGGTCCGGTCTGAATGGGAAAAATCATTTGTGTTGCGGCCGGGATTGTATTGCGATAATTACGTGATCATGCCAAATCATATCCATGCCATTTTGCGGATTGATAATGATTATTCCAATCAATTTGATATTTGCACAGCAGAGACGCACCGCTGTGCGTCTCTGCAAGGTGCGTCTCTGCAAGGTGCGTCTCTGCAAAGGGATAAATCCAAATTCGGGGTGGCCAGACGATCACCAAAATCGATATCATCGTTTGTTGCCTGTTTTAAATCGATGGTTACCATGAATGCACGAAAAATCAATTCCGGTTTTGGGTGGCAGACCAGGTTTCACGATCATATTATTCGCAACGATCGGGAATACCAGCGAATTGCCAATTATATTGAAAACAATCCTGCGAATTGGGGATTGGATAAATAATTATTTTGTAGAGACGCGATTTTTGGGTTTGCAGAGACGCGATTAATCGCGTCTCTGCAAACCCAAACCCAAACCCAAACCCAAACCCAAACCCAAACCCAAACCCAAACCCAAACCCAAACCCAAACCCAAACCCAAACCCAAACCCCAACCCAAACCCACACCCAAACCCAAACCCAAACCCAAACCCA
>CAIVMQ010000066.1 GCA_903907075.1 uncultured Bacteroidia bacterium
CGGATTAATCCCGAAACTTCGGGACCGCTCTAATCCCGAATTCTCGGGAAGCTACTAAGGAATAATATTTTTAATAAAATAAGAACTTGCAAATCAAAATTCCTACGGATTAATCCCGAAACTTCGGGACCGCTCTAATCCCGAATTCTCGGGAAGCTACTAAGGAATAATATTTTTAATAAAATAAGAACTTGCAAATCAAAATTCCTACGGATTAATCCCGAACCTTCGGGACCGCTCTAATCCCGAATCTACGGGAAGCTACGAAGGAATTTATCCTTGCTTTGTCAGTTATTTCTTCTAAAGCCCTGCAAAAGTAGTAAGTTTTTCAGAAATCTAAAATATATTTGTGAAAAAATTAGAAAAAAAATAGAATATGGGAAATCTGAAAATATTGGGGATCGGAAACGCTTTGGTAGATATTTTAGTCTTACCTGAAGATGATCAGTTAATCAATAGTTTAAAGCTTCCCAAAGGGGGGATGACCCTCGTTGACGGTCTGCTATCTGCTAGAATTCAACTGGAGATTGCCCATCTTGCAAGTAAAGTGGCTACAGGAGGATCTGTCGCAAATGCTATTAATGGAATAGCTGCAATGGGCGTCGAATGTGGTTATATCGGGGCAATAGGATTTGATGAGCTTGGGCTGTTGTTTAAAAATGAGATGGTTAAGCGGGGTATTGGAACTGTCCTAAAGGAGCTTGACTCCCCCACCGGCCGCGCTGTCGGATTTGTTAGTCCCGATGGAGAGCGAACATTTGCTACGTATCTTGGAGCGGCCGTTGAAATGGGAGCCAATGATATTACTCCCGAGCTGTTTATTGGCTACGATCTTTTTTTTATCGAAGGATATCTGGTTTTTAATCATGCGTTGATAATGGCAGCTGCCTCGGCTGCAAAAACTGCCGGACTTGTGGTCGCTCTTGACTTGGCAAGTTTTAATGTCGTAGAAGCCAACATGGAAATACTTAATGAATTGGTTGATAATTATATCGATATTGTTTTTGCAAACGAGGAGGAGGCGCGGTCGTTCACAGGAATGATCCCTGAGGAGGCACTGGGAAATCTTGCGGGCCGTTGCGATATTGCTGTTGTCAAAGTGGGTAAAGAGGGTGCTTTTGTTCAGCAAGGATTACAAAAATGGCATATCCCTACCGTGGGGGTTAAGGTAATTGATACAACAGGGGCCGGCGATCTTTTCGCCGCGGGATTTCTCTCGGGATGGGCAACTGGTGCAGACCTCGAGAGATGCGGAAAGATAGGTGCTATCTTAGCAGGTGAAGTGATTCAGGTTATTGGAGCTGAATTAGCCGATGGTCACTGGAAAGCAATAAAAAAGCAGGTGGAATTGCTTTAACCAATTTCACCTGCTTTATCGTGCTCTCAAAATCTATTCAGCGAACGGATAAAATTAGATAGCTATTAGCAGAAAATAGTTTTTCTTCCCTTTTTGGACAAGAATATATTTCTCTGCAATGAGCTTGTTGGCCAAGATATCCTCCTCGGGAGTTTCAATTTTAACTTTATTTACTGCCACACCACCACCTGCAATTGTACGGCGAGCCTCCCCTTTGGATGGGAATACGGTGGTTTTTTCAGCAAGTAAGTCGATGATATTTATTCCTCTATGGAGTTCAGATATGGAAATTTCAAATTGTGGCACCCCCTCAAAAACAGATAAGAAAGTAGCCTCGTCCAACTTCCGTAAGGTCTCTTCTGTCCCTTTCCCAAATAAAATTTCAGAAGCTTCTACCGCAAGATTAAAATCCGCTTCGGAGTGAACCATGCACGTAACTTCTTTTGCCAAAACTTTCTGAAGTTGGCGCTGATGAGGAGCCTCTTGATGCTCTTCGATTAATTTACGAATGGTATCTTGGTTAAGGATAGTAAATATCTTGATGTATTTCTCCGCATCTGCATCTGATGTGTTAAGCCAAAATTGATAAAACTGATACGGCGATGTCCGTTGAGGATCGAGCCACACATTCCCTGATTCGGTCTTCCCAAATTTAGTGCCATCGGCTTTCTTAATTAATGGACAGGTGAGAGCCCACGCTTCGCCACCGGCTTTTCTGCGAATAAGTTCTGTTCCGGTAGTAATATTGCCCCACTGATCGGAGCCACCCATCTGTAATTTACAGTTCTTCGATTCGTAGAGGTGGAGAAAATCGGTCCCCTGAACTAACTGATAGGTGAATTCGGTAAAAGACATTCCCGCAGCACCGCTCTCAGGATCGAGCCGTTTCTTAACCGAGTCTTTTGCCATCATATAATTGACAGTGATGTGTTTGCCAATATCACGGATGAAATCGAGGAAGGTAAAATCCTTCATCCAGTCATAGTTGTTGACCATCTCGGCCCCATTAGATCCTTGGGAATCGAAATCCAAAAATTTTGAGATCTGCACTTTCAGGCACTCCTGATTATGCCTCAATGTTAATTCGTCTAATAAATTTCGCTCCTGTGATTTTCCTGATGGATCACCAATCATACCTGTCGCACCACCAACAAGAACGATAGGTTTATGACCCGCAAGCTGGAAATGTTTAAGCATCATCACCCCAACAAGGTGACCGATATGGAGTGAGTCAGCAGTGGGGTCGATACCCACATAGGCCGATGTTACCTCTTTCTTTAGCTGCTCCTCGAGGCCGGGCATCATATCATGAATCATTCCGCGCCAGGTAAGCTCTTCAACAAAGTTCATTGTATCTCGTAGTTAAATAATTTCTATTCACACATTATCGCCGCCCTTAAACGCCTTTTCCATTTG
The DNA here is from genome assembly GCA_903907075.1 of uncultured Bacteroidia bacterium. Lineage (GTDB taxonomy): Bacteria > Bacteroidota > Bacteroidia > Bacteroidales > Prolixibacteraceae > JAAFHB01. The sequence continues at coordinate 2,774 of CAIVMQ010000066.1, forward strand.
GGTTAACGTGTCCAAATATAATGGGCACAGTTATCTTGCGGTTGGCAAATATACATTTTTTTCAGGCCACGAGCATCTTAGAAAAGGCTAGGTATTGGGAGGTGCTGATCGTTGCTGCAAATTATTTAGGATTGAGGATTAGCCCTCTGATCGGGTTGATTTTCAAAGATTTTTTGTTGCTCTTCTTTTAAAAATGGCATAATCCCTGGGGCGATATTCTCAATCGGGCCATATAATCGAGATTCTGTTTTAGTTTGACCAGGTATAATTGGATGTGTAAAATGTTCGATTTTTTCAAAAACCAGAATAACAAGACTCAAAATAAAAGCTGTTTTAATAACACCCACTAGTGCCCCTGCCACTCGGCTGAAAATAGATAAAGCGATTGCCCTGACAAATTTTTCTGTTAGCAGTGCAAAGAGATGAATTACGACAACTACAATAATAAAAATTAAAATAAATGCCAGGATGCCTAATTGCCCGGAGGTCCAATCGATATATTTTGCCAGCCATTGTCTCACGATTCCTGAAAATTCTACCCCTGCCCAGATCCCAAGAACCAGGGAGGCAATTGAAGCAAGTTCAACAAAAAATCCCTTTATAAATCCGTTAATTGCGGCGGCAATCAGGATCACGCCAAGGATTATATCTATCGTATTCATAGGTAAGAAATTGAATAAGTAATTTTCGGTTTTTATATATTTAAGAAAGTGACAATATTAAAGCGCTTTCCCCTTTAATGAATAGACTGAATTAGTTTTTTTATCTCTGAAATTTATGTTATCTTAATTTTTGACAGATTTTAGTCTAAGTTAAATCATCAGTAGAGTGATTATTGATTAGGTGATTGTTGAATCTTGGGGATTTCATGAGAATAAAATTCTAAATTTGTCGTACTAAATTTAGTATATTTACTCTTATCATAAGTATTGATTTTGCGGAAAGTTAATAAATTTCATTTAAATAAATTTAATCGTGATTGAGCATGACAATTGTTAATTCGATTATCAACTGGATTAATTACAAGCGAATCTATGAAATAGATCTCTATCGGGAGCATTCGAGAGAGATTCAGCAGGAGGTGCTCTTTAATCTACTCAATAGTGCCAAAAGTACCGAGTGGGGCGAAAAATACGATTATCGCAATACTAAATCATGGGAATGTTATTCCCAAAATGTTCCGGTTTCGAGATACGAGACAATAGAGCCATTGATTAATAGGATGATTCAGGGCGAGAAGTCTGTTCTTTGGCCCGGGGTTATGAAATGGTTTGCAAAGTCATCTGGAACTACCAATGCGAAGAGTAAATTTATTCCGGTTTCGAAGGAGTCGTTGGATGATTGCCATTTTAGAGGGGGTAAAGATGTATTGGCGATCTACTATCGGAATAATCCCGAGGCATCTCTATTTTCCGGTAAGAGTCTTACTTTAGGAGGAAGCCATCAAGAGACTAATCTAAGTAATAAGGCCTACTATGGAGATCTTTCTGCAATAATCATAGAGAATCTCCCCTTCTGGACCGATTTCCATCGCACCCCTCCAACAGACATTGCCCTTATTCCTGAATTTGAAGAAAAAATAGCCCAGATTACGAAAACAGCAATTCACGAAAATGTGACCTCTTTAGCCGGAGTCCCTTCGTGGTTCTTAGTATTATTGCACTATATCCTTGAGTTTACCGGAAAATCATCGATTACTGAGGTTTGGCCACATCTTGAATTGTTTATTCATGGCGGGGTCTCTTTTGAGCCTTATCGTACACAATATAAAAGGCTTATCCCTTCTCAGAATATGCATTATATGGAAACCTATAATGCATCAGAGGGATTTTTTGCAATTCAGGATGATCCAACGAGTCAGGATATGCTACTTATGCTGGATTATGGTGTATTCTATGAATTTATTCTTGCAGGAAAAACCGAAGAGGAGTATCCGGTCACCATCCCACTTTGGGAGGTTGAGCTGGGTGTTAATTATGCCATTGTTATCTCTACCAATGGAGGGTTATGGCGCTATCTTATTGGCGATACGCTAGTGTTTACCTCCAAGGATCCCTATAAAATAAGGATTACTGGCCGGACCAAACATTTTATCAATGCCTTTGGAGAAGAGGTGATTATTGATAATGCTGAACGTGCCATTAAGGGTGCTTGTCATGCTACAGGTGCAATTATTAGTGAGTATACTGCCGGTCCGATTTTCATGACCGAGAGTCAGTCGAAAGGGGCACACCAATGGATAATTGAATTTAATACTCCTCCCGCTGATCTCGGTAAGTTTACGTCGGTATTGGATCTTGAATTGCAGGGGTTAAACTCTGATTATGAAGCGAAAAGACATAAGAATGCAACCCTTGAGATGCCTCATGTGTTAGCTGTTCCAACCGGAACATTTTTACAATGGATGCGTGAGCGGGGAAAAATTGGAGGACAGAATAAAGTACCGCGGTTGTCAAATAACAGAGAATATCTTGATGACTTGTTGCGAATTTATGCAGAAAACAAACTAAACAACGTATAAGAATGAAAAAATCAATAGCTCCAATGCACATCGCTATTGCAGGGAATATTGGATCGGGGAAGACCACCCTGACGGCTATTCTGGCAAAGCATTATGGATGGGAGGCCCATTATGAAGATGTAGATGGCAATCCTTATTTGAATGATTTCTATCACGATATGCAGCGGTGGTCCTTTAATCTTCAGGTCTATTTTCTCAATAAACGGTTTAGTCAGATTCTTGATTTTCGTAATTCAGGTAAAACAGTTATTCAAGATCGCACCATCTATGAGGATGCGGAGATATTTGCCCCTAATTTGCACAATATGGGGCTTATGAGTACCCGTGATTTTGAGACCTATCACAATATTTTTGATCTCATGGGAAAACTGATTCAGACCCCTGATCTGATCATCTATCTGCGTGCTTCGATACCTACTCTTGTGCAGCAGATTCAAAAACGTGGCCGTGATTATGAAAATACAATTCGACTCGATTACCTTAAACAACTGAATCAGCGCTATGAAGCGTGGGCTACCAGATATCAGTCGAGTAAGATCCTGGTGATAAATGTCGACGAACTTAATTTTGCAGAGAATAAAGAAGATCTAAGTAAAGTAATCGATCGTATTGATGCGCGTTTACATGGATTATTCTAAAAATTTGGTTTTCTATTTGACACATTCTTAACCTAACTAATGGGCTATGGAGCAAATTTTAGAATGTGTTCCTAACTTCTCGGAGGGTCGCGATCAGACCGTTATAAAGCAAATTACAGATGCGATAGAACGTGTTTCAGGCGTCGCACTGTTACACGTCGATACGGGTTATGCGGCTAATCGAACCGTGGTTACCTTTGCCGGTCCGGCAGATATGGTTGTTGAAGCCGCATTCCAAGCTATTAAATTGGCTTCTGAGCTTATCGATATGCGCGAGCATAAAGGCGAACATCCACGCATAGGCGCTACTGATGTATGTCCACTCATACCTATTGCAGGGATTACGATGGAAGAGGCCATCGGCTATGCACAGGCTCTTGCAAAACGCGTGGGCAATGAATTATCAATTCCAGTATTTTGCTATGAATTTGCTGCATACACTGACACTAGAAAAAGCTTAGCCAATTGCCGATCAGGGGAATATGAGGGATTGACAGCAAAACTGAAACTGCATGAATGGCATCCTGATTTTGGCCCCACCGAAATTAATGAAAAGAGTGGATTATCGATTATTGGAGCCAGGCACGTGCTAATTGCGTATAATGTTAATTTAAATACGTCATCAGTTGAAATAGCGGAGGCAATTGCAGGTAAAGTACGAGAATCGGGTCGCTTAAAAAGGGTTGGCGATAAAATAAAAGGGGAATTGATAGTAGATGACTTAGGTCGTCCTATTCGAATTCCGGGCTCATTAAAAAAAGTTAGAGCTTTGGGTTGGTTTATCCAAGAATATGGTGTGGCTCAGCTTTCCATGAATATATTAGATTATACCACAACAGCACTGCATCAGGCCTTTGAAGAAGTTTCGCGCTGTGCTCAGGAAAAAGGTGTGACGGTTACAGGCTCTGAATTAATCGGGTTAGTCCCATTAAAAGCAATGCGTGATGCAGGGATCTATTTTAGACAGAAGAATAAGATGTCTATCAATTGTTCCGATCAGGTGCTGATTGAGTATGCCATTTTATCGTTAGGCCTTGATAATCTCGCACCCTTTGAACCTGATAAACGAATTATTGAATATGTCTTAGCTAAAAAGGCCCAATAAATTTAAGATCTATTGGGCCTTTAAATTGCTCCGAGCTTAGATGCCAAAAGCTGTTTGAATTTTATCTACATAATCAAGTTTCTCCCAGGTAAAGAGCTCAACCTCTTTAACCATATTCCCGAAATAGGGGGAGCTATAGCTTTTAGTTATTGTTTTTGGTGTACGGCCCATATGACCGTAAGCCGCAGTCTCCTCGTAAATTGGATTACGCAGCTTTAGCCGCTCTTCAATAGCATATGGACGAAGGTCGAATAAAGCAGCAATTTTATCAGCTATCTCCCCATCATTTAAGGTAATTTTAGAGGTGTTATAGGTGTTTACATAAATATTAACAGGCTGTGCTACTCCAATGGCATAGGCAAGCTGAACCAAAATCTCGTCTGCAATTCCTGCCGCCACCATGTTTTTAGCGATATGTCTTGCTGCATAGGCTGCTGAACGGTCTACTTTTGATGGGTCTTTACCAGAAAAAGCACCGCCCCCGTGAGCCCCCTTACCACCATAGGTATCTACAATAATTTTTCTGCCTGTAAGACCGGTATCTCCATGGGGACCGCCAATTACAAATTTTCCTGTTGGATTAACATACAGGATATATCCAGGTGCAAACAAATGGTGAATATGAGCTGGAAGCTTATCTAATATAGCCGGAATCAAATACTTTTGAACATCGGCTTTGATCTTATCACACATTGCCTGATCGGCCTTTTCTTGTGACTCCGAAGTATTGTTCTCCGGTTGTAAAAACTCATCGTGTTGTGTCGATACTACAATGGTATGAACCCTAACCGGCTTATTGTCTGCATCGTATTCAATGGTGACTTGTGATTTGGAATCCGGTCTCAGGTAGGTCATTACAACTCCCCCACGACGGATAGCCGCAAGTTGCTCCAATAAAAGATGTGAAAGATCAAGAGAAAGAGGCATGTAATTTCCTGTTTCAGACGAGGCATAGCCAAACATCATCCCTTGGTCGCCAGCTCCTTGGTTTTCCCGATCGCTTTTATCTACACCACGATTAATATCGGGAGATTGTTCGTGTAGCGCAGTTAAAACTCCACATGAATCACCGTCGAATTGATATTCGGCTTTGGTATAACCAATCCTATTGATAACTCGGCGCGCAACTTCCCGCACGTCGACATAAGTTTTTGACTTGATCTCTCCGGCCAAAATTACCTGACCTGTAGTTACCAAAGTCTCGCATGCCACTTTGGAATTTGGGTCATAGGCAAGAAATTCATCAAGTATAGCATCCGAAATTTGATCGGCAATTTTATCAGGGTGCCCTTCTGAAACCGATTCTGAAGTAAAAAGATATCCCATAATAGCTCTATTTTGTGATCCAATTGCTCAGATCAATGAATATTAAGTATAGGGATGTTTGATTGATAGGTGGGAATCCGAAAATTTTTGTTTTAGCATTTTTTTTCGTGGTTGCAATCAATCAAATTTATCCACTAATAACTTCACAAAGATAAAGCCTTTTATTGAAATACCATAATTTAAATTTAAAATTATGATACAGAAAGCCTATATTTTAAATGAGTAATACTAGAATTTGTAGTTGGGATACTAATGTCAAGTAAATTAAAAAATCAGCAACTATAACTTCTTTAATGCATCAATGATCTATCGTTTTGCTCCTGTGATCTCAAGAAAGATATTCTCAAGGGTTGACTCCTGCTTGTTGAGGGTCAATATTGTAAGCTTATTGACGACCGCAAATTTAAAAATCACTGGGCGCAGATCTTTCTCGCCTCCGGTTATTAGCCATGTGGTTTCTGAGATCTGTTTCAGCTCTTTAATCTCTTTAATTTCGCTAAGCTTTTCCTGATTAACTGTTTCGGCAAATTCAACGAATATCTTTTGCGAATGGCTTGTCGCCATTGACTTAATATTGGAAGGCGAATCTGTTGCAACAATTTTTCCATGGTCAAGGATCATAATCCGATCACATAAAGCTTCCACCTCTTGCATAATATGGGTTGAAAGCATTACCGTTTTTTTGGCACTCACATCACGGATTAATTGTCGGATCTCTACAAGCTGCGAAGGATCGAGTCCCGAGGTAGGCTCATCGAGAATCAGTACCGAAGGATCATGAATAAGAGCCTGGGCTATACCTACACGCTGTCTGTAACCTTTCGACAAGGCCCCAATTTTTTTATGTTTCTCGAGTTCAAGTCCGGTAAGGCCAATCATCTCTTTAACGCGCGATTGTACGCTGTCTAATCGGTAGATTCCTGCAACATACTCGAGGTATTCTGCAATATAAAGATCCGTATAGAGTGGATTGTTCTCGGGTAGGTAGCCAATTTGTCGTCTTATCTCCAGGCTATGCTCTCCTACTACCAGCCCATTTACCTTGGCTATACCTGATTCCGGATGGAGAAATCCAGTAATAATCTTCATCATTGTTGATTTTCCTGCACCGTTAGGTCCGAGTATTCCAACAATTTCACCTGAGTTTACTGTAATGGAGATACCATCAAGTGCCTTTTGGGTTCCATATATTTTTGAGACCGATTCTAGCTCTACAGACATTACCGTTAATTTTCAACAAATCTAATTTAAAATCGTGAAAGGAGCCCCGATTTATAGCAACGAATCCATATTTAGGGATAAAAAAATTATTTGCAATTTCAATTAGATCCCTTCTACTATTGGTGGTCTATTTGGATACGATAATCCGAAATAAAGAATAATTTTGTGATGCTATCTACCCAAACAAATAAGCAGAATGAAGAGTCAGAATTTTAATTACATTGATTCCCTTTTACGATTCAAGCGATTAGAAACTGCTACCGTAAAAATAGGGATGGTAACCTTGGGAGGGATGTATCCCATACGGTTACAATCGATGACTGATACTGATACAAAGGATACTGAAAGCACTGTAAATCAGATTATCCGAATACTTGATGCAGGTGCCGATTTTGTCCGGCTAACAGTCCAGGGGGTGCGTGAAGCAGAAAATCTAAAAAATATCAGAGCCGAACTCGACAGTCGTGGGTACCTAAATCCTCTTGTTGCTGACATTCATTATAACCCTGGAGCTGCTGATATTGCAATAAAGTATGTTCGTAAAGTAAGGATTAATCCGGGTAATTTCTACGATAAACGGGCTAAATTTGAGCATGTTCTCTATACGAATGAAGAGTATCGTGAGGAACTGGCTAAAATTGAATTGCGGTTTGTACCATTTATTCGAGATTGTAAGGAGCGAGGCACAGCCTTGCGCATAGGGGCCAATCAAGGATCACTTTCAGACAGAATAATGTCTCGTTATGGCGATACCCCCTCAGGAATAGTCGAATCAGTTATGGAGTTTCTCCGAATCTGTAAAAGAGAAGACTACCATAATATCGTTATCTCTATAAAATCTAGCAATACCCGAACCATGGTTTATACCGTTAGGCTGATGAACTACCGCATGCGTTTGGAAGAGATGAATTATCCATTTCATATCGGAGTTACTGAAGCCGGTGAAGGGGAAGATGGACGGATTAAGTCGGCTATAGGATCAGGAGCCCTTCTTGCTGATGGTATTGGCGATACCATTAGGGTTTCACTTACTGAAGATCCGGCTGCTGAAATTGCATTTGCCCGTAAACTTGTTGATGTTTTTGCTGGCAGAGAGAATCATGAACCAATAAAAGCCCCATTGGTTGCCCAGACTAATCCTTTTGAATATGAGCGGCGCTCCAGCAGACCTGTAAATGATATTGGAGGAAAGAGAGCTGCCGTAGTTATTGGGAATCTGAATAATTATACCCGCGACGAGATACGCACACTTAATTCGGGTATCGAGCCTGAGTATTTCTACGATGGCAAGCAGATCCTTGATCGGACAAATAAATCATATCCGATCCTGACCTGCGAAGAATATCTATTCAACGATAATTATACCGGGCAGATGCGTTTTGTTCGGATGAATAAAAGAGCATACGATGTTTTTAAAGAGGAGAACCCCGAAATTATTGCGAAGCTAAAGAGAGAAAGAAAGGTAATCCTGATTATGGAGAGTGATAACCTAAATTGCTATGCAGAGATGAGAGCTTTCTTCATGGAACTCGATGCCCATATCTGCAAATGTCCTGTTATTCTCTCTCGCAGCTATAAAGAAAAAAATTATGAAGATCTACTTATCAAATCCGCTACCGATCTTGGTGGATTATTTATTGATGGGTATGGTGATGGCATTCTGTTAACAAATGATGGAAATACCGGATATAATGAATTGAAAAATCTTGCCTTTGGTATCCTACAGGCTAGTCGTATGCGGGTTACCAAAACAGAATTCATTTCATGCCCCGGATGTGGACGCACGCTATTTGATATCCGTGATACGCTGTCTGAGATTAAAAAGCACTTTGAGCATCTGAAGAACCTTAAGATTGGAATAATGGGTTGTGTGGTAAATGGACCTGGTGAAATGGGAGATGTCGATTATGGTTATGTTGGTTCTGGAAAAGGGAAAATCAATCTCTATAAGGGGCAGAAATTAATCAAACGTCATGTCGATACTGCCAATGCTGTAGAAGAACTTAAGAAACTCATGATGGAATATGGCGAATGGAAAGAGCCGGTATACTAATTAACTAAATCGGCTCGGAGTACAATAGATTAGATGGCAATTTATGATCGGTACGCTAGTTAAAAGAATTCTCCATCATTGCTGTGACTATCTTTATTATTCATTACTTTCGAACAGTCGAGGTTCATTCTGAAACCTTCAGGAGCTTCAAAGCGCGTATCCTGAGAATATCCCAGTGTAGGATCACGGTAAATCTTATTCATAAAATAACCATAAACAGGGAGTGCCATATTTGCACCCTGACCCATTGTAAGCCCTTCAAAGTGAATCGCTCTTAGGTCTCCCCCTGTCCAAACACCGGTAACTAATTCGGGTGTAATCCCCATAAACCATCCATCCGATTGGTTTTGTGTAGTTCCTGTTTTTCCAGCAATATCAGCAGTGAGATTTCCATAGATCAGTCCTTCGCGCCGCAGTCGTTGGCTAGTACCTTCATTGACTACACCTTCCATTAGATTCAACATTAAATAGGCAGTCTTGGGATCGATAGCATCGTGATGATCCGGAGAAAAGCGGGCAAGGATATTTCCATTCCGATCTTCAATGCGGGTAACAAAAATTGGCTTGGTATATACGCCATGATTAGCGTAGGTCCCATAGGCACCTACCATCTCATAAATAGTAACATCAGAAGTTCCAAGGAACATCGAAGGGACAGCATCTATTGGACTGGTGATGCCCAGTTTGCGCATCATATTTGCCATCGACTCCGGATTAAATTGCTTCATGACCCAGCCCGAAACCTGATTCACAGAATTGGCCAGTCCCCATTTTAAGGTTACCATCTGACCATCATAATCGGTATCTCCTGAATTCTTGGCTGTCCATGTTGTCCCGTCAGGCAAATAAAAGGTCTGTTCCGCATTGGGAACCATCGTGCAGGGTGAATATCCATTTTGCATAGCCAGGGTATAGAGGAAAGGCTTGACGGTTGATCCCACCTGCCTTTTCCCCAGCTTTACCATATCGTACATGAAATATTTATAATTCGGTCCGCCCACCCACGCCTTGACATGTCCGGTTTTGGTCTCCATCGTCATCATCGCTGACCGGAGGAATCCCAATGAGTATTTTACAGAGTCCAATGGAGTCATTGTCGTGTCGATCTCACCACGCCAACTGAAAACAGTCATCTCTACAGGCTTTTTAAATTCCTTGACAATATCCTGTGCCGACATCCCCTGACCCTTAAGCTGCCTGTAATGGTCACTTTGCTTAACCGCAATAGTAAGAAGGCTCAGAGATTCTTCATCTGACATTGCATTTGGAAACGGCCGATTCCTTAATCCCTTTAAGCGCTGATTAAAAACGGGTTGAATTTCTACACTAAGATGCTGTTTAATTGCATATTCGGCATATTTCTGCATCCGCATATCGATGGTTGAATAGATCTTGAGCCCATCAGAGTGAATATTATAAGGGGTCCCATCGGGTTTCGGGTTTTTATGACACCACCCATACAATGGATTTGTTGCCCACTCAATAGAGTCATCACGGAACTGCTGTATTTGCCATGCTCCATATTTGGCACGCTCCGGCTTCTGTGCCATTAAAGTTGTGCGTAAATACTCGGTAAAATAGATTCCGGGACTTGATTTAAAATCCTCCTTATGATAATTCAGATTTAACGGTTTTGTTTTTAAGCTGGCATATTCGGCTTTTGTGATTGCTCCATATTTACGAACCTGATCTAAAACGACATTTCTTCGCTGCTTGACCAATTCGGGTCGTCGTATCGGATTAAAAAGAGAGGGGTTTTTGGCCATGCCAATTAGCATAGCCGCCTGCTCTAAGGTAAGTTGATCGGGCGTAGTTCCAAAATAGATCTGCGCCGCAGATTTAATCCCGACAGCAAGGTTTAGAAAATCAAATTTATTGAGATACATCGTTAGTATCTCCTCTTTTGTAAAGTTCCGCTCGAGCTTTACCGCAATGACCCATTCGCGGAATTTGCGAAATGCAAGGTTAATTTTGTGATCCATCTCCTCACGCGGAAATAACATCTTTGCCAATTGCTGACTGATCGTGCTCCCGCCTCCGGAACTCTCATTCCCGGTAATGACTCCTGCCGCAACTCGGAGCAGCCCTTTGATATCGATTCCTGAATGAGCGTAAAACCGCTCGTCTTCTGTAGCCACAAGGGCAGTAATTACATTGTGACTAATCTGCTCATAGGGGACATAGGTTCTGTTCTCTTTATAAAAAAACTTCCGAATCACGACACTATCGCAAGAGTATACTTCTGAAGCTAAAGAGGTTTCAATGTTTTCAAGCTCGGTTAATGAAGGCATAAATCCGAGTTTTCCGTTGGCAACTAACGTGAATAGTAAAATGACCAGAACGATCCCGATTCCAAACAGGGACCAGAATATTCTAAGATACTTCGCCAACGCATGATCTTGGTGATTCATAAACGGATTGATTTAAACGGTTCAAATTTACAAGAAAATCTTGAAAATAAGCCGATACGAAATCGGCTATTCAAGTGTTTCTAATCGCACTGACAATAGTTTTTTGAATGAGAGTAAATAAATCCGGATTAGTTGATTGTGATTATCAGCGTCAAAGAGGCTGTATTATTTGAACTGTCTAGGCAATTCACTTTCAGATCGTAGGTCCCGGGGGTTACGATCTGGGTTGGCGAATTTGACGGTATTGCAATATTGAGCGTTGCGCTCTGAGCCTTCCCTGAGAGAGTGGTAGTGCCAGAAGAATAGGTAAAGGCAACTGAAATAGGGACAACTTTAAGAATAACTCCAGAGGTTAAGTTTTTGCTTATTGTTAGGTCATAGTTTTTAAGTGCATCATTATCGCTAAACGCGACTTGAATTGGAATTGTTCCTCCAGCGGTAAAAGTCTGGCCTGCAGAAGGGCTTGATATAACAATTATTGGTTTTGTCGTATCCGGAACCACTACAGGAGCACTGCTTCCCCCTTTTGAACACCCACTAAGCACTGAGATAAATAGAGTTAATCCAATTAAATAGGTTATCGATAGTTTCATCTTCGAAAAGTTAATTTTAACAGCTGATTTATTTTAAAGACTAGCAAAATAATAGTTAAGAGTATCTTACCTGATTTTTTTTATCCATTCGCGTAAAGGTAATAAATCCTAAAAGGTCGTCACGAATTATCGGTTATTTTTATACTTAAAACAGTTTACTTCACTCAACAAAGGGAGTTTTTTATCTTTTTCCGATAATTTCAGATCATCAGGCAAAAGAACCCAGTCAATATTTAGCTGCGGATCGTTCCAAACCACTCCACCATCGGCATCCGGATTGTAATAATTATCACATTTATAGCTAAATACAGCCGTCTCACTAACTACGACAAATCCATGAGCAAATCCTCTGGGTATAAAAAGTTGCCGATGATTGGCATCTGAAAGTCGAACAGAAACATGATTTCCATAGGTGGGTGAACCAAATCTCAGATCTACGGCAATATCAATTACTTCTCCTTGAAGGCATTGCACTAATTTAGCTTGGGAAAATGGCGGTTTTTGAAAATGAAGACCACGTAAGACACCGTAATTCGACTTCGACTGATTGTCCTGCACAAAATTTACCTCTCCGGCATGCTTCTCGAAAATATCCTTACGGAAAGATTCAAAGAAATAACCCCTGTGATCGCCATGAAAATCAGGCTCAATGATTAAAACATCGGGTAAAGCGGTTTTTATAATATTCATGATATAATTGTTTTGCCCAATTTTATTAGTCGATAGCTAATCGAAGCAAGTATTGTCCATATTGGTTTTTGATCATCGGCTGGGCAAGGGCTATTAGCTGTTCCTTCGTGATCCATTTATTGGTATAGGCAATCTCCTCAGGGCAGGCAACCTTTAATCCCTGTCGTGTCTCTATCGTTTCAATGAAATTAGATGCCTGAATTAACGAGGTGTGAGTGCCGGTGTCGAGCCATGCAAAGCCTCGCCCCATGGTTGATAATCTTAAATTTCCATGACGCATATACTCTTGATTGACAGTTGTAATTTCTAATTCACCCCGAGGTGAGGGCTTTATGCTTTTTGCTACTTCGATCACCGAGTTTGGATAAAAATAGAGCCCTACTACGGCATAATTTGATTTTGGAACAACCGGTTTCTCCTCCAGAGAGACTACATTTCCTTGCTTATCAATCTCCGCTACACCATATCGCTCCGGATCTGATACCACATAACCAAAGATCACGGCTTTTTTTTCTGTACGGACGATCTCAACCGATTCATGTAACATACCGGAAAAACCATACCCATAAAATATATTATCTCCCAGAACCAGACACACGTCATCTCTCCCAATAAACTCTTCTCCCAGCAGAAAAGCTTGTGCAAGCCCATCGGGAGAAGGCTGAATCTTGTAGCTGATTTGAATACCCCAGTCAGATCCATCTCCCAATAAACGCTCATACATTCCAATATCTTCAGGGGTTGATATTAACAAGATATCGTTGATTCCTGCAAGCATTAATGTCGATAAGGGATAATAAACCATTGGCTTATCATATACAGGCAACAACTGTTTTGAAACCCCTTTGGTAATTGGATAGAGCCTTGTTCCTGAACCTCCTGCAAGTATTATTCCCTTCATATTTTAGCGTAACTAAATTCGATTAGCTGAATAGATTGTAAATTGCTTTGTTCTGCAAAACTAACCAATTCGTCTCTAAACTCAATAAATTCTTGCTTAATGATTTAAACTCTTTGTTTGGTTGTAGTCAAACTTCTACTTTTTTATCAATTCCTATCCTTTCTTATTCGTACTAAAAGAATATAAAATGCGACCCCTGAAAATGCCCCCAACGTATTACTGATAATATCAAACCATTCAAAACTGCGTCCAAGGTGCATTGAAAACTGAAAGATCTCCATCATAATTCCCCAGGAGATTGAAAATAACACAACAAGGGAATAACCAATCGGTCGCTCTTCAGCGTGCATAGCCCAGGAGCCAATAACTGCAAGTCCCAGGTACATACATCCGTGTATTATTTTGTCTAACAACTGAAAATGGGGCAATTCCGGAAGGCTGCTTGGTGGAAGCAGGGAGAGTAGAGCCAGGGAACTCAAGTATGAAAGGCAGGTTATAATGCGAAGCCATTGTTTAATCGAGAATAGAAAAGTGATCATCCTGGTATTATATCTTTAGATTTAATTCCGTATCGCTTTAACCCATTTGTCTCTTTGCCCTTGATTTTCGCAAAGTTGGATCATGTTCTGTTATCGTTCTTTGGAACTTTAAAATCATACTTAGCAACTGTTTTTGAACGTCATTTTATGACTGGTTAGCTGGCAGAAAAAATAAGTGTGTAAGCGAAGAGACCACTTTATTGAAGGTTAAACGCTGAAATAGGTTTTATACCACTCAATAAAACGATTTATACCATCGCGTATTGTAGTGGCTGGGGTATAACCTAAGTTGGCCTGAAGGTCGGCAGTGTCGGCCCATGTCATTGGCACATCCCCAGGTTGCATCGGCAGTAATTCCATCTTTGCCTTTAACCCGAGTTTATCTTCAATGGCTTCTATGAAATCGAGAAGACGCACAGGCGTTGAATTTCCAATGTTGTAAATCTTATATGGAGCCGATTTGCTTACAGATGGATCGTTCGAATTTGTTAAGTCTGGTAATGGTTGATGATCGAGTACCCGTGTTATTCCACCTACGATATCATCGACATAGGTAAAGTCGCGCTGCATCTCACCGTTATTAAAAACTTGAATGGCTTCACCTGCGAGTATTGCTTTGGTAAATAGGAATAAAGCCATATCGGGTCTTCCGTAAGGACCGTAAACAGTAAAAAATCGAAGCCCTGTTGTTGGTATACCAAAAAGATGACTGTACGTGTGAGCCATTAACTCGTTACTTTTCTTCGTTGCAGCATAGAGGCTTATGGGGTGATCTGCATTATCAGCAGTACTTAAAGGCATTTTACTGTTGTTACCATAAACACTTGACGAACTAGCATAAACCAGATGATTAATCTTATGGTGTCTGCAATTTTCGAGAATATTTAAAAAGCCTGTAATATTTGCATCGATATATGCCTGTGGGTTTTCAAGAGAGTATCTCACGCCAGCCTGAGCAGCCAGATTAATCACTTTATCGAATTTCTCAGTTGTGAAAAGTTGACTAAGCCCTTTGTTGTCAGTAAGATCAAGTCTTAAAAATTGATAATTGGGATATTTTGAACTCTGCACCTTACTATTCCAAACGATCTCTTTTCGATCTATTCCACTCGCAGCTAAGCGCGAATATTTTAATTCAACATCATAATAGGAATTGATACTATCAATTCCTATTATCTGATCACCCCGCTCTAGCAGTGCGTTTGCAAGGTGAAAGCCAATAAAGCCGGCAGTTCCGGTAATTAGAATTTTCATCGCTTATCAGCGCTAGATATTAATGAAGGTGTAAAATTAATGATTTTAAGATGGCGGATAAGAATTCTGAGATTTTTAATAGCTAAGCATTCCTAAATCAAATAGAATCTGTTATGCCAAAGGTCTGGTTTTTAAATTCAGGCATAAGAAGCTGTTGAACCGGATCATCGTTTCTGATAAGTTTTCTTTTCCGAATAACTAGGGCGGGAATCATAAACAAAAGGCTTCCTGTGATAAAGATATAAAAAGTGAGCCTCAGAATTCCCAGACTATGTAATCCAAAGACGATTAAAATAAATAAGATATTTATTCCAAGGATCATAAAAGTTGCTTTGTGATGAGGAAAGCCTAGCAGCAGCAGCCGGTGGTGAAGATGATTCTTATCTGCTCCGAATACTGATCGATGTTGTATGATCCGGATTAAAACTACTCGCATAATATCCATTAACGGGTATGCAAGTATTCCAAACGAAATTGCGGGTACCGATTGTATTGCATAAGGTTGCTGCTGATCGATGTTGAATTCATTAAATTGAATAATTAGGATCGCAATAATGGTTCCTAAGACGAGCGATCCCGTGTCTCCCATGAAAATCTTATTCTTTGTCCCGTATACATTAAAATAAAAAAAGCCTGAAAGTGCCCCTACCAGTGAAAAGCAGAGAATGGAATAGTTTAGATGGCCACTTAGGAAAAACCAGATACCTAAAATAAACGAAATCATTATACCCAGACTAGCCGCTAAACCGTCAATGCCGTCGGTGAGATTTACAGCATTGATAATTATTAATATTGCGAAAATAGTGATTAGGGCGCTTGGTAAAATGCCGATTTCTGTAAATCCAAATAACCCATGCAGGTTACTAAACCGAATATCTCCCGGAAAGACGATAATGCACGCTGCGATTATTTCCGCGAGGAGTTTCTTCAGTGGAGAGAGGTTTGCCAGATCATCTTTTAGCCCTACAAAAAAAACTAGGAGCATTGCACCCACGATAAAGTTTAATTCAGGCAACGAATATCCTAACATCCCAATATTGGTGGTAAAGATAAAGCTAAAAAATATCGCAATACCCCCTAAGGTGGGGATTGAATTTGAATTTGAAGAGCGCTCATTGGGTTCGTCATAAAATTTAAGCGAACGGTCTACCCGCACGATAATTGGTATCGCATAAAGTGAGATAATCAACGATATCACAAAACATAAAATCAATTGAATGAGCATTGGCATGGATAACACTTTTGAAAATAACATTTATACAACCTTTGGATTGTTAATATATAGCATACTAAATATATCAACAACCTAAAAATAAGGGTAATACTTGCAATCGTTGATTCTTGGAAAATCGCTTGGCTAAACTAAATTATTCATCCCGTAATCCTTCAATCTTAATTAAAACTCAACCTCCAACTCAATTTTAATGCGCTAAATATAGCTTTTAAAATTGACTTTTAAAAGAGTTTTAAGGAATATTCAGAAAATATTTCACAATCAGCTTTACATTAATTTTGACTCTGATAAAGATAGTAAAATCTTTATTAAATGGAGTAGAATTGGGTTATGGAATCATTCTAAATTACTGGAGGTTAGATTTATATCGATTAGTGGCGGGATATTAGGGCTAGCCGTGGTTTACTACCTAATATTTCTTTCTAGTCTTTACGGATGGTATACTTTTAGATTCTTCTTGAGACTATCAATTAACACCGTATATCCTAAGGGGGGAATACGAATTGCAACCCTGTCTTTCCCCTTAAATTCAATAAGTTCACCGATAAGCCCCAATAAAGGTCCACTTACGATCTCAACCATTTGTCCGGCTACAAGTTGTTCGTTGGTGATTTCGATAGGCAATTCGGCTTGGCCTAACATCCTTTTTATAAGCTCGATATCGGATTTTCTAATTATCGCAGCTTTCCCTTCAAAATAGATGTAGTTAACAACATTAGGTATTCGCAGGACCAGATCATACTCTTTACGACTGATATAAACGAAAACATAACCAGATATCAAAGGCGCTTCGATCCATTTTTTTCGATCACTCCAGATTCTTAATTGGCGCTGTATAGGGAGATAAGCCTCAATATTCTGTTCTTGCAGGTCAACAAAGACCTTCTTTTCAGATCTTGATTTAACCCGAATAGCATACCAGTTATAGTCGTTTTTCTTATCCATTATTAGTAAAAATACATTGCAAAGATAAAGAATTTAAGGGGATGAAGGTTGTTAATAGGCCTAGGCAATTTCGTGAAAACCTTATTTATATTGCCTTAAGCGAATAACTTTGATGATAGATGTTCCAAGGAGAATTCTACAATGCCATAAACCAGTCTAATTATGTAAAATACAATAGATCCGTTCTTTAAATTAAAGGGTAAATTACTATTTTTGTAGTAACAGACCGGCTAAAATTAAAATTATATTTTATGAAGATTAAGATTCTCAGAATAGGTATTCTGATATTCTCCTTATTGTCTACTATAGTTTCCATTGGAGCAGCAAAAACTAATCCACTTCGATTATGGTATGCTAAGCCAGCAATTAACTGGGAGGAGGCCCTTCCAATTGGGAATGGTCGTTTAGGTGCAATGATCTTTGGCGATGTTACTGAAGATCATATTCAGTTTAATGAAGAGACGCTTTGGACAGGATCTCCACACGATTATTCGCACGAAGGAGCCTTTAATTATCTGGGTCAAATAAGAGAGCTTATCTGGCAAGGGAAGCAGGAGGAGGCTGAGAATCTAGCCCTGGATAAGTTTATGAGTGTTCCACTAACTCAACGAAAATATCAACCCTTTGGTGATCTTTGGATTCGATTTCCATCACAAGGTGATGTCACCAACTATCACCGGGAGCTTGATCTTTCATCTGCACTATGCCACACAACCTATCAAGTGGGAACAACGACCTACTCGCGCGAATACCTGGCAAGTGTTCCGGATCAAACTATTGCAATCTCACTAAACGCGAGTAAAAAAGGGGCTATTACTTTCGATCTGTCTCTTTCGGCATTGCATGAAGGGTCTACCTCGTTGGCAAGAAATGACAGTACGATTGAGTTGAATGTCAAAGTAAAAGATGGAGTCCTTACCGGAGCAGCACGCGTTAAGTTAGTTACTAAAGGGGGAAAGATCACCGTCGCCCAAAATCAACTTCATATTGAGCAAGCTGATCAGGCTACAATTTATCTCGTTGCAGCTACAAGTTTTGTGAATCCAAAGGATGTCTCAGGAAATCCGGAATTACGTTGTAATGACTACTTATCTGCAATTGGGGGTAAGAAATTTGAGGTGGTTAAACAAAATCACATCAAAGATTACCAATCTTATTTCAATCGATTTTCGATCGATTTTGGTCATTCAGCGGCTGAAAATAGCCCCACGGATGTCCGCCTGAAAGAGGTGCAGACTGCAATGGATCTATCATTAAGTGCTCTTTATGTTCAGTATGCCCGTTATCTGATTCTTTCAAGTAGCCGACCGGGGACTTACCCCGCAAATCTTCAGGGTATTTGGAACGACAAGATCAGTCCTCCCTGGGATAGCAAGTATACCGTTAATATAAATACGGAGATGAATTATTGGGCAGTAGAGCCGCTCAATATCAGCGAATGCCACGAGGCTTTGTTTAAGATGGTAGAAGAGGTTGTTCCGGCGGGTGAGCAAGTTGCAAAAGTTCATTACCATGCCAAGGGGTGGGTATTGCATCACAATACTGATTTATGGCGTGGAGCTGCTCCAATTAATCATTCAAATCATGGCTTATGGGTCTCCGGAGGTGGTTGGCTGTCGCACCATTTTTGGGAACATTTCCTTTACAACCGTGATACTGCATTTCTGTCTACCCGAGCCTGGCCTGTGCTAAAAGGGGCGGCTCAGTTTTATATGGACTTTCTCGTCCCAGATCCCTCTAGTGGGCTATTCGTTTCGTGCCCTTCAAACTCTCCTGAAACCGGGGGTCTGGTGTCGGGACCTACCATGGATCATGAAATAATTAAAAGTCTTTTTAAGATTTGTATTGAAGCTTCTGAGATACTCCATAAAGATCAGTCGTTTGCCGATTCGCTGAGATTAATACTGCCTAAGATAGCTCCTTATAAGATTGGCCATTTTGGACAGTTACAAGAGTGGGTCGAAGATTTGGATGATCCTAACTATAAACACCGGCATGTTTCTCACTTATGGGGTGTCTATCCCGGAAAAGAGATTAACTGGAAAGATAGCCCTGAGCTTATGGAAGCAGCCAAAACATCGCTGGTTGCTCGTGGTGATGAGGGGACAGGGTGGAGCCTTGCCTGGAAGATTAATTTCTGGGCCCGCTTTAGGGACGGCGATCATGCGTGGAATATGGTTAAATTACTCCTCAGGCCTATCGGACAAACAGGAACACAGATGACAGGTGGTGGATCCTATCCAAATCTTTTTGACGCTCATCCTCCATTTCAGATTGATGGTAACTTTGGCGGCGCCTCGGGTATTGTTGAGATGCTGATGCAAAGTCACCTCGGTGCTATCGATATCCTCCCTGCCCTTCCCTGCGATCTCCCTGATGGAAAAATCCACGGTCTTCGCGCACGGGGCGGTTTTGAACTCGATTTTTCGTGGCAACATGGCATACTTTCATCCTTATCAATACGATCTAATGCAGGCAGTCCATTAAGTTTGAATTATAAAGATATAAGTGTTACTTTTCCCACAAAAAAAGGGGAAGTTCTTGTATTGAATAGTAAACTACAACTTGTAAAACATAACTAACTACTAACATGAAAAAATTAAGACTCATTGCATTTTTCGCCCTAATCTCTTCGGCAGGTTTTGCGGCTCAAGAAAAGTGGGAGAATCTCTTTAACGGGAAAGATCTTACAGGTTGGAGCCGCCTAAATGGAGAGGCCGAATATAAAGTCATAAAAGGCGAGATCATCGGAACCTCAAGGATAAATACTGCCAATAGCTTCCTTTGCACGACACAAAACTACTCAGATTTTATCCTCGAGTATGAGATGAAAATGGACGAAGGGCTAAATTCAGGTGTTCAGATCCGGTCTGAAAGCAAAAAAGAGATTAACGATGGACGTGTTCATGGATATCAGGTTGAATGCGATGACTCTCCACGGGCATGGTCAGCGGGAATTTATGATGAGTCGCGCAGAGGATGGCTCTATCCCATGGAATACAATCAGCCCTCCAAGAAAAGTTATAAGCATGCACAATGGAATAAATTCCGTGTTGAAGCAATTGGAAACTCAATCAGGACCTGGCTCAATGGGGTGCCTTGTGCTAATCTGGCAGATGATATGACTCCCACAGGATTTATTGCCCTTCAGGTTCACGGTATTGGAGATAAAGCAATAAATGCCGGGAAAACAATAACCTGGAGAAACATTCGCATCATGACCAAAGACCTGGAGAAAAACCGGCTAACATTTGATAAGAATGTTCGTGAGGTTAGTTATCTGAATAACACCTTGACAAAAAACGAACAAGCCGATGGTTGGAAGCTTCTTTGGGATGGAAAAACAAATCAAGGATGGAGAGGTGCAGGATTGGAAACCTTCCCTGCCATTGGCTGGACGATTGAGGATGGAATGCTTTCAGCGAATAAGGGGGGTAATAAAGGGGGTAAAGATATCGTCTCTGTTAAGAAGTATCGGAACTTCTACCTTGAGGTGGATTTTAAAATTACCGAAGGGGCAAATAGCGGTATCAAGTATTTTATTCAGAGTGAACCGGGCAAAATGAATACTGTTGGTTTTGAATATCAGGTTTTAGATGATGCCCGCCATCCCGATGCAAAGGAGGGTAGAGATGGAAACCGCACCTTGGGATCTTTGTATGATTTGATCACCGCAAATTCACAGACCTTTGATTCAAATCAACCTGTAAAACGTGCAAATGGTATTGGAGAGTGGAACCGCGCCCGTATTGAAGTTAATGGTGTTAAGGTATCCCATTTTTTAAATGGAGTTAAAGTTCTTGAAATCACGAAAGGGTCACCCGAATTCAAGGAGCGAATAGCGTTAAGTAAGTTTAGTAAAGCTCCGGGTTTTGGTGAATTTGAAGATGGCTATATCCTTTTGCAGGATCATGGGGATGAGGTATCGTTTCGAAATATAAAAATCAAAGAACTCTAAATGGGATTTTACCGGAAGCTATTCTTCAGCTCTTATTTTTCTTAATCCGCCACCCTCCGGAGCATGGCATACTACGCTAAAACGATCGATTCTCCGCTGGGATTACTTAAGTTAATCTCTGATGAGCACAATCTTAAATCGATAGTATTTGTTACTCAGATGGAGGATGTGGCCCTGTTTTTTCCTGACATATTGTGTTTGGCTCAAACTCAGCTGGAGGAATATTTCTCCGGTATCAGGCAAGAATTTGAAATCCCCCTTGATCCTGAAGGGACAGATTTTCAGCTCCGGGTTTGGTACTTGCTGGAAAGAGTTGAGTATGGCTCTGTGAAGAGTTACCTTGCTATCGCCCGTGAGCTGGGATCAGAAAATAGCAGTCGTGCCGTCGGGATGGCAAATGGGCGAAATCCTATTCCAATTGTAATTCCCTGTCACCGCATTGTGGGTCAGAATGGAAAACTAACAGGTTATTCCGGAGGCTTAGATCGAAAGAGATGGCTGTTGCTTCATGAACAGAAATTCGCACCTGCAAAACCTCTTTTTTGAGTAGTTCGGTTGTGTTGTTATGCCAACCTTGGAGTGAATAGCACTGCCAGCCAGTGTAATATAAAATAGATCAGGGGCATAGCAACTTATCTAGCCTTAATGCCCGGTTGGATTTTGCTCATCGAATCCAAATTTCTTGTTACTTCCCATGCCGGTAATTTTCACCTCCTTAGTGCCGTGCAGAATAGTCTCCTGCATCAGCCGTTCACCAACAGGGTGAATTAATCCGGGATCATTAGCTGCCTGATTTTTAATAGTTGGTGCAATGGGATAGGCATTCATAAGCTGGGCAGGATAGGGGACTAAAAGCTGTGTAATATCAGCCAACGGGAGTGTGTTAGAGAGCCATTTCCGTTCATCTTCACGATTCAGAATAACCGGTGAGCGATGATGCTGAATTTTTTGCATTAGCTCATTAGCCACAGTGGTGATAATGGCAAAGGAGTAAATTAGCTCATGCGTAAGGGTGTTCTCCCAGCAGTCCCAGATACCGGCGAAGGCAAAGGGCCTCACCTGATCACGAAGATAAACGACAAAGGGCCTATTTAATTTTTCCTTTTCGGGACCCTCAATAAAGGCATCAGCAGGAACTAAACAACGCTGGCTCCTTACCGACTTACGAAAGGCCGGTTTTGTGATTATTCCCTTTGCTCCGGTATAGGTAGGATTATTATCGGGGTTATGGTCTCCTTCGCTGCGAGCATTTATAAACAATGAAGGTTTAGTCATCCATGAGGGGGTCATCCCAAATCGAAACAACTGGATCTCGTTTGGCCTGTCATTGGTGATTACCGGCGCAAATCTGCCAGGACCAATATTATAAGATGGGACAAGTTGAATTGTGTCGGGAACGATAACTCCGAACCGTTTTTCTATAACTTGTGCCTTCTGTATCAGAATGTATCTGCCGCACATAATTGATAGCAATATTAGTATAAAGTTACAAAAAACAGCGCTCTTCTAAACCTCTATAGAACTTACCTAACCTTTCGATTTATGTCGTGTAAATAAAGCAAAATTCAGTTTAAAGGTTCATACTAGTTCCCATTTTGGAATACCTTTACCTATCTTTTCTGAGGATCAATTATTGGCCCTCAACCTTGAGCACTATTAATCTTAGAAACCACCAAGGGCAAGGCAAAGCTGAATTCGCTCCCTTTTCCCAATTCACTTCTCACGTGAATCTCCCCCTTATGTTTGGCCATAAATTCATGGCAGATAAGTAAGCCAAGTCCTGAACCTGCTTCCATCTCGGTACCTGCGGCATTTATCCTTTCACTAATCACAAATAGTGATTTTTGATTCTCTTCACTTATTCCCAAGCCGGTATCAATGACAAAGATTTCTACTTCCTGCCCGTTTTGAGTGGCTTTAACAACAACAGAACCATGCTTATTGGTAAATTTAATCGCATTTGAGACTAAATTACGCATCACCGTAAGGATCATATTCCAATCGGCCAGCACAAGATAAGGCTCAGAAATCTCATATTTTAACAGAATCTCTTTAGCCATTGCACTATTTTCCATTAATTTAACTACCTCAATAAGCAAATGCTCCAAAATAAATTCTTGAGGCTGAAATAAGATCTGTCCGGTCTGTGTTTTTGTCCATGTTAATAGGTTCTCGAGTAATTTATACGCATTTTGTCCGGTTGTATGAATAGCATTAGCATACTTAAGAATCTTATCTTCGCTGAGTTTATTTAAATTCTTGAGCAATAATTCTGAGAATCCTAAAATAGAAGTAAAAGGGTTTCTCAGATCATGTGCAATGATGCTGAAGAATTTATCTTTAGTGGCATTCAATGCTGCCAGCTCTTTATTTTGATTTAATATTTTGGTTTCAAGTCGCTTTATCTCTGTAATATCTTCTTTAATAGCAATATAACTTACTATATCCTGGTTGTTATCCCTTATAGGACTTATTGAGGCCCGTTCAATAAATTCTTCTCCATTCTTCTTTAAATTTATAAATTCTCCATACCACGTATTTCCTGAAGATATGGTAGTCCAAAGATTGGAGTAGTCATTGGATTTTGCGCTATTAGCTTTTAGAAACTTTAGATTTTTGCCCAATACCTCATGGGCTTCGTACCCCGTAATAGTTGTAAATGCAGGGTTTACGTATTCAATATTCCCATTGACATCAGTAATCTCAATCACCACGGGACTATTCTCCATCGCAATAGAGAGCTTTCTAATCTGTTCCTCTGCGCTACGTATCTGAGTCAAGTCGATAAAAATCACTAACAAGTTTTGGTTAAAAGGGACTCCATAGATCATAAATGGCTTTACATTTTGATCTTTACATGTAACCTGATACTCCTCAGGCTGCATCTCCAATCCAGATTGGAGAGCAAAATCAACCTGTTTCTCCCACTTTTCTCGAATAACTTCCCGATAGGTTAAATTAGGGAACGCCAACGATACGAAATCTTCTCTGGATGATATTTCATGTTCCTCATATCCCAAAGTTTCAGTAAAACGGTGATTAAAATAGGTGACTACTCCCTTTTCATTAAAGATGACCAAGGGTAGTGGAATCTGCTCAAAAAGAAGACGAAACTTCTCCTCACTATTTCGCAGAGCCAGCTCCTCCTTTTTACGGTCTGAAATATCGATGAAAGTAACGACCACTCCTTCATTAATACCATTTGTTATCATAGGATATGACCAATATTCAACAGGAAAAAAGGTTCCATCAGCTCGATGAAAAATATCTGAATTCTCATGAGTCCGCTTTTTCTGATTCAGTGATTGATCTATCGGGCATTCGGTTATTTCTAAAATAGTCCCATCACGCTTTGCATAGTGAATAAGAAGGTGCATATTTTTGCCTAGCAACTGATTTTCTGCATTATATCCCAGCATCTGCAGCGCTGACTGATTTGCAAATGTGCAATTCCCCTCCAAATCAAGGCCGTAAATACCCTCTGCTGCAGAGTTTAACAAGATAAGAAAGCGTTCCCTACTCTCCTTTAACTCGAGCGTTAAGGCTTCAGCAATTTGTGTCGCCCTAAAATTGATGTTTAAAAAAGCTAGTGCAAGGCCGAACAGCAAAAAACTCAAAATAACACTAAAAGCGAGTGAATTATATACAACACTATATCCGGCAAAGGCAGACGGACGAAATTTGGTAAATCTTAATATCCATTGTTTTCCATTATAATCAATTGCCTTAGTTAGGGTAAGCGTTTGAAGGTTTCTGCTATGCTTTGATAAATTTTTTGAACTATCAAATAATAAATTAGAAGAAGAAATACTATCATCATAAACTTCCAATTCGATAAGATTATTCTTACTAAACTGCTTCGAATCCATTATTCCATTCAGCAGATTATCCATCAGAAGAGCAATACTTACAACCCCGTTAAAAGCGGCACGACGCTCCAATACCGTAGATATAGGTAACCCTCTTTTATAGACCGGAGCAATAAAAAGAAGTCCGGCCTGTAAATCACCTTCTGATTGCTGTACTAGCATTAGCTTACCTGAGAGCGATGCCAGATTCTCATCTCGCGCATGTTCAATCGTTTTGCGGCGTACTGTCTCCGAAAAAATATCATATCCAAATGCTTGCAGGTTACTGCCCGAGAATGGCTCAATAAAGAGAATAGGACAATAAACCTCCCTTTTACCATCCGGTTTTACACGATAATCAGGAAAACCCTCCTTCCGTATTGTTTCAATATGGTGCTGCAATTGAGCCTCTGCAATAACAGGCTCATAAGATACACCTAGTATCCCATGGATGTTTTCATTAACATTCGTAACCGCCAAAAACTGTTGCCATGTTTTTCGCGTTACCGTATCAGAGGCCGCAAATAAAGCTGAACCGGAACGCAATAGTTGTGCCCTTGAATGAAGTAAGGCATTTATTTTCCCTGAGATATCCTTGCATTCTGATTTAAAAGTCTGATTCTCATCTTTTTCAACATATTGCCGTAAATAATAGACCCGTATAGCAGAAACAGACAAAGAAAATAAGAGAATTAGCAATGCCTTCCGAAGATTTCCAGGAGTTGTTTTAAGTACATAATTCCTATATTTAAGGGCACGATGCATTCGCAAAGATTTCAAGAAAAGTAGAAACAGATAAAAAAGTGGTATAAAAGTAACTTTTCTATCTGAAATACAGGGTGCCTTTTAAGAGATGAGAGAAAAAATTGTCTTCAAGAAAAGAAC
>CAIVMQ010000067.1 GCA_903907075.1 uncultured Bacteroidia bacterium
TATTTATTTTATAAATATGGGTATGAATTAGACATTTGTTACTTGTTTTTTCTGAACCGTAAGGGGGGTTATTTTTATTGCTATATATTAGGTAAAATATAAACGCTGGATCTCCCAGCTATTAATTTTCCAGAGGCTTATATGGGATGTTTTTAGGGTATGTTTATTCTGAAATAATGAGAATAGTTTAACGAATTCCGTTGTCCCAATGACCTGCTTCTTAATCCATTTAGAAGGGGTGATCTATTTAATCAAGATTTATTTAATACCTATTTATCATGCTTTCTACCTTCTCAAATTTCTAATTTTGTTCAATAACTTTCTTCACTATTTTTTGTATATTTAACTATTATTATTTTTTATCTGATTAAAATTATTTTTTGATTTGAGACATTCGTTATTACTGAATGTCCATTTTCGAATGGTTAATCTTATTCACCAAAATAGATATTATGGAAAAGGCGCAAAAAATCGGAGCTCAGATTTATGGTTATGGGGTGTGTCTAATTGCGGTTATTACCCTATTAATTACAATTACAACGCTGGTAAATTCAATTTTTGACCTTCAGGATCCACTCCATTCTGGCTGGCGCCAGCCAGGAGCAAGTCTGGCTTCCTATGAAAATTATAAAATGGATATTCTTAAGAGTACCCAGAAGGGGGAGGGGACGGCTCAAAGTTCGTATATCCCCGAAGAGAAGACCATTATGGCCATGTACGAAGCGGCCAAGGATGATAAGATCCAATCAGCAAAGCATTCGGCTCATCAATCAATTACGATTAGCACTCTACTTATAGTGATTTCTATAATCCTTTTTATTACTCACTGGCAGTGGTTGCGTAAAATGAATAACTAAGTTAATTAACTTCTATATCCATTCGATTAGTTCGGATTTGTATTTTGGTTTATTAAATAATAATTAGTCTTTATTTTTTGGGATGACTCATTTTGAGTAAATCAATTATAGTTTAATTTTAAAATCCTATTCATGAAAACAAAAATTATGAAATTAGCTTGCGGAGCACTACTGTGTGCCTGGGTTCTAACATCCTGCTATTCTTATACCTCAGTTGTCGGACAAGGGGCAAAGGGAAATCAACAAATTACCCAATGGAATCATTATTTAATTGGCGGACTTGCTCCCGTTGGTGTCTCTGATTCTAAAGTTATGGCTGGAGGTGCAACTGATTATACCGTGTTTACCCGAATGACATTTGTAAACGGTTTAATAAGTGGCCTCACATCGGGGATCTATTCTCCTACCACCACAACTGTTACCAAATAATGAGTGACTTAAATAAAGGGGGAATGATCTAACAATAGTTCCCCCTTTAATCACAGCATTGACTTTTTTGCTTAACGCCTTTATTCGAAGGTGAACTCACTTTTAAGTAAGCTCCAAACAGTAATGTTATGGAATTGATCCTCGAATCTCTCTCCACTTCGCTCAATACCTTCGTAGCTAAATCCAATCCTTTTTGCGATCTTCTCGCTCGCCTGATTGCCTATTGCTGAGCGGATTGTGATTCGGTTTATCCCCATTTTTTCAAAGGCAAGACGGATTAGGGTATTACACGATTGGGTTATTATCCCTTTTCCCTTCATATCTGAGATTAGCCAATAACCCATTTCACACTTTTCGTTTACCCTATCGGTATTGTGAAATCCTATAATTCCTGCAAAATCCCCCTTAAACCAGATCGTATACTGCTCATTTAGTGACTCATCGCGCTGGGAAATAATAGTACGGATGAATGCTTCACTATCTTTGATCGCTTTGGTATAGTGAACAAATGGCAGCCATCTTCCCAGATGATCCCGGTTCTGATCAATCGCATTAAAGATAGTTGATGCATCGCGTAACTCTATTCGGTCAAGCAATAACTCAGTTGAAATAACGATACTCTGCATTTTTATAAGGGTAAAAAAACCCGGACTAATCTATCCGGGTTTTAAGGTTATGATTTGATAAACTCCAAGAGTAATTTAATTGGTAGCACTTTGCGATTTTCTGAATCTTTGCACGAAAACTGGCTAAGGTTACGTCGCAATAGGTACTCTCTTGTTGGTTAGTCTAATACGGCTGCAATTCCAGGAAGAACTCTTCCTTCGAGATATTCAAGCATTGCTCCCCCTGCAGTTGAGATATAGGAAACCTTGTCGGCAATTCCAAATTTATTGACTGCGGCAACAGAGTCTCCGCCACCTACTAGTGAGAATGCACCCTTGCTTGTTGCTTCAACAATGGCATCACCGATGGCTTTTGTTCCATTGGCAAATTTTTCCATTTCAAAAACCCCAACAGGACCATTCCAGAGAATAGTGTTCGATTCGCTGATCACTTTCTTAAACAGTTTGATAGTCTCAGGGCCTACATCGAGTCCGGACCAGCCATCGCTGATATTATTTGAAGGGACGATATGAGTATTTGCTGTCTCGGCAAAGTCGTCAGCCTCCATAATATCGACGGCGAGTACAATTTTAACCCCTTTTTGCTCTGCTTTCTTTAAAATCTCAAGTGCGAGTCCCAGAAAATCATCCTCACATAATGATCCTCCGATTTTGCCACCCTGCGCCTTCATAAAGGTATAGGTCATTCCACCGCCGATAATCAGATTATCAACGCTATTTAATAGATTTTCAATGATGGTAATTTTAGAGGAGACCTTTGATCCACCCATGATCGCGGTAAAGGGGCGTTTGGGAGCTTTTAGGACTTTGTCTAGGCTTTTAACTTCGCTATCTACCAAGAATCCAAAGAGTTTGTCGTTGGGGAAGAATTGGGCTATAACGGCAGTCGATGCATGAGCGCGGTGAGCTGTTCCAAAGGCATCATTAATCCAACAGTCGCCGTTTTGTGCAAGTTGTTTTGCAAATTCAAAATCACCACCTTCTTCTTCAGGATGAAAGCGAAGATTTTCTAAGACCAGTATTTCGCCGGGTTTGAGAGAATCGGCCATCAGTTTGG
This sequence comes from uncultured Bacteroidia bacterium, assembly GCA_903907075.1. GTDB lineage: Bacteria > Bacteroidota > Bacteroidia > Bacteroidales > Prolixibacteraceae > JAAFHB01. Next base: position 2,970 of record CAIVMQ010000067.1, read on the forward strand.
TAGCCTCTCCGATACAATCAGGAGCGCTCTTTACTTTAATTCCACCAAGTAGTTCAGAGAGGTGAGGAACAAGATGCCTCATCGAAAATTTATCTTCAGGCCCTTTCTTCGGACGGCCGAGGTGAGACATAATAATTGCGGCCCCACCATTTTCAATCACTTTTTTGATGGTAGGGAGTGCGGCGGTCATCCGTGTGTCGTCGGTAATGACGAAATTTTCATCGAACGGCACATTAAAGTCAACGCGAATTAGGGCCTTCTTGCCCGTGAAGTCATACTTTTCAATCGTCTGCATTTTACACTAAATTTAGTAAATCTTTGTTCAAAGATAGGTAAAAAAGTGTTTTAACGGTTAAATAAGAGGGAGATTTTCGTCTCGATTTAATCCTTTCTTAACAAATCTTCCTACTTTTGGAAACTCAATGATTGTTTAAATTCTATGAACCCTTTTTTATTAAACCTTACTCACAGCCGATGCAATTTAAAGATGTAATTGGCCAGGAAGAAACGAAACAAAAATTAATCCAGTCCGTTGAGGAGGGTCGGATTCCGCATGCTCAGTTGCTGGCAGGCCCCCCCGGAAATGGGAAATTAGCTCTTGCACTTGCATTTGCTCAATATATAAATTGTTCTGAACGCAGTAACCGCGACTCTTGTGGCGTGTGTAGTTCGTGTCGGAAGGTTGGACAATTAATTCATCCGGATCTCCATTTTACTGTCCCTATTATCAAGACAAAGGCTATAGATAAACCTACCACGAATGATTATATAATGAAGTGGCGCCCTTATTTTCTAGAAAACCCTTATCCTCAATATGAGCAATGGATGGATTGCATTGCGGATGAGAATAAGCAAGGGGCTATTTATGTTGATGAAGCAAGGGATCTTATCCGTAAGCTGAATCAGAAATCTTATGAGTCTGAATATAAGGTCTCTATAATTTGGTTGCCTGAGATGATGAATGCGAACTGTTCAAATAAGATCTTGAAGATTTTGGAGGAACCACCTCAGAAGACGCTGTTTATATTAATTTCGGAGGCTGAGGAGAAACTTTTGAGCACCATTCGTTCGAGGTGTCAGTTTATTCGGGTACCTAAAATTAGCGACTCTGATTTAACCCAGGCCCTTTTGCCGATGGCAAATTTAACAAGTAGTAATCCTGCAACTATCGCACGGCTTTCGCGTGGCAACTATTTTCGGGCTCTCGAGTTAATGCAAAATGATGAGCTTCGTAAGTTTAACTTTACACAGTTTGCCCAGATAATGCGTATTGGATATGGGCGTAAGCTTCAAGAGATACTAAATTGGTCGGAGGAGATGGCTGGGATAGGCCGGATTAAGCAGATGAGCTTACTGAAATATTGCGGTGAGCTCCTACGCGAAAATTTCCTCCACAATCTCAAAGAGCCCGATTTGGTTTATATGGATGATCAGGAGTATGAGTTTTCGAAGAGATTTGCCCCCTTTATCAATGAAAGAAATGTAATCTATCTTTTTCGTGAATTCGAAAATGGCTATCGGGATATTTCGATGAATGGTAATGCGAAACTTGTATTTACTGATCTGGGATTAAAAGTTTCGAAATTAATCCGCTTATAGCTGAATTTTAAGTGATTAAATTCAGGTGCACTATCGGTTGAATAGTCTATTTAAGTAAAATAGAATCACTATTTTTGCAGTGTAAAATTTTTACAGTTTTGATCCCTAAAGGATATAACAGTATTAATAAGGTTAAATTAGGCAGATGAATACTCCGGAAAAGATTGCACGTGGTTGCCAGACCACTGATAGGGTTGGAAGTTGTGCTAAATTAAATGTTTACAATTGGCTTTATGATGTAAAAAGCAGCGTTAATACTGAAGATATCATAGAGGTAAGGTTTAAAAATACACGCAAGGATTATTTTCGGAATATAAATGGACTGATCCTTAAGCCGGGTGATATGGTAGCTGTTGAGTCGAGTCCGGGGCATGATATCGGCATGGTATCACTAGTAGGTGATCTAGTTCTTAAACAAGTTAAGCGTCATAAAGTGACCTTGGTTGATGGAGAGATCCGCAAGGTTTACCGTTTAGCTAAGGCTACAGATCTTGAAAAATGGGAAGAGGCGATAGCCAGTGAGCACTCTATAATGCTTGAAGCACGAAAAATAGCCGAGGATCTTCATCTGAATATGAAGATTGGTGATGTAGAGTTTCAGGGGGATAAAACAAAGGCGATATTTTATTATATCGCTGATGAGCGGGTTGATTTTCGGCAGTTAATAAGGCTCTATGCCGATGCCTTTAAGATTCGGATCGAGATGCGTCAGATCGGTGCCCGGCAGGAGGCTGCACGAATTGGTGGAATAGGTCCATGCGGCAGGGAATTGTGTTGCAGCTCCTGGATGTCTAATTTTGTCTCCGTTTCTACTACGGCTGCACGGTATCAGGAAATTTCACTTAATCCCCAAAAATTGGCTGGACAATGTGGAAAATTAAAATGCTGTCTTAATTTTGAACTTGATAGTTATATCGATGCGCAGAAAGATTTTCCATCAACCACTGTTCCTTTGGAAACAGAGAAGGGCAATTATAAATATTTTAAAGCAGATATCTTTAAAGGAATTTTTTGGTATGCTAGTGATAACCATCAACCGGGAGGAATAGTTCCTGTTTCGGTAGAGAAGGTTAAAGAGATTCAGCTTCTGAATCGCAGTGGGCAAAAAGTGGCACAATTGATTAATGAAAATACTCTTGTGGTCGAGACTGAAGGGCATAGCTACCTCAACGCAGTTGGAGATGAAAGTATTGAACGGTTTGATTCGGATTTCAAGATTCACCGTAAAAAGAGGCACAAACCAGTTTTAACAAGAAAATCGAATACCGATAATGAAGTTCAACCAAATTAGCATAATGCCTAGGAGTAGTTTTGTTCTTGCAGGCACAATTCTTGCAATGCTATTATCGATACTTACGGGATCGTGCAGAAAAGGTGCTGTTGTTGAAGACTATCGCAGGATAAAGCACTCCGCATGGAATCAGGATACCGCCTTGGTCTTTGAACTTAATGTTCCTGATGCTAAAAAAAGCTATCATTTATCGTTTACTGTGCGTAATGAAGGGAGATATTCCTTTCGCAATCTTTGGCTTTTTGTAAGTATTGAGACCCCTGCAGGGAAGGAGATGAAAGATACTGTAGAGTTGACACTCGCCGATCCATCGGGTATGTGGCTTGGGAGCGGGTTGGGAGATTTATACGATTGGAAGTATCCTTTTAAGCAGTCAATTTTCTTTCCTGAGCTGGGTACCTACACTATTTCTGTGAGCCAGGGGATGCGCACAGCCGATGGAATTCTAAAAGGGATACACGATTTTGGAATTATAGTGGAAAAGGCACATTAACGTTTAATCTAGAATTATCTCGGATGAGTAAAAACAAACTGGCCAAGTTTGCAGATCTAAATACCTTTGGTCATGTTATTCAATTGTCTTATCGCAAGTTATTAGATGAGGGATTCTCCTTCAAAGGGAGATGGAATAGCGATTTTTTTAAAAATGATCGTCCAATCGTCTTGGAACTAGGATGCGGTAAAGGGGAATATACCGTTGGGCTAGCCAAACTTTTTACGGATAAAAATTTTGTTGGAATCGATATAAAAGGATCTCGGATGTGGTCTGGAGCAAAGGAGGCGCTAAGTGATGGGCTCTTAAATTGTGGATTTGTAAGAACCAATATTGAGCTGCTAACCCACTTTTTTGCTCCCGGGGAGGTAGCCGAAATATGGATTACCTTTCCTGATCCTCAGATGAAAAGGGTCAATAAAAGACTCACTTCGGTAAGATTCTTAACCTCATATTGTGAAATCCTTAATGCGAACGGATTAATTCATCTTAAGACAGACAGTGATTTTTTGTATCAATATACCCTTGCAACCATAGCTATTAATAAATTTCCTGTTCAGGTGAATACGGCTGATTTGTATGGCGATGGCTTAGCAGACGATATTTTAGGTATAAAAACCTATTACGAGCAGCAATGGTTAGATCGGGGTAAGACAATCAAGTATTTGAAATATATCCCACATTTGAATGATCTTAAAGAGCCTGAGGTAGAGATCGCGTTTGATGATTATCGTAGCTTTGGACGTAGTTCAACATTATTGGATAATCCTTAGGTCAAAAAAATCAGATGTCAGATTTCTATCAAAATGTGTATGCTGTTGTTCGGTTAATTCCTTCTGGAAGAGTTACGAGTTATGGTGCAATTGCACGCTATCTAGGCAGTTCAGGATCATCGCGTATGGTTGGGTGGGCAATGAATTTGTCGCATAATCAGCCAATCTATGTCCCAGCACACCGCGTGGTAAACCGCAATGGATTGCTTACGGGTAAAATTCATTTCGGAACACCCGACCAAATGGAAGAATTACTAGAAAATGAGGGTGTTCATGTTGAAGATGATAAGGTTTTAGGATTTGACACACTTTTGTGGGACCCAATAATCGAATTGCGATGAACAATAAAGAGAATCAACCGTTGTGTTTAAAAGGGGGTTAAGGTTCGAAAGTTGACCTTCGGGATGATTTATCACCCGAATTTTAAAAATTAGTCGATTTCAGCTAACATATAATAATATAAAGCGTTTAAGATTTATAAGTAATGGCAGTTATACCAAAAACAATTCTAGATATCCTTCGGAAGGTTAATTTTCCTGGAACAACAGATACTATTGTTGATCTTGAGATGGTACAAGAGATCCGAATCGCCGGAAGCAGAATCAGTTTTACATTGGTTTTTGGCCGCGATACCGACCCAAATATTCAGGCTCTCTTGGCCACCTGCGCCTCTGAGATTGAGCAGGCTTTAGGGACCGATTACGATCTCCTGATCACCCCTAAAGGTAAACATCGCATGGAAGCTCCGGTATTGCCTGGGGTGAAAAATATCATTGCAATTGCTTCCGGGAAAGGGGGCGTGGGTAAGTCTACGGTCGCAGTAAATCTTGCTGTTGCATTGGCCAGGAGTGGTGCCAAAGTGGGATTGATTGATGCAGATATCTTTGGTCCGTCAATTCCAAAGATGTTTGGCGAAGAGAATTCTCAGCCTTTAATGGAGTCAGTCGAAGGTCGTGATATGATTATCCCAATTGAGAAATTTGGGGTTAAAATCCTTTCGATTGGATTTTTTGGCAATAAGGACAATGCCCTGATTTGGCGCGGACCGGTAGCCTCAAATGCTCTTAAGCAGTTGATAATGCAGGGGCAATGGGGTGATCTTGACTATTTGTTAATCGACCTTCCTCCGGGTACAAGTGATATCCATCTCACCATAGTTCAGACCCTTCCAGTTACCGGTAGCGTTATTGTAACGACACCTCAGGATGTGGCTCTTGCCGATGTTATTAAAGGAGTTTCGATGTTTAGAAGCAAATCGATTGAGGTTCCTGTATTGGGAATTATAGAAAATATGTCATGGTTTACTCCCGAGGAACTACCTGATAATAAGTATTATATCTTTGGAAAAGATGGGGGTAAGGATCTGGCTCGTGATTTGGATATCCCTTTTCTGGGGCAGATTCCAATTGTGATGAGCATTCGTGAGGGTGGAGATCAAGGTATTCCGGTTGCCTGGCACGATCATACCACTTCAGCACTCGCATTTATGGCTTTGGCAGAACAAGTTATTCAGCAATTGGAGTACCGCAATGAAAATTTAAGACCCACAGAGCGTGTAAGGATCAAAAAAGGGTAACGGCATCATTTCTCTTTGTATCTTTACAAACATGTTTCTTGGTTAAGAACCACTCATTGTAATAAACCCGGTATAGAAATTTGAGAATTTTGAATCAGAGAGGGAGAAATATTCTGTTGCTATTATGGCTGATGAGCATCCTTCTGGGATGCTCTACGAAGAAAAACACTCCGGCATCACGGGCGTATCATAATCTCACGTCCCATTACAATGTTTATTTTAATGCCAAAGAGAGTGTCAAGGCCGGCCTTATCCGGATTAATCAGGTCATTCCCGATGATTATACCCATACCTTACCAATCTATAAAAGTATGTTGCCCGAGGCGGGTCAGGCTGCAGCATCCGAGATGGATCTGGCTATTACCAAATGCAATAAGCTTATATCACTCCATTCCATCACCAAGAGCCCAATACGAAAAACCAATATTCAGGAGCAGTATAAAAAATTTGCATCCAAAGGGGAGTACAATAAATGGGTTGACGACAGTTATATTTTGATGGGGAAGGCGAGTTATTATAAACATGATTATCACCGGGCGATTGAGAATTATAATTTTGTGATCCGAAAATTTGCAGACCAGTCTACTCGTTACGATGCTTTTCTGGGGATGGCCAAATGTTATATCGAGATCGGGGATAATGCTCAGGTGGCTGATATCTTCAATACGCTATCGCGCGATGCCGGTTTCCCGCGTAGGTTAATTCAAGATTTTAATCTGGCTCAGGCTCACTACCATTTAAAAAATAATGAGGCTGATTTGGCGATTCCTTTTTTGAAGATAGCCTTATCATCGGCAATGCCACGACCCGAAAAGCTACGTCTGAATTACGTTTTAGCCCAATTGCTTTCCATCTCAAACCAGCCTTCAGAGGCAGCCGCTCAATATTTACATCTTTTAAAGAAGCGCCCTCCCTATCAGATGGCTTTTAATGCCAGAATAGCACGCATGGAGATTGTTGGGGGTGATGATAAGGAAGTTGAGCAACAATTAGAGAAGATGCTCCGTGATGAGCTTAACCTTGAATACCGCGACCGCATCTACTATGCAAGAGCAAATATAGCACTCAAACAGGGGCGGAAGCAGGATGCTATACAGGACCTGCAAAACTCTGTGCGTTACAGCGCTGCAAATCCGAAGCAACGTGCTCTCTCGAGTCTTGATGTGGCTCGGATTTTATTTGAAGATGCTAATTATCTCAAGTCGTCTTGTTATTATGATACCGCTGTGGCTGTAATTGATAATACCTATCCAGGGTATGGTGAGATTATGATACGGGCCTCCAGTTTAAGCCGATTAGCCAAGGATATTAATACGGTGCAACGTGAAGATAGTTTGCAGAAGATAGCTCATCTCTCTGAAACGGATAGGAATTCACTTATCAATAAGATTATTGCTGATATCCAAAAAGAAGAGGCACGTCAGCTTGCGGAGGCGAATGCGGCTAAATCAGATCAAAATTATTTTAGATCTCAGCAGTTCAGACAGCAGCAAGGTAACGCAAATACGATGAATCAGAGTCTTTGGTATTTTTATAATCCGATGACTGTTGGGATGGGGAAATCTGATTTTCAGAGAATATGGGGAAAACGTAAGTTGGAAGATAATTGGCGCCGAAAAAATAAACTTACACTCGTAGATGCAGGTACCGAACAAGAGGAAGATTCGTTGGAAAATAACGATGATGTCAAGAAGAAAATCGTCGATCCTAAAACTCCGGCGTTCTACCTTCAAGACCTTCCACTCACAGATTCGCTGATGCAGGTATCAGATGAAATGATTAAAAGCGCACTCTTTAGTGCCGGACGTATTTACCGCACGGAGTTTAACGATTTTCCCCGCTCTATTCAGGTGCTCGAAGATTTAAATCGCAGGTTCAAAGGGAGCATTTATGAGCTTCCAACCTTCTTTGAATTGTACCAACTCTATAAGGAGAATGGTGACCCAACCACTTCAGAGAGCTATAAGCAGCAGATTGTAACCCTATATCCCGATTCAAAATATGCTAAATACCTCCTTAATCCGAACTTCTTCGTAGAACTAGAAGAAAAAAATAAAGAAATAGAGAAGAAGTATGGTGAGACATTGCTACTCTTCCGTGCTTATAAATACGCCAAGGCAGGAGAAAAGGCTACTGAGACCTTAGTAATGAATCCCGACAGTACCCTTTTAGCAAAAGTGAAATTTATTGAAGTTATTGCCAAAGGGACAGCTCAGGAGCGGACTGCTTTTTCATCCTCGCTGGATCAATATATCAAGTCTTTTCCAAATAAGAAAACAACCGCCATTGCTCAGCAGATTAAGGAGCTCATTGGGGCAAATGCACTATCCGATTATCAGCAGCTTTTGGCTAAGGGGTACATTAAAGAGGAGATCGTTAATGAAGAGCTAAAGAATGGAACGGATCATTCGAACGACGAATTTGGAGGTAAATATTCGTATGACGAGAATCTTTTTCATTACTATGTCATTGTATTTTCAAAGGAGTCGAAAGTAGATATTAGTCGGTTAATCTATGATATTGCAAATTATAATCTCGATTATTATACCTCTACCGATTTTGATATTGAACCCGTTGTTCTTGACCCTAAAACGCAGATGGTTATAGTCCGGAGTTTCCCAAATAAAGAGGAAGGGCTAATCTATTTCCGTTCGATTATCAGGAAGAGAGCTGTATTTCAGTCGCTCAAGGGTCTGGAGTATGTTAATTTTATGACTTCCTCATCCAATTACCGAACCATTATTGAAGCCAAAGATTACCACTCCTATCTGCCTTTCTTTACAAAGAATTACAATCCCTATATCAGTTCAAATATTCCTGTCGATCAATTGCCAAATCCTCAGGAGCTGCTTGCCAAAATAAGGAAAGAGGAGGATGTGGTTACAAAGGGTAAATTTGTCCTGCTTCAGCCTACCGCGACTGCAGACTCTACGAAGGCGACTCCTGGAAAAACGGCAGCCTATAGTGGACCATATTCTCAGAACACAAGTACGGGCTACTCTTATTCAGTAATATTTTTGAAGAATCAAGTAGCAGATAAGAATCTTATTGAGGCATTCGAGACTTTCAATAAGTCGAATTTCGGATCACCTTCAATTAAGGTCGCTACCGAATCGCTGGATGAAAAAAGGGGTGTTCTTGTTGTAACCGGGCTCGGTGAAAAGAATTCTGCGGAAGCCTATATGCAAAGGGCCGCAGCCGATCAGTCACTTGCTTTAGCTTTAAAGGGTCTTAATTTTAGAACTATTGTAATAACTTCAGAAAATATGAAGATCTTCCGAAAGGAGAAGAATGTGATTCAATATCTCGAGTTTTATAATCAGCTCCGGTAATTATTTGGTGAATTAGGTTAAAAATTAACTTCAGAATTCTGAAATGGATTTATTTCAGAATAAACACCCGGTCTCTCCCTCACTCAATCACACCCTCTACTTATTCCCCAACATCTTTTCAATGGCTCCCTTCTCATAGAAGGTGAGAGTATCCATTGAATTGAGAGCAGTCTGAATTTTTGTCTTGAAATTCCAGCAGGTCATTTGGCGCAATGCCAGACGACGGGCAAATTCATAGCTTGAAATCTCTTCCTTTCCTTTACACACGCTATAGGCAATGAAGAATGCCTTGTGAATAGGAAACCGGCAGTGATGAAAAATAGTGCCTGAAGTGGCAGACTCTTCGCTCTTACATTTTGTGCAACGACGTGAAAAGGGCGATTTTCCGCCGCAAGAGTTATCATTCCCACACTTGCGACAAGTAAAGCCATCTGACCATTTGATATCAGCGAGAAATTCCAGACATCTTTCATCACTTAAGAAAAGCTCCTGTATCTCTGATTCCGAAATATCCTTCGTGAAAATCAATCCCATAAACCTTTAATTTCAATACAAAAGTATAAAAATAGTGAAATTAAAATAGGTGATACTAATACGATTTATTAAATTTATTATTTAGTTTTGTACTATCATAAAACTCGAAAAGATGGATGTTTCATGCGAAGGAATTAACAAGCCAAAAGGTTGGCGGGCACACCTTAAATCGTGGTATTTCTGGAAACCGATTGCCAGATTTTTAGCAGGGGCAGCTGTAGGTGCACTCTACTTTATTTATATTGGATCCGCATCCGGAAGTTCACCTGTTACCAATGATATTATCTCCAATGGATTATTTGGCGGGATGATGGGGTATTTTTTTGTAAGAAGGCCTTGCCGGGCTTGTTGTTAATAGATATTTTTCAAAGCGATGGACTACTCAGCAATAAATATCAGGTACGGTAAATTGGCAAGCTCCGACTGTTGCATTTCGTGTGGTGGAGCCATTCATTATGCTAAAGCTAAAATTGGGGAAGTTTGTGTTGACCTGGGCAGCGGACGAGGCACCGATGTGCTTCGAATGGCAGACGCAGTTGGAGAGACAGGATTCGTATACGGAATTGATATCTCGGAAGGGATGCTTGAGAAATCAAGACAAAATGCGTTGCGCGTAGAGGTTCAAAATGTGAAGTTTATTCAGTCAGAATTAGAGAAGATTGAATTGGTTGATAATATTGCTGACCTTGTGATTTCAAATTGCACTATAAATCATGCATCAGATAAGGAGGCCGTTTGGTGTGAGGTATACCGTATACTTAAAAAAGGGGGACGTTTTGTGGTTAGCGATATCTATGCGACGACACCAATTGCTGATCAATATCGTAATGATCCGGTGGCGGTAGCAGAGTGTTGGGCAGGGGCAGTTACCCGAAATGAATATCTCGAGACTTTAACGAAACTTGGGTTTACTGAAATAGAGATCATCGAAGAATCGAAACCCTATCAAAAAGGAGAAGCTGAAGTGGCAAGCCTGACTATTTCAGGGATGAAACCCTCTAGTGGCTGCTAGCAATAAACCATCTGATTAATTCGGAAGGACTTTAACAATCGTTAAAATAATTTTTATGAATAGTCTGATTAAGAAAAAGGGGAAGCCTAAAGTGGCAAACTTCAAATACGAAGAGTGTAACAAATTTTTGTAAACATAAATGTGAATATGCAAAAGATTATAATTATTGGCGGGGTTGCCGCCGGAGCAACAGCAGCAGCAAAGGTTCGTCGCATTTCGCCTACGGCTGAAATCATTATGCTTGAGGCAGGGCCCGATATCTCGTTTGCCAATTGCGGCCTGCCCTATTTTATCGGAGGGGATATTAAGAGCCGATCGAAACTGATCCTGCAAAGTCCCGAAAGCTTTAATGAGCAGTATGGCGTTGAGGTGCATATTCATACGATCGTATCGTCGATCGACCGGATTGCTCATCAGGTGCAAACTATGGACACGCGAAGCGGGGAGCAAAAAACCTTCGAATATACAAAGTTAATCATGGCTCAGGGTGGACGGCCAATAACTCCAACCTTGCCGGGTGCAGATCTTGATCATGTCTTCACCCTGTGGACGCTGGAAGATATGGATAAGATCTCACATCATCTGGAAGAGAAAAAGCCCAAAACCGCCGTTGTTGTGGGTGGCGGATTCATTGGTCTTGAAATGGTTGAAGCTCTTGTTAAAAGGGGTTTAAAGGTAAATGTGGTGGAAATGATGCCCCACGTTATGGCGCTGATGGAAGCCGAGACTGCTGGATTTATTGAGAATGAACTTCTTTCGTACGGAGTTGGAATCCACTCAGGGGCAGGAGTTACCGAAATATTGGCTCATGCTGTAAAACTCGACAATGGAAAGGTTCTTGAAGCCGATATGGTTTTACTCTCAATCGGTGTTCGCCCTACACTCCAACTTGCAAAAGAGGCGGGACTCGAAATTGGGGAAGCGGGAGGATTGTTGGTGAATTCACAATTACAGACCTCTGATCCCGATATTTTTGCGGCGGGTGATATGGTGGAGATTGAACATCGTGTGAATGGAAAGAAAGTGCGAATCCCACTAGCCGGACCTGCGAATCGTCAGGGTCGTATTGCCGCTGAAAATGCGCTTGGAGGAAATCACAAGTATAAAGGGGCCCTCGGAACTTCAGTAGTTCGTGTTTTCGAAGCTGTTGCCGGAACTACCGGGCTTTCACTCAAACAAGCTCGCGCTGCCGGAATGGATGCCGACGCAGTAGTGGTCCATAAGGAACATCACACCTCCTATTATCCCGGTGCCAAAACGGTTACCGCAATGCTGATTTACGACCGTAATACAGGAGTTATTCTTGGCGGACAAACTGCAGGTTACAAAGGTGCAGATAAACGATTGGATGTGATTGCAACCGCAACAGCTGCAAAATTGACCATCAGTGATCTGGCAGATATTGATTTTGCCTATTCACCGCCAATCGGAACTGCCAATGATGCGGTGAACATGGCGGCATATACCGCCGAAAACCGGATTTCGGGCTTCAGCCCTTCGGTTACGGTTGCGGAACTGGATAATTTCATCGATGGGAAGAATCCTGTTTTTGTAGATGTGCGTGATGTTTTTGCTTTCGAAAAGAGTCATATTAAGGGAGCCGTAAATATTCCCCTGGAGTTATTGCCTCAGCAAATTTCCAGCCTTTCTCCCGAGCGCTCGGTTATCGTTTATGATGAGACCGGTAAGAAAGGGCATCAAGCTTTGCGTACCTTACTCGGTGCAGGGTTTAACGATGTGACCAATATTTCGGGAGGACATACTTCCATTCAAAGGTTTGAGCGAACCATTGGATTTAAATATATTCAAATAAATCTCTTACCTGTTGTGGCAAAATCTGTTGAAGAGGAAGCTGAAGGGGTTGAAGAAAAGGAAGTTGCAGTGAATCACGATGATAATTCGTTACTAATTGTCGATGTCCGCACTCCCGAAGAGTGTCGCAGCGGAGTATATCCCGGTTCAATTAACATCCAGCTGGATGAATTATTACACCGAGTCAGCGAATTGGGATCTAATCTGGAACGTGAAATCGTTGTTTATTGCGCTTCAGGTGGCCGCTCGTCTTATGCACAACAGATGCTGTCTCAGCTCGGTTACACCAGGGTGAAAAATGGTGGCGGCATTTCTGCGATGATGGCACAACGAAATGCACCGCCTGCTGCAGCAAAAGTTTCCACAGAACCATTAATTGTTGATGTCCGTTCGACAGATGAATTTTCAGGTGGAGCCTATCCCGGGGCTGTTAATATTCCGGTGGATGAATTGCAAAACCGGATCAACGAATTAGGAGCTAAGTCGCGAGACCTGACACTTTACTGTGCATCGGGGGCACGATCAGGTTATGGTCAGCGAATGCTACTGCAAATGGGATTTACCAATGTGAAAAACGGCGGAGGGTTGATGCAGATGATGATGCGCAGATAAAACGATTAAAATGGTTCATAACTTATTATTTTATACTAATTATCAGATGAAAACAAAAATCTTAACTTTCTTATTTATTGCCGTTGCAATGTCTGTGTTTGCAGCCACTGAATTTTCTTGCCAGGGTCAGAGTGATCCGTGGACACCACAGCAGTTATTGGCTCCGGCAGATATAGCCAAGGTTTTGAATGATCCTAATTCTCCACAACCAATAGTCTACTGTATTGGAATGCAGGCTATTGTCAAAGGTTCAATCGATATCGGACCTGCGATGAAAGAAGAGAACCTGAATAAACTGAAGCAAAAGCTTATCAACCTGCCAAAAAAATCACAGATTGTGGTCTACTGCGGGTGCTGCCCGTTCTCGAGATGTCCCAATGTCAGGCCAGCGATGGAACTTTTAAAAAGTATGCAATTCACAAATTATAAATTATTAAACCTGCCTCAAAACATTAAGGTTGACTGGATTGACAAGGGTTATCCAATGTCGGAATAAGTTAATAATCATTTATTTATGAGAATCTTTGCATTGGCTTTTGCACTACTGTTACTTGGAGGGAGTACTTATACCTTAACTGCTCAGCCAACAGGACTTGAAAGAGGGAATATGGCTCCTGAGATCAAACTGCCCTCACTCAAAGGGGACACAATCGCATTATCTGCCTTAAAAGGTAAATTTGTGTTGATTGACTTCTGGGGTACCTGGTGCGCTCCATGCGTAGAGGAACAATCTGAATTAGCCCGGTTGTACAAAAAATACAAACAGACATCTTTTACCAATGGAACGGGTTTTGAAATCTATGGAGTTGCAATGGAAGCCAAAAAACCGAATTGGGAAATTTTCGTTGCCAAAAATAATATTAGCTGGATCCAGGTAAGCGATCTGAAATTTTGGAGATCGCCGGTTGCAAAGACCTATAACATCCAGGAATTGCCATTCAATGTTTTAATAGATGGTAAGGGTGTCATTGTGGCAAAAAACCTTCATGGGCCAGACTTGGAGAAGGAGATTGGAAGGTACTTGCGTAAATAGAATAACCGTTGAATCAAAATAGATCTAATGAATACCTGTAGTCCCTTTTTTGTGTTTTCGTCCTTTTGTGGCGGAAACAACTTTTTATCGTCTTAAGGATTTAATACTAAATACAGCAATCTTAATATCTAATTAAAATAAAGATGGAACCAATTCAGCTGATTATTGAAAAAGAGAGTAAATGGGACTTCGACAAGACCGTTGAATTATTAACTGCCGAAGCTCAAAGGCGTAACTGGATGATTCCAGCAATCCATGATTTGCAACAATCTCTTGCTAAATCAGGGAAAATCGTTCTGTCGGTAAAGATACTCGAGGTTTGCAAACCTGAATATTCAGGAAAAATTCTCGAGAAGAGCGATGTGCGGTGGGCTTCTACCATGATGCCTTGCAGGATCTCAATTTACCTTAAAGAGGATGAAAAGACCTATGTCGCGTTACTAAATGGTTCAAGTCTTGCTGCAGGGATGCCCGAAAGTGTGCGCGATGTTATGGTTGCCGCGTCGGATGAGGTAAACGAAATTGCCGATGCCGTAATCTAATTCCGATGGGTATTTTGTGTACTGGCAATAAATAATCGGAGTATTGCAGTGGGTTATGCTACTTTATTTGACATTGGGATATTATCCGGAGAATTTGGGAATTATTCTCAGAGTATTAGCTGTTGTATAATTTCTACTGAGTTTAAGTAGTTCATAATATAAAATCGAGGTTAGATGAGATTGTTAATTTACTGCTAAAGCTTTATCTTTGTTGGCTAGTTAAATTATTTCTATGTATAAGGTTATCCTTTTCCTCATTTTAGTTATTTCAATCTGGGAAGTTCAAGCTCAAGATCGCGTTTTCACCTATACGTATCAAAGTGGAGTCTTAAATAAAGGTCAAAAGGAGATCGAAGTTTGGTCTACCTTGGCGAATGGGAGAACAGATTATTACAAGGGATTAGATCACAGTTTGGAATTTGAGATTGGTCTCGGGCATAAATTGCAAACCGCTTTCTATTTAAATTATGGATACAGTAGTGGTGTAACCTCAGAAGATGGTACGAAGAGCCTCGTAAGTAGTACTGATTACAGTTTTTCTAATGAATGGAAGATCAAACTTACCGATCCGATGGCAAACAGACTTGGGTCGGCACTCTATCTCGAATATTCAATTGCACCAACTGCTACGGCGGTGGAGGGGAAATTAATTTTAGACAAGCAGATGGGGAAATTTACAAGCGCCTTTAATTTAGTTGGGGAATATGAAGTTGAGCGTGATTTTATTTCTCAAGGCGCCAATATCGTGGATATTAAAACAGATCAGTTTACTTTCGAAATGAATTATGGTTTGTCTTACAGGATTAAAAAGGATCTAAACATAGGTTTTGAGGCCTTTAACAAGAATCAAATGCTTGGATCTACTGCTGCCCGTTCAATTTTATTGGCGGGGCCTTCACTCTCGTATCATTCAAGTGCATTTTGGATTAATCTTACGTGCATGCCCCAAATTGCAAACCTGCAGGGGGGTGGATTAGAGTTAGCTGATAATGAACGACTTCAAACTAGGTTAATATTTTCTTATGAGTTCTAGTTTCAAGATGTTTTTAACTATCGGTTGTTTTGTGTTAGTGCTTTTTTCTTGTGCTCCGGGTCTCTATATTCCGTTATCTGCAGATGCTCAAAAGGCAGGCGTTTTAATTGAAGATTTAGCATTAGGACGATCACTCTATGTTCGAAATTGCGGTAGCTGTCATAGCCTCATTGCCCCTAATTACCTGAGGCCGAGTGAGTGGAATCCGATGTTAACTGTAATGCAGCAAAAGGCGAAGGTTAGCAATGCAGATATTGAACTAATCCGAAGCTATCTTTTGGCACGAGCTAAGCAATAATCTGTTTCCGATAGGTATTTAAACGAACAAAACCCGGTAGATAAACGGGTTTTGTTCGTTGTTTACGCATTTTTTTGTGTTATAGGTTGAGTAATTTTTTTAACATTCCTGGGATTTCAGAAGGTTGTTTTGCTACTTGAACTCCTGCGTTCTCAAAGGCTGTAATTTTCTCGGCAGCTGTTCCTGTTCCACTTGAGATAATGGCCCCCGCATGACCCATCCGTTTGCCCGGAGGGGCTGTCTGACCCGCAATGAAGCTTACTACAGGCTTGGTAACATGTTTGCGAATATATTCAGCGGCACGCTCTTCAGCATCTCCACCAATCTCACCCATCAATACGATTGCATGCGTATCTGGATCTTCTTCAAACATTTGTAATAACTCTTCGTAATATAGTCCGGCAACGGGATCACCACCAATTCCTACGCAGGTGCTTTGACCTAGGCCATTACTCGTTAATTGATAAACCATCTCGTAGGTTAAGGTACCACTGCGACTCATCAATCCGATATTCCCTTTCTTAAAGATGCTTACAGGAAGGATTCCCACAAGTGCTTCACCCGGCGACATCAGCCCCGGACAGTTAGCTCCAATAAGCTTAGTGCCATTCTTTTTTAGATACGGAGTGATACGAACCATATCAAGGGTAGGAACACCTTCAGAGATGATAATTACAAGTCCGACTCCCGCTTCAGATGCTTCAAGAGCGGCATCAGCTGCAAAGGGTGCAGGGACAAAAATTATTGAGGTATTGGCACCCGTCTTTTTTACTGCATCGGCAACGGTATTAAATACAGGAACACCATGCACCTCTTGACCTCCTTTACCCGGAGAGACACCACCTACGACATTTGTGCCGTAATCGATCATTTTTTGTGTGTGAAAACCACCATCCCGGCCTGTAATGCCTTGGACAAGTAATTTGGTATTCTTATTAACTAAAATGCTCATAATATTCTTTTAATTAAATTATCTTAAATAGTAAGGCTTAGGCTTATGGCCATTTGAGCCGCTTCACTCATTGTTTCGACGATTGGAAGGTTCGCATCTTTGAGAATCTCCAGACCTTCTTTTGAATTGGTCCCTGAGAGTCGGATTACGATTGGGATATTAACTTTAATCTGTTCCAGAGCAGAGATTAATCCTCGTGCTACATCATCGCAACGGGTAATTCCTCCAAAAATATTGATCATCACAACCTTCACATTTTTGTCTGAGATAATAAGATTCATCGCATCAATGACCTTTTGGGGGTTTGAGCTACCACCAATATCGAGGAAGTTGGCTGGTTCACCACCGTACAGTTTAATCATGTCCATTGTTGCCATCGCAAGTCCGGCACCATTGACCATGCATCCGATATTTCCATCCAATCGAATGTATGATAACCCTTTATCTTTAGCATATAGCTCTTTAATCTCGTCTTCAGAAGGCTCATTGAGGGCGAGGATTTCCGATTGACGGAATAGGGCATTGTCGTCAAAAGTCATCTTGCCATCTAAGGCGAGCAACTGTCCTTCGGAAGTAATAACCAGTGGATTAATCTCAACCAGAGAAGCGTCGGTATCCAAAAATACCTGATAGAGTTTTTGAAACATTCCAACAGCCTGATTGACCAGTTTAATATCATCGAATAGTGCAAACGCAATTTTACGTGCAACGAATGGGGCCATTCCAAGATCGGGATCAATAGCAAATTTTAAGATTGCCTCGGGATTATCTTTTGCCACCTCTTCAATTTCAACACCACCTTCGCGGCTAGCCATAAAGACGACCGATTTTGTGTTTCTGTCGATGGTTAAGCCCGCATAAATCTCATTCACAAATGAGACACCCTGAGCCACTAGTACTTTTTCAACGGTAAACCCTTTAATGTCCATTCCCAGGATCGCTTCGGCGGCAGATGTTGCATCTGCTAATGTACGGGCAAGCTTTACACCACCGGCTTTTCCCCGGCCGCCTATTAATACCTGTGCTTTAACGACACACGGATAGCCTAATTTTTCTGCTGCCGCTTTAACTTCTGCAACAGTATAACAAAGTACCTCTTTGGTTACAGGGATCGCATAACGTGCTAAAATTTCTTTAGCCTGATATTCGTGAATTTTCATTTCGAGATTAATTTATTGTAAACTATTCTGATTAAATTTGTAGTGAAAAGCCTGATATTCAATGCTAAGTGAATATGGGTTATAATTCTCCAAAAATAGTGTTAAAATGAATACCATTTTCAAATAGTGGAACAAAAAGATAAAAATTACCAAAAGGAATATAAGACCTAGAAAATCAATATGTTAGAATGCATGATTTGCTGTTTTTAGACTAAGTTAAGATAAAACTATGTGGAGAAAGCTTTTTGGGCAAATACGCTCATATACGGTAATGGTGATTGGATTGGGGCTCTATGCATTTGGAATCACCGCCTTTCTTATCCCCTTAAAGATTGCGGGTGGCGGCGTAACAGGAATTTCAATGCTTGTCTTTTACGCAACAGGTTTCGGAATCGGGTATACGTTTTTTATAATTAATATCTTTCTGGTGCTTATTGCGATTAAGGTCCTTGGTATCAACTTTGGTATTAAAACGATTTTCAGCATGACCATCATCGCGGTGATGTTGAATGTGATGCAAAATTATGTGACCGAGCCGATTCTTAAGGATATGTTTCTGTCGGCGGTGCTCAGCGGCATCCTTGGTGGGATTGGGATCGGTTTGATCTTCAATGAAGGGGGAAGTACCGGTGGCACCGACATTATAGCAATGATCATTAATAAATACCGCAATATTAGTCCCGGCAGAATAATTATGTATTGTGACGTAGTGATCATTGCATCGTCATATCTAGTGCTTCATTCGGCAGAGAAACTTGTTTATGGGTATGTTTCGATGTGGGTGGTTGCCTATTCTATCGATGCGTTTCTTACAGGGGCACAACAGTCGGTTCAATTGTTTATTGTCTCTGATAAATATGAGCAGATTGCCAATTTTATTAATTATGAGGCACGGCGAGGACTTACAGTTATTGATGGAACAGGATGGTACACCCAGCAGAATGTTAAGGTAATAATGACTGTGGTAAAGAAACGGGAGTCGCCCGAAATATTTCGTAAAATTAAACAGCTTGATCCCAATGCATTTATCTCTTTGAACTCAGTAATGGGGGTATATGGGAAAGGATTTGATAAATTAAAGTATTAAAAAGCTGTTCGAAATAATTAATTTAGCGGATCACCATTTTTAAATTAAGTCAATGAGTATTCGCAAAAAGGTTATCATCAGAGGAATTGTTATTGCATCCGCTATTTTTTTTCTGACCTTTATTTATTTGCGCTTTTTACAACCTCTTCCTCCTCTTGGGGAAGATCTTGTTGTTAAGATTCCTGAGCCAAAAGTGTTCTATGGGCTGAAGGCTGACTCATTTCATATTGAAGAAGGTACTATTGAGAGGAATCAAAATCTATCGGATATTTTAATTGATCGAGGTGTCTCAGCCCCTACCGTGGATCAGCTTGCAAAAAATTCGAGCTCGGTATTTGATGTTCGAAAGATGAGGGCGGGGAATCGGTATACCATGTTTTATTCTACCGATACCAATCGTAGGCCTCTCTACTTGGCGTATGAGAGTAATAGTATCGATTATTATCTCTATTCTTTAACGGGTACGTTGGAAGTGAAAGCAGGTAAGCATACTGTAACTTCTAAGAGGCAGATTGCCACAGGTGTGATTACTAGTTCACTTTGGAATGCGATCAAGGAGAGTAATGTAAGTCCGATGCTGGCGGTTGAATTATCTGATATTTACGCCTGGACAATCGATTTTTTTGCGATTCAGAAGGGGGATCGGTTTACGGTTATTTTTGATGAGGATTTTGTAAACGGAGAGTCTATTGGTCTTGGCAAGATCTATTCTGCCTCCTTTTCGCAAGGGGGGACGGAGTATTATGCCATAAGGTTTACTCAGGACGATGGGTCAAGTTATTTTGATCAGAAGGGGAATAGTTTGAGAAAATCGTTTCTTAAAGCGCCGTTAAAATTTTCGCATATCAGTTCCCGTTTTTCAAATAACAGAATGCATCCTGTCTTGCGTATCGTGAGGCCCCATCATGGTGTTGATTATGCTGCTGCCACCGGCACCCCGGTTTATACGATTGGTGATGGCGTGGTACTTCAAAAAAGTTATCAGCCCGCTGGAGGGGGTAATTTTGTTAAAATTAAACATAATTCGGTCTATTCTACAAGCTATATGCACTTGTCTAAATTTGCAAATGGGCTTAAAGTTGGGGCACATGTCAGACAAGGTGAGGTGATTGGGTATGTTGGAGCTACCGGTCTTGCATCAGGGCCTCATCTCGATTTCCGCGTTTATATGGATGGATCTCCGGTCAATCCGCTTACTATAAAGTCCCCTCCCGCAGAACCTATTAAGCCAGCTAACATGGATAAATTTAATGCAGTTAGAGATTCAGTTCTTTTGCAACTAAATCTCAAAAAAATTTAGGGGTGTAATGAGCGCTAGTTATGAGGGAAATATAATATACCTCCTATTTATGTGGAATAACCCTCTCAGTCTCCACCATGGACTGGCTTAGATCCAAATCTGGAATCATTTCTTCTTCCCTTTCTTCTCCAAGAATCGATTAGTATTTACTCGATAAACAAAATATTAAATATATTGATAATAATTATGTCCTAATTCTTTGTAAATTCGACAGTTATTTAAAAACCAGAAGTTATGAAAAAGAGAGTAATTATTTTTAGTTTAGTTTTATTTGCGTGTTTGAGTGGCAATATTAAAGCTGAAAATCCCACAAAACCTATCGAAAAAGATACATTAAAAACAGAGCTGGGTAATATGGTAATCTCATTCATAGGGCATGCAACCCTATTAATTGAAGCCGGCCATAAGGCAGTATATATTGATCCAATTGCGCAGAATATCGATTTTAAAACTCTGCCAAAGGCCGACATCATTCTTATCACACATGAGCATAATGATCATCTTAGCACAAGTTCGATTGAATTGATCGCAAACCCAGAAACAAAAATAATAGCCAATAAAAGTGCTCAGGGACTTATTAAAAATGCACAAATCTTACTCAATGGAGAATCGAAAACTTTTGGAGATTTTAAGATTGAAGCAGTACCTGCCTATAATATTGTCAATGTTGGAGGAGATGGGATATCGTATCATCCCAAAGGGAATGGGAATGGATATGTGATTAATTTTGGAGGTAAGAGGATATATATGGCAGGAGACACGGAGATTATACCTGAAATGGCTAATCTAAAACATATTGATATTGCCTTTCTCCCTTTGGGCCTCCCCTATTTGATGACCTTTCAAATGTTTGCAGACGCTGCCCGAAGAATCATGCCTGATATTCTTTATCCTTACCATTTCGACAATAAAAATCCAAGGGTATTAAACGATTTACTGAAAGATACACCAATAAAAATCAGAATAAAAAGAATGCAATAAATATGTAATTGAATAATCTGGGATAATGGGTCTACCTAATTGAGGCTAATTTTGTATTGCCCCTCTTTTTTATGGGTGCAAAATGGGTTTCAGATTTATTTTTGAATAAAACTTTTTTTGCCACTCCCTTGGAAGGGATTAGGTAGTTGTTATCCAAGTGTTAGCAGAGAAGTCAACGTGAAGAATGACTAATTACGACAGTACTTTATTGATATAACTTAACTTATTTTGCAACGCATTATTTTTTCTCTTCCGAGAGACTCACATCAGCGACAAATTGTCGAATCTGCTGTTCGTCATCTTTTTTGCAGATCAGCAATGTTTTCTCTGATTCCACAATAATATAGTCTTTAAGCCCCTGGATAACTGCGATTTTTTGGTTTGGCATATTGACAATGCATCCTTCCGAATCGTAGAGATAGACCCTGTTTCCGCTTACTGCATTTTGAGATTCATCTTTTTGGTGATTCTCGTAGAGTGAACCCCATGTGCCTAAATCTGACCATCCAAAATCCGCACATAACACATAAACATTGTCAGCCTTCTCCATCACCCCATAGTCGATAGAGATATTTGGACATTCGGAATACACTTTATTGATATACTGTATTTCGTTGTCTGTATTAATGTGCTTCTTCCCATATTCAAAAAGGGCATTTACCTCCGGAAGGTGCTTGATAAGCGCATTTAAGATTGCCTGTGCCGACCAGATAAAAATACCTGAATTCCAATAAAACTCACCTGTTTCAATGAATAACTCAGCCATCTTACGGTCCGGTTTTTCGGTGAATGTCTTAACTCTATAGAGGTTGTCCATATGATTAAAAGAAACCGTCTCTGCAACCTGGATATACCCATACCCTGTCTCAGGGCGGTTGGGATGGAGTCCCAGTGTAAGAAGCACGTCACGTCCGGTGACGTAGTTAAGTCCATTTTTTATCTCTTCGATAAAGTAATCTTCCTTTAGAATAAGGTGATCTGATGGTGCGACTATTACATTGGCATCAGGACAGGTGCTTAAAATCTTATAGGTTGCATAGGCCACGCAAGGGGCGGTATTTCGGCGCAGAGGTTCTGATAATACCTGCGAACTCTTGAGTTCCGGGAGTTGAGAGCATACCAGGTTTTTATGACTTTCGCTGGTTACGACGAGAAAATTTTCGGGCGGGATGATTTTTGAAAAACGATCGTAGGTGAGTTGAAGTAAAGTACGGCCGACACCAAGAAAATCGAGAAACTGTTTTGGTTTCTCAGCCGTACTCAGAGGCCAAAATCGACTTCCAATTCCGCCGGCCATAATCACACAATAATTCTTGCAATTTTCCATCCCAATATTTTTACTCAAAATTATCTATTTTTTTAATATACCGATCTTTTTGTTGAATCCTTAGTATTGGGTCTAGAAAAACTAGTATGACTCATTCAGTAAATTATTTGTACTTTTATCGTGAAATTTATTGGTCATATATTACTTAAAAATAAGCTATTTTAAATAGGTAAACAATTAATTGTCACCATTAAAACTAAATTCTAATAAGTGGGTATCTTCTATCACATAGGACAATATTTTTTGCTTATGTCCAGGGTATTTAAAAAACCCGAAAAAAATTCAATATATTTTCGACAGCTAATTCTTGAGATTGAAAAATTGGGGATTAATTCAATCGGTATTGTGGCCATTATCTCTGTTTTTATGGGAGGCATCATTACCTTGCAATTGACTTATAACATGGTTAATCCATTAATGCCGACCTATATAATAGGATTAGGAAATCGGGATACGCTAATTTTGGAATTTTCTTCAACAGTACTTAGCCTGATGCTTGCCGGTAAGGTTGGTTCCAATATTGCATCTGAATTAGGAAGCATGCGCATTACAGAGCAAATAGATTCGATGGAGATTATGGGGGTTAATTCGGCTTCCTATCTCATACTTCCCAAAATCATTGCAGTGGTTTTTATTAGCCCTTTTCTGTTTATCATTAGTGTATTTTGTGGATTGGTGGGTGGATTAATAACGGGTCCACTCTCAGGGGCAGTCACTATTGCGACCTATATTACTGGAATTACAACGCTGTTCGTCCCATTTTATGTCTCATTTTCGATAATTAAAACATTTGTCTTTGGATTTTTAATTGCTTCTGTGCCTGCTTATATGGGTTATTATGTGCAGGGTGGTGCCCTTGAAGTGGGAAGGGCAAGCACCAAGGCAGTGGTTAATACAAGTATTTTAATCCTGTTTTTCGACCTCGTCCTTACTCAGCTGCTATTCAAATGATTGAAATAAAAAACATATCTAAATCTTTTGAAGGGCGTGAAGTTCTTAAAGATATCTCAGCCATATTTGAGAAAGGGAAGACCAATTTAATTATCGGCCAGAGTGGCTCTGGAAAGACAGTTTTGTTAAAGTCTATCGTTGGATTATTTGATGTCGAAGAAGGGGAGATACTCTTTGATGGACGGAATAATCAGAATATGGATTTTCAGGAGCAAAAATTATTGCGGCAAGAGATAGGGATGGTATTTCAAAATGGGGCGCTCTTCGACTCCTTAACCGTAGAAGAGAATGTAAGATACCCGATGGATATGTTTACCGAGATGACTCTTAAGGAGAAAAATCAACGGGTAAATTTCTGTCTTGAGCGGGTAAATATTAACGACTCGAACTACTTATTTCCCTCCGAGATTTCAGGAGGTATGCGTAAGAGAGTTGCTATTGCAAGGGCTATCGCCTTGAATCCGAAGTATTTGTTTTGCGATGAGCCAAATTCCGGACTCGATCCGGTAACTTCCATTCTTATCGATGCACTGATCAAGGAGATTACCGCTGAATTTGATATTACAACAATTATTAATACCCATGATATGAATTCTGTTATGGAGATTGGGGATACGATACTTTTTATCTCGGAAGGTCAGAAGTGCTGGGAGGGAAATAGTTCTCAAATCTTTAGTACCCGTAATAAGAAGCTAAACGCTTTTGTTTTTGCCTCCCCTTTTTCAAAAAAATTCAGGGAAATAAAACAAATGGAGGACGACGAATGAGACGGTATTTAATTTTAATGAGCCTAACTATGCTTTTCTTATGCTGCTCGGAAGGTGTTCCACAAGGCGTATTATCGGCATCGAAGATCACCCCGATTCTTGTCGACCTTCATCTTGCCGAAGGGATTTATTCGCAGCGCTATTTGCAGAAGATTACGCGTGATAATTATTCTGAAGATCTTTACTTATCGGTCTTAAAGAAGTATAAAATTGATCAGAAGGTCTTAGAAGCCTCGTTATTATATTATGGGAAATACCCTGAGAAATATAAGCCTATTTATGATGAAGTGCTTAACCGACTCCATTTTATTGAAGCCGATTTTCATGTTCAAGACTCCATTAGTCGGGCAAAAAGAAGGTAATTTTTCATGCGTAAGATTTCGGCTCATTATATCTTCACAGGTACCGGCAGAGTTCTTGAAAAAGGGATTATTATCTTAACTGACCAAGGTATAGTAGCCGAAATTATCGACACAAAAGGGCTGCTTCAGGAGCAGTCTGGGCTCGAATTTTATAGCGGTGTTATAACCCCCGGATTTGTAAATGCCCACTGTCATCTTGAATTATCTCATCTAAAGGGATTAATACCTGAAAAAATAGGATTGCCTGGTTTCCTAAATCAGATTTTACAATTGCGTACCTCTGATGAACTTAAGGTGGTTGAGCATGCCCGAAACGCAGATGCAAAACTTGCCGCTAACGGAGTTGTAGCAGTAGGGGATGTGTCAAATTCAAATCTTACGCATTCAGTTAAATATAACTCCAAGATTGTCTATCATACCTTTGTCGAGGCATTGGGATTTAGTCCCCAACGGGCTATAAAAGCTTTTACTGAGGCTGCAAACTTGCTTAATGAGTTGCAGTCGATTGGATTAGCTGGTTCTATGACTCCTCATTCCCCATATTCGAACTCCACAGAGCTATTTGCTTTATTATCAGCAAAAGCAATTGAGACTCGGTCGATCTTATCGATGCATAGCCAGGAATCAAGCGAAGAAGATGAACTATTTCGGTTCGGTTCAGGTGCAATCTATGATCATCTAATAGATAATCATCACCTTGATCTTACCTCTTTTCAGCCTACCGGTAATTCAGCTCTTGAGAGTGTGATTGAATTCCTACCAACGGGAAATCATGTTCTGTTGGTTCATAATATCCACACGACTCAAAAAGATCTGGATACGATTAAAAACATCCGTTCCCTGAAGCAAACCTGGTTTATAGTGTGTCCGAACTCAAATCTTTTTATCGAAGATCAGCTGCCCGACATTGAACTTCTCCAAAATAATAAGGTGCAAATATGCATTGGCACCGATAGTCTTGCCTCAAATCATAAGCTCTCGATTGTTGAGGAGTTAAGAACAATTCAATCCCATTTCCCTGCTCTCTCTTTTGCTGAGCTAGTGATTTGGGCAACCCGCAATGGTGCCGAAGCTTTGTCAATAAGCGATTGGGCCGGGACGATAGAGGTGGGAAAAAAACCGGGCATTAATCTGATCACCGGTATGGATTTACATCATCTTCGGCTAAGGAGCAATTCGCAAGTAAAAAAGTTGATTTAATGAATTACTTTTAAACCCGAAATGGATAGTATCAACGATTAATATATGCCAACATTTCTTTTTAATCAAACAATATTTGGGCCGGTAATCAGTCGACGATTAGGAATTTCATTGGGCATTAACCTGTTACCAAATGATTCTAAATTGTGTTCTTTCAATTGCATTTATTGCGAGTGTGGCTGGAATCCTGAAAAAGGATCTGTTAAGGCTATATTCCCATCCCGAACTGTAGTGAGCAAAATGTTGCGTGAAAAATTGGTCGTTATGAAAGGGGATGGTGTTCTTCCAGATGTGATCACCTTTGCGGGCAATGGGGAGCCCACACTTCATCCTGCATTTGCCGCAATTATTGCAGATACACTGTGCCTTAGAGCTGAGTTATGCCCTCAGGCACGCATTGCCGTTCTGTCGAATTCTACAATGCTGCATAAAGCGGTTGTGATTGAAGCATTGAAAAAAGTTGATGATAATATTCTTAAACTTGATTCTGGCATTGAGAAGACAATTCAAATTATTGATCAGCCTGTTGGAAGGTTTAATCTGGAGAAGTTGGTTGCCAATATTAAAAAGTTCGATGGGAATCAAATTATCCAAACGATGTTTCTCAAAGGGAGCTTTGATGGAGTTCGGATTGATAATACTACCGATGTAGAGTTAGATGCCTGGATAGCTCTCTTGCTGGAGATTCACCCTAAATCGGTTATGATCTATACCATTGCCCGTGATACTCCAGCCAAAGATCTTCGAAAAGTTCCGGTAGCAGAATTGGAAGCTATCGCGCGCAGAGTAAGAGCTGAGACAGGTCTCGAGGTTCAGGTAAGCGGATAAAAGGGCTGTTTTAATGACTTCACGATTGTGCATGAGGATTATGATGACTGTTAGAAAAAACTTAGAATTAAATAGTAAACTACTGATAATTAACTAAAATGATGGAAATGAGATTTAAATTTATCCTCTTTATGCTGCTGGTAATCTCTTCGATAGCCTTTGGGCAGCAAGCCGGGGGGTCACAAACTTCACTTGTAGATTATGTAAATCCGCTTGTCGGAACCAATTCCAATTATGCCCTATCTAACGGGAATACCTATCCCGCTATTGCTCTTCCTTGGGGGATGAATTTCTGGACTCCGCAAACCAATAAGATGGGAGATGGGTGGGCCTATATGTATAACGACACCAAAATCAGGGGTTTTAAACAGACACACCAACCTAGTCCGTGGATTGGTGATTATGCCGCATTTTCGCTATTCCCCGAGACTGGGAAGCTGATAATAGATGAGAATAAGCGTGCTTCGTGGTATTCGCATAAGGCGGAAATTTCAAAGCCTCATTACTATCGTGCATATTTAGCCGATTATGATGTGGTTACTGAGATTACTCCAACAGAGAGGGCCGCACAATTTCAGTTTACTTTTCCCGAATCCGATCAGGCACATGTCCTTATTGATGCCTTTAATGATGGATCGATGGTTAAAATATCATCAGCTGAGAAGAAGATTACCGGCTATTGCAGAAACAATAGTGGTTCAGTTCCTGAAAATTTTCATAACTATTTTGTAATTGTTTTTGATAAAGAGTTCTCTGACCTGGCGACCTGGAAAGATAGTATCTTAACTCAGGGAAGCAAGGAAGCTGAAGGGAAACATGTAATGGCAATTCTTACCTTTAAGACCAAGAAAGGGGAGAAGATCCATGCCCGTATAGCCTCCTCATTTATTAGCCCTGAACAGGCTCAGCTTAATTTAGATCGCGAGCTTGGAAAGCAAACATTCGATCAGACCAAAGCCAATGCTGAAGTGGCCTGGAATACAGAGCTTACCCGCGTGAAAGCTGAAGGGGGAACAGTAGACCAAAACCGTACTTTTTATACTGCTCTTTACAGGACTATGCTCTTTCCTCGCAAATTTTACGAAATCGATGTTACTAATAAAGTTGTCCATTATAGTCCTTACAATGGGAAGGTACTTCCGGGATATCAGTTTACCGATAACGGTTTCTGGGATACTTTCCGTGCCGTATTCCCCTATTTTACCTTGATGCATCCAACGCTAAGTTCACATTTAATGGAGGGTTTAGCTAACACCTACAACGAGAGCGGATGGTTACCTGAGTGGGCAAGCCCGGGTCATCGCAATTGTATGATCGGATCGAACTCTGCGGTAATTATTTCCGATGCTTACCTTAAAGGGATTCGTGGATTCGATATCTCAAAACTCTATGAAGCGATTCAAAAGAATACCGAAAATGAGGGTCCGATGCATTCTGTTGGTCGTTATGGTGTTAAATATTACAATAAGATGGGGTACGTTCCCTATAATGTTGGCGTTAATGAGAATGTTGCCCGGACATTGGAATATTCGTTTGCCGACTGGTGTATCTGGAAACTGGCTAACGATATAGGACGTCCTCAGGCGGAGATTGACCGTTTTGCGAAGCGTGCGCTGAACTATCAGAATGTTTTTGACAAATCGGTTAATTTTATGAGAGGGAAGAATGAAGATGGGACCTTCCAGACCCCATTCCGCCCTGATAAATGGGGTGATGCCTTTACCGAGGGATCGAGTTGGCACTATACCTGGTGCGTATTTCATGATCCTCAAGGATTGGCAAACCTCTTTGGAAGTCGCGAGAAAATGGCTAGCCGTCTGGATGAACTTTTTGATTCAGCTCCAACCTTCGATTTCTCCTATTATGGTGTTCAGATACACGAGATAACAGAGATGCTTATTGCCAATATGGGACAGTATGCACATGGTAATCAGCCCGTTCAGCATGCCATCTACCTATATAACTACCTGGGCCAGCCGTGGAAGGCACAATATAGGGTCCGTCAGGTAATGGATAAGCTCTATACTCCAAATCCCGACGGATTATGTGGCGATGAGGATAATGGTCAAACCTCGGCATGGTATGTTTTCTCTGCAATGGGTTTCTATCCTGTGGCTCCCGGAACCGGAGAGTATATCCTGGGTTCACCGCTGTTTAAAAAAATTACTCTCGCGCTTGAGAATGGAAAGAAGCTGGAGATTAATGCGCCACAAAATAGCTCCGAAAATGTTTATATCAATAAAGTTACCTTCAATGGGGCTGAATACGATAAAAACTATATCACCCATGCCAGTTTAACCAATGGAGGTAAAATACAGTTTGATATGGCTAAAACAGCGAATAAAGTTCGGGGCACCCTGCCACAGAGCTTCCCCTATTCGTTTTCGAATATGAAGAAATAGGGTCTTATTTGACCACTTAAGTTTTCGCGCAAAGAAGGGCATATTACAAAAGATTAGGATGAATCCATTTGTATTTCATACCCTTCTTTGCGCAATCATTTTATCGCAGCATAATACCGCTTCCCATCCTTCCGGTTTTGGCGCCATCCCGGCGGGCAGAGAAGAACCGTTCGGGGTCTGATAAGGTGCAGATTTGGGCAACTTCAATTTGATTTACTGGGATGCCTGCATCAAGGAGCTGCTCCTGATTGGCTTTCCAAAGATCAAGTAATCTTTTATTTGGTTGATAAGGTATCGTCGGGTTATAAAATGGAGCATTAAACTGGGAGTAAACCTCAGCACCAACTTCATAAACCTCAGGACTAATGGAGGGGCCGATAACTGCAATCAGATCTTCGGGCACCGATCCGAACTCTTGTATCATTTGGCTAATCGTTTCACCAACAATTTTTTGAACCGTTCCCCGCCATCCGGCATGAATCGCTGCAATAACTTTTCGCCTCGGATCAAAAAGAAGAACGGGAACACAATCAGCAGTTTTTACCGCTATGCATACGCCACTCAGATTTGTAATCAGCGCATCGGTATCAAGGAGGTAATTTTTTTTCCCCTCCTCGGAGGCAATAAGGAAACTCTCCGTGATAATTTTTACTGTTGCCGTATGGGTCTGTTTGGGAAATACCAAACGATTAGAAGTGATCTCAAGAGCAGCGCAAAGTCGTTCCCTGTTGTTGATGACATTTTCTCTTGTATCACCCGAGTTTAGTCCTAAGTTTAATGAGCTGTAATTACCCGTGCTTGATCCGCCATTTCGTATCGAAGAGAAATGGATCACATTGTTATAGCTTCCCAGAATCTTAAATTGCAAGAGAGATAAATCTCTTATCTTGATAGAAATCATAGTTCTTTTCTACATTTAGGTTAAATTCGCTGCCAAATTACAAAAGATCTCATTGGAATAAGATCCACAACTATGGAAATCGAAATTCTCCAGCTCATTGAAGGGGCAAAAACGGCACGCGGACTAACAGTTATTATTGATGTTTTCAGAGCATTTTCTTCCGCCTGCTATATCTTTAATGGCGGTGCCGATACGATAATCCCTGTTGAGCATGTGGAGGAGTCCTTTGAATTAAAAAAACGATACCCCGAACTTCTCATGTTAGGCGAACGACATGAACGTAAAGTCCCGGGATTTGATTTTGGCAACTCTCCTACGCATATCCTGAATTATGATTTCACGGGCAAAACAGTTGTTATGACTACCAGTTCAGGAACGAAGGGTATTGCTAATGCTACGCAGGCCGATGAGATCATTACCGGTAGCTTTGTAAATGCAGGAGCACTAATTCGATATATTCAGCAAAAAAAACCTGCTCATGTGAGTTTGGTATGCATGGGTTACGAGTGCCGCTACCCAACACAGGAGGATACTTTTTTGGCACAATATCTACGCGATAAATTGCTCTGTGTAGAACCCGATTTTGAGAATATGAAACAACAACTACGTATTGGTGATGGAGCAAGGCTGCTTGATCCGCTTAATCAGGAGTGGTCTCCCGCTTCCGATTTCGATCTCTGTCTTGATGTTGATCGGTTTGATTTTGTTTTAAAGGTTGAAAAACGGGGTGAATATAACATCCTGAAAAAAATAGAACGAATTTAGAATACTACACCCTTTTTAAGACTGCAGATCTGGGAAGGATTATAAAAATAAAATATGAAGAAATACAACTTTGATGAGATTATCGAACGACGCGGTACCGACTGCGTGAAATACGATCTGCTGGAGACCTATTTTGGGAATGGCGATGCCTTACCTCTTTGGGTTGCTGACACCGATTTTAGGGTTCCTGATTTCATTATGGATGCCTTACAACAGCGTATGAGCCATGATGTTTTAGCCTATTCGTATCGTACGGATGCCTTTTATCAAGCGATTATTGATTGGTTGGATCATAGGCATAACTGGAAAATTGAGAAGGAGATGATCACCACAAGCCCGGGTGTCGTTTCGGCGGTTAGCTTATTGATAATGGCGCTCTCTGAGCCCGGTGATACGGTGATTGTTCAGCCTCCTGTATACTTCCCATTCTTTACAAGTGTCAAAGGGTTGGGGCGTAAAATGGTGGAAAATCCGCTGGTTATAAAAGATGGCAGATATACCTTTGATTTTGAGAATTTGAAAAAAGGGATCGATGCCACTACGAAGCTTCTTATCTTATGTAGTCCTCATAACCCCGGTGGTATGGTCTGGACCAAAGCTGAGCTTGAGGAGTTATGTCAAATCTGTACGGAGCATGGAATCTTTATTATATCCGATGAGATTCATGCTGACCTCGTCTTTTCCGGGAATAAGCATCTTCCGATTCCCCTTATCTCTGAGCAGATCGCAATGAACAGTGCCGTATTAATGGCTGCCAGCAAGACCTTTAATGTTGCAGGCCTCTCCTCTGCTTTTGTGATTATTCCGAATAAAAAAATCAGACACAAATACGAAGAGGTATTAAATACGGTGCACATTCACAGTGGAAATATCTTTGGAAATATAGCTACCGAGGCGGCTCTTCGTGATGGAAATGAATGGCTTGATCAGCTTATGGTCTACCTTGAGGAGAATTATAAATTTGTAGCAGAATTTATTTCCAGCCGATTGCCTAAGCTTAAAATCATGAAGCCTGAAGCTACATTCCTTGTCTGGCTAGACTTTTCGGCATATGGTATAAGTGAGAAGCAGATGTTCAAAGTCCTTGTTGATGGAGGAATTGCATTGAATCATGGGAGTAAATTTGGAACCGGTGGGGATGGTTTTTTTCGACTTAACTTCGGTTGTCCGCGTGCAACCCTCGAGGAGGGTCTGCTTAAAATGGAGAGTGCATTGAACCACCTTAAATAATCGGGAGCGTATTTTTTAATTTACACCTTATGAAGCTCATTCTGACTGCCTCTCTGCTCTTTACTCTTTCTGCCACTTTTGGGCAGATTAAGAGCCCTGCTAATTTAAGTCGTCCTGATACAAGCAACTTTACGGCAGATCGTGCGTTAATTCCGGTCGTGGACCTTTCTGAGATCGAGGTAACCGCTTATGGAACGCCGGGTCAGTTAAAGGCTGCCGGGGGATCTATCTCTGTGATCCCCGCTGGTCGGCTTGAAAATTCGGCTGTAAATATCGCATCGTCGTTAACCTCTGTTCCCGGCGTTGTTATGCAAGAGGGATCATTGGGGACCATTAAATTAACCCTTAGGGGAATCGGCTCACGCTATGCCTATGGGACAAAAAAAATTAAACTTTTCTTCGGCGATATTCCCATGTATAGCGCAGAGGGGGAGACTACTTTTGATGATATTAATCCGGAATATATTAATAGAGTTGAGGTTCTGCGAGGACCAGCCTCAAGTATTTACGGCTCTTCATTAGGAGGAACGGTTTTGTTATATCCACAAAGGGGTGAATTTGGTACTGAACAGCTTAAAGTGCTTGGTTCGGCCGGCAGCTTTGGATATTGGAAGAGTGGAGTGACCTATTCCAATGCTACAACGAAGAACAATCTCGCAGTTGCGATTTCCGGTATTGGTAGTGAAGGTTATCGTCAAAATAGCCAATATAGCCGCTACTCCTTTTTTATCAATTACCAGCAGAATTTTACCTCTAGATTATCTGGGAATTTAATTCTTTCCGGATCAAAAATAAAGGCACAGATTCCAAGTTCCATAGATTCGGTAACCTTTAAAACGAACCCGCAAAAAGCTGCAACAAGTTGGTTAAAGACTAAAGGATACGAGCATCCCGACCGGGTCTTTGCAGGTTATAATCTTCATTATTACTCTTTGGCAGGATGGAATTATTCGGCCTCAATATTTTTGAATTCCAGAAAGACCGAAGAGAATAGGCCGTTTAACTTTTTGGATGAATCGGGCTTCTCTTATGGGGGGCGAATTCTCCTTCGACGGACCAAGCAAGTTGGCGAAACAACGGTCAAATTTAGTGCTGGATCCAATCTCTATTTGGAGGCAATCAATAGTTCTTTGTCCGCTAATAGTGGAGGGAAAGGGGTCAAAGGTGGAATGGTGCAGCATGGAAGAGAATATCTTTCGCAGACTGATTTATTTACCCAGGTAGAAGCTCGCTACCGGCGTATTTCTATCGCAGGGGGACTTAACACGAACTTCTCAGGTTTCAGGTTTAAAGATCTGACACCTACCGATACCTTGAATCAGTCGGGAGCTTATCATTTCTCACCCATAATCGCTCCTCGCCTCTCATTTACCTGGAATCCAGTAGAAGATCTTTATGTTTACACCTCTGTAAATAAAGGGTTTTCAGTCCCTTCACTGTCTGAGACATTAAGTCCGCTTGGATTAATAAACCGCGATATTAAACCGGAGAAGGCATGGAGTTTTGAAGGGGGAGCGCGTGTAAATCTTTTTAATCATGGTACATTTTTTGATCTTGCTTATTACTATATGCGAGTGACCGATTTAATTGTTCCCAAGAGAGTTGCCGAGGAGGTTTATGTCGGTATGAATGCCGGCTCGTCGATACACCGTGGCGTTGAAATATCCGCTAATCAATGGATTTTTGGGAAGAAAACCAATGGATCTAATCCCAAGTTTTCGTTGATGGCAAATCTTAGTTATGCGAATACTAGGTTTAATTTTCAAAATTTTATCGCCGATAATAGTGATTATTCAGGAAAAAAACTTCCCGGTATGCCTGATCAGATCCTATCGGGAAGCCTTGAGTTAAGTTCTCGTGCAGGTTTTTACACCCGACTCGAAGTGAATGCTTCAGGCCGAATGCCAATCAATGATCTTAATAGTCACTATTCAAGTAAATGGAGTACCTTAAACCTCAAGAGCGGATATGTTTTCATTTTCTTAAAATTAGTTGTTCTCGACGCTTCGATAAAAATTAATAACCTCACAGACCAACATTACGCATCTATGGTTGTTGTAAATGCCCCGGGTTCCGGACCCGTTTCACCACGCTATTTTTATCCGGGCCAACCGCGATGGGTTACCGGCACATTGCTTATATCCTATAAAAAATAGGATGCCCCTACCTAAATAAGGACATTATTTGCAATATTATACCATTCTTAGCCTTAATAGCATATCAAATTTGGAGGTTTTGAAAAAAATGTATTTCTTTATCTCAAGGGGGAAGGGATATCATTAAACTAATTAACATTAAACTACTTCCCAATAAATGGATTAAATATGAAAAAAACAGTTCAAATCCTACTCTTCCTTGTTGCCCTTTTAATTTCATTTCAGGTTAGTGCCAGCTACACTAAAGGTATTAATTCGACCTCTTTAGTGGCAGAGGAGGATACTTCGATGATCCATGCTGCAAGAAATTTTAAAAATGTATGTGCAAGTTGTCATCATGAAGATTTCAGCTGGTTTGCAACACGAAAATGGAAATATGGCAAGGGTCAGAATGATATTTATACCAGTGCCAAGACTGGCTATCCCGACTTTGGAATGCCTTCGTTTAAAAAAGTCTTTTCTGAAAAGGAGTTGAGGGATCTTGCAAAATTAGTTTATACAAAACTTGAATTTAATATCGGTGAGAACGGAATAAAAGACCTTGACACGAAACGAATCGTAACAGAAAAACTGAATATTCGGCTCGATACCGTGGTGACAGGGCTCAGTTCTCCATGGGGAATTGCTTTTTTACCAGATGGCGACATGCTTGTGAATGATCGTGAAGGTAAAATGTATCGCTATCGCAATAGTCAGCGCGTTGCTGAAATTCAAGGACTTCCGACGATCCAAGTTGTTGGACAAGGCGGATTGTTTGATCTGCGGCTTCATCCTGATTACAAAAATAATGGATGGATTTATTTCTCGTATCCCTCTTGCTCAGTAGACAAAGAGGTGGGCTGGAATACAACCCTTATGCGGGCTCGTATTAAAGATAATATTCTTGTCGATAAGCAAGAATTGTTTAGAGCACTTCCGGAAACTAAGGTTGGCCATCATCTTGGGGGGCGAATTACTTTTGATGGGAAAGGACATCTCTTCCTCAGCGTGGGTGATCGTGGTAATGGAGAAAATGCTCAGTCACTAACCAATGATTGTGGAAAGATTCACCGATTAAACGATGATGGAACGATACCTGCCGATAATCCGTTTTATACCACACCGGATGCAAAGAAAAGTATCTGGAGTTATGGTCAACGTAATCCACAAGGGCTTTTATATAATAGCGACACTGGTATCTTATGGGAAAATGAGCACGGTCCTAAAGGGGGAGATGAATTAAATATTATCCAGCCCGGACGAAACTATGGCTGGCCGGTAATCTGTTTTGGGATAAATTATGATGGAACAATTCTCACGAAGGATACCGCTAAAGTAGGGATGGAACAGCCAATTACTTATTGGGTTCCCTCTATTGCACCCAGTGGATTGGCATTTGTAAAAGGAGATAAATACAAAGGATGGGAAGGGAATATTCTCGTTGGATCATTACGGTTTGAGTATCTTGTTCGTTGTGAGATGATTGGCAATTCCGTGATTCACAAGGAGATTATGTTTCCAAATATTGGAAGACTTAGAACGATTGAAATGGGTCCTGATGGATATATTTATATCTCGATTGAGGATCCCGGTATCATATTTCGATTAGTTCCGGTTCCTTAATTGGGATAGCTACAATCCTAAAGATAAAAGAGCGGGTAACTTGTCCAAAACTGGTCTAAGTTATCCGCTCTTTAAATCTCGTTATCCCTTATTTTTTCAATTCCCAGAGTGATCCATCACGGGTATCTTTAATCTCGATTCTAAGATCGGTGAGGCTATCTCTTATTTTATCGGATGTTGACCAGTCTTTATTTTGTTTGGCTTCATTGCGGATGTTAAGCAATAAATTCATCACATTGTCTAATACTTCTTTATCACCTTCGTTTTCTAATTTCGAGTTAGGCTGGAAACCCAGGATCTCAAAGGTAAAATCGGAATAGAGTTTTCTCAAAGCCAATAAATCGGCTGCATTGAGAGATGCTTTACCATCATTTACAGAGTTGATCATTTTCACGCCGTCGAATAAATGGGCTATCAATACCGGAGTATTTAGATCGTCATTAATTGCACTATAACAGCGATCTTTTAGTTCGGTGACATCGATAGTTGAAACGTTAGCAGGCTCGATTTTCTCGAGTAATTCAATCGCTTTTAGTAGTCTCTCGAGCCCTTTTTCTGCAGCTTGCAGGGCATCATTTGAGAAATCAAGCGGACTACGGTAATGAGCTTGCAGGATGAAAAACCGAATCGTTATCGGTGCGTATGCTTTTTCGAGCAGAGGATGAGATCCGGCAAATAGCTCATCGAGGGTGATGAAATTCCCCAGTGATTTTCCCATCTTTTGTCCGTTAATGGTTATCAGGTTGTTGTGCATCCAGTAATGTACAGGATCGTGGCCATAGCAGGCTATCCCTTGTGCAATCTCCGCTTCATGATGGGGGAAAAGCAAATCGAGGCCGCCGCCATGAATGTCAAATCTTTCACCCAGGTATTTTGTACTCATTGCTGTACATTCGATATGCCATCCGGGAAACCCCTCACCCCATGGAGAGCTCCATTTCATAATATGTTCGTCAGAGGCTCTCTTCCAGAGTGCAAAATCAAGGCTTGATCGTTTTTCTGTCTGGGCATCAAGGGCTCGTGTGTTAGCATAAAGGTCCTCTATTTTCCGACCTGATAATCTTCCATAGGGATGGGCCGCGGCGAATTTCTCCACATCAAAATAGACGGAGCCATTTACCGAATAGGCAAATCCACCTTCTAATAATTGATTGATAGCCGCAATCTGCTCAATAATATGGCCTGAGGCAACAGGCTCTATGCTTGGCGGTAAGACATTAAGCTGAAGCATGTTGCGGCGATAGCTATTGGTATAAAGCTGAACGACTTCCATGGGTTCAAGCTTCTCTACCTTCGCCTTATTGGCAATCTTGTCTTCCCCTTCATCTGCATCATCGACCAGATGACCAACATCGGTGATATTGCGGATGTAGCGAACCTTGTATCCAAGGTATTTGAGGTATCGAAATAGCAGATCGAAGGTAATAGCAGGGCGCGAATGACCCAGATGAGCTTCTCCATATACTGTAGGTCCACATACATACATTCCTACATGACCTGGAATCAAAGGTTTGAAAATCTCTTTCTTTCGGTGTAGGGTATTGTAAATAATAAAATCGCTCATCTTTTCAATGTTTTCAAACAGTGCTACAAAATTAAAAAAATTACACTATTGTAGGTTACCTTACACTTTTCATATCTTTGACAAAAAAGGAGTGTTTGATATGATGAGATTTATTAAAGGAGGACTTATTCTGTTGGCCATATTATTGGTTTCTTGTGGTAATGCACAGGATAATAGTGGTAAAAGGCCACTTGTAGTGATCACAACAGAATTTGGAGCGATGAAGATTGAACTCTATAACGAGACTCCGAAACATCGGGATAATTTTTTGAAACTTGCTAAATCGGAGTATTTTGATGGATTGCTTTTTCACCGTGTGATTAAGGAGTTTATGATCCAAGGTGGGGATCCCGACACGAGAAATGCCCAGCCGGGTCAGAAACTAGGCAATGGTGGTCCCGGATATGAGATTGATGCGGAGATAAATTCTATGTTTCTGCATAAAAAAGGGGCACTGGCGGCGGCCCGTCAGGGTGATCAGACGAATCCGCAAAAGAGATCGTCAGGGTCTCAATTTTATATCGTTCAAGGTGTTGTCTTCCCTTCCGATAATCTTCAATCTCTAGAAATTGAGGGGACTCAGCGCCTCGCTCAAAGCATCATGCGCCAGCTAGCCCGGGATTATAGTGACTCACTAAAAATCTATCAGCAATCGGCTAATAAGCTGGCATTTGAAAAATTAGCTGTTAAGCTTCAAAATGAAGCAATGGCAAAGGCGCAACAAACGCCATTTAAGTTAACTGACGCTCAAATGCAGGCATACACCACTGTAGGAGGGACGCCACATCTGGATGGTAATTACACCGTTTTTGGACAAGTTGTTGAAGGGTTAGCCGTTCTCGATTCTATCGCAGCACAGCCGACAGGTCCAAACGATAGGCCTATAAAGGATATTAAGATGGATATTAAAGTGATGCAGGAGTAGCATTGTGGTCAGGGAGCACCTGCTATTTCTTCGATGTCGTTGGTACAGTATGATGTTTCTATGGTTATGCGTAGATCTTATTTTGAAGCAGCAGTGTTGCAATATCCAGATCTTCAGGGTAGGTAATCTTAATATTTTCGCGGTTTCCCATAACCATATTAACGGGCTTTCCTGAATATTCAACAACTGAAGCATCATCTGTAAATTCTGGAATCCACGATTGGTTATAGCTCTCCCGAATAATAGAAGATTGAAAAATCTGGGGCGTCTGAACCAGAAAGATTTGAGAACGGTCGGCAGGGGAGGATTTATCCATAGTCCCCACTCTTATCGACTCATTTACAGGAAGAACAGGAATGGCAGCGCCCAACTTTAGGGCGCTATCAAAGCATCGTCTTAGTGTTTCGTGACTGACCAATGGTCTTACTCCGTCGTGGATCGCTATTAATTCGCAATCATGGAGCATGGTGAGTCCGTTTTTGACCGATTGGAATCGGGTATTGCCACCCGAAATAACTTGATGGGGTATGGTCAAATTATGCTGAAGGCAAAGGTTTTTCCAGCTAGCAGCTTCATTTTTAGGAAGTACAACGATTAATTGAATAGTAGCGTCAAAGTGGAAGAAGTTTTCGATGGTATGCATCAGTAGAGGCCTCCCTGCGATAGAGATAAACTGCTTGGGTACTTCCGATCCCATGCGCGAACCATTTCCACCGGCAACGATAATACAACCTCTGTTCATAGAGTTTCTGATTTTAATACAAAAATAGGGAACCAATTGAAAGTTAGTTGCCCATTTTGGTTTATTTTTGATTAAAGTATAATTGGGATCTATTTGTTATTAATATAGATGCGGAAACCCAATAGAATAATTTTACTAAATACAACTTTAGAATAGTAATTAATCTTAGTTATGAAAGAAATACTCAGTTTTCTTAAAGACCTTGAAGCCAATAACACCCGGGAATGGTTTGATCAAAATCGGGCTAGGTACGAGTTAACGCGCAAGAAATTTCTTGCTGTTACCGAGTTTCTAATTCATGAGATTAGGCAATTCGATGATGAAATTGCACCGTTACAACCTAAGGATTGTGTATTTCGTATCTTTCGGGATGTCCGTTTTTCGAATGATAAGCGCCCCTATAAGTCTAATTATGGTTGTTTTATGGCACGAGGAGGGCGGAAGTCGGGTTTTGGTGGGTATTATTTTCATGTTCAGCCTGGTGAGAGTTTTCTTTCGGGAGGGATCTATATGCCACCCCCGGAGCATCTTCATGCGATTCGTCAGGAGATATACTATCATCCCCAAAAATATAAAGAGCTCATTGAAGAGAAGACATTTAAAGCTACTTATACGCTGGATTATAGCGACAAGTTAAAAACAGCCCCTAAGGGTTATCCAAAAGATTGGGAATATCTTGATTTGATTAAAAACCGAAATTATGCCCTGGGCCATCCGGTAAGCGAAACTGAGCTTTATGCCCCTGACTTCTTAAATCAGGCTATCACATGTTTTAAGATCTTGCAACCATACAACCGTTATCTCAATAGTGCCATCGATGAAAATCTGAATGCTTGATCGTTTTGTTGTCGATATCACGCTTGCCTTAGAGTTATCCGGGGATTAATTTTTTGGTTTTGGAGCCTATCTGTTTTTAGGTTATTTTTTGTGAGGATTAGATCTAAATGGATAGATTAAACCGATAAAAAACGGTTTGGTTTCCTTTTCAAAAAAGCTAACTTTGGATCTTATTCGTATTTCTATGTCAGGGATTGTCAAAACAAAATACCACCTTCAATCACTTTGTTGCGGAGAACATTTCAAAGATCAACACTGGGAATTATTTTGTCCTAAAAATGATGGACTCTCTCTTATTCGTGCTATTTATGACGATAAGCAATTGGTTATTGATGAGACGCTTCCGGGATTATATAAATTCTCTTCGTGGTTGCCGGTTCACAAGACCTTAGAAGGATCTGGAGCACCGATAACCTTTAAGAGTAATGGATTGGGCGTGGCACTTGGCTTAACTAATTTGTACATTACCTTCAGTGGTTATTGGCCTGAAAAAGGAGCTATGATGCAAACCGGCTCGTTTAAGGAGTGTGAAGCTTATGCTGTTTGTGCCCGTGTCAATACCAATAAGGGTGGAGTTATGGTTGTTGCCTCTGCAGGAAATACTGCACGGGCTTTTGCTAAAGTATGTTCCGAGAATAAAATTCCATTGTTAATATGTGTTCCCGAGGATAATCTAAATGCGCTCTGGTTTGATACGGAGATAGATCCCTGTGTGAAATTAATTGCCGCTGCATCAGGAGGTGACTATTTTGATGCGATACATCTATCGAATCTGGCCTGTATGATCGAAGGATTTTATCCTGAGGGGGGCTCAAAGAATGTAGCCAGGCGTGATGGGATGGGGACTACAGTGTTATCTGCTGTAACAACAATTGGTAGAATTCCCGATTTCTATTTTCAGGCAATAGGGAGTGGCACCGGTGCAATAGCTGCTTGGGAGGCGAATATGCGATTCCTTGAAGATGGCCGCTTCGGTGATGTAAAGATGAAGCTTATGGTTTCTCAAAATAGCCCCTTCCTTCCAATAAAAGATGCCTGGGATGCAGACTCGCGTGAGATGTTCCCTATTAACGATACCTTGGCACGGAAGCAGGTGGAGGAGATCGTGGCTAAAGTTTTATCCAACAGAAAGCCAACCTATGGAATCAAAGGTGGATTGTATGATGCGATGAAGGACGTGGGTGGCGAAGTCTTGGCGGTAACCAACGAAGAGGCATTAGCAGCTGGTGAATTATTTTTGAGTGTCGAAGGGAATGATCTTGAGCCGGCAGCTGCTGTTGCAGTCGCCTCGTTGATTCAGGCACTGGAGGATGGGAAAATAGATAAAGATTCCACTATTATGCTCAATATTACGGGGGGAGGTATCGAGAAATTCAAGAATGAAAATAAGGTAACTTATTTAAAACCAGCATTGATCTTTCCTCTTGATCCGGATCCTCAGTCGGTTGCCCAGGGTATTAAAGGGCTTTTTAATAATTAAGGGCAGATAACCGTAGTTATCCACCCTTTTTCTATTTCCAATTAAAATTAAAGCTCTCGTTCAATGTTCCGCAAAGTTTTCGATGAGGATCTCTCTGCTTAATTATGGTATGCCTCGTTGTTAATCTTTGATTGCGAGTTTTTAATTCGTTCCATGGGTCGGTAAACATAGGTTA
The DNA here is from genome assembly GCA_903907075.1 of uncultured Bacteroidia bacterium. Taxonomy (GTDB): domain Bacteria; phylum Bacteroidota; class Bacteroidia; order Bacteroidales; family Prolixibacteraceae; genus JAAFHB01. Next base: position 44,604 of record CAIVMQ010000067.1, read on the forward strand.
AACCATATTCAGTCGCCTTTTCTCTCTTATAGTCATCCGATAGTTCTGAAAAATGCTCTTCCACCTCATTCCAGATATCCAGGATAATCTCGTCTGCCTCATTTCTTAATTCTGCCACTTTAACGGTCCACCGTGCAGTATTGCTTTGCAAGGTTTTTTGAAAGTGGTAAGCATCAACAAACTGGTCAAATTTAACTTTTACCATCGCTATGGAAGGATTATAAAGAGGATTTCCTCCATGAGTGACCCTTTTATGGTCGCCTTCAATTATTTTCTTCCCCCATTCAAGAACTTCGGAGTCCATTATAAGGGAAGGTGATTTCTTATCGTTGAATCCGTAAAATTCCCTTACCGAAGCTTTCATATCGCCTCGTTGAATCGCAAAATTCAATACCTGAATAAAGTGAGAGAGGTATATTCGGGACTTCTTTACCGTTTCAAGATATGCATTACTACTTTTCTCCTGCTGGGTTCTTGCCAGCTTATGGTGGATTAGTGTAGTCTCAAAATTCGTATAAAATGATCGAAGTCTGCTCAGCGATTTAGTCGAAAATGCAAGCTCCTCCGGATCCCTTTTTTGTCCCAGCGTAATTGCTGTTTGAAGGGCTCTTAATCTTGCCTGATCAGTGTTCGGTAATCTTCTATATGGCATTCTCTCAAGTTTTACATTATTAGTCCTTCTGGTGCGAATTTATGCATTTTCTTGCTTTTTTGAATCTTCGCAAGGCCTAATTTTAAAGAGTTATCAACCGTAATAAGTTAACAACACAAAAGTACGAATTATCGTCCGTACTTTTGTGTTGTTAATAGACTGATGCTAAGTTAGTCGGATATTTTTGCCTTGAGGTATTCACGGTTAAGTCTGGCAATATGGGAGATAGAAATACTTTTAGGACAGGCTAATTCGCAGGCTCCGGTATTTGAGCAACCCCCAAATCCAAGCTCATCCATCTTGGCATACATTGATTTTGCTCTGCGCTTTGCTTCTACCTGGCCTTGTGGTAGCTTGGCAAACTGGGAGACCTTAGCCGCTAGAAATAACATTGCCGATGAGTTTTTGCATGTTGCAGCGCAGGCACCACATCCAATACAGGCTGCGGCATCCATGGCCTCTTCGGCATCATCCTGCGAAATAGGCAAGGTGTTTCCATCAGGTACACCCCCCGTGTTTACAGAGATAAAACCACCTGCTTGCTGAATCTTCTCAAAGGCCGTGCGATCAACCATCACATCTTTAATCACTGGAAATGCACCCACACGCCATGGTTCAATGGTGATTGTCTGCCCTTCGTTGAATTTACGCATGTGAAGCTGGCATGTGGTCACCATTGTGTCTGGGCCATGTGCATGACCATTAATATAAAGGGAACAACTACCACAGATCCCTTCACGGCAATCGTGATCAAAGGCAACAGGATCTTTACCAGCTTGAATAAGCTGGTCATTGAGAATATCCATCATCTCAAGAAAAGAGTTTCCCTGAGAGATATTTTCAAGGGAATAGGTCTCGAATTTTCCTTTTGAGGTTGGATTATTTTGTCTCCAAACCTTCACATATATTTTATTGAGAATTTTATCAGCCATTGTTGTCGAATATTAGATATAAGCTACTAAAAGGGGTCTTGGTTATTTATAACTTCTCTGGGTTAAATGGATGGTTTCAAAAGTTAATGCCTCCTTATGAAGTGCTGGCTCTGTGTCAACACCTTTAAATTCCCAGGCTGCAACATAAGCAAAGTTTTCATCATCGCGTTTTGCTTCACCTTCGTCTGTTGATGACTCTTCACGGAAATGCCCTCCGCACGATTCGTTTCTGTTGAGTGCATCACGAGCAAATAGTTCACCTAATTCAATGAAATCGGCTACCCTTCCTGCTTTTTCAAGTTCCGGATTTACATTTTTAAGTTCCCCGGGAACCAGAAGATCGGTATAAAACTCTGCACGTAACGCTTGAATCTCTTTAATTGCATGGGTCAAACCCTCCGCATTGCGAGCCATACCCACATAATCCCACATGATCTGCCCTAACTTCTTATGGAAATGGTCAACAGGTGTTTTCCCTTTTATATTAAATAAGGTATTTAGTCTTGTGATTACCGCTTTTTCAGCCTCAATAAATTCAGGTTTATTCGTGTCTATCTTAGGCACCATAATTTCTCCGGCAAGGTAATCACCAATGGTATATGGCAATACAAAATATCCATCCGCCAAACCTTGCATTAATGCAGAGGCGCCAAGACGATTTGCTCCATGGTCAGAAAAATTGGCTTCTCCAATCGCATATAACCCCGGTATAGTTGTCATAAGGTTATAATCAACCCATGTGCCACCCATTGTGTAGTGAATAGCGGGGTAGATCTGCATGGGTTCCTTATAGGGATCGGTATCTGTAATTTTTTCATACATCTGAAAAAGATTCCCATACCGTTTCTCAATGGTCCCTTTTCCTAAACGTTCAATCGCATATTTAAAATCAAGATAGACAGCTTTTCCCTCTGAATTTACACCAAACCCGGCATCACAACGCTCCTTGGCTGCACGAGATGCGACATCACGAGGGACTAGATTTCCATAAGATGGGTAGCGTCTCTCAAGGTAGAAATCCCGATCGTCATCAGAAATATCATTTGGACCGATAATCCCTTTACGCAGTTTCTCCGCATCTTCAAGGTTTTTCGGAGCCCAAACACGACCATCGTTTCTTAACGATTCTGACATGAGTGTGAGTTTCGATTGCTGCGAACCATGAACAGGTATACACGTTGGGTGAATCTGAGCATAACAAGGGTTTGCAAAGAAGGCCCCTTTCTTGTAACATACCCATGAAGCTGAGGCATTACTACCCATCGCATTGGTTGAGAGGAAGAACACATTCCCGTAACCTCCCGAAGCGATGACAACGGCATGTGCACCAAACCGTTTTATCTCACCGGTAACCAGGTCGCGCGCAATAATCCCGCGGGCTTTACCTTCAATTGTTACCAGGTCGATCATCTCGTGACGGGTATACATCTTTACACCACCCTCGGCAATCTGCCGGTTTAACGCTGAATAGGCACCTAATAATAACTGCTGACCGGTCTGTCCGCGTGCATAAAATGTGCGGCTTACCAATACACCGCCAAATGAACGGTTTGATAGCAGACCACCATATTCGCGGGCAAAGGGAACTCCCTGAGCCACACACTGGTCAATGATATTTGGTGATACCTCTGCAAGACGATGCACATTCGCTTCACGGGAACGGTAGTCACCCCCTTTAATTGTATCGTAAAAAAGGCGGTAAACAGAATCGTTGTCATTCTGATAATTCTTGGCGGCATTAATCCCACCCTGTGCCGCAATCGAATGTGCACGACGCGGACTATCCTGATAACAAAATGCCTTAACATTATACCCCAACTCCGAAAGAGATGCTGCGGCAGAGGCTCCGGCTAAACCGGTTCCAATAACAATCACTTCGAGTTTGCGCTTATTGGCAGGAGAAACAACTTTAATTTCTGCTTTGTGATTGGACCATTTTTCGGAAATAGGTCCTTCAGGTATTTTTGAATTTAAGGTAGTCATAATGATGGATCTTTTTATTCAATTAAAATTTAAGCAGAAAATAGATCGGGATTGCTGAAAATCCAACGGCAAACAATATCCCAAGAAGGTTCGCAAGGAATTTCAATCGGGAGGTCCATTGGGCATTATTTAATCCAATTGTTTGAAACGCACTCCAAAAGCCATGAGACATGTGCAAGCCAACGAGTATTCCACCTATAATATATATAAGATCATATAATGGGAAATTGATAAATAAATTAGAGACTAAAGCATACGCATTATCCATCTCGCCGGCCTCTCCGGTAGCTTTACTTAGCAGGGGATCGCCAGTGAATTTCATCTTCACCCAAAAGTTAAAAAGATGAAGCACTAAAAATACCAGGATCATTGAACCTAAGATAAACATGTTTTTTGATGGGGCCCACCATTTTAAGAGGTTGTCGCCTGAGGCATAACCTTGCGGACGTGCTCTTATATTATCGAGTGTGATCCATCCAGCCCAAACAATATGAATGATAAAACCTAAAGCCAATAGCGGCTCCATGATCTTAATCATCGGATTTGTAGCCATAAAATGTGCGGCGTGATTAAACATCAATCCCGAGTCATCAAAAATTAAAAAGAGGTTTAACGTAAGATGAATCGTTATAAATGAGATTAGAAATAGTCCGGTGAGGCTCATAAATACTTTCCGGCCAATGGAGCCGCTCAGAAAATTGCTCATATGTACTTGGTTTATTTGAATAATTGAATGATATCCTGACTTTATAAAATTCGATGCAAAAATAGCCGATGAGTAAGTTCTTTACAACAGAAAGAACTACCAATATTCTAATTTAAAATGGTTCTATAAAGCACAACAAAATTAGTTTTTTTTGACAATTTAGACCATTCGTCCCGAATATTTGAATGATTAATTTAGATGCTTCGATTGGCTAGCTTCCGGTGATGGGAAATCAGTGATTCAGATAAAAATTTTAGCGCGTGGAATAATCAATTTTAATGGGTTATTTAGGATTTAATCAATCCTGTTTTAATGACTTTCTTAATCTCTTAACATTATTGATCAAATTAGCGTAAAATTCTGTATTTAAACTACTCCCAGAAATTTTTTTAAGCTGGTTAAAACGATCTCCTCTTCCTCTAAGAAACCCAGATGTCCTGAATGATTTAACAATATTACCTCGGCATCGGGAATTTGTGCCGCATCCTCTAATTGCCCATCCGGATTAAATACCGTGTCATATTTGCCTACGAGAATCAAGATTGGGAAAGGGGCTTTCTGTAACATTGGGAGGTAATTGGTTCGGTTGTTCATCGCATCAATTGTAAGCAATGCTCCTTGAAGGGTAACCTGACTTGCAGTTTGCTGAATTAGGTTGATTAATTCTGTTGTTTTAGGGTTCTCCATCGATGCAAAATTAGAAGGAATAGTAGTCTTTAAAAACAACTCTCGTTTCCCATTTCGGAGTAATCCGGCCTCCTTATTGCGAAGTATTATGCTTTGATTGTCAGCGTTTTTAACAATAGCGTGCATCAAGATCATCGATGTTATTTTTTCGGGATACCTGGCTGCAAAGGCCAGTGCTACATATCCACCCATAGAATGACCAATAAGTGTCAACGGACTGTTTACATCAATGCGAACTAATAACTGATTCAGAATTTCGGCAAACGTGTCGAAGCGATAAGCTATTGGAGGGTCGCCAGATCCTCCATGCCCCGGCAGATCGATACGGATAACTTTATAAATGGGCGAAAGTTGATTTGCTAAATGATCAAATAACTGGAGGTTTCCCCAATAGCTATGCAGCAATAGTATAGGCGCACCAGACCCCTGTGTTGTAACCAGTAGTTTATAATTTTCTATCTCAATTAATTGCTCCATCGATATATTGATTTTACCCGCATGATTCAGTAACTGTCAAAAGACAGCCAAATACTTTTTACACTAGGAATCTCTCAGGTTTAAAGCGGTTTTGCAAAGTTATCGATTAAAGGAAACCATTTCCCCTTTTCTTTGTTAATTTGTTAGTTGAATAACCTTAAATCTTTGCAATGAAGAATTCGATCATAACACTATTTTTTATTTTGTTCTGCAGTTCTCTCTCAACAATGGCCTCCGGTCTGGTAAAAGGGCGAGTATTTGATGCAAAAAATAATGAATCAATTCCCTATGCCACTGTGGTGATCTCTGAAACCACTATAGGAACAGTTACAGATGATCAGGGGAATTTCACTATTGATAATCTTGAACCGGGATTTTATAAGATCAAGGTTTCAGCCATTGGGTTTAAAACCTATATCTCAGAGTCATTCAGAATAACAAAAGCTACCGGAGCTACGATTCTGGTTCCGCTTGAGGAGGAGAACGTTAAACTTGATGAAGTGGTGGTCAAGAGCTCCTATTTCAGAAAAAGGGAGGAGAGTCCTGTTTCGCTCCGCACGATCGGAATTGAGGAAATAGAGAAAAATCCAGGAGGAAACCGCGATATCTCCAAGGTAATTCAGTCATATCCCGGAGTCGCTTCTACTGCGTCTTTCCGGAATGACATTATTGTCCGCGGAGGAGGACCGAGTGAAAACCGGTTTTATATCGATGGGGTTGAGATCCCCAATCTGAACCACTTTGCAACTCAGGGTGCATCGGGCGGACCGGTAGGGATTATCAATGTTGATTTTATTCGTGAGGTGAATTTTTATTCAGGGGCCTTTCCAGCCTCACGCGGAAATGCGATGAGTTCGGTGCTAGAATTTAACCAGCGCGAGGCGAGTGAGAAAATAAAATTCAGGGGAACAGTCGGTGCATCGGATCTTGCAGCTGCTATTGAAGGACCGCTTTCAAAGAGTACCACCTTCATGGCTTCGGTTCGCCGGTCCTACCTTCAATTTTTGTTTCAGGCAATCGGACTTCCCTTCCTTCCAACTTATAATGACTTCCAGTTTAAGGTAAAAACCAAAATAAATTCAAAAACAGAGTTGTCATTTATCGGGCTTGGGGCACTCGACCAGTCTAAATTAAATAAAAGTGCCAATAAGACTGAACAACAGCGTTATATCCTGGGATATCTTCCTGAGAATGATCAATGGAATTATACCCTTGGTGCTGTACTTAAACATTTTAATCCCAAGGGTTCCGATACTTATGTATTAAGTCAGAATAAGTTAAATAACTCTGCAATAAAATATCAGGATAATATCGAACAACCTCAAATGCTGAACCTCGATTACAGCTCCTTTGAAAAAGAGACTAAATTCAGGTATGAGCATAATTATCAGTCAACAACCGAATTTAAACTCAATTATGGTGTCGACCTTCAGTATGTGAGCTATTTTAACAGAACTTTAAAGAAGGGTTATGTTGGTAATGCACCGCTTACAATCAATTATAAATCATCGCTTGAATTTGCCAAATATGCCGCCTTCGGTCAGTTAAGTCACTCGTTTATGGATCGGCTGCTCAATCTATCGTTTGGACTAAGGGCAGATGGGAACAGTTATTCAACTGAAATGTCAAATCCGTTTAGCCAGCTCTCTCCGCGTCTTTCGGCCAGTGTCAGGTTAACACCAGGGACATCGCTTAACTTTAATGTTGGTAAGTTTGCTCAGTTACCCTCCTATACAACTCTTGGATACCGCAATTTTAACGGCGATTTGGTTAACAGGAATAACGATCTTACTTATATTCAGGTTAATCATTTCGTAGCCGGAATAGAATTTCGCCCGTCAGATAATTCTCAGATAACCGTTGAAGGGTTTTATAAGAGGTATACCCATTATCCGTTCTCAATAAAAGACTCCGTATCGCTTGCAAGCAAAGGTGCCGATTTTGATGTCTACGGTGATGAGGCGGTTATCCCCGTGAGTAAAGGCAATACTTATGGATTCGAAGTTTTGGGTCGTCTGAAAAAATACAAGAAGTTAAGCGCAGTGGCTACTTACACCTTTGTGAGGAGTGAATTCACCGATATTCATGGAGTATATCTCCCATCTTCGTGGGATAACAGGCATTTGCTTACGATCACCGCAACACGCAATTTAAGCAAAAACTGGGATTTTGGTATGAAATGGCGCTATATTGGTGGTGCTCCTTATACGCCATGGGACCTCAACCGCTCTGCAATAAAAACCGCATGGGATGCACAGGGTATTGGCTACCTCGATTACAGCAAATTTAATAAGGCCCGGTTAAATGCGTTTCATCAGCTGGATATACGAGTTGATAAATCGTGGTATTACAACAAATGGTCACTGATGCTCTATTTTGATATCCAGAATGCCTATAATTTCAAGTCCGATCGGCAGGATTACCTGGTCAGGGTTGAAGATGCCGGCGGAAATCCGGTGACCGATCCGAATAACTCCGGCAAATACCTGTTGAAGACGATCAAGAGTAGCGGTGGAACGGTGCTGCCAACGATTGGGATTATGGTGGAATTTTGAGAGAACGAAGGGGAGATGGAGAGAAGAGTGCACGACTGCACGACTGCACGACTGCACAACTGTGCGACCCATACGACTGCACGACCACGCGACTCACGACTGCTCGAGATCACCTGAGAGATTGGGCGATAGAGCGTGTGATGGTACGACCTGGCGTCAGGAGATGTTATTATGTTGATTTTGCATGTGAAATCAAATTTTTATAATTGCATGTCGAGGGCCGGGATTAAAGCTATTGCAGTCTATTATCGACTTTACAGCTAAAAACGATAGCACTTATATAGTTAGTAAAAACCTTATTCCCATTATTTTAACCTTAGTAGATCAGAAAATACCACCAGTCTGGAACCTTATTTACCTTATTTGTCAATATCTTTTCTTCTCTATTATCATCAAAATAGTAAAGGTCTGTTTATCATTTTCTCAGATGAAAATAAATCAGATTCTCCAATTTCCGGCCCGCAGCTTCAGTCATCGAATACAATATTGTTTGATCCCATCGAACAATATTGAATTCTATAAGACTACGAAAGTAAAATCTGGTATCTTAGTAAAAACCGCTGAAGTTTAGTAATGTTCCTGATATCTGAATATTTTGAATGAGCTTTTTTACAATTGGGGAAACAAACTTATCTTTATCATAAGTATGTTTTTAACTTTTGGAGATAAGGATAGGGAATCAAAAAGGAACTAATTATGGCAACTTTAGCAAATGTACATCCGGGCGAGATTCTATTAGAAGAGTTTCTAAAGCCAATGAATATAGCGGCATATCGATTATCTAAAGACATTGGAATTCCTCAAACCAGGATATCAGCTATTTAAAAAGGGGCACGAGGCATTACTGCAGACACAGCACTTCGATTAAGTATGTATTTTGGAACTACGCCTAAATTTTGGTTAGGACTACAAGATGATTTTGATTTGGAAGAGGTATTAAAGAAATTTTGAAACTGGATTGAAACGCAATTACTGGATGCGCAACAAAAGAGGAAGCACTGCTGAAGTCGATTTCATAACGGTGTCTGATGGCAAAATAATCCCGATTGAAGTAAAATCTGGTCATAATGTACATCTCAAATCAATACATCAGTTTATGAATGACACCAACCACGATATTGCTATTCGGATCTGGTCAGGAAACTATAGTGTTGATAAGGTAAGAACAATTAATGGTAAGGAATTTAGGTTAATTAATCTGCCGTTCTACCAAATTTCAGCTTTACCTCATATTCTTGAAAATGTGTAGTGCTAAGCTTATGAAATATAGTTATTTGTATGTTTTGCTAATGTGACATACAAATTTTTAAACTCCTTTCCCTAGTGATTGTAGGATCACCAAATAGTATCTCGTTTGGTTATTTACACTTTGCAGGATTAGAAACAAAACTTTATTTACCACATTGCAGATTTTAAAATGCTTTCGATTGAATAAAACGGCATGGATAAGATTGGATTTTCTGCAATAAATGTTGCCTGAGAAATTTTAATAGCTCTTTACTATGATAATAATCAATAAACAGATGCAGACTTTTCATTCGACCTGTTGACCCTGATTTAATTTCAATTGGAACGATTTGGGCATCCAATCCTATTATTCCACTAATTGCGTGGAGTAAACCAACATCAAGAAACAACACTTTGAAATATAGCTCATTAACACTTGCGGCCAATGGTTAACCTGCAACGCTCGACTGCCTTACCCGATATATAACACCATCTGTATTTTAATCCAAACTAAACGCGTAAGCAGGAACCACTTTAATTTTATACCCATCGATCAGAATCAGATCTGTTTGGTCAATCGTGAGGATGACCCCTTCTTTTAAATTGAAAAATTTGAGCGCAGCTAAAAGTCCATTAATTTCTCTAGCCTGATTATCTCCATTAATTTCAAAACAAACCTGAATTGCCGAAAAGTCATCGTTAATTTTATAAATAAAGTCGCATTCTGAATTGCTATCTGAAAAATACCATATGTTTTTGGTTTTCCTTCGGATACTCCAATAAACAGCATTTTCAAATTTTCTGCCTATATCTTTAGATGCAGAGATTGATGCTACGTTGACCAATCCGTTATCAACCACATAAATCTTTTTCTCTGATATCATTTGCCCTTTAACAGAATATGAAAATCGGGAAACCAGATTCATGAGATAGCTCGATTCAAAATAAGACAAATACTCAAGCACTGTTGATGGGGATTTAACGCCAATGATGCTTGTAAGTTTGCTGGGGCTGACAAGTTTTGCAGTATTTGACATGACATAAATACAAAGGTTTTTCAACCCTGAAATGTCCCGTATCGCATATCGGATTGCTATATCCCGATAAATAATATCCTCAAGGAGGAAACTCAGCAACTCTCTGTTGTTAGTTTTCAGGAATTCGGGAAACCCTCCATTATTCAGAAACGAAAGAAGACTTTCCTTGTTATATGGCATGGTGTGAAAAGTACAGAACTCCTGATAGTTGAATGGAAATAACTCCTTGGAGATATGTCTTCCGGTTAAATTTGTTCCCAATTCAACACTCAGCATGCGTGCATTTGAGCCTGTAATAATTACTCTTGCCGACTGATCCAATTTTTGCCTTACAAATAACTCCCACCCTTTGATAATCTGAATCTCATCGAAAAAAAGAATTTTCTTGGCACTCTCCTGCACCAGCTGATCAAGTAAAATAAAATCGGATGAGGTAAATTCGTATAGTCTTATGTCCGCAAAATTGAAATAGAAAACCTCATCAATTTCATGCCTGATAAACTGATGAAGCAAAACACTTTTTCCACAACGCCTGATGCCTGAAATAACCAACGCATGTGAATTGGTAACAGGTAATGATTCTAATAATTCTCTCGTAGTTCCTAATTCAAAGGAGTAAAGAGTCTCTTTTTGCTCATTTAGTACAGCATTTAATTCTGAATATTTCATCAGCTACTCTTTTTTTGACGAAAATGCAATATGTATTCCATTACAAATGTAATAAATATTCCATTACTAACAAAATAGTCATTCATTTTCCCAGTTCTCATAAATTTTTTTGTAACTAGACTTCTCTCCCGACTATATTTTCGATTGGAATTCTATACCTTAGTCGAATAAATTCACAGGCTATCGTCAGGAACAATTATCCCGCGAAACCAGACAAAACACACATAAAACCCAGACTATGGAACGGCGTAAATTTTTACAGGCAGTAGGGCAACTGTCGGCGGCAGGATTTTTTACTTCATCTTTGCCAGTTATGGCAGGACCCTTTTCAAGAGGAGAATTCCCCAATGCCTCTTTCCCTGAGGATAAGAAACTAAATCCAGAGTGGGTAAAGTCATTGTACGAAAGAGGTATAGTGTCGAACTATACGAAATCAAAAAACGAGCTGCGCTATATCGGTATGCCTGTCGGTGGAATTTGCTGTGGTTCCGTTTATTTAGGTGGCGATGGGAGATTGTGGTTATGGGACATCTTTAACCAAAACCAGTTTGGGGTGATCACCAAAGTTCTCCCGGTTAAACTTGCGAGTTTTAATCTGAATGAGATTAACAATATGGCGGGGGCATTGTATCTTGAACCGTTGACACATGTATCTCCATTACAGCAGGGTTTTGCGCTGTCAATAAAGCATAACGGAACAACTAGCATAAAGCGCCTTCACCAGGATGATTGGGATGAGGTAACCTTCGAGGCCACTTATCCTGTTGCATCGATAACCTATGCCGCTAAAAATTTGCCCCTTGAGGTAACTCTCAAAGCGTTCTCTCCGTTTATCCCCGGTAACGATAAGGATAGTGGTCTTCCTGCAACTGTTCAATCTATTTCGATAAAAAATGGGTCTAAAAATCCAATCGAAGTTGAGGTGATCGGATGGCTGGAAAATAAAATGCTTGTTAATACCGAGAAGGTGCGCAAGGATTTTATCCGGGTCAATAAATCGGTTGAAAATAACATGCATAATGGCATTTCTCTTCATTGCACTTCGGATCAAAAGGAGTTGGAGAAAGCACCCGATTATGGTGATATGTTTTTTGCGATACTAGGCGGCAAGGGGGTTTGTATCGATGATGTCATGACGAGTGAAAATAAAGCTGCGGCTATCTTTAAGAACTTTGTGGTCCCATCCGAAAATTCGCCTGTTGCCGGTATTATTCGTACCCATCGGCTCAAAGCCGGAGAGGAGGTAAATTCCGATTTTGTTATCTCGTGGTATACTCCGAACCTCTCTTTTTACAGCAATGGAAACTCTCAGGGGATGACCGTTCAAGATGCCGATTTCCATTATTATACTTCTCATTTTGATAATTCGGAGGCTGTTGCCACTTACCTCGCCACTAATTACCAGACGTTGAAACATCAGACTCTGCTGTGGAAGGATACGTTTTATGACAGCACCCTTCCCTGGTGGTTTCTCGAGAGAACCTTTATGAATATTTCGACGTTGGCCACAACCACAACCCACCGGTTTAAATCGGGTAGGTTTTATGCCTGGGAAGGTGTCGGATGCTGCCATGGCAATTGTACCCATGTCTACCAGTATGCCCAGGCGATGTCGCGTATTTTTCCTGAACTCGAGCGCGATACTCGCGAACGGGTTGATCTGGGGATAGGCTTTGATGAGAAAACCGGGATGATCAGCATCCGGGGCGAGAAAACCGGTCCTTCGATCGATGGTCAATCGGGAACTGTTTTGCGCATTTATAGGGAACATCTGATGAGTGCTGATGAGAACTTTTTGAGCAAAAACTGGACAAAGATTAAAAAGGCGGTGGAGTTCATCATGCTCCAGGACAAAAACAAAGATGGGATGGAGGACACCCCCATGGAGAATACACTCGATGCACTGTGGCATGGGGAGATAGCCTGGATTGTCGGCCTCTGTATCGCAGGTGTACGTGCCGGCGAGGCCATGGCTGAGGAGATGAACGATAAGGAGTTTGCAGATCAATGCAGCCAGTATGTTGCAAGGGGAAGAATGAATATGGAGCAGCATCTCTTTAATGGTGAGTATTTTATCCACCGTGCAGACCCTGAGGTTGGAAAGAAGGAGATCGGATCGTTTAACACCTGTCATATCGATCAGGTTTATGGTCAGGCCTGGGCATGGCAGGTTGGTTTGGGACGAATCATCAGCGAAGAAAAAACAGTGAGTGCCTTAAACTCACTGTGGAAGTACAATTATATGCCCGATGTCGGACCTTATATTTCGAAACATAATGGCGGACGTTTCTATGCCATAGCCGGTGACGGAGGAATGGTGATGAATACCAATCCCAAGAATGATGAGAACCCTTACGGGAATGCCAAGGCGTGGCAAATCGGTTATTTTGATGAATGTATGTCTGGTTTTGAACACCAGGTGGCCGCTCACATGATGGCAGAGGGGATGGCCGAAGAATCACTTATTCTTACCCGGTCCATACATGATCGTTACCACGCATTCAAGCGAAATCCGTTTAACGAGATTGAGTGCAGTGACCATTATGGTCGTGCTATGGCAAGTTACGGCACCTTTATCAGCGCCTGTGGTTTTACCTACCACGGCCCCAAAGGCCATATCGGCTTCTCTCCTAAACTGACACCCGAAAATTTCAGGGCCCCATTTACGGCGGCTCAAGGGTGGGGCACCTATAGCCAGCAACGGGATGGCAAATCTCTTCAAGCCCAATTAAAGGTAAACTATGGGAAATTAAAAGTGAAAAAAGTTAGTGTTGATCTGGATAAAAACTTGAAAGCAGTTACGGTAGAGGTGAACTATAAAAATAAAATCATTCCTTGTCGTTTTACTCAAGATGGTTTTAGATGTGAGATAGATCTGAATGATAATCTGTATATTAATGCAAACCAAGAAACGCTAATGATTAAAATCAGCTAAGAGAAGTACCGTTTAATCTGTTTATTTCCCTAATCTCTTCTGCAGTAAAATTAAACTTTAACGGATTTTTATAAATGGCCTTTCCCCTCACTTTGAGGTTCTCAAGTGCAACATATGATTTCAATGCAATGATCATTGCTTCAGTGATATTTTTTGCTTTCGATAGGTGCTGAGCCTCCTTAACCAGTTCATCGGGTATAAGAGCAGTTACTCTCATTTTTTAAACTTTTGGTCTTATACAAATATACGATGCCACATCGTATAATCAATATTGTATTGACCCATTTTTCACCAGCTATTGTATCAAAGATTGTGAAAATACAAAAGTTAAATCTGGATCTTAGTTTGTTTAGGAACCTCATATTGGTCAGAAATCGGTATTTAATAGGTTGATTTTTCCAACTATCCTATTAAACCTATTTTATCATAAAAAGGGCTATTTTTGACTATTCAATATCAATTTTTAGTAAAATTTAATATTCTTGAATATCTTTTCGGGAAATAATGAAAAAATAATGAAAAAAACGTACGCGATTCTTCTTCTTATCCTTAATATCCTGCATTTTACAACTTCTCTGTCAGCACAAAATGGAGCAATTAAGCAGGTTCGGTTGTCACGGTTTGATTTACAATCTTCTGAGCTGGTAAATCTATCCGGAGAAAAAATTTCATCCGCTGATTACCATTCGACGATTTATTGGTTTCCGGTAAAAGTTCCTTCGACGGTACTTACCGGTTTGGTTGCAAACCGGGTTTATCCTGATCCCTATTCAGGGATGAATAATATGGTTATTCCGGATGCTTCGGATGAGTTTAATAAAATTTATAACCTGGAGCAATTCAGTCATATTCCCAATGTTGGAAATCCCTGGAAGAAACCCTATTGGTACCGTACCTCATTTAATGTCCCGTCACAAGACAAGGGGCGTCATTTTCAGTTGATATTCAAGGGGATCAATTATAGGGCAGCTGTCTGGTTAAATGGTAAGCCAATAGCCGATTCCACACGAATGGTTGGGATGTTTGCAGAGTACAGTTTTGATGTGAGTAAATTGATTAACGCGGGTGGTGAGAATGCCCTTGCGGTAAAGATCTATCCGCTCGATGATCCGGGATTACCTGACAAGGAGCAGCTAACAGGATTGGGAGATTTCTTCTTAAATGGTGGCCCTACAGGTGATATCGGAAAGAACGTAACGATGCTATGTTCTGTGGGCTGGGATTGGATGCCTCCTGTTCGTGACCGAAATATCGGCATCTGGCAGCCTGTGTTATTGCGTACTTCGGGCGATGTTACGATCACTCGTCCTCACCTCGTTACCGATTTGCCAAATTTGCCAGATACTACAATCGCCAAGCTATCTCTGAATCTTTCATTGCAAAATCATGGCCTGTCGTCTACAAAAGGGACGTTACGAATAAATATATCTCCTGAAAACTTCGTCGGGCAACCGGTTCAGATTTCAAAAGAGTTTGCTCTTGCTCCCGGAGCCAATACGGTTGTTGATTTGAATTCCTTAAATTCGGTTCAGTTGTTAGTCAAAAATCCACACTTATGGTGGCCTAACGGTTATGGGAAAGCGAATCTCTACCGTATAAAACTTCAATTTGAATCGAACGGAGTAGTTTCTGATGATACCACTTTTGCATTTGGAATTCGTACAGTAGGATCTCAGTCGGTTGAGGTGACGGATAAAGCCTTACGTCGCGATTTTTATGTCAATGGAAAGCGTATCCATCTCACTGGTGGGGCTTGGGTTCCCGATATGATGCTTAACCGCGACTCAGTTCGTTATGATCAGGAGATGCATCTGTTTCGAAATTCGAATATTAACCTGGTTCGGATCTGGGGAGGTGGCATCACTCCTGAGGATGTGTTCTTCGATCTGGCCGACCGTTATGGAATGTTAGTATGGTCTGACTTCTGGGTTACGGGCGATACCCATGGTGAATTTAAAGGTTCCACTGCCTATCCCAACGAAAGCAATGTCTTTATAGATAATGTGGTGAGTACCATTTATCGTATCCGTAACCATCCTAGCCTCTTAGTCTGGACGGGTGGTAACGAAGGGCATATCCGCAAGGAACTCTATGATATCATGCGTCAAAAGGTGATCTCACTCGATGGTACCCGGCCATTTATTCCGAGCTCATCGGGATTTGCTAAACTTCCGAATGGGTGGGATGGCTCATGGCCAGATAATAAAGCCTCGGGTGTTTATAGCGGAGGCCCTTATACCTGGCAGGATTCAAAGAAATATTACAGTCTGGCTGACTCGGCCAAAGACTGGGTATTTAAAGATGAGACCGGCTTACCTTCTCAGCCACCTTATTCGAGCTTGGCTAAGATTATTCCGAATCTGGTATGGGACTCGACATTGCCTTTTCCGCTAAATAATTCTTGGGGTTATCACGATGCCTGCAGCGGAAATGGGAAGTATGACCTCTATTATAATAATATGGTGCTACGCTATGGCGAGCCATCCTCAATGGAAGATTTCTCGAACAAAATGCAACTCATGAATGCCACCGGTTATCAAGGTATCTTTGAGGCTGCCGGTCATAAACTCAATGACATCGGTGGGGTGATGCTATGGAAATTAAATGCGGCATTCCCAAGTGTGGTGTGGCAGGTCTTCGACTGGTACCTGGAGCCCAATGCCGGATATTATTTTATGCAAAATGCTTGCGAAAAAGTTCATATACAGCTAAATGCTCTTGACTATACCGTGACTGTTTTAAACAGAACCTATAAGTCGGTTTCTAACCTAACGGTACAGGCTGATGTATATTCCACTGATTCCAAACTTATTTATCATCAATCGTCACAGGTAAATCTTGCACCAACAGATGTGAACAACACGTTTACCTTATCAAAGCCTTTAGCAGATGCAAAAGGGGTAAGCTTTGTGGTTCTAAACTTAAAAGATGGTGCCGGGAAAGTGGTTTCTCATAATGTCTATTGGATTGCAGCCGACACGAATTTTAAAGCATTGAATACATTGCCTCAGACTAAAGTGCAGACTGCAGTTGTGAAAACAGAAAAGGGGAAAACGGAAACCAGCTGGACTTTGAAATTTACCAACACCACAAATCAGCTCGCGTTCTTTATCCGTCCGCAACTGATGGATAATGGCCAAGAGGTATTACCCTGCTATTGGTCCGCTAATTATTTCTCGCTTGCTCCGGGTGAATCGATGACTGTTAACGTGAGTGCTTCAACAGCACAATTAAAAAGTAAAAAGGTAGAGGTTCAGGTGGATGGGTGGAATCTAAAAACTGAGACAATCTTATTGAAGGGGAATTGAAAGATTTGTTTAATCCGAATGGTTACTAATCTTTAACTTAGTTTATAATCGTTGGGGCTAGATGGATCACATTTAACTCGCTTTGGATTTACGGCTTTATGGAAATCTGCTGTTAAAAATTTGGATGATAATTTAAATCATTTCGTTGTCGGTCTAAGGCACAATTGGAATTTTATTTCTCATACTTTTATTGAAAACAGGAAGAAGAATGGATATTAAAAATGCAGCAAATTATCTTTTTTTAAAGATGATAGGCCTAGTTGGTTCACTATTTATTTCTCTTTGCTTCTCATCAGTGTATGGACAGACAATCTATAATGCTGCCAACGAGCTTATTGAGGCGAAGATGGGTGTTGAACGGGTGGCAAGATATTACCTTCCTGCTTATTACTCTAGAGCCAATTCGAATAAGGATATCCGATGGGTACAAATTGATCTGGGCAAAGAGAAGAAGATAAGTGCCATAAAACTTCTTCCCGGAGCTCAGGGTTGGGGAGCGGCATCCGGAGGATTCCCATCCCACTTTAAGCTTGAAATTTCTAATGATGAAGATTTTAGGCATTCGATACTGTATGAGGACTGGACGCTAAAAGAGGAATTTCCAAATCCTGAAGATGCCGTCTGCACCTTTGCTTCAAAGGAGGTTTCGGGGAGGTATGTCAGGCTAACGGCCACCACGCTGCGTGATAATAAGCTGGCAATGACTAAGATCAGTGTCCTTTCGGATGGTAAAGATATTGCCCAGGGGTGCAGTGCTTCTGAATCAAATCCTAATAAAGAGTCTAATATAGAATTACTTACACGTACACCTCGTCCGCAGGGTGAATATGTAGTGACCAATAATCCGGCTAACGTGATGGCTAGTGATCGCTGGAAACCTGTTGCCTATGGTGCTGAATCTCCAATGGGTGGTGTAACGCTGGGTGAGGGACTATTTAAAACTACGATGGAGAACAATATCAGTTATCTGATGAACTCGTTTACCTTCGATCAGCTGGTGCGTAATTTTCGTGTGAAGGGTGGGTTTCCGGTTGAGCCTCTTGAGGAGCGGTTTAAAAATATGTGGTTTCAAATCCTTCCGGGCTCTGAGGCGGCTCGATTCTTAACCGGAGCGGGCACTACGCTACGCTGGAGAGAAGATACCGCTTTGCGCAAACGCATGGATGATATCGTGGATGTTATTGACCAATGCAAGGAGCCCGATGGTTACCTGATGGCATTTCCAAAACATACCATGTTTGATCATGAGAATGGCGCCTATACCCGTTCATGGGTCTCGCAAGGACTTATCGAGGCGGGATATGCGGGAAATAAAAAAGCCTTTCCACTCCTTCGTGGATTCTACGACTGGTTCGATAAGTGTGAATATCTTCCCGAAATGTTGAGGCGCGTAAGACAGGGGACACAAGGAATAATCCCAATTACCAGAACCTACTTCTCTCCGGTTGGTAAACCCAAAGATATTCAGGTCGTTCAACAGTATTTTCAGGAGAACTATTGGATGGAGCAGCTGGCAAAGCGTGATCCCCAGGCTATATGGTTATATCCCTATGATCGACCTCATAACTATCTGGTTACCGGCATCGAGCCTTATCTGGATATGTACCGCGCGACTGGTGCCAAAAAATACCTTGACGCCTCTAAAGGCGGGTGGGATCTCTACCACGATAGCTGGGAGCATATTGGCGGTTCATTGGCTATTAACGAAGGAACCTTTCTCTATGAGCCAAAATCAAATTATCTGACACACGAGACTGGCGAGCTTTGTGGTAACTCTTTCTGGATTAAGCTTAATCAACGCTTTCATTTATTGTATCCAACAGAAGAGAAATATGTTGCAGAGATTGAAAAGTCAATTTATAATGTGGCCATAGCCAATCAGTATGGGCAAGAGGGGATTCGTTACTTTGCAAAACTCGTCGATCGGAAATATGGCGACCATTCCCCCAACTCACATCACTGTATGAATACCTGTTGTGAAGGTCAAGGAACTCGTGTGTTTGGCTCGCTACCCGAATATATCTTCTCCATTGCTACCGATGGAATATATGTCGACTTATTCGCTGCCGCTGAAATAAAATATTCTGTTCAACAAGGGTCCGTGCAACTAAAAATGGAAACTCAGTTTCCGTATGATCCAAAAGTAACTATTGGTGTATCTGCGAATCAGCCGATACAGCAAAAAATACGAATTCGCGTGCCTGCCTGGGCATCAGAAAATATGCCGCTACTGGTTAATAATAACCTCGTGGGTAGTGGAAAGCCCGGGACATATTTTGAGATTGAGAGGGTCTGGGAAAATGGAGATCGTATCTCTTTTACCCTCCCAATGGATTTTAAGGTTACCAAATATACAGGGCTCGAAAAAGGGTTTGAACAAGATCATTATGCCCTCGAATACGGACCACTTTTAATGGCTATGGTAGGGGTGAAGGGGAAAAAGTCTGATTTTGGCGTTAAAGCGACTGCCGGGAATATGAAGAATCTCCTTGTCCCGGTTCCGGGGAAACCACTCCATTTCTCAATTAAGGGGGATAGTGAATTTGAATACTGGTCATACTTTGAAGTTCAGGAGGAGCCATTCTCATGCTTTCCTGAGTTCTTTCAGTGAGAAATTTTATCGGGTTAGTCCTTATGATCCTATTTTATTCGGGGTAAAACTCGGTTTCCTAAGTTGCATGGGTTTGGGATGCCACATTTAATCAGATTGATGAGGAGTTTAAATTTAAATATTACCTAATAGCTTTAACGATGAGACTGAAAGATCTTCTGGCAGCAGCTACTTTTTTCATTGCATTTGCACAAACTCAAGGACAAGAACGGTTTGAGTTGAAAGTTGGCCCTCAGCCTGACGGGAGCATTCTCGTCCCTTCCAACCAATTGTTGCGCCCTGCAGGTTCTCAGATCTATATGCCCGGCCGCCCCGTTGACATAGACCTGATTTCAAACGGTAGGCTATTACTGGTAAAGAATATGAGATCACTTGATCTCATAGATCTCAAGAATAATACGATTATTCAGTCACTTCCGATTGATAAGGGTGGCTCCTCATTTACGGGTATCTGTAGTTCAAAAGAGAATCGTTCCATTTATCTTTCCGAAGGTTCCACGAAGGTTTTGGTAGCTCATTACGATAAAAAGAATACACTAAGCTGGGATAAACCACTAATTATGCCTAATCCGGCGATAGGTGGCGATCCCGGTCCTGGCGGCCTAGCGCTGAATGGTAAAGGTGATCGGTTACTTGTGACCCTAACCCGCAATAATTCTGTCGCCACAGTTAGCCTCGGAAATAATGCCATCACCGAGATTCCTGTTGGGATGGCTCCTTATGACATACTATTCGCCAATGATTCAAAGGCTTATGTAACCAACTGGGGCGGGAGAAAACCTCTTCCTGGGGAATCGTCCTATAATTCATCAGGAAGTCAGGTTCTTGTTGATCCGAAAACAGGTGTTGCCTGTAGCGGTACCGTTTCTGTGCTCGATCTAAATCAGAACAAAGCAATTAAAGAGATCAATGTAGGATTGCACCCTTCGGGAATGATATTTAGTCCGGACCACTCTTTACTATATGTGGCTTGCTCGAACAGCGATATGATCTATGTGATCGATACCCGCACAGATATGGTTAAGAGTGAGATATCTGTCCATTTATCGAGTGAGACTCTTTTTGGCAGTGCCCCTAATGCATTG
Source organism: uncultured Bacteroidia bacterium (assembly GCA_903907075.1). GTDB lineage: Bacteria > Bacteroidota > Bacteroidia > Bacteroidales > Prolixibacteraceae > JAAFHB01. The sequence goes on from CAIVMQ010000067.1 coordinate 65,468, forward strand.
GCTGTGTCACCTGATGGGAAATATCTCTATGTTGCCAATGGCACTGAAAATGCAATTTGCGTTATCGAGACAGGGTCAATAAACCGGATTGTGGGATATATTCCCACCGGATGGTACCCGGGATCTGTAAGCATAAATAAAACAGGGACTGAACTGTATGTAGCTAATGTAAAAGGTTCAGGGTCTAGAAATAAAGGGGCCGGCAGAGGAGGATATAATTCACACGACCATATGGGGAGCATTTCGATTATTCCCGTTCCTTTACCGAGTGAGCTTTTAAAGATGACAGCTATCGTGATGAATAATAACTCACCATCTAAAATGTTCACCAAACAAGTTGCGTGTGAGATAAAACAGAAGGTGGCAATACCCCAAATTCAAGGACAACACTCACCGATTAAACATGTCGTCTACATCATTAAGGAGAACAGAACCTACGATCAAGTCTTTGGTGATTTAAAGCAAGGGAATGGAGATACTTCGCTTGTCCATTTTGGTCGTGAGATAACCCCCAATCATCATAAGCTTGCTGAGAGTTTTGTATTGATGGATAATTTCTATTGCAGTGGCGTGTTAAGTGCTGATGGTCATCAATGGGCTGATGAAGCGTATGTTACTGATTACCTCGAAAAATCGTTTGGTGATTTTGCCCGCAGTTATCCCTACGATGGCGATGATGCGTTGGCCTATGCCAAGTCGGGATTTATCTGGGATAATGTGCTCCGAAATGGGTTGACATTTCGAAACTATGGCGAATTTGTTGATGCCAAAATAGAGCCTGCTACAGCGACTTATTCCGATATCCTGAGTGATTTTCAGCATGGTACGAAGAAAGTATCCATCAAGGCAAAAGCTAATGTGGCGCAGATAGTACCTTATACATCCCCAACCTTTATCGGATTTCCTATTAATGTTCCCGATGTTTACCGCGCAGCTGAGTTTATTAAGGAGCTTCATGAATTTGAGAAAGGGGATAATTTTCCGAATTTTGTGATCATGCTCCTGCCGAGCGATCATACCTCGGGAACAAGGCCCGGATTGCCAACACCGCGCTCTGCAGTCGCCGATAATGATCTCGCGCTGGGTCAGATAGTCGAAGCAATTTCGACGAGTAAATTCTGGAAAGAGACCTCCATTTTTGTCACGGAGGATGATCCTCAGGCAGGCCTCGATCATGTTGATGGACACCGCACAGTGGGATTGGTAATTAGTCCGTACACAAAACATAAAGAGGTAGTGTCGACCTATTATTCTCAGATTAATATGGTGCGTACGATGGAGAATATATTGGGTTTGCCTCCAATGAATCAGTTAGATAATGCGGCTGAGCCAATGTCTGAATGTTTCTCTGATGTCCCTGATTTCACCCCCTATAAAGCCGAGAAGAGCAATGTGCCACTCGATGAATTGAATCCTCCCCTCGAAGGGTTATCCGGGAAACAGCTGTCGTGGGCCAAAAAGTCGTTAGAGCAAGATCTGGATGACTATGATCGTATTGATGAAGATACCTTTAACCGAATAATCTGGCATGCTATGAAAGGGTACGATCGCCCTTATCCCGAGTTCTCATTGAAATAATGGAGGCTATCGATCGGATTGTCACTAAGCGAATTAGCCGATAATGGAAGGATTAATCTCCACGAAGCAAAGTAATAAAACAAAATAAACGATCACGAACACAAAAGGTAATAATTGCATGTATTGGCTATTATGTTCGGCTTTATTATATTTTATTTTTTAAATCCATGCTTCCATGAAGTATTCTTATGACTTCAATTTCCGTATTTGAAAGTTTCAGGTAGAAAATTAGATGTTCATTTGATTTATATCCTAAAAGATTTTCGGTAACAATATCGTATTTTTTACCCAAGTCCGGATTTTCGGCTATTTCTTCACAGGAACTTAAAAGCATTAAATAATATTTTTCAGCTTGCTTTTCAGACCATTCTTCAAAGGTATAACTGTAAATTTCAGCTAAATCTTCAATGGCCTTATTTGTCAAATGGTATTTAGCCATTCGATTTTTTTTCTTTTAAACTTTCAAGATGTTTTTTGGGATCGAAGTTTTCAATTCGACCACTATTAATTCCTTCTTGAATGGCATCTTTTAAAACCAATAAACGACTTTCTTCCTCTTCCAATAGACGTAATCCAGCTCTAACAACTTCACTGGCATTTGTAAATCTACCTTTTGAAAGACTATTTTCTATAAAGCTTTCAAAATGATTGCCTAAAGATATTGATGTGTTTTTTCCCATAGTTCGTTAAATTACATGTAAAGTTACCTATTTTTGGTAATGCTATATGTATTTCGGCGATGATTCTTATAATTTCCATATTATAATTTCATATCCTTAGAATTAATTATCGATCTTACTCGTCTTGCCTTTTTATGGTCCCTGGTTTTACAACGAGGGATGGGTTATCTGAACAGTCAATGATTACTTTGGGCGGATCGCTGAATTAGATTTAAGTTAACGCTGTTATTTGCTATCGAACAGAGACAAGATATTTAGTAAATCCAAGTCGATAATTCCTATCGCAGAAATTCACAGCAATACAATAGGATGAAATTTATTTTACCGGTTTCCACCCTTTTGCGAGATGAATATCTTTCATCCTCGATTCTGGGATGACTTTGAGTGAGACTAATTGCCCGTCTTTTATAACCCCTTCGACCGTTGTATTTAGCATCGCATGCAGCTTGAAATTGACATTCCAGTTTTTAGGCCAGGCGGGGAGGAGGAGGATTTTTCCGTTATCTTCCTGGATCAGCATCCGCTGAAACGCCGTGGAACCTGAACCAAACTGGTCAAAGTCGGGGCATGAATCGGGGCCCTCTCGGCCAAAGAGAGGAAAGCGGACCATCGTTGAGGCGATCCGAAACCGGCGAACCAGTCCGTCGGCCGCTTCCTGGGCATTTCCCGCATAGGCCCAGTCGATCTGATCCTGTGTCCAGCATCCGCCACCCATGGCATCTTTAAGGCTGCGATGTTCCATCGTCCGGTTTACAATGCTGTCTGTTCCGTTAATAACGCCAAAGCAGCGGAAGGGAAATACGGGATAGAGCTCCCCATTTTCTGCATTCTCGCGTTTCTCCCATTTATCGGCCGGGGCAATGGCTACATGACCATCGATAATCTGCAAGGGAACTGGAGGAATCTCGCTGCGGAATTTTCTCCACTTTTTTTGATCTTCAGCCGTGCCCGCTTTCATTCCAAGTAACTGATCGAGGCAAAACCGTAAACCGGCAATATCTGGTGAAGGGTTTATGGCTATCCACCACGTCTCGACAACCTGTGCAGGTTCAAGACGGAGCTTGCCGTTAGTTTCACGAGGATAGTGCTTATCGAAGAAGAGTAATACCTCACGGGCAAAGGGTAACATCACTTTATCACTGAACCCAAGGTCACCAGTATTATTTACTTGATCGCACATCATGGCAAGGATTTCGAGGCCGCAAGTGAAATAGTAATCGTGGTACCATCCCACATATTTTTCACCGGGTTTAGTCCTGGGAGGAAGACCCTCGTTTCCGCAATCATGCTCCGCGCCGTCAGGTTCAATATTTTCGCGGTAATAAGCTCCTTCATGACCAAACCACGCTTTTGTAATGGCCTTTCTGACCCCAAGCAGGTTAGAGTAATAGTTGAAAAATGGTTTCATCAGATCGTTATCGCCACTTGCCAGGAGTGGCCAATAGAGAAGCCGTTGATTTTGAAATGTATATCTGCGTCCCCATAACCGGTCATCCTCGTGGGTGAGCCACGAACCATCTTTTTGCGGGATCATACCTGTTCGGTTTTTCAAATCCTGCTCCTTAAATTTCAGCTGCTGCGTAAATAATCCACCATTGAACTTAGTCTGCACTTTACCTCTGCTTTGGCAAGCCATAAGAAAGCGGAAAACGTTGTAGCTCTGAGAAGTCAGTGCAGCGCCATCTTCCTCATCACGGACACCTTCACTGTTAGCTTCCCCTTTTAGTACTTCTCGTTTTGCTTCCGGAAGGGTATTGTCTGTGGCAATGATCCAGCTGCGGTTCCAGAATTCCGACCACCAGCCGGTGTGTTCACTCCACTCTTTTTTTACATCACAGGCACGCGCTGCCTGATGTTCAATGGCGCTGATCCATTTAGCCGGCTCGGGCGTTTGCATCGTGAGTGCATGAATGCGCACATCGAAGGTCTTTCCTTTGCCCGTAAGAGCCCCATGAAACAAAGAGAGCTGAGGGCTTTCAAGCAAATTACCAAATGTGTTAAATCGGAATGGGTCAGGGAATTTTGGAGTCATCTGTTCAATGCCATAATAGTTCAGATCGTCTTCATAAATACTCCGGTCGCCAACCGGAAAGTACCAGAGAATTTTGCCTTTCCTTTCCATTTTTACATCCTGTGCTGGTTCACCTGCCGCCGCAGGGTAGAATTTTATGCCGTTAAATTCAGCCAGGTTGAAGACTGTACAGTCAATCCGTTTCCATAAGTCGGGTTTTAAAGTTACGGAGATCTCTGTAGGAGAAGAGATTTCTGTATGAAAAATAGGGCGGTTGGCGTCTGCCCAGATCCGGATGGATACCCCATCAGCTTCGATGCGGATTGAACCGGTTGCCATGTCAAGAGTCTGTTTGAATGGCATTCCAGTTTTGAACGGATTAGGATTCAGTGAGATGCGTACCCTGCCGGTTTTAAAGATATCGCCCAGATAGTTATAGGCATCGTTTTTTGCCAGAAGCAAATAAAGGTCATCATTTTCAATCGCATAAACACCTGCGGCGATGTCTCCGTTTCCGATGGGCATCACGCCCGTGGCATCCTTTGATGGGGTGTTCCAAACAACATTGTAACGGCTAAGGGAAGACTTTATTTCGGTTGCTTGTGCCGTCCAAGTTTGAATGATTAAGGCTATAACAAGCAGTGCTTTCAATGAGGAAATAAGAGATTTCATAGGTTTAGTTTTAAGCCAAAGGTTAATTATCATGCTTATTCATTCAGATAAAGTCTATTTTACCAACACTATTTAGGATAGAATCAGAGACAAAATCCATACTGCAGCAAAGGCTGTTATTCCCATCACTGCCGTAGTGGTAGTCCAGACCCGAAGTGTGGCTTTAATTTCCAGATCCGAAAACCGGGTCACCACCCAGAAATAGGCATCGTCGGAATGTGAAATAACCATTGATCCGGCTCCCATAGCTAAGGTGGCTAACACAATGCCATTTTCGCTGTTTCGATTTAAAGCTGTAAGCATAGCAGCAATAATGGATGTCGTAGTCATAATGGATGCTGTTGAAGACCCTTGTGCTGTTTTAAAGAATACCGCAATCAAGAAAGGGACACCTATTCCCAGGCCTTTCTGTTTTAGATAACAATCGTAATTATGGAGTGAGGCAGACTGATTACGGGTGTTGCATTATTTTCTAAGGCAAGCTTAAATGGGATTTTTTCGTCTGTAGTATTGAGCACGATTACAACGATTTTTCCGTCTGGATTTTTGAACGCTGTAGCCTGAATTTTATCGCGGTTTGAGGAGCAACTGATGCGTTTAGCCCCGGACTGAATAAATTTAGAAAAATGGCCGATGTAATAGTAGCTATTGGTAAAAAGAAGTTCGCCTGTTTGGGTATTGGCATGGATAGGGGCGAAGCAGAAATTTCCAACATGATTAGGGCCTCCTGTTTCATCAAGAAGGATATTCCAGTCAGTCCAGGCTACGGTACCACAATTAAAATCATTTAGTATCGAGTAGCCATATTTCTCGCCTAATGACCAATCATTAATTCTTTCAAGGGCGAATTTCTCGACACACCCTTCTGTGAAAATTAGGTTCTTATCCGGGAATGCCTCCTTAACCCGTCTGAGATTTTCAAATTGCATTCCGCTGCCTGTCCAGGTCTCATACCAATGGAATCCGATTCCCCAGATGTATTTTGCTGATTGTGGATCATTGAGTAATGTGCTGGCGCGTTGATAGATCAAGTCACGGTTGTGATCCCAGGCAATGAGTTTTTTAGTACCTAGCCCGTTCTTTTGTAATGTCGGTCCCAGGTAGTTCTTAATAAAATCGCGCTCATCAGTGGCGGTAAAAAGGCACGATTCCCACTTTTGATTTGCCATCGGTTCATTTTGTACCGAAAGGCCCCAGATGGGAATGCCTAATGCTTCATACGCCCTAATATATTTCACATAATGATTGGCCCATGCTTGGGTGCATTTTGGCAATAGCTTGCCACCATGAATAAGGCTATGGTTATCTTTCATCCATGCAGGAGGGCTCCACGGACTCACAAAAAGTGGTAACCGTCCACCAGCAGCTACACTCGCCTTTTTGATAAATGGGATTCTAAATTTTTGATCGTGGGCGATATTAAAAGATGCAAGCAAGGTATCATTATCGGCTACGTAGCCGTATGAATCACTTGAGAAATCGCAGCTCGCGATATTTGTCCGAGCAAAATTATAGCCGATTCCGCGCTTTGTATCGTAATATGCAGTTAGCAATTTATTCTGATTTTGTAATGTCAGCTTTGCAAAAACTTCAGCCGAGGCGTCTGTTAAGGCACCTCCTATTCCAATCATGGTTTGAAAGGATTTCGATGGATCGACAAATACGCAAACCTGGGTCTCAAAAGGCTGCCCAAAGGGTTCAAATATAGCGTCTGATGATTGAGTTAACCGCAAAGCACTATCTTTTGCAGTAATAAATACCTGAGCCTTGCGTGGACTTAGGGACTTCTGCTGTTTTATAGGAGAGGTGGCAAAAGTGCCGGTCATAAAACACATCATCGCTAACAGGGATAGCGCGAAATAATTTTTACTGATTTTCATGGCAGACAGCTTATAGTGATGGTTACAAAACTATCCCAAAGATACTTATTCCTCTTTTGTATTGACCATCCAGACGGAGAAAGTATTGAGATAATCCCAGAATGATTGCATCACCGATTCAGGTAAATTAAGTTTTGAGAGTACCTCAATGTAGCATTCAAGCCACACGATTCGAGCCTCTTGATTGATTGCAAAGGGCGAATGACGGGCAGCAAGCATTGGTCTTCCACGGTTCTGGGTATAAAAAGTATGACCGCCACAAATCTGAATAAAGAAGTCTGAGGAGCGCTGTTTTGCTTTATCTAAAGCCTCCTCAATACGGGGGAAAAGATGACTTACCTCACTTTTACTGAGTAAATCATAATGATCACTAACCATTTTTCGGATACCCTCTTCAGAAAGCAATTTTAAAAACTCCGGAGAGGGAAGGGAAACCGGAGGCCTTTGGCCAAATTCGTATTGATTGATTGTAAAAACCATTAATAGTTCAAATTTAACGACCTAAAAAAATGAAGATTAGTAGATTAGAAAAGGTGCGAGATGTAATTGCCCTCTTCTGGATAAGCTTGAAAATTGCCAACCGATAGAATCAGTATCTGATAATCAAAAATTACAACTGTAGAGGCTGTATCAATCAGGCAAAGAAAATAGGATAAGCAAAATACAATTAGATCTCCAGGGTCATCCGTTCACTGGCTACCATATAGTAACGTGCAAAATTCTCATCATTCATATAATCGTGCAACTTAGTTTGCCATTTCTTGGATCTCTCAGAAAGCAATACAATATTTTTATTATTTTCAACATTCTCAGGATCAACTTTTTGAACCTTAATTACCTCAATAAATTCATCCATCCATTTCTCATAATGGACCATAAACTCCTTTTGATCCGGGGTGATGTTTATATCCGATGATGACTCTCTAATATTGGCAGAGATCAGTGAGGAGGCAGTCAATGTACCACCTAAGGTGAAACCTAATTTGCGTAAAAAGCTTCTTCTTTTATCTTCGTAACCGTCCATCTGTATTAAGGTTTTTTAGTAATAACAATGATTATATGATTTTGTTTATTAGGGTACAAAGTTAAATCTGTTCTCCGAAATTGCTACATACTATTCTAAATTTATACTATTCTAGTTTGATTTTTTTTTACGGATTTTTCATACAACGAACCGAATAGCCATCTCGCATAGCAACATAGCTATTTACTGCGCCGTGACCAAAGCTTATATAATGGCCCCAGACACTACATTGATTCCACTCTGCGGAGGCCCACCAATGACAATAACTACCTGATTTACTAAATGATCCATCGTAATTTCGGGAGCCTCCTGCGAGAAATACAAAGCCACTCTTATTAATTGTCCCGTCAGGATTGATCCAGGATGCCGTTCCATCTGCTTCAGCTTTTCCTCCAGGTTCAATGGTCAATGATCGTTGAGCTATACCCATCAAGGTTGTTAATTTCCCGAATTCAGAATCGGCAGGCACATGCCATCCTTCGGGGCATAATTTGCCTGTACTCACTGTATACCAGTTGTATAGTGCGCCATAGGTGTTTTTTGAAGCTGTTTCATCATTCGTATACCAGCAATATCCTGGGGTATAAAGCCCTTTCCACTCCTTGGCATCAGTAACCAATGGAATTGGTGTGCCATCGTTATATTTGGTCGATCTTAAATTCTCAGTCATCCAAACCTGTGTTCCAATTGTGACCGTATGATAAAAATTTCCTTCGGTATCTTTCACAATCAACTCTTTTCCTTCAGGATTTTCCTGTTGGGCAAATAGCTGTAGCGTAAATAATAGTAGGATGATTAAATTTATAGTTCTGAATACCATTTGTTTCGTTTTTTTACGTGTTGATAAATAGGTTGTTGTTAAATTCTAAAGATGATAAATTCATAATAATTACTGGCCGTTAAAATAAATTCGTATTGTAATTATCAAATATTTCGCCACGACGTGGCTTGTTTTTCATTTTATCCGTAATTCTACAAAGATTTGGGTAGCTCCGAAGCCCGTTCATTGCTACGTAGTTGATATCTTTGTAGTCAGTTAAATGACAATTACAAAACTTCAAAAGCAACGGAGTTGCGTCATCTTAATTGGTCCTTATTTTAAACGAACATTACTAATGCGCAATAAATTTTTATCTCAGTTTTGGAATTGAAAACGTATAATGGCCTGAGCCGATTTTAAAAATGGATATATTGCCCTTAACCTCTGAGGAAATAACCCCTTTTGCTTTATTGGTTGGTTGACTGTTTATGCTCACTGTCTGCTTGTTCTTGTAAGGGAGCTGCACGGATGCATTGGTATTGGCCGGAATGGAAACCTCCAGCGTGAGGATATTATTTTTCACTCGCCAGGAAGATAATACCTCCCCACGAATCGTGTTGATCCCTGCTGATACCCAATCCAGATCCTTTGGTATATAAGGCTTAATAATGATATTTTCAAAAGCCGGGTTAGCCTCATCAATTTGTATCCCTGCGAGGGAGGTATAAAACCACGAGTCAATGGCGGCAGTGAGTACGATATGGTTAAATGACCCTCCATTCCAGCCTTCGGGGACTGTTGTGCGCCCCCGGAGCATGTCGCTCCAGCTTGGGAATCCGTCAAGTTGAGTGAGGTGCCAGAGGACATCGTCCCTTCCTGTTATGGAGAGAGCATCGATTAGCGACTTTGTTCCTGGGTATCCCGTAGTAAGATGGCCATCATGTTTTTTATACATGTCGTCAAGCAATGTTTGCAATACGCCATCTTGATGCCCTTCAGGGACAAGACCTAATGAAAGGGCATAGGCCTGAGGGGCCTGAGTCCCGTTGTCGTAACTGTTTGTGGATGCGTCAAAAAATCGGTTGTTAAAGGCGTCTTTAATCTTATCTGCGGTATCATTAAATTTTTTAAGGTCCTCTTTCTTGTTTAGAATTCCGGCTATTTGGGCCATAATTCGGTTCTCTGTAAAGTAGAATGCGGTTGTAATCGAGAGCGGAAGATTTCTGTTTCCTTTGAATCCCTCGGCGAGTGAGAGGTGATCTCCCCATACGGATGTCTGAAGGTATCCGGGATTTAGCGGTTTCTTGCGTGGGAAATCTAAAAAGGGGGAACTGATCAACCGGGGTGCTACATCGCTTTCTCCCTGATCTGCAAGATAATCCATATATTTAACGAGTGAAGCGTAGTGCTCATCGAGAATTCGTTTATCCCCATAGTGCAGGTATTGATACCAGGGAATCATAATATAGGCCGCACTCCAGATGAGGTCCTCTTCGATGCCGGAACGTGGAGCTATCATACCAATCAATCCGGATGGTAATTGCTCGTCGTGAAAATCACGGACCCACTTGTCATAGAATCGTGGGGTGTCGAAATTAAGCATAGCCTCCTGAGCTGAAAGCCAGCCATCGGCACCCCATCCCTGGCGCTCTGCCCGCTGAGGGCAATCGGTAGGAACGCCCATCTGGAAATTGCAACGTTGTGACTGCACCGTGCAAAAATGGATTCTATTTATAATTTCGTTTCCGCATTCAAAGAATCCTGCCGGTTTGATGCCGTTATGAATAAATTGTCCTTCCAGATCTTTCAGCGTCGGGACACCGGGATATCCCGAAATTTCGACGTATTGAAAACCATGGTAGGTGAAGTGTGGTTCATAGGTTTCGGACCCCTCTCCTTTGAGGATAAAATTATCTTCAGTCCTAGTAGGTCCAAGAGAGTTTCGGTTGAGGGTACCATCCGGCATTAGCGTCTCCGCGAATCGTATTTTAATCGTGGTTCCTTTGGGCCCTTGAGCTCGGATACGAGCCCATCCGGAGAAGTTACGACCCATATCGAAAATAGATACTCCCGGCTTGGGCTGCGCAACGGTCAGAGGATGGATGGTTTCTGTAGCAACCTCAGGCTCTACCGAGTTGGATAGTAGTATTCCGCCAGGAGATGGTACGGTATTGGCCTTATCCCATTGGCTATCGTTAAATTCCTTCTTATCCCACCCGGTTTGTTCAAGCCTCGAATCGTAATCCTCACCGTCATAAATGCAGCTAAATGTTACTGGTCCTAACGCAGACTTCCAGCTTTCGTCTGATATGATCGTGGCGGTTGAGCCATCTTTATAGGTTATCTCCAGTTGAAGAATCAGACGTGGTAAGCCATACCACTGCATCCGCCATCCCCACCATTTTTCAGGTGTATTGAACCATCCATTTCCAAGCATCACACCAATGGCATTTTCACCGTTATGAAGCTCCTTGCTTACATCATAGGTGTCGTAAAAAACCCTTTTTTGATAATTTGTCTTTCCAGGGGTAAGCACCCGATTTCCCACTTTACCTCCATTCAGGTGAGCCTCATAAAGCCCCAGCCCTGCCACAAAAAGCTTTGCCCGAGCCACCGGCCGTTCGATTGTGAATTCCTTCCGAAATATGGGTGACCTGAGATCTGCCGCTGTTTGCTTGATTGTGGGCGAAACTCTCAAGTCCACATTCGGTACAGTTTCGTCGGGACTTCCTCTTCCAATCCATTTGGCTTTCCAATCAGATGGTTCAAGAAAGGCTGTGCTGAATTTTTCGAACTTAGAATAAGAATGAAACTTACCAGACTCATCACATACCCTGACCCTCCAGAAATAATCACTGTTGGACTTCAGCGGCTGGCCCTTGTAGGTAACTAGCGTGGATTGTTCCGATGTTACACTGCCGGAGTCCCACATATCGGCTTTCCCCGTGTTAAGTAGTTCGGCTGATGAGGCAACCTGTATTTGGTAAGCCGTTTGACTCCTACCTTGCCCGTCAAGTTTTACGATCCACGAAAATCGAGGATCTTTGATATCAATGGCATCGGCAGCCGGGTTAAATTCTACCAGATAGTCAGGCGTCTTGCGGGTTGCGATCCATTTATGGTAATCACCTTTCATTTGTTCAAGCTGGAAATTATCAGGCTCTGATTGAGCGTAACCCATGCTTAAACTGAAAAAGGGAAACAACAGAATTAAAAATTTCAGGAGATTATACTTCATATCATCTGGTTCATTTATCGTAATGGATCTTTGGTCTTTAATCCGGGATTTTATTGAAAATTTCAGAAGGACAAATATATTTAGGAATCTAATAGTACACGATTAAAATCAAGAGCTAATGGTTGTTTTTTTATTGAATGATCTCTAGTGTATTATGGATTAGGATTTTAGGAATTATGACTTCAGTTCGTCCGTCAACAGTTTTAAATTTCAACGCTGTTCCGTCTGGTTGAAGGATCACCGATGTCGGTTTGCTCTTGGTCAGTACCGACACTTTCAGATCGGATATAGGTGGTATTTCATCAATTCCCTTCACCCCTCCATTGGAATGATCGCCTGAAGTGTTTATGAATTGAATCAGTATCTTCCCATTTTTTGTCGTGGGAACAATAGTTACTTTATGTGTCCCTTCGACAGAGACGATAGGATTTGGAAGTAATCGGGTCATAATTTTGGAGAATAAGTCCCGAATCACCGGCGATGAACTATCGAGATACGGTTCGCCCAGCGAGACATAGATCCCGGCGATTTTTCCTTTACCACAATCCCGAATGGTGGCTGCAACCTCGTAAGGGGAGTCTAGATTATCCAACGAAAATACCTTGCTTAACGGCGTTGTGCCTGACAATGGTTCAATTGTTCTGGTTTCTGTATCTATTTCAGTAAATCGATCTTCTAAATTTAAGTAGGTTCGTTTCACTTCCGCACTTTTTACTTGTCTTACCCCTAGCAGGTCATCAAAGCGGGCGGTAGCAGTTGCTCCGACAACAAGTAATTTGCCCCCCTCGTTAACATATTTTCGTAAGGCGGTTTCTATCTCGGGTTCGATGATCTGCCATTCCGGGACAACCACGACAGGGAATTCATTTAATCTTTTTAGCATCTGGTGCGTCATAATTACCTCCACGGCATGCTGGCCATCAAGCAAGGTTTTCAGAATCCCTCGCATCTTCTCTGTTTTTGCAGATTGATAAACCACATCGACACTCTGTTTCCATGCGGCAACAGAATAGAGTAGAGCTATCTGAGGTGTTATCGTGATCCCTTTACAATACTCTCTGCGGGGTATGATAAAGTCCGCCACCTCTTTAATGATCCGGAAGTCTTTTCGGTTAAAGGAGATATCTGCCGTTTGATTAAAATAGATTTGGACTCCGCCACCCAGGCTTATCACCGGAGCTAACTCCTGGCACAATTGAAGTGATGTCTTAGGACTCCTCATGTCGTTGCTATAATCATACGTAAAGCTCCAGGCCATCAAATCAAAGGGTATTCCCTGCCCGGCTAATGTTCTGGCATGCCAATTCGCCTGGTTTACAGAGTTGTCTGCCTCGTTGTCGCCTGAGTAGAAATCTAATCCGATATCTTCAGGTATGGGTTCAGGCATCATTCCGCTAAACGCCCAATTGGAGCAAAGCTGAAAAGCTGGTGCAGCCTGATGGATCTCTTTGGCGTAGTGTTTGACATATCGTATAAAAGCCTGACGGTAGAATTCTAAAAATTCCTTGTAGTATAAATCGCCTGGTTTTTTGGGTATCGAATCAATTCCTGTTGTTTTTTTAAATTCGGCCAATGCCGCCGGTTGATAATCGGGTTGAACAGCCCATGCTTCTCCGTCGAGCCAGGCTCCGTCAACTTTATATTTCAAGGCAATCTCCTTGAGTTGAGGGATCAGCAATTTATCGGAATAATCTCCCCAAAAACTTATCCTGGCATGATCAGCAATTCCGTCTGGTTGAATTCGTGCTTGTCCAGGATGTAATCGCAAATAATTGACATCATTAACCCCCGTAAAATGTACAAATAAACTTACGTGATGTCTTTCGGTAACTTTCCGAATTAAAGCCAGCGGATCTTTATCGAAGCTAATAGCTGGCTGACCCACCTCCGTTGGATAGGATGAAACTCCGGGATAACCCTTGCAGTCGACCTGAATAAAATCGAGGCGCCCTAAATTAAGCAAAGTGTCAACCATCCCTTCGGTCAATTTTGCACCTATAAGACTATCGGATAAACTGATATGCTTGTCGAAATGGAGCCCCCAAAATGAATCGGTACGCAATAGTTTGGTTTTATTCTGCCCTGAGACTAAAAATAGTGGGAGAATCAGGAGTATGAATAGAATGGTTTTTTTCATGAATTGGTTGTTAATTTATTTGCATTATTACTTACTATTTATCAGTTGGTGAAATTTATCTGAAAATGTACAAACTAAATTCAGAAAGAAAGATTCTTAAAGGGATGTTTGTCATTTGTAAAAATCACCTTAGAGGCTTCTTTTAGTATTTAAAAATCAATTGGTTAAACTTTAATATCGCTATTCCCTTATGGTTGAAGTTGTGAAATCTTTGTCTTAAGCATTGTTATCCGCTCTTCTCGTTTTGCCGACCACGTTTTGTCCTCGGTTTCGAGAAACTCGAGTAAGATCAACGACTTTTCATAGCAGATAAGGCTGTAAGCCAACTTTTGCTGAGCTTCGCTTAAGGTCGCTTCCGCAAAGAATAATTCGGCAAGAATCTCGAGATGGCCATGTTCGTAATTATGTTCTTCAATAAGTAATGTTGTGAGCTGATCCTTAGGTATTACCTGAAAAAAAGCGGCCTCTTTTCTTAGGAGTTCGATATAACCCCTCTCTAGAATCTTTTCGGCCTGCTTAAGATCTCCCTTCTTGATTAATCCGAGTAACGTGGCAATCAAATCACCGATCATTTCGATCATGCGTAAAATATAGTCCTTCTGAAACATAGTAGTATAAAATTTTGTAATTGGGGTTTGGGGATTTGGTATAGAAACGCACAGCTGTGCGTTTGTGCTTATATTATACAGATCATTCTGTGTCGTCCCAGATCGATTTCATCTCATAAACTTCGAGCTGATTAATTGTTTGCCCATCCTTTTCAGATTCAACTTTAAGTCCATCGTTATTCCTTCCGGCAGGTAGGTTTTGAACCCGATAGCGGGCTCCGTTATTGATAAATATTTCAGCTACTGTTTTATCGAGAAGAATCTCGAGGGTGTTTTCACCATCTAATAGGTCGTGCGAAACGAGATTTATCAGCTCATTACCCTGGTAAATAAAACGGATTGCATTGTCCTTGTTAAGGGTAAAGTGTAATTTGACATGAAGTGGACCGGGTTTGATTCTGGTCAGTTCCTGATTTGCTGATTCGATTGTTACCGATTTCCATTCATGTGATTTTTGATGCAATCGTTCGATCTCTTTAACCGGATTGGCGACAAGTCTTATCCCGTTTGGAGTACTTTTTAATGTGAATTCTGTGGGGAACAAGATCATTTGTGTAAACGGCATATTCGGATGCTCAATTCTTCCCCAGGCCATCTGAACGCGTCTATTATCAGGCATGTTGGCGAATGATTGTGAAGCATAAAGGAGATCGCCCTGATCCTCGTTTGTTTCTTCGCAATAGCGCAGTTTTGCAGATTCTGGGGTAAACTTCTCACCGTCGAAGGTGCCGATCATATATTCTGGCGAGCCGCCATGCAACACCCATTTTTTATTTTGGTTATCTCCGTCAACAGCAAGTTCAAAGAAATCGGGGCACTCCCAGAGCCCTTTGAAGTGGCTCTGTTTTACCCATTTCTTTAGATCCGTAGAGTTATAAAACGACATCCCATCTTTCTCAAGCAATACCATAATCCAGTGTTTGGATGGTTCGTGCCAGAAAATATGAGGGTCGCGCGTGTCGTTGGATTGCATCTCCCAATTGCTGTCGATTATAGGATTGCCGCTATAGCGTTTAAACGTTGTGGCATTATCGGTGCTGTAAGCAATGCACTGAACCTGCTTATTGGAAACTCTGTCGTAAGCAGTGTAAAAGAGTAACATGGCATCTTTCCCAAATCCTGCGTCATTATTTTTATCGATTACCGATGAGCCTGACCACGGCGATCCAATGCTGTCGAGCATTAGCGCGGATGGGAGTTCTTTCCAATGGAGCAAATCCGTACTCACCGCATGGCCCCAATACATAAATCCGGTATTCCACGAGAGTCCAAAAGGGAAGGCCTGCCAGAAAAGATGGTATTGATTCTTGTAATAGATTGGTCCATTCACATCGTTGCTCCACCCACGCTTTACCGTAAAATGGAATTGCGGACGGTTGCTCTCCTTATAAAGACTATCTGCACCGTTGATCTGATCAGCCTGGTAAATTCGATTTAACGATTCGGATGTCGCAGGGGTGGTTATGGAAATGGTTTTTCCCTTAAATTCAGTGACATCACTATAAATCCAATAATTTATGGAGTCCTCCGCTAACTGAACAGGAAATTCGCGGTGCATTTTGCCGTTTACTTTTATTTCCACTAATTTCATACGGGCTTTATATCCTACCGGGATATTGAGGTACTGATGGGTGATTTTTAATTTCCGTTCATTTGAAAAAACGGTCATCGATATGATCATAAAAATTAAGGTTAACCAACGTGGAAACTTTATTTTTATCTTATTTGTTGATACTATAAATCGGTGTAGTTTTATGATAAACATATCAGTGATTTTAAATAGTCAGTCAACTGACGGATGGTGGCAATTGTTTTATTTTGTATTAACTGCTTAATTCATATCGTTATGAAAATGTATTTGAAAAGTAAAGATAAATCATTATTCGGTTCAATCAGTGTGATTATTCTTTTAATCGTTACTGTTTCATGTCAACCCAAGCCCGTAACAGTAACTCTAGCACCTTCTGGTAGCGTTCAGACTGAAGAGCAGGATATTGTTCAGATTCAGCAAGGGTATCAAGATAGCAGGTTTACTGTTAGGGAGGTGGTTCAGGCATACCTCGATAGAATTGAGAAGATCGATAAAGGAGAATCGGGATTACATTCGATTATTACACTTAATCCTGATGCGATTCAGATCGCCCAGGAGTTGGATCGGGAACTTAAAGCGGGCAAAAATCGGGGACCACTTTTTGGTATTCCGTTAATCCTTAAAGACAATATCGACACGCACGATAAGATGGCAACAACAGCAGGGTCGAGGGCATTGCTCCATTCGTTTCCGTTGAAAGATAGCTTTATCGCCAGCAGACTTAGGGCTGCCGGTGCGGTAATACTTGGGAAAGCCAATCTAAGTGAGTGGGCAAATTTCCGCGGACAACTATCCACCAGTGGCTGGAGTGGCGTTGGCGGTCAAACGAGGAATCCGTATGATTTGAGCCGGAATCCGTGCGGTTCAAGCTCCGGGTCTGCCGTTGCTGTGGCCGCAAACCTAACGATGGTAGCCATTGGTACCGAGACTAACGGATCAATTGTTTGCCCGGCTCAAACCAATGGTATCGTTGGGATTAAACCTACGGTAGGTTTATTAAGCCGCTCGGGGATAATACCGATTTCAGTTACCCAGGACACCCCCGGGCCGATGGGTAGAACAGTCAGTGATGCTGCAATCTGCCTTGGGGCTTTGGTAGGTGTCGATTCTACAGATGAAAAAACGCTGGCAAGCAAGGGGCAGTTTTATGCTGATTATACCCGGTTTTTAAATAAGGATGGGTTAAAAGGGAAGCGGATTGGACTTGATAAATCTGCTTTAGGGATCAACTATAAGGTTGACTCCTTATTTTCACATGCTGTAACGTATCTAAAAGATCAGGGTGCTACGGTGGTTGAGATTGGTTCGCTTGATAATAGGGAGGTGGCTAATGCTTCAAACGAGATTATGCTTTTTGAGTTTAAGGACGGTTTGAATACTTATTTTAAATCACTGGGTCCGAATGCGCCCATAAAAAGTGTGGAGGATCTCATTGCCTTTAATGAAAAAGATTCTGTTGAACTCAACTATTTCAATCAAAAGTACCTTGAACTTGCTCAGCAGAAGGGGGCACTAACCACAGCGGAATATCGCAGCGCGTTAGCTAAACTGATGAAGGGCAGCCGCGAAGAGGGGATGGACCGGGTGATGAACAGTAACGACCTTGATGCTATTATTGCCCCCACAGGAGGCCCAGCATGGAAGACGGATTTGATTAATGGGGATAGTTTTCAGATCGGCAGCTCCTCAGCAGCAGCTCAGGCGGGCTATCCAAGTATTACAGTTCCCATGGGATTTGTTGATCATTTGCCTGTAGGAATCTCCTTCTTTGGCCGTGGCTGGAGCGAACCTATTCTGATTGAGATGGCTTATGCCTATGAGAACGGAACGAAATTCAGAAGGGCACCTAAGTTTTTGAAATAGAAATTCAAGTATGTTTGAAAAAAGTATAAAACAGTCGAAAAATTCAACTAAACTTTAAAGTTGGTGTAATTGAGCACCAAAGTTTTTGAGGTTAAATTAAGGGTCGCTTTTTTAACAGGTTTATTCAATTGAAAATCCCCCCTGCCCCCCTTTTTCTAAGGGGGAAGGGAAGGTCATTACCCCGAGCTTTTCATTCCGAATTTTGATATTTTCCAGGATGCAATTTTTCGTTAAAATATTGCTTCTGCCTTAAAGCTATCCCCCTTATTAAAAGGGGGATCAAGGGGGATTTCTGCTGTGCTATGTTTAGATAACAATGTTCCTTAAAGAGCAAGGTATACGCGTAAAAAAAGCGCTCCCACTTTGAATGAACAAAGTGGGAGCGGACTATTTTATTTAGAATAATGGTTATTTACCACCTGAATAGCCTGGGTTCTGTTTGATAGAGCCTCCGCTGTTATCTATTTCATTCTGAAGATATGGCATTAAACGATGTTTAGCCTGCACATAGGTACGTTTTGGTTTATAGTTACCCTCTGCAGGAAGGTTATTATATACCTCCTCAGCTAAACCCCAGCGTACAAGGTCAACGTGACGATCTCCACCTTCAAAGGCAAGCTCCATACGACGTTCGTACATCAGATCATTAAATGTTGGAGATGCGATAGAAGGAAGTCCTGCACGGTTACGAACAAGATTTAAATCTGCCGCAGCTGCTGCCACCCCTGTCGTTCTGCTTGTAGGTCCACCGCCATTTTGCATCATGATAGCTTCAGCACGAATTAACAAAATATCAGCTAATCGTAATGCAGGTACGTTTAACCCGGATGCCCAACCGGTATATTTCTCCTTGTAAGGCGCATTATATTTAACACAAACCACGGGAGAGAGGTTGTTTGGAGCCTGAAGGATTGCAGTAAGACCGTTATAAGTAACCACATCGACACCACGTTGTGCCACGGTAGCTGCTTTTCTTAAGTCACCCGGCTGATACGAATTGTAGAAAGAAAGTGTTGCACTTACTAATCTCCAACCCTCACCTTTGGGTTCGTCTGGCTGAAGGTCTCCCCAGAAATTATTGGGTAACATCAGAACAGAGGTAATTGGGTAGTTATTAAAACGAGCGCCTAAGCCGAAGAGAATTTCACTATCATTCTCGTGAGCAATAGTGAATAGATCAGCATAGTTTGAGGTAAGTGATGCTCCTGTTCCAATAGCTTGGGTGGCTGCATTTTGTGCTTCTGACCATTTCCCTTCGTGAGCATAAGCTTTTGCAAGTAAACCCCATGCTGCACCAAGACCCGGACGACCCTCTTCGTGTGTTGCTGATAACTGAGTAGTAGCTTCTTTTAAGCCATTCTCAATAGCAGTCCAGGTCTCAGCCTCTGTTGTCCGTGTTAAAGCAGTAGAAGGATCTGTTGAGCTGTAGATTGGAAGACCCCCCCAACGGATTGCAAGCTCATAATAGCCAAGGCTCAAAATGAAGTTTGCTTCTCCAAGAATCCTTTTCTGCTGAGCTGCATCCATCTTTATATTGGGAACGTTAGTCAATACGTCAGTAGCCCTTTTAATGGATTGATAATATTCATTATAGGCAAGTCCGCAAAGGTCACCTGTCATAGTGTTTTGGTTTGCCCTAAATTCAGAGAGCGCAACATAATCACCATAACCATTGTCGTTCAAGTAGGCATTATCGCTGAAACATTCGAAAGCGCACCAGTCTTCTCCGCCTAGAGCCTCTTCGTTTTGTAGCGGGCTATAGGCTCCGGCAAGAGCCGTTTCAGCCTGTGTTGCATTTTTCCAGAATAACGCATCTGTAAAGAAGGCCGGTTGCTTATTGAGGAAGTCTTTCCCGCACGAAGCAAGTACCACGAGTAATAAGAGTGGAATATATTTTTTCATGATATTCATTATTTAATAGAATTAGAAATTAAAGTTAAGGCCTAGCATAAATACCTTTGCCTGTGGATATGCACCAGAGTCAATTCCAAATATATTGCCGCTAAAAGCACCTGTAGTATTTCCAATTTCAGGATCAAATCCTGAATATTTGGTTATAGTCAAGAGGTTTTGAGCAGTTACATAAAGACGAAGTTTTTGAATCTTATCACCGATCATACTTTTATTAAAGGTATAACCAATAGTAAGGTATTTCAAACGCGCATAACCTCCATCTTCAATATAAAGGGTGCTATATTGCTTGTTATTATTAAGGTCGTTAACGGTAACACGTGGAACGGTTGCATTTGGATTCTGTGGAGTCCAGCGGTTAAGAATGGCAGGACTGTTGTTGTAGCTTGTCCCTTGCATAAATTCACCACCCAGTTTAAGACCATTAAAGATCTTATTGCCTTGACTTCCAATAAATAGCATGCTAAAGTCAAATCCTTTATATTCTGCATTAAGATTCAATGAACCAGTAAGAGCAGGGAAACTGTTACCTGCATTGAAACGGTCATTTCCACTAATTTCACCATCGCCATTTCTGTCTTCGAACTTAACGTCTCCTGCCACTGCATAAGGCTGTATTTTTTGTCCGCCCTTTGTGTAGCTGTCTACTTCACTTTGAGATTTAAATAATCCCAATGCATTGAGGACAAAGAAATGGCCGATAGGTTCACCTTCTGTGATTCGTCCAACGTTGCCATTTTTGTACCACCCGGAGAAGATCTCCTTATCGCCCGCGACACCAAATGATACAAACTTGTTGTTTACTTTAGCAACATTTGCCGTTACCGACCATTTAAGTTCATGATCATGGTTGCGGTAGGTTACACCCATATCAAAACCTTTGTTCGATACTTGTCCTGCATTACGGAAAGGTGCAGAACCTACGCCTAATGAATTTACTAAAGGAACCTGAACCAAGACATTAGTTGTTTCTTTATCATAGATGTCAGCAGTTACGGTAAGACGGTCATTCAAGAAGTTAGCGTCAATACCAAGATCACTCTGTGTAGTTACCTCCCATTGAATACTTGGATTTGCAAAGTTGGATTGAGCTACCGCTGGATATTCTTTTCCTCCAAGTGTTGGAGGCTCGGCATTTCCCATTGTACTATAATACTGGTATCCTGGAATTTTGTCATTACCTAACTGACCCCAGCTACCACGAATTTTTAAGTCAGAGACAGTGTTTGTAAGTCCGCTAAAGAAGTCCTCTTTAGAAATTCTCCATCCTCCTGAAACAGAAGGGAAAACGCCCCAACGTTTTGATTGTGCAAATTTTGAAGAACCATCAGCACGAATGTTGGCAGCCAAAAGATATTTATCAGAGAACTCATAACTTAAACGACCAAAATAGGACATTAATGAATTATCACCAGCGCCTCCATTTGCATGATTTTGGAAGGTATTTGCATTATTTAGATAACGTAAGGAGGGGCTTGAATTAGTAAAGTCTTGACCGCCAGCACTCAAATCTTCATAATGATCTGCCTCCATAGACGTACCGGCTAAAGCTGCAATATGATGTTTGTCGATCTTTTTATCAAATGAAAGTGTGTTATTCCATTCATAAGAATAGCTATTACTAAAACTTTCACCTAAACCGTTTCGTAACATCAATCCACGTCCCGCTCCTGGGGCAATATCATTGAACCCTTTCCCATGACCATAACCATTAGAGTAGCCAATATCAGATTTTAAGGTAAGAACTTTAAAGATCTTATATTCAAGATACATATCGCCACTAATTGAAGTTCCTTTACCCCTATTGTCCTTTAAATTTAAAGAGGCCACCGGATTTGGAATATCTCCTGAAGGCAATCCGTAAGTATTATTGGCTTTATCAGCCCAAACTGGAGTATTGCGCATGTTGAACATAGCTGCCTGCATAACACCATCATAACCGCCTCGCGTGTCAGCACCTCTTGACTCGGTCATGAGGATAGACAAATTCTCGCCAAAAGTAAGGTTCTTTGCAATATCGTGTTGGCTATTAAACCTAACGTTATACCTTTTATAGTAGGTGTTAAGTACAATACCTTTATTATCGAGATAACCTAAACTCAATAAGAAATTTGATTTATCGCTACCGCCCGAGATACTAAAGTCCTGAGTCGAGATATTAGCAGGTTTTAGAACCTCCTTGAACCAATCGGTACGTGTAACCGCATTTTGTGGATCGTTGTAATAGTTCCAGATCGTTTCGCTTGGATTAGTTCCATCGTTGGTTAATGCCTCTTTATGGATCATATTACGTTGTGCCGCATCAAGTGCAGAAGGCATTTTCCATACTGATTGAATACCCTGGGTTGTGTTGAAAGAGACCATAGTTTTCTGATTTCTTTTCCCTTTTTTGGTGGTTACGATCACAACTCCGTTTGCACCACGCGATCCGTAGATCGCAGCCGATGCAGCATCTTTAAGTACGGTCATGCTCTCAATATCCGCTGGATTAAGTCCGCCGATTCCACCTACAATACCATCTACTACATACAATGGACTGTTGTCGTTGATTGAGCCTGCACCCCGGATCCTGATTTCGACGCCGCCACCCGGCTCTCCTGAATTCTGGATTACGGTAACACCGGCTGCTTGTCCTTGTAAGGCATGAGCAACAGACTGGTTAGCCCCCTGATTTAATTTCTCAGGTGCAATAGTCGAAACAGCGCCTGTTAGGTCGGCTTTCTTAATTGAGCCGTAACCGATAACAACCACATCATCCAACTTTCTAACGTCTTCTGAAAGCGTTACATTAATTACTTGCTGGCTTGCTGGCTTCTCGATGGTTGTAAATCCAACAAAAGAAAAAGCAAGAACTGCTTTGCTGTCTGATGCTTCAATTGAAAACGCACCATCTGCATTGGTTATAGTACCGGTGGTAGTCCCTTTTACTACAACAGTTACACCAGGTAGTGCATTTCCACTCGCATCGGCCACCTTACCGGTGATCTTTACGGGAGCTGCGCTAACCGGATTACCGGAGTTGCTTTGCCCTGCACGAGCAAAAGCAGAGGCTCCGGGGGAGAATACGACAGCTCCTACAATAAGTAGTAAAACTGCCTGCTTTTTAAAAACTGATTTCCATTTCATGTTAATTAAACTTAGTGATTAATAAATAGTAATAGTGATTGCAAAATATAGTTAGGAAATGCATAAACATTAAAAGTTGTAAATATAAACTAAATAACGTTCAGTACTTCAGAAAGTTTAACAGGACGGTGTTCTAAATAAGATTTCTTTGCAGCAAGAGCTATTGCGACCGATTGTAATCCATCGATACCCGTTACAGGGAGCGATAAGTTGTTCACTACGGCAGTGCAAAAAATCTTCATCTCATTGGCATAAGACTCGAGATAACGTTCCATAAAGAAGTTCAGAGGTAATGATCCATGAACGCCATCAGCGCCAAAGAAGCGATGGTTTTCTGGATAATTATTATCGGCACTGGCCATCCCCTTTGAGCCAAATATTTCGATCCGCTGGTCATAACCATAAACCGCTTTTCGACTGTTGTCAATAACTCCCATGGCTCCATTGGCGAAAGTTAGGGTTATAATGGCTGTGTCAACATCACCGGCTGCGCCTATCGCAGGGTCTACCAAAACAGCAGCATTGGTATATACTTCAGTTACCTCACTGCCTACAATATACCTGGCCATATCGAAGTCGTGGATCGTCATATCCATAAACATACCCCCCGAGACTGCACTATATTCGGCAGGTGGTGGGGCAGGATCACGTGAAGTAATCTTGAGGATATGGGGATCGCCAATATTTCCTGCTTCTACCAGTTGTTTGATTTTTATGAAATTAGGATCAAAACGTCGGTTGAAGCCGACCATAAGTTTTACGCCTGCTTTTTTTACCGCTTCCAATGCACCTTGAATGACTTCCAGAGAGAGATCCACTGGTTTCTCGCAAAAGATATGCTTACCTGCCTGGGCTATCTCGATGATATATTGGGCGTGGGTATCAGTAGGCGAGCAGATTACGACTGCTTCGACATCAGGGTGGTTGATCACATCCTGGTAATTTGTAAATACGGTTGTTATTCCAAATGATGCGGCAACCTCTTGGGCCCCTTTAAGATTTATGTCGGCTACTGCCACTACTTCAGCCTGCGCTACACTTTGGACTAAGGTGGCAATATGGACTTTCCCAATCCTGCCTGTTCCTATAACTCCAAGTTTTAATTTCTTCATTTTCAATTTTTTATTTTAATTATGAATTCTATAGTATCATATTTGACGTCAACTAATTCAAGACTTTCACTTTTAGAGCCATCGGCTCGGATCATTTTTTACCTACGGATTTTTATCCGTAACAGAGACTATACTTTAAGCAAGAAGTGCCTTAGGCACGGCCCATTTTAAATGGGTCGAACTTACAGTTCTCCTGTTATTTTTTGTTTGGTCAACGGATTAAAATCCGTTGATACCATACTTTGCGAGGCTACGCCTCTAATGTCGAAAGCTCAAATAATCCCCAAATTCTAATCTATTTATAATCCAAGCGATCTGATGAAATCCCTGTTTCGCTGCGCGCAAACTTTCGGATTACCCATCCCCGGAAGAACATCTTGTTCAACAACTATCCAACCGGAATAATTTTGGTTCGATAACTCTTCAACAATGGCAGGGAAATCAACTCCACCTTTCCCCAGTTCACAAAATACGCCGTGACCTACAGATTGAAAGTAATCCCACCCTTCGGTACGTGATTGAGCGGCAATATCGGGTTGGCAATCTTTAAAATGGATATGCCAGATGCGGTTTTTATGTTTTTTTAATGCTTCTAATGGATTGCCTCCTCCGAAGAGGTAATGGCCCATATCGAGCACTAGTCCTACCAGTGAAGGATCGGTAAGGGCCAAAAGCTGATCGATCTCTTGTGGTGTTTCAACATAACCGGCGCAATGGTGATGGAAAACGGTACGCAAGCCTGTTTTTGCTTTTACTTCACTGGCAACAAGATTAGCACCGGTAGCAAAGATTTGCCATTCCGATGCTGAAAGTCCAAGATCAGCAGTTACCCTTCCGGCATTTAACGTGCGTTCCTGTACACTTCCATTATCGTCGGCAAGGACAATAAAGGCATTGGTATAACCTGCATCTACCATAAGCTTGGCCGTCTTAACTGCTAATTCGGCTCCCGCTGCATGTTTGGACGCGTCTTTAAGAAACACAGGAACAAAAGCACCTACCATAGCCAAGTCTCGTTGATCCAGTGCTGCTTTTAATTCCTTTGGCGTTGAAGGCATAAATCCCCAGTCTCCCAGTTCACTCCCTTCGTAACCAGTCTCCTGGATCTCGTTGAGAACCTGCTCATATCCGGCTGCTTGGCCTGACAAGTCAAACTCCAGAACTCCCCAGGAACAAGGTGCATTTGCAATTTTTATCATTGTGTAAAAATTATACGGTTCGTTTCAGTATTTCTAACTTAGAATTTTCGTGACCACTCCTCATTCCACCGTTCGATAACCACCTTTGTCTGGGTGTAAAACTCTACAGCATGAGAGGATTGACCATGTAAATCGCCGAAGAAACTCTCTTTCCATCCGCTGAACGGGAAGAAGGCCATTGGCGCGGCAACGCCAATATTAACGCCGATATTTCCGGCCATGGTATTGTGTCGAAATTTGCGTGCTGCAGCACCACTGCGGGTGAAGATACACGCAGAATTTCCGTAACGGTTTCTGTTAATCAGCGCTATGGCCTCCTCAAGGGTTTTCACATTGATAATGCTGAGCACAGGTCCGAAGATCTCCGTTTTATAGACTTCACTCTCCTCAACTACATTACCGAGTATGGTTGGGCCGATAAAGTTTCCATTTTCATGTCCTGATACTTTTACGGCTCTTCCATCAAGCAGTAGATCAGCTCCCTGATCGATCCCTTGCTGAATAAGTTTCTCAATTCGGACTTTGCTCTCTGCACTAATCACCGGACCCATATCGGCAGAGGAGTCCATTCCGTCTCCGGTTTTCTTCGATAAAGCAAGAGCGATAATTTTTGGTGTGATATGCTCTGCCGCTTCCCCTACGGTAATCACCACCGATGCTGCGAGACAGCGCTGACCGGCGCATCCAAATGCACTGTCAACGATTATTTTTACGGTTGTTTCAGGTTCTGCATCGGGCATAACCACGACAGCATTTTTTGCGCCACCCTGAGCTTGCACCCGTTTCCCATTTAGCGTTCCTGTTTGATAGACATGGCGTGCAACAGGTGTCGAGCCAACGAAGCTGATAGCCGGAATAAACGGATGTTCCAATATAGCATCCACGGTTTCTCTACCGCCATGCACCATGTTGAGCACTCCTTTCGGAAGGTTTAATGTTTCGAAGAGTTCGAAGATGCGTGTCATTGTCATTGGGACTTTCTCCGATGGCTTAACGATATAGGTATTTCCACAGGCTATGGCATAAGGCATAAACCAGAATGGGATCATGATCGGGAAGTTAAACGGGGAGATACAAGCTCCCACACCCAATGGTTGACGGATTACAAACTCATCCACACCGGTAGCAATATCTTCCGAAAACACACTCTGCATTAAGGTTGGAATTCCGCATGCTACTTCAATATTCTCCACGGCACGGGTCATCTCAGCTTTCGATTCTGCATAGGTTTTGCCGCACTCTAGGGTGCAAATTGCTGCAATCTCATCGGTATGCGATTCAAGCAGTGCCTTCATCTTATAAAGATACTGAACACGTTGAGTCGCCGGTGTATTTCTCCACCCCTCCCATGCCTGGTTAGCTGATTCGGCAGCATCCACAATGTCTGCCTTACAGCCTGAGGGGACTTTCCCTACGGATAATCCGGTAGAGGGATTAATCACATCAAGCATTGAATTGCTCTTGCTCTCAACCCATTGACCGTTGATATAGTTTTTTAATGATTTAGACATAATTTTATAAAAAATAACGTTGTTTCTTTTTCTTCTCCTCGTAATTGGTACGCGCCCGTTTCACCGACTCAATTTCTGAGACTTCGGCGATTGGCACTTCCCACCAGGCATACCCGGGTACCCCTTTTGTAAGACTAGTCTCAATAGTTATTACGGTTGTCTTTGTTTGTTTTTTAGCCTCACGAAGTGCAGTTTTAAACGTATCAATATCATGACTCTCGATGACATGAGCACCCAAGCTGCGTGCGTTTTGGGCAAAATCAACGGGAAGAATATCGCCTGTCAGGAGTCCTGTATTCTGATCCCTATAGCGGTAGTTGGTTCCAAAACGCCCTGATCCAATCGATTCGGATAATCCGCCGATGCTCGCAAAGCCATTGTTATTCAATAATATAATGGTGAATTTAATCCCCTCTTGTATTGCCGTGACAATTTCGTTATTCATCATCAGGTAGTTGCCATCGCCGACCATCACATAGATCTCCCGGTCTGGACAAGCTATTTTAGCTCCGATGCCCGCAGCAATTTCATACCCCATTGTGGAGTATCCATATTCGAGGTGAAAACCTTTTGGATCACGTGTTCTCCATAGCTTATGCAGATCGCCGGGTAAGCTTCCTGCGGCACACAGCACTACATCGCGTGGTTCTGAAAAATCATTGACCACACCAACCACCTCGGCTTGACCCACTGGAAGATTCCCCGTGATAGTATAAAATTCGCTAACTTGCTGGTCCCATGCCTGTCCTAATTCGGCAATATGCATTCTATAATCAACTGCAACCTGGTAGTCGGATAATAGCTCCAGCAACTCATCGAGGGTCGCTTTTGCGTCTCCCGTAAGTGGCAGCCCACTATGTTTTGCTGCATCAAATTCGGCAATATTGATATTGATAAATTTGACGTTTGGATTTTGAAACGCCGATTTTGAGGCGGTGGTGAAATCGCTATATCGTGTTCCTATGCCAATAACCAGATCTGCGATATCGGTAATTTCATTTGCTCCAGGTGTTCCTGTAGCACCTACAGCACCTAGATTTGAGGGGTGATCGAATGAGATAGATCCCTTTCCTGCAAAGGTCTCAGCAACAGGGATGCCTGTTTTTTCAATAAATTGCTTTAAAATTTCGGAAGCACCGCTATATATCGTTCCTCCTCCGGCTATAATTAATGGATTTTTTGAATTTTTAATTAATGCTGCGGCCTCTTGCAACGAGTTAATATCAGGCCTTGGACGGGTGATTTTCCATACCCGTTTGCGAAAAAGCTCTTCTGGAAAGTCAAAGGCTTCGGCTTGCACATCCTGAGGCAGGCATAGTGTTACAGTTCCAGTTTCAGATGGAGAGGTAAGCACACGCATCACTTCGGGTAAGGAGGTCATGAGCTGTTCGGCACGGTTAATTCTGTCCCAGTATTTCGAAACCGGCTTAAAGCAGTCGTTAACAGATATGTCTTGTGTTGTTTGTGATTCGAGTTGCTGTAATACGGGAGCTACATTACGGCGGGCAAAAATATCACCCGGGATAATGAGCACGGGCAGTCGGTTGATTGTTGCACAGGCAGCACCTGTAAGCATATTGGTTGCTCCTGGTCCGATAGAGGAGATACAGGCAAAAGTCCCCATGCGATTTTTCATCTTCGCATAGGCCATAGCGATATGCACCGACGACTGTTCGTTTCGGGTCATGATATATGGGAAGTCTGTATTTTGTGTTAAACCCTGACCAATACCGGCAATATTCCCATGGCCCAGTATCCCAACACAACCTGCAAAAAATGGGTTCTCGATCCCATCACGTTCCACATGTTGATTTTTAAGGAACTTCACTACTGCCTGTCCGACTGTTAATCGTTCTGTTTTCATTTTGTCTGCCTGTATAATTTAAAATCCGCCATAGTTTTCGATGAATTTCAGTGCCTCAGCGAGGGTAGGATTAAAATTAGAACATCCCGGTTTGGTAACTAAAATAGCACCACATGCATTTCCCATTCTACAGCTTTTATACCAATCCCAACCTTTGAGATAGCCATAAATAAAGCCGCTTGCAAAAGCGTCGCCTGCCCCAAGAACATTCATAACCTCTACGGGAAAGCCCGGAACATCAATAATCTCACCGCTTTTGAGAAATACCGTTGATCCTTTAGCACCTCGCTTCACGATTAATGCCTCTACCCCTAATGCTCTGATCTTTGCAATAGCAGCATCTACATTACCGCGTATCTCAGGAGCCGATATTTGTTGATTTGTAATTTTTATTTGGTCGGGATCACTAAGCATCGTTGCCAGAATCTCCTCCTCTGTTCCCAAGGCGATCGTGCAATTCTGCAGATAGGCGCGGGTGGTGACACCAAAAGAGCGCGGATCGTGCCATTGGTCTGCGCGAAAGTCTAAGTCAATAAGGATAGGAACGTTATTTTTAACAGCCTCTTCAGCTGCAAAGAAACCTGCAGATCGTGATGGCTCAACATTAAGGGCAGTTGCCGATATCTCAAATAAGCGGGAATCTCCAATATTGGCACTTATCACATCATCAATGGTAACCTTTGAATCGGCACAGTTCTCGCGGTAATAAACCAATGGAAAATTATCGGGAGGTTGTATCCCAAGTACCACCGCGCTGGTTCGGAAACCGGGTTTACGCTGAATGAATTTCGTTTCTACTCCCTCTTTATTCAGAAAGTTTAATAGAAAATCTCCGATCTGATCCTGGCCAATCCCTGTGATCAACGCAGAGCGAAGTCCCAGCCGTTTTGTTCCAACAGCCATATTTAGCGGCGAGCCACCGACATAGGCATTAAAAGACTGTATGTCGACAAAATCGGCTCCGATATTGGCTGAATACAGATCAATTGATGACCGTCCATAGGTGATTACATCGTACGTTTTTTCACTCATCACAGCGGTTTTTTAATGCTCAATTTTTTAATGTTCAATGGTTATTGTTCAGTGAACATTAAATATTTTTTATTTATCGTTCATTTCTCTTGTGACCATTGGAATCCTGGGGTCCATCCCTTTCCAGGTGCCATAAATCCATTTGTGATCCGGATCATCAGTGCTTGTTAGGCTCTGATCGCTGCCTGCCAGAAAGTTCAGGTAATAGACATTATATCCATGTCCCGCAATAACCGGATGATACCCTTTGGGAATTAACACCACATCATTTGTATGTGCTTCGGCGATCTCATCTAATTTCCGATCACTGGTATAAACTTTTTGCAGGGCAAAACCCTGCGGCTTATCGATCTTGTAAAAATAAATCTCCTCTAATTTTGCTTCGAGCAGTTGACCCGATATCGGATCGACGCGTCGTTCATCATGCTTATGGGCAGGAAAGGAGCTCCAGTTTCCTGAAGGGGTGTAAACTTCCACGCAGACCAATTTATGACACGCTGATCCCGGAGGAAGAAGCCTGTTAATTTGTCGGCTGGCATTGTCGCCACCACGATGTTCGATCCCCATCTTTTCAACATCATCGGGTGTAATAAACGAAGCTGGATGATTCTGATCTGACACTACCCAGCTGCAGGCAATATCGAGTATTTCGCTCTCCGCAGTGAGGGTAAATGAGGTATTTGGAGGAAGGTATAAACCATGCGGGAAACCACTAAACACATCTTTGCGTCCATTCACCGTTTGCCAGCTCTGTTTTTCAGTCAGGGCAGAGAAATTACCACCTAGCAAAACGATCAGTAATTCATGGTTCCCCGTGTTATGCGACCATTGTTCACCTTTTTTAAGGATGCGGGCCTCAAAATTTAAATATTCCCACCCCGCATCAGAGCTGCTAATGCTTTGATAAATCGAGCTTCCAGTCGATGGCTTGGCTATAAGGGGACATTTAGTATCTCTGTTCATCGCTAATTTTAAGTATTAGATTTTAGGAATGTACATTTTTGAGCTACAAAAGCTTCGAGTGCATTCATATATAACCTCCCCGGTATAACCATGTCAAATAATTCGGGGGTATCGCGAAAGAACTCACGATGAATACGTGTCCAAAGAAGACGCATATCCGTGGCGATATTCACTTTACAAATACCGTAGCTGATGGCTTCAAGTAATTCCGAATCATCGGCACCTTTTGCATCTTCATTGATCTTTCCTCCGGCAAAGTTAATTTTTCTCACCTCTTCGAGAGGAACGGCCGAGGCACCATGGAGTACCAACGGAAATAGAGGAAGTAACTGCTGTATCTCCTGAATTATCGCGAGTTGCAATCCCTGTCCGCCGGAAAATTTATAAGCGCCATGACTTGTTCCTACAGCTACCGCTAAGCTATCGCATCCACTTCGTTGAACAAATTCCTGAGCTTGCTGCGGATTGGTATAGCGAGCATGCTTTTCGTCAATTGAGATATCATCTTCAACGCCACTGAGGATGCCGAGTTCTGCTTCTACTGCGATCCCTTTCTGATGTGCCCGATCAGCAATCTCACGCGTGATGCGGATATTTTCGTCAAAGGCTTCGTGCGATGCGTCGATCATAATCGAATTATAAACCCCCGATTCAATCGCTTGAATACAATGAGCGTAGTTTCCATGATCGAGATGCACCGTAAAGGTAACCTCGGGATAGATCGATTGCGCAGCAGCTAAGATCCCTTCGAGCATTATCGGGTTCATGTATTCGCGGGCAACTGGTGTAAGTTGAATAATTATAGGTGCATTTGCTTGTGAGGCCCCTCGAAATACACCATGCACCTGCTCCGCATTGAAGACATTAAATGCCCCGATGCCATAATTGCCGTATGCGTGGTGGTATAAATCCTGTATTGGAACCCTCATTTTAATTTATTCTGTGTCTTTACAATAAGATTTTCTGACCACTAACTAGCAGTAAAAAAATGGACTAATTTTTTTATTTCGAATTTAAGACCCCTCTAAATCTCCTCCAAGGGGAGACTTCCGGGCCGTATTCTGAGCAAATTTTCCTATCCCCCCTTCTCATTTATAGTGGCTTGCAGGGGTCTGTCATACTTTATAAAGTAGCTTCCACATAAAATTTAGTATTAATAGCCTTTTCTATCTATTGTTTTCCTACCAGAAGAATCCGTATAAAACGGCGAGTATTCCACAAATTCCTATTGCTGCAATATTGAAGGTATCGGTGGTTTTGAATATCGAACGATCAATGACTAATCCTTTTTCGTCCATCGTTTGACTACTAGCATTTAATATCAGTATTGTTCCGATCAGGATAAATCCAAAAACTAATACATAAATTGCCTCGATAGCCAGATTTTGAAGTGGAATGACAAAAAATGCCACTACAACACCAACAAATACAGAAATAGCAATCATTCTCCATCCAAGCTTAATCGATTTATTTTTGGTGGCATCATCTGGAAGTTGGTTTTTTACTTCATGTGATTTATCCAAGAGACTTAATCCCACCATCACGACAGTAAGAATCATAAATACATATCCAATTCTAAGGATGAACGGTAGTTCTGGGCTGATAAATTTAAATATCATCCCAACAGGAATGGTAAGTAAGGCAATCCAAACGGCAGCTGTCGCAGTGGCTTTGCGCCAGAATAATCCGCAGAAGAAGATTATAAACTCGCCGGGATAGATAAACCCTGTATATTCTTGAATGTATTGGTAAGCCTGATCGAGCGTTCTTAGCTGCGGGGCAACGCAGGTTGCAATTATCAACGCAACTAAAGCAACAACGCGACCTACTACAACCAGCTTTCTGTCTTCAGTATCTTTGCTTAAATGGGCTTTGTAAATATCCATTGTAAAAACGGTAGAGACACTATTTACGATTGAGCTCAATGCGGAGACTGCGGCGGCTGCAATTGCAGAGAATGCAAGTCCTTTTATTCCAACAGGAACGATATTGCTTAACAACCAAGGATAAGCTTCATCCGATTTTACCAAATCGGCTCCGAGGGCAAAAGCTGCAATACCGGGAACGACAACAAGCAGAGGTATTAGCAATTTAAGATAGCCGGCAAAGACTACACCATATTGCGCCTCTTTAAGGCTTTTTCCTGCAAGTCCACGCTGAATGATATATTGGTTAAATCCCCAGAATGCAAAATTGGTGAGCCACATTGATCCTAGAACAACACCTAGTCCGGGGAGATCTGAGAATGCATCTTTCTTCCCTCCTGAACCATCGGGGACAAATATGGTTGCTTTCTCGATAATCATATGAAATTTATGGGGTGCCTTATGGATTAGTTCCACAAATCCGGATATAAAACCATGGTCAATACCCAGTGCGCTTACGGCCAAAAATGTAGTAAGTAAACCGCCAAAAATCAATACAATTACATTGATAACGTCAGTCCAGGCAATCGCTTTCATTCCGCCCCACAAGGAGTAAACTGCCGAAAAGAACGAAAATCCGATGATGCCATATACCATAGGAACACCAATAATTTTCTCCATCGCCAGTGCTCCAAGGTATAGTACTGCGGTCATATTCACGAAGATATAGACCAATACCCAGAAAACTGCCATTATCGTGGCTACCCGTTTGTCGAAGCGCTGCGCCAGAAACTGAGGCATGGTATAGATTCCTTTACTAATAAATACCGGTAGGAAATATTTGGCAACAAAAATTAGGACTATAGCGGCAATCCATTCGTAGGCTGCAATGGCTAATCCGATTGCATAGCCAGACCCCGACATGGCAATAAAATGTTCTGCAGAAATATTCGCAGCTAGCAAGGCGGCACCAATGGTCCACCAAGGAAGTGAACGGCCTGCAAGGAAATAGTCAGAGGTTGTTTTTTGCTCCCCTTTCTTTGATCGGGAGACCCATAATCCCGTAAAAACAATGATTGAGGCATAGCCTAAAAAGACGATCCAGTCAATCGTTTCAAATCCTTTCATAAAATTAGTTTCAAAGTTTAATTAGTCTCAACAAACATAGCATTGATTTTTTCATTGCGATTTTACATTTTTATCCATATGTAATGCTATTTTAGCATTTTTAAATCAGAAACTCTGATTTATGTTAATTGTTAAAGATTATGAAGCCATTTTATCAGAAACTTGCCGCCTTAACTTCCGAATCTGTTATCTTCTTTGATGAGGAGCGTCCTCATTTTGCTGTTCCCTGGCATTTTCATCCCGAGATAGAAATTCTTTTTGTGGTTAAAAGTTCGGGTACCAGTTATGTAGGTGATGGAATACACCGTTTTACCGATGGCGAGATTAGTATTATAGGGGAGAATGTGCCCCATTGGTGGAAGAGTGACCGTAAATATTCGGATGGGACCGATAACTCCGGAATAAAGGCGCTGATTATTCAGTTTAGGAAGGAGATTTTTGAGTCTAATTTTATCAACCTTCCCGAGATGGCTGCCATAGGGGAGTTTCTCAAGAAGTCGCAGCGCGGGGTGCAGTTTTTAGGGAAAAGCCGGAAAATCCTGGGGGACCAGATTACTAAAATCTTTCAGCTTTCGGGGATTAACAGGATAACCGAATTAATCTTATTATTGGATATGATGGCCAATACCAAGGATTATAAGTATCACTCGAGTATCGGCTATTCAAAGACTGTTAATACGTATGATTTTTATCGGTTTAACAAGATTCATGAGCATATCATCCTGAATTTTAATAAACCAATCAAACTAGAGGATGTTGCAAATACGGTGAATATCTCTCCGACGGCTTTTTGTCGCTATTTCAAAAAACATACGGGTAAGACTTTTCTTTCATTCCTCAATGAGATGAGAATTGGTCATGCGTGTAAGTTGATGATTGATGGAAAATTACCTGTTGCACTGGCAAGTATGGAGAGTGGGTTTAACAACCTGTCTCATTTTAATGCGCAATTTAAACGCGTGATGAAATTAACGCCAACGGAATACCAATTGGCGTTTAAAAAGGAGCTAGAACTAGATGAAAAGATTATAGCCAAAGACCAACTAATTGAGCAGGAATTGGTTCATGCAGTCGAAGCATAACCGATATTGGGCTACTATTTTTGAGCTGTAGTGAATAATTTGGCGATTTTTTTCTCCCTGAGGTCCCCATTTTCGGAATATCTTGCCATTTTCTTAATAAATCCGTTGTACATAGTCAGGGCAGTTTTCTCATAAAACTGATTAATCCCTTCTTTGCGTTCAGCTGTAATTGTTCTGTAATAGCCCGGGCCCGGATCGATGGACAGGCGTGCCTGGCACTCCTCGATTGCCTTTATTGCCGTTGAGACAAAAGCCCGTTCACCCTCTGCACCTGATTCATTGGTTAATGAACTGCTCATTGCTGAAAGCACTGCCATAGGCTTCTTTAGTGATTCGGGCAATTCTTTTGCCGGCTCAGCGTTGTTTCCCTTCTTGGGGACAAGCGATGGTTTAACCGGATAGATAGTTACTGAAGCAGCATCGGGCCATCCCCCTTCTGTTGTGATATCAATTTTTGCAGACTCAGGCAACTGATCATAGTACAAAACCACTTCGTCAGAGGTTCCACTGATGATTACTTTCCCATTGACTTCCACCGCGGTTATTTTGGGTCCTCCATTGCGGCACGAGAGATAGAGTTGTTTTGAACCAAATCGGACCGGATCTTTTTGGGTATATTGCGTTATCGATCCCGGTATCCGTGGCCGCAGTATGAGACGGTCTGCACGGTAATCAAAATCGAATAATCCACGTATCGTGGCTGCCGGAATCGCAAAATTATCAACCATAACGGCAACGCCACCGACCTTAAATTTTCCAGAGTCGGACCATGGATTAGTTACGTTTTCACCCTGTTGTGACCATGGGGCATCCATTCTAAAATCTTTTGCCCAGCGCATTGCTCGTGTAGCGGAACGTCTGACATCTTCAAATTTTCCCATCCGGTAATACATCAGAATAGCCCTCCCTTCAACAGTACCCCATACTCCTCCATTTACCCAGTCTCCGAAGGTATAGAAACCTGCAAGGTCTTTACTGGTGCGACTCCCATAGCTTACATAGGTATCGTCTAGGCCGGGTGCATTGGTGAGCAGAAAGTCAAAGGGACGAATGGGGCCATAACCTTCAATGGTAGAGTAGATGGATTCTGCAGTATGATCATCCACAACTCTTAGAGCTACAGCATCGGCATTGGCAACACCTTCGAGGTAGTTAAATTCTTTTTGACCTATAATGCCATGTTTTATCCCTCCTGGTTCGACTGACTTAACAAGATAGCCGTTGGGAGCCATAAGCAGGGATAATGACTCCCGCGTAATTTTTTGACGTTGTTCTGCAATTGCTAGTTTGGCTTTGTCACCGTTGAATTTATAGAGTTCTACCATTCGGTCGAGTGCGGCAAGGTAGGTTATGGATAATCCGGTAAGATAGCCTTTTCCAAAAGTTCCATCAGGTTGTTTAACACCTCCGTAGCTTGGGGCTAAAAGGTTGGATGCAGGACCGACCAAAAAGAGGTTGTTTTTGGGATCTCGTGTTTTCTCGATAAACTCGCAGGCACGCTCCATCTTAGGAAGATAATGATCGAGTGCTTTTGTATCGCGATTAGTTAATAATATTTCGGATTGCATTACCAATGCAGCTGCGGCTGCTTCATAGAACCAGTCGTGCATATCAACATCGCCATCTCCTTGTTTGAAAATGATTTTTCCCGGGGCTGCTGCATCTCCAAGGCTGCCATCAGGAGCAACCATTTCTGAAAGTTTATCGGGGTTTCCGTCACCCCATTGCCCCTTACGTTTTCCATCGCCCTGGTTATCCCAAAACAGATCCCACGACCGCTGAAGAATGGAAGCCCATGGCTCCTGTAAAAATGGGGTAGAGGCGTACGAAAAGCCGTAGCTGTTTTGAATCCACCATCCTCCCCATCCGGCTCCTTCAGCAAAGGTATCCCATTCGGCATTGTAGATCATCGAAAGATTTGGAACGACAGGATTAGGATGGAAAAAGGCAAATGACTCATCTATAAGTCTAAGAAAACTGATATCGCCTGCTCCGGAGCAGTATTTGCCCTGATATTCAAATGTTTTAAGCGTAACTTTAAGTGGTGCTTGTCGGGACTTGCCTGTCCCTTTTCTATGAGTAGACTGTACTTTATGTACCCCTTTTTTATGCGCGGGTTGTACCTTTTGTGATGCGTTTGAATTCACACTTAAGCTTAGTATGGCAAATAGAAGAACTATTATTTTTTTCATATTTTATAGTTTGAAAGCTGAGTATATAAAGCTATTCTCTTCATTTTAAAGTGATAAACTTAAGTTGA
Organism: uncultured Bacteroidia bacterium; assembly: GCA_903907075.1. GTDB lineage: Bacteria > Bacteroidota > Bacteroidia > Bacteroidales > Prolixibacteraceae > JAAFHB01. Next base: position 102,563 of record CAIVMQ010000067.1, read on the forward strand.
CAATACTATTTTAGTCAAGCTAAAGAGAAGATTTTTTTTTAATTACACAATAATGGTATTTAATACTCCGGATAAAAAGAGTTAAATGCATGTCAATTAATAGCATTGTAAAATTAGGTGTTTAATTTGAAATCTTTCGCAGGTTGCCGCTTTGGCGTTACATCACTATTTCACCTTAATCTTTCTTGAGCTTTAACAACTGCACGATTTTATTAAAAATCTCGGTATTCTCATAAATACCGGTGAAATTTTTTGCCCCCGGACCATAGGCATATACCGGTATCATAATTCCGGAATGACCATTGGTCGAGAAATTTCCTGAAACAGTACCACTCTTGATGTTTCCGTCTAGCAATGTAAATCCGCCTGTTTCGTGGTCTGCAAGGATAATGACAAGGGTTTGGCCATCTTTCTCTGCCCATTGCATTATTTTTCCGATCGTTTGATCGAAATCGAACATCTCTTCCATTAAACGTGGAAGGTTATTTTCATGTCCGAAGTCGTCAATTCTCGATCCCTCGAACATTGCAAAAAAACCTTTCTTAGATTGATTAAGTATACTCAGTGCATGGAGCGTTGATCTCCCAAATATATCTCCCCGTTCAGTAGCGGGCCCTAATTGCCCCTCCGAAAGCGTTGAAAATACCTTGCCTTCTTTGATCTTACTTGTCTCATCCCATGAGGTGCATACCTGGTATCCTTTTCCCTTTAACTCATTTAGAAGATCTCTTTTGTCGGTGCGTTTCGTAAATTTCTCGCGCCCAGCACCAAAGAGGTAATCAACATTGCAATTAAGGTAATCGGCAGCAATCTCCTCCTCCTTATCTCGGTCAATATTATGAGCACAAAAGACAGATGGAGTTGCGTCTGGAAGATTGCAGACCACAACAACTCCGGTTTTTAGACCTCGCTCATGAGCAAGATCGGTTAATGAAACCAGGGATCTTCCAAGAGTATCGACGGCGACACAATGATAGTTCGTTTTAATCCCCGTTGCCATCGCAGTTCCCGCAGCTCCTGAATCGGTAATTAGTTTGTTCGTACACCAAGTTCTGGTAAATCCGGTATAGGTGCAATTATCGATATTTAATTTGCCATGATTAGCGACCCATGCTGCCGAGACCTGCACCAGTCCCATCCCATCACCAATCATAAGAATAACATTTTTTACTTTATCCCCTTTTATCGCCTCTACCTTTATCGTCTCGTATGGCGTATTATTGGTGTAGGAGACAGATTTTGCGTAAGCCGATGGCTTATTTTGCCCATTAAGTGGGATCGTATAAAATAGGATACCAAAGATAAATAGGGCTAGAATAGTTTTCATAATAGATGTTTTACTGGCACCCATTAAAGGAACCATAGTCTGTGAATTATTGATTTTAATCTCCTAAGACGAGATAGTGCATTACGTATATTATTGTTTATACTTCGTCATCGATGAAATGACAACAGTTAAAATATCTGATTTAGAATATGCTTACGCTCCTGATGAATTTTTGAGATCAGCTCACCAAAGAGGGTATTAGCCCATGCAAACCACGAGCGGGTGAAATTCTCGGGATTATCCTGGTGAAAGGTCTCATGCATAAAGCCGGTGCCGGCATGAGTAATCTTCAGCCATTTAAGACATTGAATAATCTCCTGGTCATTTGTTGAGGTCATGGCCCTCATAATTATACTCATTGGCCAGATCATCTCGGCTCCTACATGGGGACCTCCAATCCCGGAAGCTACTTTACCCTCAAAAAACCAAGGGTTGTCTTTACTTAAGATAAATTTGCGCGTGTTTATATATAGCTCATTATCAGCCTTAATAGTCCCCAGGTAAGGCATTCCTAAAAGACTGGGGATATTGGCATCATCCATAAATAATCGATTCCCGAAGCCGTCAATCTCGAAGGCTATTGTCTTCCCATAGGAGAGGTGATTTGCCACTGCATAATTATGCAGTGCTTTTTCAACAGTATCTGCCAACATGTTACATCTAGATGCAAAAGGGATGTCTTTGAATATGGAGGTTGCCATTTCTCCCATCTGGCGCAACGAAACCACGGCAAAATAGTTCGATGGAATAAGGAATAAAAAGTTCGTTGCATCGTCAGAAGGTCTGAAGGTGGAGCAGATTAAACCAGTTGGTTTTATTGGATTTCCATATCCTGCACCACAAACAGTGTCGGTTTGTTTTTCGGTAAGACGCATAAAATGGTATGGCCCATTGCCCGTGAGGCGCTGCTGCTCCTCGAAGGTCTTGACAATTGATTTAGCCGCATTTAGCCAATTGGGATTGAAAGGGGTTTTATCTTCGGTTTTTTTCCAATAATGGTAGCTTAGTCGAATTGGGTAACAGAGCGAATCGATTTCCCATTTGCGTTCATGCAATTCGGGTTTCATATCTGTAAGGTCACTCTTCCATTCGCTTCCCGTAGGGCCAAAATTAAACGCATTGGCATAGGGGTCAATCAAGATGCATTTGGCTTGTCTGTTAATCACTCCGACAAAGAGCTTTTTCAGTTGAGGGTCCTGATTGACCAGATGGAGATAGGGCCAAACTTGTGCCGTTGAGTCACGAAGCCACATCGCATTGATATCGCCTGTGATGATAAATGAGTCTGCTTCTCCTTTCTCCTCAGAGAAATGAACAGTAGTATCGAGCGTATTGGGATAACAATTTTCAAATAACCATGCTAGCTCAGGGTCTGCAATATCTTTTTTTATTTTGATGATCTCGGCCTCTACGGCCTCACTTTTAAACAGCCGTTTTGAGCTATCGGGACGCATCGAATTTTTTTGCGAAGAGGAAGCTGAGAGGATATTTGGTACTGCAGTAAGTGCTCCTGCGGTGAGTATGGAGTTGTTAATAAAGGTCCTGCGTTTCATAAGAATAAGGTATTTAAAAATTAATTCCTGAATTTGTGATTTGTTGTTTTTCCCTCTCCTTCCCCCTTGTAGGATATATCAAGGGCATTTTTTCACGTATATTGACTTCTGAAATAGACCACCAATTGAAATCTTAGATTTTGTTGAGCCCTGGTTTTAGCTGAATGGTCTCTGAACCACCCTCCCAGCTAAGAAGTAGTTTTAATTCTAATGTTGAGTTAATCTCAATGGAGGGACGCTCCTTTACGGAACTTCGTGCTCCACATTTAAATGAGAGCGTTCCATCAGGGCCGATTGGATAGCGGTCTATTCCATGCTCATCGGTAAGGTTAACATGCCACTCAATCGTCTTTTTTAGAAAGTTCGGGTTGATTCCGAAAATCGATTCGAAAAGTATGGAGACAGGGACGAGTCCGGTCCAGCCAACAAACTCAGGACGGGCAAGCAGTCCGGGTTCTGATGCTTCGGGTGCGTAATATTCGAAGAAGGTGTTTGTTTTTTTAAATACTTCACCTACCTGTTGGTGGTGCTTTAAGGCGAGATCAAATGCTTGCTTATAGAGTCCATTTCGCTGAAGTCCCTTGATTATCATGTAGTTTGTCGGTGCCCATACTCCGCCTTCCCAATATCTGCCATCGGCCTGGTACTTCTCATGATTAGCCGGCATCGATGGAATTGGATGTTTGCGGTAAAAAGTTGCCGGGTCGAAGAGGTGACCGACGAAGGCTTTTAACTCTTCCTTGGTAAGGATATCACTCCAAAGGGCCCAGTAGGCTCCGATGCTCATTAAGGTACCTTGACTGCCATCTGCATATTTATCGTAGAAGAAAGATGTTTTAGGATTCCACAATTTCTCGCGGATTAGTTTTTTCAACGATTTTGTCTCATCCTCAATCTCCTCGATCTCTTGCCAGCGCTCCACGTAAAAACCAAATTCGACAAGTAGTTTACCGATAAATAGCTGTTGCAGACAGGTATCGAGCCAAGTCATATGGCCATGAGAGAAGATCGGATTATAGTTCTTCCCAACCCGGGGTTGATTATCCATCCCGGTGCCCCAGCCACTTGACCAGTAAGAGCCATCCTGCCAGGTACGATTTAATTTAAGCCATTGGTAGTAAGCCACCAGGACCGGGAAAATTTTATTAATCCTGTCCCATTCACCAAAGTGCTCGAAATAGACCATTTCGCTCCAGGGGATCACATTCGGACCTGTGCTTGTTGGATCGTATCGGTTAAAACAATCTTCACCCGTATTTCCCCATATCTCGCGACAGATGAACCCGTCGGGATGTTGCTTGGCGTAAAAATTATCAAGCGTTTTTTGAAACGGATAAGCGCGGGAACCATATCGTGCAAACAGGGTGATAAAATTGGAATCCCACATAAAGATATTGCCGTTGTATGCTGTATCGATATAAGAGGTGATAAATCCGGATGCCGGGGCAGGATCTTTGATGTTTTTAAAGGCAATTTCCCATGTTTTCCAATACATTTCAATTGCAGTTTCGTTCCCTTTCCAATAGGGCACAGGGAGTATCTCCTTTGCTTTTTGAAATCCCGGCGAGGCGATAATATTGGGGCGGGCATTTCGAAATTCATTTTCCGTGACAAAAACATTCTTGATGTAGGTGTTTTTATAGGGTAATTTGCCCGTTGTTGTGGCTATAGTCTGAACAGGATCTTGAGCCAGCACTTTTACTCCGGGTAGCGCTGTGGCTCCGGCTATCAATGCACCTTTGAGAAAAAATTCGCGTCTGGAGGTCATTTTGTTAGTTTTTATGTGTTTCTAAATAGGTTGCTAACTCTTTTATGTGATCTGTATTCACATAATCGACTCTTAATTTCATAAGCTGGCCCCAGGCAAAACGGGTGTCTGGAGCGTTCCAGAACCGGATTTTTTTTTGTAATCCATGTACAGAATCGATGATCTGAGTCAGTTTAAGTTGCTCATCTCTTGAAATGGCTTCCTTCCCTCTCCAGTGAACAAAATCTGCTAGGTTTCCACTAAATAGCGCCACCCGTTTTAATTGAGACTGCTCGTAGTGAAGGGTAGTATTGGCATCAAAAGAGATGTTATTGGGATATTTATTAAATTCGGATGGCATCGGTCGGTTACCAGTTATCACTACAGCAATGGCATTTTTATTGCGGTCTGAATCAAAAATCCCCGGATATTTCTTTAGTAACTCAACAAGCAGCGACAAGGTAGGTTCTGTTGCAGTCTTCAAATCAATTAGCAATTGGAATGTTGATGGGTTGTCTATCCACGCTTTGCCGCCAGCTTTCTTATATAATTCTGCAATAGGCTTTAAGTAAAGAGACTCTAGTGTCTGTGAAGGGGTAATATCCGAACTGTCGTGCGCGACGAATAAAGTTCCGTTGACCGCCCAGATATCTGCTTCGATAGAACCAAAATGGGCATTGTAGGCAAGAAAAAAAGGTCTCTTCTGGGCATAGTCATTATGCGAATGGGCATTTAGCGTGGTGTACTGACCCTGCACGGATACATTGATACATAGAATGAACAGAAGTATAGCGAGTATTTTTTTCATTGCATTTCGAAATTTAAATTATAGGTATCTTAATTTCCAGTTATTAAATGTCTTTTTTATTTTTTAATAATTATGCGAGCCGATGTATACCCCCTTTAAATTTTGTGCTCCCGCTAGATTTAACAGGATAAAGTTAGAAATCAAAAGAGAATCTTTACGGTTTAACTCATTTAAGAATACAAAAGGTACTTAATTCCAATCTTACAACTCAGACTTCGGATTATCCTTGATCATCTCGACTTTAATCTCATCCTCTGTTAGCGGTTCAACAAAGATCTTAAAATGATTGACAAACCCATAAAAAAAGCGTTGGTCAGGGAATTCTTCATTCCGACCAATCATCCATCTTGCTTTTGAAGAGAGATTAACACTTGGATCGATTGTTCTGCTCCCCGCCTCGATACCATCAATAAAGATCTTCAGTGTTTTGCCCTCTGAGACCCCTGCGATATGGTGCCAGTTGTTGATCCAGTTAGCCGGTAATTTGGCTGAAACATTTCCTCTTCCCCATCCTCCCGCAAACCACGAGAGAGTATAGGATCCATGAGTTTGCAAGGAGATAAAATCCCCCTTGGTAAGAATATCTGATATCTGATGACGACCGTGAGCGGGCCTTACCCATGCCATTACGGTAATTTTCTCATCGAACTTATCAAGACTTTCTGAATTTGGAAACTCTACAAAGGTATTTAAATCGGTTTTGATATTTTTTATCTCAGGGTTATCTGCAGAAGATTTATGGCGTAAAATTCCATTGTTCCTTAATCCTGATTGATCTGTAATTGTATCTCCCGCCTCGAAACTTTCTGGATTAATATCAATTACTCTTGCATCTGTATTTTGGGAATAGATCTTAATTGGGCTAGTTTTAGAACCAATTGTCAGCGTGTGAAACCCCGCTCTTTTGAAGTTTATTTGCCCTGTTAACTGTTTTCGCTCTCCTGGTTTTAAGGAAATACTACTAGTTGTAAATAGGGTATCATCCGCAAAAGTCGTTATGACGGCACTCTCGGATATACCCCCTTTGTTTTGAACCAGGTAGCTGTATTTAAGTGGGCTATCTATTTTCGAAATTGTTTTGCTTGTGATTTCAGTAACCCAAATAGCTGTTGCTGTCGAAACTTTAGATTTTATAACTTCTACTACTTGATCCTTTCCCTGGTCAATATGGATCTTTCTTTTACCGAATGGATAGAGCCGGCATGCGATAGAATCTACTGCGAATGAGTCCTTTTCGAGAAAAATATTTTTCGTGCTAAATTTTTCTCCGTCAACAAACAGGCGTAGAATTTTAGTCCCTGAACTTCCCCTATTTTGGAGATTAAAGTGGACAAAGAATTCTTGATCAGGTGCGACTTGTTTCAGCGGGAATACTGGATTGGAGATAACAAAATCTGAAATTTGTTTTGTCTGAGATGGGGCTATATAATCAGTATCCTGCTTTGATGTCGTAGCGGCTGTTTTACTCATCTCAAAAGAGATTACACCGCCCTTTAAAATAGTGTCATTCGAAAGCCATAGTTTCTTATAGGGTTGTCCGTTGAGGGCAATGGTTTTTACATATGGATGATCTTCTCCATTGTTTTGGGAATTCATAACCCATTTTTTCCCATTTGAAAGATTTATAGTTACTGATTTAAAGATTGGAGATCCCAGATCAAATAAAGCTCGCCCGGGACATTGTGGAAAAACCCCCATTGCACTGAAAACATACCAGCTCGACATGGCACCATGATCATCATTACCGGGCAACCCAAATGGCTGATTGGTATAGTGTGTTTTCATAAGCTTTCTCGCCCATTGCTGCGTAAGATCAGCGCGGTGAGCATAATTAAAAAGATAAGGAACATGAAGCACCGGTTCATTGTCAAATAGAATAAGCTGATTCTTTAACGCACTATCCAGATGGAGTGCAAACTCATTATCACCACCAAAAAGGTTTATTAATCCTCGGGGATCGTGAGGGACGAACATCGAATAGCTCCATTGATCGCCCTCTTTATACCCAATATTGGCCGGCTCAATGATGTATTGATCCCCATTGCGAGGAACTAAACCCATGGCTTGGGCATTGAAATTATGCTGATAATTATAACTTCGATTTAATAGGAGGGTATGCCCATCGGGATCACCAATAACTTTCTCTGCAAATTGCGATAATACCCAGTCATCATAGGCAAATTCAACACTCTTGGTGACTGATTCAGAGTGTATGGCAGGGACATATCCCAGCTCTTGGTAGTCCGCAAAATCTTTGGAGACAGCCGCTTTCGTGAGAGAGGCCTTCATGGCATTATAGGCCAAGATGGGATCGAAATTCACAATTCCTTTAAAATAGGAATCGACGATAATGGGGATGATATGATTCCCTGTCATTGGGCCATCGGGAAGTGATCCAACTTGTTCAAAATAATCAAGCAGTGAATTGAGCATATCCTGCTGCCGGTCAGGAGCAATTAGGGTAAGCAGCGGATGCAGAGATCGGAAGGTATCCCAGGCAGAAAAACCACTATATTGATGGTTCCCTTTTGCTTTATGAATCAGTCTATCTGCCCCTTTATAATTGCCCTCAACATCAGAAATTATCCATGGCATGAGCATCGAGTGATACAGGGCGGTATAAAATATCGTCTTGTTAATCTTCGAGGTGTCATCGACTGTTATCACAGAGAGAGCATCGGTCCACTTCTGTTGGTTTTGCTCCTTAAACTGATCGAAATGCCACCCGCTGGTCTCCGCCTCAAGGTTATTTTCTGAACTTTCACGATCAATTAGGGAGACTCCGATTTTGAGTATTATGCTAGATTCTCCGTGTACGACTGCAGGAAAGGTGAGGATGCATCCACCAGGGATTTTCTCTTTGTCGCTATAATCAGTGCTAAAGGAGAGTACTGTATGGCAAATGGTATCTGCGATAAGGATACTATTCGATCGGCTTTCCAACTTGCCTAAATCTGTTAGCCGAATTTTAGGGATTACATTTGCCGGGAATGTAAACCGAAACATCCCGGTGTGTTCAGCTGCCGAGACTTCTATACGGGTGCCATTATCTCGGAATAATACGGTGTAATAGCCAGGTGTTGCCTGTTCGTCAGAATGGGTATAAGATCGTTTATAGTTAATGCTTTCCAAACTGTCTTGACCGTCTACCGGCATAATATGTATTCTCCCGGACGAACCGTTGGGATAACCCGTGGAGTGCCTGATACAGCTAAAGAAATAGATTGTAGAGTCCTGAAAATCATACCCTTTAGAACTCCCTATGCCTGTTTCAGGTGTTAGCTGAACAAATCCAAAAGGAGCCACTGCTCCGGGATAGGTACCCCCTTCACTTCCCCATAACGAAGGTGTGCGGGTATCTGATGTTCCGATCCACGGATTTACAAGCTTAAGAATAGACTCATTTTGCCCATAAATTAGCGTAGTGTTTAGAATCAAACAAACGATTAGTGTGAGATATTTTCTGGGCGGGAGAGTCATTTGCAGGATTAGGGCGATTAGTTAGATGTAAATAGATCTGGGTAATAGGTTGCAATTAGATCCTGATCCTCTTTTTTTAGGTCGTGAAGTAAGATTGGCTTGTCTTGTTTTCGCAACCCTTTTTGGTTAATACGGTTCATCAGACTCCAGTCCTTATTGGGTTTTTCGGGTGAAGGGTCAGCCGGTTCCTGGGCAGGAAGGTCGTAGCGGGTGAAGTCATATACCAAAGCTGGGGTATCTTGTTGCCAATTTCGGACTGTCGCCAGACGAAAGCTTTTGTTCATGTACCATTTGATATCCTCATCACCCCATGAATTTCCGATTCCAAGCCCCTTCTCTTCAAAACGGTAATTCCACTTTTCGTTATCCGGATAGTGCTTACGCCACATCTCGCCATATTCACCAAAGGTGACAAACTGAACATCGGGCCACCGTTTTTTGGTGTCGCCAACCCATCTGGCCATGGCTTCGAGGATAAATGTTTCTCCCCAGTCTTTGCGTTCAGGACGCTTTACCAATGCAGCTTCCCAGATATTGGGAATCCATCCGAATCCATTTAATTCAACACCGCGGTCAAAGTGTATGGACTGGGTATGCATTACCGATAAGTTTCCGATCTCTAATCCCCAATCGCAGTAAGTTTCAATAGGGCCAACTCCTCTGCGACTCGAGGCACTGTTGAAGACGGTTGTTCCACCGATACCGCCGCTTATGCGTGCACACTGGAAATCAACGCTCCATCCGTCAAGATTCACACAGTCGATAAAATCTTTTTTCTCTTGCGCGGGTTTGCAAAAATGTTCTTTAGATGGGTAATAGGGGTATGAGGGAGAGCCGTCGGCACCACCTCCATCAACAGCATGCTGGCTCCAAATCATTCCATGTGCGACATGGATATTCTCTTTCTCGGCGAGATAGCGCATATTTTCTGCCGAGAGAAATCCACCCATAATGGATTGAGGTCGGTATCCTGCTCCGACAAGCTCTGAGATCAACTGAATGGCTTCACTCATCTCGCGGTTTACCCGCTCACGTGGCAGATATAAAGCCGGAAAGTAACCCGGGAAATAGGATACTTCATCGCCAAATCTTTGCTGACATTCGACAACATATTTTCTAATATCTTGGTAGTTTGAACGTTTATCTTCTAAAGCATTTAGGGTAAATCCCCAGGTTAATCGCCCCTGCGGATTATTTTTGGCAAAAGCCTCGCGCAGATCCTGAACTACTTTTAGGGTGTGGTATGGCGACTCATCCTCATCGATCAGCTTGACATCGCGCGACACTTCCCATGGTGTAGTTCGGATCATAATACATAAGGTAACAAACCGGCCTCCCCAAAGAGGCTGCGACTTACTGTTGGGCATTGATTGATTGTTAGCTATTGAAAGCGTTGATGCTCCCAACACTACAGCTCCACTTAACACTGTTTTTTGAATAAAATTACGACGTTCCATTCAGGTTCTAGTTTATGAATTTTATAGTATCACTTCACTATTTGATTGTTTTGGATTATGCGGAATCTCTGTAAAGTCTTTTTTATATTATTTACTGCTACTATCAGAGATTTTTTTGGATAAAGATAAACGCATTTTACTTTTTTAATCGTGACGCTAAGTATTTAAGATAATGAGTTGTTAGTGCGAACAAAAAGCAAGGGCCGGAGAACCGGCCCTAACTAATTAAATCGAAGAATCGATAATACTTTTAAAGTGAACTCTCAAAAAAATTATCATGAGAGTTCACTTTGAAGTTACTTGATAAATTACCAACCCGGATTTTGTTTGTACGCTCCGTTTGAACGTGATATTTCATCCGGATTATATGGCCATGCGATAGCTTTTGCAGGATCATAAGATCTTGTTTTCCAAATCTGTACAATTGTGTATGGAGAATCCGGATTTGTTTTGTCGGCATGCTGGCGGCCGTGTAGTGCCATTTGAATTTTATCGACATCACCCCAACGTTTGAGGTCATGAAAACGGTCTGTCCACTCGCAGGCAAGTTCGCAGCGGCGTTCGTGTTTTAGGTCAGCCATGGCAGGTAGAGCAATGGCGGGAAGTCCAACGCGATCTCTCACTTCGTTAAGAGGTGCTGCAGCATCAGCGGCTCTGTTTAGATTGAGCAGCGCTTCGGCCTTAAAGAGGAGAATTTCGGAGTAACGCATCAATGGTAGATTTAACTTGGTAGTTGGGTAATCCCCGTTTTGATTGATCATTGCATTTGTTCCGGAATTACCACCTGTGCCATAGCTATAAGGTTCCATATATTTATTCATCTGGAATCCTGATAAGCTATTGGTAGAATTATATCTTTTACTTTCACCGAAATACGTGAATTGATCACCGAATTTTAGGATCGTAACCTCACGACGTGGGTCGCTCGCCTCATATTCTTCATACAACTCTTCCGTAGGCTGGAAATAACCCCATCCATTGTATTTACCCCATCCTTTATTTTCAAGAACAACACCAGGAAATTCACTTCCATCAGTAGTACCCGAAGTTACAGACCACATATATTCTGATCCCCAGTTTTGTGCGATGGTGAAAACATTTCGGAAACTAGCTGTAGGATCGCCAGAAACTTTTACAAGAGAACGACCTCCTTCATTTTTAATCTTGTCGCATAAGTCAGGAATTAAAGACCATTTTGTATTGTCAAAAGCTGCCCAATACGCATACGTTTTAACCATATAACCCCAAGCTGCTGCTTTATGAGCACGACCTTGATCTGCACTGCCATATGTTTGGAATAATGGGAGAAGCTCAGCTGCCTTTGTAAGGTCCGCAATAACCTGTGCGTAATTGTCCTTTACAGAAGCAAGTTGTGGAGGTATCCTTTTTTGGTATTCCGGATTTTCTGGTCCATCATAAGGAACTCCCTGATCTACGCGACCCCAAAGATATGCAATCCAGAAGTGGACAAATCCGCGAACAAAATAGGCCTCACCTTTTGCACGTGTTCTAATGGATTCAGTAACATTCTTTGCATTATCGATATTTGCAAGTAGCTGATTAGCTTTGTCCAGCATCCAGTAAAGGTCGTTCCATCCGCCGGTCATATACCCTTCACGGCCTGAGGCGATGAAATTTTTGATGTTTTCAGCGTCTGCCTTTGACCGTCCAACAACGAGGTCATCACTGGAAACCTGAACCCAGAAAAGGTTACGACCCCATGTTGATTCATATCGAAAAGGGACGTACATTGCAGATACTGCTTTGTTAATATCCTCATCACTTTGCCAGAAATAGGCGGTAGTCGGTAACCCGTAAGGTTTTGTGTCGACCCACTCTTTTGCACACGAAGTGGAAAGGATAAGGGTTAATAGTATGAAATATATCTTTTTCATTTTTTCTGATATTTAGAATTAGAAATTAATTTTGGCACCAAATGAGAGGGCTCTGGAGACCGGATATTGACCACCATCAAGACCTACACCACCAACTTCAGGATCCATGCCAGAATATTTGGTGAATGTCAATAGGTTTTCACCGCTGAAATACAACCTTAGAGAACCGCTCCATGGAACATTCTTAAAGGTATATCCTACGAGTAAGTTTTTCAAACGGAGATAATCGCCATTTTCAAGATACCAGTCTGATATAGTTCCAAAGTTTTTATTTGGGTCATTTGATCTGATCATCGGAATATTGGATCCGGTGTTTGTTGGAGACCACGCATCTAAGATTTTGTCCCAACGGTTGTAACCTTGCTCAGAACCGTTAAGCGTCGACTCTTTGAATGCGTTGAATAATTTAACCCCACTAACACCCTGGAAGAATACACTTAAGTCCCAATTTTTCCAGTTTACATTTGCAGTAAAACCATAGGTCATCTTAGGGAATGCATTGCCCATGTAAACACGGTCTGCATCACTAATTTTACCATCCTTATTTTCATCTACGAACCGAAGATCCCCGGCTACAGCATTAGGCTGTATCTTAGTGCCATCTTTAGAATGAGCTGTTACCTCCTCGTTGGTCTGGAAGATACCATCCGATTTAATTAACCAATAAGAGTAATAAGGCTGTCCTACTGTTGAGCGGAATGGGGAGAGTATACCTCTCCAAGCATCCCCATGAGCCCAATAAGAGGTTGTATTTTGGTCAATAAAGGTAACCTTGTTTTGCAAAGTTGCAAAATTCATACCTACATTATAGTCAAAATCACCTGCTTTATCTGAATAGTTTGCAGCAAACTCAAAACCTTTATTCGAGATTTCTCCTTCATTAATCAACGGTGCACTTACCCCATAGGTATTGGTCCATTTGGTGTCCTGTTGTTTAATCAGATCAAATGTTTTTTTGTTGAAATAGTCAGCGGTAATGCTAAGTTTTTTATTTAATAGCAAAACATCTACCCCATAATCGGTCTGCTCTGAAGTTTCCCATGATAAATCGGCGTTGTATGCACTGCTAACAAAAGCGGCACTACTGTTAGGGGCACCATTGCCGGCCTGATGAGCGTGGTCACCGGATAAACTAGGATAGCCATAATACATTCCAATGGAACCTAAGTTTCCAATTTTACCCCAGCTGGCACGAAGTTTTAACAGATTCACCATTGGAAGGTTGAACCATGGCTCAGAAGATATTTTCCAGGCACCTGTAATCCCAGGATAATCTTTTGATCTGTTTCCGACGGCCAGACGGCCTGCAATATCAGTACGGTAACTTCCGGTTGCAAAGTAACGGTCGGCATAACTGTAGGCGACACGTCCAACATACGAAAGGTTACGATCTTCAAATTGTCCGTCATAAGGACGATCTTCTGTGGTTGTCTTCGCATTGACCAGAAATTGCGCCCAATCGGCTTCACGGGCAAAATCACGAGCCGTTAATCCAAAGTTTCTGCCACCATTTTCCTTCGAGGTTGTCGAAGCCATTAAACCCAGGTTATGTTTGCCAAAAACGCGACTATAGTTAAGGGTATTTTCCCAGGTCCAATTGTAGTAGCGGCCTGTTGAATAACTTAAGGCATTACGATTATTTGGTTTCCCTGGTTCAGGACGTAAATATCCAAAGTCTTTATTGAAAGAAGTATTCGCGCGATAAGCAAAACGTGAAGTAAATTCTAACCCTTTGATCACATCGGTGATATTCAGCTGAGAGGTAGAAAGGATATCGCTGCTGCGTCCAAAGCTTTGGTTTCTTAGCAATGAAGCAACCGGATTCACAGCATCTCCATGTATTCCAAGATATGGAGAATCAACGGGTCCAACACCTCCGAATTTGCCATCTGCATAATAGGGAGTCGCTGAACTTGGCATGTAAATTGCAGAAAGAATGGAACCGGTGTATCCACTTTGAGTATCTGTTCCACGCCCTTCGTTATTATTCCAGAAAAGCTCTTCCTTTATTTTAACATACTTATTGATCTTGTAGATCGAATTGTACCGAAGAGAGATATTCTTGTTGTAGGTATTGATAAGCGTTCCATCTTCGTTTTCGTATCTGGCCTGGAAGAGTGTTGTTAGTTTATCTGTACCCCCATTTACAGAGATATTATGTCGCTGAACAGCTGCAGTACGGAATATTTCATTTACCCAATCGGTGCGCGTAACTTGTGCATATGGGTTTTTAGTGATATCCCATCCTGAAAGAGGCGTTGATCCGGCATTGGTATATGCCAGGTTTGAAACCTTCGCTTCGTCTGAAGCATTAAGTGCATGAGGAAGTTTCCAGGCAGATTTTACACCGTAAAAACCGCTGTACTCAACCGATGGTTTGCCCATTTTTGATTGACGGGTAGTAATTAAGATTACCCCTGCAGCTCCGGCATGTGCACCGTAAATAGCGGCAGAAGCAGCATCTTTAAGAACGGTTACTGATTCAACATCAGACGGATTAAATGGAGCATCCGGAACACCATCAACAACATACAATACGCTCTCTGACTTAGAACCGGTACCGCGAATCGTTACCTGAGGACCTGCACCCGGCTGACCACCCTGATTAACAACAGTAACTCCAGGAACAAGACCCTGTATCATCCCTGCTACTGTTAATACCGGAGTCTCCTTTAGCCTGTCCATATTCTGAATCACCGCAACAGCAGCTGAAAGATCCTGCTTTTTGGTTGTGCCATATCCAATCGCTACTACCTCTTCAAGACCAATAGTCTCTTGTTTTAAGGAGATATTCAGGGTGCTTCTCCCTTGTATTTCAACCTCTTGTCCTTGCATTCCGATGAATGAGAATGCTAACGTCTGTGCATTGGCCGGTGTCGATAAGGTGAAATTACCATCTGTATCGGTGGTAATACCGATTGTTGTCCCTTTTATGACAACAGTAACTCCAGGGAGTGGAGCACCCGACTGATCGGTTACCTTACCTGAAATCTTCTTGCCATCTTGCTGCGCATCAGAAGGGTTAGTAAGATCTGAAGATTTAACGATGATGTTTTTTCCTATGATCTCATAGCTAACCGCATTCTTTCCGAATACTGTTGCCAAAACGTCATCAATTTTACTGTTTTCCAAATCAACGGATACCTTACGCTGGTCGTCGATTTGTCCTTTATTGTAAAAGAAGAAGAAATCCGATTGCTTTTCAACGGCATCAAAAACCTCGGCAATAGTTGCATTCTCCATTCTCAGGCTTAAACGGGCAGTCTGTGAGTACACACTTGCCGTCGCCTGCGTGATCGTAATCACTAAAATAGCTAGGAATAGTTTCATAATTCGAGACATTTTTTCAAACAGAAGCTCTCGCCCTCTGTTTAGATTGGGTTTTTTTTTCATACTTTTGAATGTTTTTAATTAAATAAAATGATTTATCATTTTTCGCCCCCAAAGGCGTTTTTTAGCAACGGGAATAGGTGAGACTATTTCCGTTGTTTTTTTATTAATTTTCTTCCTCTCTCATCCTCTCATAGGCTACATTATATTTAGATTAGTTAAGGTATTTATTTTAGTATTAACATAATTTTAGGCAAAAATCGGTTTTTAATATTTCGTTACAATTACATTCGTGTTACAATGAGTTCACCTATGGCAAAAAGTAAAATCCGAGGGTTTAGAATCGCCCTTTATTCGAGCCATACTTCACGGTCTTTAATGGTATAGTTAAGTTTTACACTCCTCTTTAATGTTTCAAAGGCATCTAAAAGGTCTTGATCATAACTGAACATTCCCCTAAAACGAAGATTCTCGAGTTTCGGATTTACAATATGTATTTTAATATCATAAAGTCTCTCTAATTCGGTTAAAATTGTTTTTAGATCAGCATCTTTAAACAAGAATTTCTCATTTCTCCAGGCACTAAATCTTGTTGCATCTACTTTATTAATAGTAGTTTCACCGCTGTTTAGTTTATAAATAGCTTGTTCGCCGGGATGCAGTAAATAAGGTGTTTTTGCTCCGTTTGGAGCTGTTAAGTCAATAGATCCCTCTTCGAGTGTAGTTGTTATTTGCTGCTCTTCGGCATACGCTTTAATATTAAATGAAGTGCCAAGAACCCTGACAGTAGTGTTTTGAGTTGTTACGTAAAAAGGTTTGTTTATATCCTTGGTGACTTTAAAATATCCTTCTCCGTTTAGCTTTACCTCTCTTTTATCTATAAGGTTTACAGATGGATAACTCAGCGTGGTACCTGCATTAAGCCAGATCTCAGTACCATCGGCGAGAGTAAAAATCGCAATATGCTTACGGGGTGCTGTGATTGTATTCCAGGTTATGGGTTGTGTTTGAAGATGGGTGCTTCCCAAATACCAACCAATAGCAAGCAGGGCCGGTCCAATAAAAATAGCAGCCATACGAAGGAGTCTGAACCTTTTTTTGACTCTTTCTTCCTTAATTGCACGCTGAAAAATTAGTGATCTGTTAATTGCTAATTTATCTTGTTCAATCTCCTCTTTACTTAATTTTGAAGAGCTACCTTTCCATGCTTTTACAGCGGCATTAAATATCTGGCTGTTTTCATCCGAAAGATTCTGCCAATCTTGAAGTGCTTTTATCTCCGAAGAACTAATGTTTCCGGAAAGAAAAGCGGCTATTTGCACTTCATAATCTGGTAATTGTTGTTCCATCTTCTCCTTCTCCTAGATTTGGTATGCATCTAAGACGACAAGCAATTCAATTACCCTGTAAGCAAGGGCGATTATTTTTGAAAAAAAGATGAAGTAGTATTTGAATGTGCTGATTGGGAGATAGTTTTGTTCTTAATTTTTTTAATGCAATACCCATTTGCATCTCAACAGTTTTGACTGATATTTCAAGTCTGCTTGCGATCTCACTATAACGAAGCTCCTCGAACCGGCAGAGGATAAAGATTTCCCTGCATTTTTCAGGTAATTCATTTATTGCCGAATTAATTCGTGCATTTAGTTCAGCCTCCTCGATTAAGTCAGGGTCGCTTACTGCTTCAGCGAAAGGATGCTCATTCTCATACTTAAGTTCAATCGCTTTATGTTTAAGATAATCACGAGCCTTATTGTGTGCTGACTTGAAAAGATAAGCCTTTAACGATTGATTTATCTGTAGGCTATTTCTTTTTATCCATATATCGATAAATATCTCTTGGATAAGAGATCTAGATTCATCAAGATCATGAATATATTTATTGGTATAGAAGCAAAGTGACGGATAATAACAATCAAATAGTGTGGTAAATGATTCCTCATGGCCTTGACTTATTTTCTCCATTAACTCTGAATCGTTGTTCATAAAGTTAGTTTGGTATTCAATGCAAATCGTTTGACGTTAATTTAATTGCAGCAAATATAAAAGATTTAAGGGATTAATTTTAACATTTTTTAAGGATTATTTCCCCCTATTCTTAGCATGAACACTTAGAATTTCAGTTATAAGGATATTAATTTCACTTTTTTTGAGGTCTAGATTGAGTTTCAAGCATGGCTTGTGTGATTTTAGGACTTTTTTTAATGTTTCTAAATCGATTAAATTTAATCTTATTTAGAATGGATTTTCATAATTAACTTAAATTTAATTAATCGAATAAGAAATTGATTTTTCTAATTAAATCGTATTATTTCACTGGGGTCTAGGACTTAAAAAAATAATTTATTTCAGATTTTCAGGGTAAATTTAGGCACTAGAAGTCAAAAACGCAAGAAAATGAGGAATTATGCCTTTATCAGCTGTTTATGAAGGCCCTTTTTTACTAATTTTACGAACAAAATACGATCTAACTTGTTTAATTGAGTATTGTAAACTTAATATTTAATAATCAGTTCATTTTTAAGATGCCACAAGATTATATTCCAGTCCTTATTCAGATATTAATAGCGCTTGGTTTTGTTGTGACAACCATGCTTGCCACACATTTCCTCGGTCCTAAGCGCTTTTCACGTGCAAAACTTGAAAATTTCGAATGTGGAATAGAAGGATTGGGAAATGCAAGAAGTCCTTTTTCTGTAAAATATTTCCTAATCGCCATATTATTTGTCCTTTTCGATGTTGAGGTGATCTTTATGTATCCCTGGGCGGTTAATTTCAAGGACCTTGGGAAGGCGGGTTTCTTGGATATGTTTTTATTTATGATCCTCGTCCTTGCAGGGTTTATTTATATTATTCTCAAAGGGGCATTTAAATGGGATAGGCATTAAGTAAGAAAATAGTTTATTCATGATCGACAAAAAAAATATCATCTTAGCTCCAACAATAGCTGAAACACCAGAAGGGATTTCAGGACAGGGATTTTTTGCCACATCCATGGAGAAAGCAGTGGGTCTTGCGCGAAAAAATTCGCTTTGGCCACTTCCATTTGCGACCTCATGCTGTGGGATCGAATTTATGGCTACCATGGGTTCACATTATGATCTGGCTCGCTTTGGATCTGAACGGTTAAGCTTCTCTCCACGTCAGAGTGATCTGTTGATGGTGATGGGGACCGTAGCAAAAAAAATGGGACCCGTATTGCGCGAAGTATATATTCAAATGGCTGAGCCTAAATGGGTTATTGCGGTTGGAGCCTGTGCTTCAAGTGGTGGAATATTCGATACCTATAGCGTTTTGCAAGGCATTGATCGGATTATTCCTGTCGATGTTTACGTCCCAGGCTGTCCACCTCGCCCTGAACAAATTATTGACGGCATCATAAAAATACAAGAACTTGTAGGAAACGAATCGCTTCGCAGAAGAAATTCGCAAGCGTACGAAGATCTTATGAAATCATACAATATTGAGTAAGCATGAATCGATTTTACCTGGTGAAGAAAAAGCCAATGAATCGGTTTAGGTAAGTTCATACTAAAATCTAATTGAGTGTTTGAGATCATTCCAGAAAAAGACCAGTTAACAGTTGCAAAATTAACAAGCAGTTTTGCCAACTCGATTGATCATCATGAATTGATGAAAGATATGTTGTGCATAACTGTGAAAAAAGAGTCTATTGGTGATATTTTACTTTTTCTAAGAGACGATAGGGAGTTGCAATTTAACTTCTTAACCACCTTATGTGGGATGCATTATCCTGAAAAAGATCAGTTAGGTGTGGTATACCATTTGCATAGCTTTGTAAATAATCATCGGATACGCTTAAAAACGTCAACTCCAATCAGTGATCCAACGATTCCTTCAGCGACTTCAATTTGGCCTACTGCCAACTGGATGGAACGCGAGACATACGATTTTTTTGGAATTCAGTTTGTTGGTCATCCTAATCTTACCCGGATATTAAATGTCGATGACATGGTTGATTTTCCGCTTCGGAAGGAGTTTCCGCTTGAAGATCAGACAAGGGACGATAAGGATGATAGTCAATTTGGTCGATAAATAGTAGCACGATATCGAATAGCATAGCGAATATAGATTTTATAGATGGCAAAAGAAGTTAATTCAGATTATTGGGATAAGGATAGAGTTAAAGCAGAAGAGCCGAAAGAATATAATACGCTCAACGTTGGTCCAACCCATCCTGCAACACATGGCGTATTTCAAAATGTGATGCTTATGGACGGCGAATATATTGTCAGTACTGAGCAGACCATTGGATATATCCACCGTGCATTTGAAAAAATTGCTGAAAGGCGCCCATTTTATCAGATTACTCCCTTAACAGATCGTTTGAACTATTGCTCCGCTCCATTGAATAATATGGGGTGGCATATGACCGTTGAGAAACTATTAGGTATCGAAACCCCTAAACGTGTCGACTACTTGCGCATTGTTATTATGGAACTTGCCCGTATTGCGGATCATGTTATCTGCAACAGCGTTATTGGTGTCGATAGTGGCGCCTTGACAGGCTTTACGTATATGTTTCAAGATCGTGAATTTATTTATGAGATCTATGAAGAGATCTGTGGCTCACGACTGACCACCAACATGGGTCGAATAGGTGGATTTGAACGTAATTTTAGTCCGAAAGCTTGGGAGAAAATTAAGTATTTCTTGGAATTTTTCCCCGCTAAACTTAAAGAGTTTGAGACACTCCTTATGCGCAATCGTATTTTCATGGACCGTACTATCAACGTCGGTGCATTCCCATTAGATAGAGCATTGGCATATGGTTTTACCGGTCCTAACTTACGCGCTTGTGGACTTGATTATGACGTTCGAGTGATGAATCCTTATTGTTCATATGAAGAGTTTGAGTTTACTATTCCAGTTGGCCAAAATGGCGATACCTACGATCGCTTTATGGTTCGACAAGCAGAGATGAAACAAAGCTTATCAATTATACAACAAGCACTAGATAAGTTAGATGCACTAGAAGATAAAGAGACTTATTATGCCTGTGATCCTCGTTTTGTCCTTCCTCCCAAAGAGAAAGTTTACAATAACATGGAAGCACTAATTTGGCATTTTAAAATTGTAATGGGAGAGACCGATATTCCTGTAGGCGAAGTCTACCACTGCATAGAAGGTGCTAATGGAGAGCTAGGCTTCTACTTAATTAGTGATGGCGGTCGTACGGCCTCAAGATTACATTTTAGAAGGCCTGGATTTATATACTACCAAGCCTATCCGGAGATGGTTCAGGGGACGATGTTGTCGGATGCCATCTTGACGATGAGCTCCATGAATGTTATTGCTGGAGAATTAGATGCATAAAAGATAAAAATAGAATAATCATGCAGGAAAATAATAAAGTGCCTGAATTTAATAGTGAAACGCTAGATCTGATCGCTCAGCTTATCAAACGGTATCCTGAAGGGAGACAAAAGTCTGCCTTATTGCCTGTTTTGCATATCGCACAAGCTGAAAATCAAGGATGGCTGAGTCCTGGCATGATGGATTACGTGGCCTTGTTGTTGCACATTGAGCCGATTGAAGTGTATGAGGTGGCGTCGTTCTATAGTATGTATAACTTAAAGCCTGTAGGAAACTGTGTCATTGAGGTTTGTCAAACTGGACCGTGCTGGCTGAAGGGCGCTGAAAATATTGTGGCTCATTTTGAGTCCCGCTTGGGAATTAAATCAGGTGAGACAACGGCTGATGGTAAATTTACCCTTAAGACTGTTGAGTGTCTTGCCGCTTGTGGTACTGCACCAGTTATTCAGGTGGGTACCGAATATCATGAAAATCTTACACCTGAAAAGATCGATCAGCTTCTGGATCAATGGAATGCAGAAAATAAAATCTCCCATACAAATCCTTACCTGTAATAATGGCAACACAGATATTACTCAAAAATATTGACGTACCCGGTCTTACAGACATTCATGTTTACAAGGGATTAGGTGGATATAGCGCCTTGGAGAAGGCTTTGAAGAACTTTACCCCCGATCAGGTCACCGAGGAAGTGAAAAAATCCGGATTGCGGGGACGGGGAGGAGCCGGTTTTCCTACCGGTATGAAGTGGGGATTTATCGATAAGCAAAGTGAAAAACCACGCTATCTCGTGTGTAATTACGACGAGAGTGAGCCTGGAACATTTAAAGACAGATATATTGGAGAACTTAATCCGCATCAACTTATTGAAGGTATGATCATTGGCTCCTATGCATTGGGTGCTAAATCTGCTTATATCTATATTCGTGGAGAGCTCTTTTATGTGATTAAGATTATTGAAAAGGCGATTCAGGAAGCATATAAAAACGGACTCTTGGGGAATAATATATTGGGTTCTGATTATTCCCTTGACCTATATTGCCATCCTGGAGCGGGTGCTTATATCTGTGGTGAGGAGACTGCTTTACTCGAATCGCTCGAAGGGAAGAGGGGTAATCCAAGAATTAAACCCCCATTCCCTGCAATAGTTGGATTGTATGACTGTCCAACGGTGGTTAATAATGTTGAAACAATTGCCGCTTTGCCATGGATAATTACAAATGGAAGCGCAGCCTATTCAGCTATTGGAATTGGAAACAGTAAGGGGACTAAGCTTATTTCGGCTTGCGGACATATTAATAAGCCTGGGATATACGAGATTGAGCTCGGTCTTCCAGTCGAAGAATTTATCTATAGTGACGAGTATTGCGGAGGAATCATAAATGGGAATAAGCTCAAAGCAGTTGTTGCCGGAGGTTCATCTGTGCCTATCCTACCTGCCGAATTGATCTTAAAAACTGCTGCTGGCGAGCCCCGTTTAATGAGCTATGAATCATTGGCAGAGGGTGGATTTAAAACTGGAACGATGATGGGTTCTGGTGGATTTATTGTGATGGATCATACCACCTGTATCGTTAAAAATCTACTCACGTTCGCCCGTTTTTACCGACACGAATCATGTGGCCAATGTAGCCCATGTCGCGAAGGGACGAGTTGGATGGAGAAAATATTAATGCGCATTGAGGGCGGACAAGGGACGATGAAAGATATCGACTTGCTGGTTAACATTGCAAAACATGTAGAAGGAAATACTATTTGTCCACTTGGCGATGCTGCTGCATGGCCCGTTGCTAGTGCGATACTTCATTTCCGTGAAGAATTTGAAGAACACGTAAAATTACAAAAATGCCCCTTTTAAAGGTAACCATCGACAATGTTGAGATTGAAGTAGAAGCTGGAACAACCATCATGAATGCAGCCCGTCAGGTTGGTGGGCATATTGTACCTCCAGCGATGTGCTATTATTCTAAACTTGAAGGTAGTGGAGGTAAATGTCGTACCTGTCTGGTAAGAGTTGCACAAGGATCTGCCAAAGACCCACGTCCAATGCCTAAGCTAGTGGCCTCGTGCCGTACCTTAGTTCAAGATGGTATGGTAGTTGAAAATACAACCTCTCCCGAAGCGATGGATAGTCGCCAGGCGATAACTGAATTTTTATTGATTAACCACCCATTGGATTGCCCAGTTTGCGATCAGGCTGGCGAATGTCATCTGCAAGATCTTTCCTATGTTCACGGACTCGAAGAGACACGCACCGTGGAAGAACGTCGGGTATTTAAACCGATTGATATTGGCGATAAGATAAAACTTCATATGAACCGGTGTATCTTATGCTATCGTTGTGTGATGGTGGCCGATCAGATCACCGATAAAAGGGTTCATGGCGTATTAGGTCGCGGCGATCACTCTGAAATTAGTACCCATATTCAGCAAGCGGTGGATAACGATTTCTCAGGTAACATGATCGATGTTTGTCCTGTAGGAGCATTGACCGACAACACCTTTAGATTTAAAAGTCGCGTTTGGTTTATGAAGCCTTTCGATGCAAATCGTAACTGTACCAAATGTAGCGGCAAAGTTGTTTTGTGGATGAAAGGAGAAGAACTTCTGCGCGTAACAGGTAGAAAAGATAAATATGGAGAGTTGGAAGAGTTTATTTGCAACGATTGTCGTTTTGATCATAAGATGGTAACGGATTGGACCATCGAAGGACCAAGAGCAATTGAACGTCATTCTGTAATCTCTCAGAATCATTACGGTAAGCAATAACAGGATATGGATTATTCAACATTAATTTTTAAAGCAATATTTCTTATCATCATTTTGTTGGTGACCCTTGTCGTTGCGATGTATTCGACCTATGCTGAACGGAAAGTAGCTGCCTTTATGCAAGATCGGAATGGCCCCAATCGTGCCGGTCCATTTGGTTTATTACAACCCCTTGCCGACGGATTGAAAATGTTTATGAAAGAAGAGATCATTCCGTTAACGGCTAATAAATATCTTTTCATTCTTGGTCCATCAATTGCCATGACCACTGCTCTGCTAACGGGAGTGGTTATTCCATGGGGCGATACATTAACGATTGGCGATCATGTCTATTCGTTGCAGATGGCCGATTTGAACATTGGAATTCTGTATGTCTTTGCCATGGTATCTATTGGCGTTTATGGGATTATGATTGGTGGCTGGGCATCGAATAATAAATATGCGTTATTAGGTGCTATCCGAGCAGCATCGCAGATGATCAGTTATGAGTTAGCAATGGGAATGTCAATTATTGCACTCGTATTGACTACTGGATCACTTAGCCTTCACGATATTGTGTCTCAACAACATGGGATGCACTGGAATATTTTCTACCAGCCATTGGGCTTCTTTATCTTCTTAACCTGCGCATTTGCAGAGACCAATCGTGCACCTTTTGATCTTCCAGAATGTGAGACAGAGCTAATTGGAGGTTATCATACCGAATACAGCTCTATGAAACTTGGCTTTTATCTCTTTGCCGAATATGTGAATATGTTTATCTCCTCGGCCGTAATTGCAACTTTATATTTTGGTGGTTACAACATGCCATTTATTGACCAGTTGGGTCTTTCATCCAATGCGGTTACTTTTATAGGAATGGGCTTCTTCTTCATTAAGATCTTTGCTTTTATATTCCTGTTTATGTGGATCCGTTGGACCTTACCCCGCTTTAGGTACGATCAACTGATGAACATGGGATGGAAGGGACTTATCCCGTTGGCGATCTTTAATATTCTAGCTACCGGAACTTATTATTTCTTTACTTCTTTAAAATAACCCGAGACGCCATGGAAAAATTAACAAACAGATCGGTAGTGGCTTCGGATAAGAAGATGACTTTTATGGAGCGTATCTATGTTCCTGCAATTCTTAAAGGGATGTCTATTACGATAACCCATTTTTTCAAGAAGAAGACTACGATTAATTATCCTGAAGAGAAGCGGGAGTTTAGTAAAGTTTATCGAGGGCAGCATGTCTTAAAGCGCGATGACGAAGGTCGGGAACGCTGTACGGCTTGTGGTTTATGCGCTGTTGCTTGTCCTGCGGAGGCTATCACCATGGTGGCTGCAGAGCGTAAACCAGGAGAGGAGCATCTGTATCGTGAAGAAAAATATGCAGCTATATATGAAATCAATATGCTTCGTTGCATCTTTTGTGGCGATTGCGAAGATGCTTGT
Organism: uncultured Bacteroidia bacterium; assembly: GCA_903907075.1. Taxonomy (GTDB): domain Bacteria; phylum Bacteroidota; class Bacteroidia; order Bacteroidales; family Prolixibacteraceae; genus JAAFHB01. The sequence goes on from CAIVMQ010000067.1 coordinate 127,705, forward strand.
CCAAAAGAAGCGATCTTCCTGACCGACCGTATTGTGGCATCAGAATATAAACGGAAGCCATTTGTTTATGGGAAAGATATCCTCGTAGAACCAATGGATCTCAGAGTTGATATCTCTGCTAGACAGACTTCCGCAGTTCATGATTTTAAAAAAAATAAAGCATTTGCTCACAATAGATAAGAAGTTAAAAACAATATTTTAATACCTGTACAATGATCTTTCTGTTTTATTTGCTTTCAACCATAATGATCGTCTGTGCCTTGTTGGTGGTGTTCTCTAAGAATCCCATTAACAATGTCATCTATTTAATCTTGTGCTTTATTGCCATGGCTGGTCACTATATCTTGCTTAATGCTCAATTTTTAGCAGTCGTCCATATCATTGTGTATACGGGAGCGATCATGGTTCTGTTCTTATTTGTGATTATGTTGTTAAACTTAAATAAGGCTATCATTATCCGGAAATCAACAGTAACGCGAGTATCAGCTGTGATAACAGGAGGAATATTTTTCCTCGTTTTACTAGCCGCTACTCGACAGACTTTTGAGATTCATGCTAAATATCCTTTTAATAGTGAAATAGGATTAGTTTCTGGTATTGGAAAGACTCTCTTTGGGGAGTTCTTGCTTCCATTTGAGATCTCATCCATCTTATTTATTTCGGCCATGGTTGGAGCTATGATGTTTGGAAAGAAGGACGCTTAACCTTATTTAAATTATGAAAGAACTATCATCCGCAATACAACTTATTCCACTTGAGAATTATATTTTCTTAAGTGTAGCCCTGTTCAGCATTGGCATGATGGGTGTGTTGTTTCGAAGAAATACAATTGCCATTTTGATGTGCCTTGAGCTAATGTTTAACTCGGTGAACCTTTTGTTAACAGCATTCTCAGCTTATCATTCGGATCCTTCAGGTCAGGTATTTGTCTTCTTTATTATGATTGTTGCCGCCGCTGAGGTTGCAGTAGGCTTATCTATTGTTGTTATGATGAAACGTAATGTCGACTCTATTGATATTAATCTTTTGAATAGATTGAAATGGTAGCTTTAATACCCTATATAACTCTTGCCTGGCTTGTCCCAGCGTTCCCATTAGTAGGTTTTCTGATTACTAGTTTGGCAAAGAATAAGTTGAAACACAATCAGGCAGGAATTATTGCCAGTACCATGGTGGCTTTATCTTTCATCACTTCGGTATTTTTGTTTTTTATCCTGAACTCTTCTGGTCAAGATTCAGCAACATTAACGCTATTTAATTGGGTTAGTGCAGGGGATCTAAAGATTCCATTTGCATTACTTATTGACCACCTATCACTGGTGATGATGCTAATCATTACGGGCATTGGAGCGTTGATTCATATCTACTCTATCGGATATATGCGCGATGATGAGCGTGTAAATTCGTTCTTCGCTCAGATGAATCTGTTTACCTTTAGTATGCTTCTTCTAGTTATGGGAGCTAACTATTTGATTCTATTTATTGGTTGGGAAGGGGTTGGTTTTTGTTCATATTTACTGATTGGATTCTGGTTTAAAAATCCAGCTTTTAACTATGCTGCTCGTAAAGCATTTGTGATGAATCGGATTGGTGATTTAGGTTTTATCCTGGGTATCATCCTGCTGTTTTTCACCTTTAAATCGGTTAGTTTTAATGAGGTTTTCTCACAAGCTGCTACCTTGCAAAGTGGCGCTCCAATACTTACTCTAATTACCTTACTGTTATTAGTTGGTGCTGTAGGAAAGAGTGCTCAGATACCTTTATTTACTTGGCTCCCTGATGCGATGGCTGGTCCAACACCAGTATCGGCGTTAATCCATGCTGCAACAATGGTTACAGCAGGTATCTATATGATTGCTCGTTCAAGTATACTCTATAACCTAGCTCCGATAACTTCAAATGTTATGATTATACTCGGTTTAACGACCGCTATCATAACAGCTATTGTCGGTCTTCGTCAAAACGATATCAAGAAAGTATTGGCTTACTCTACCGTATCTCAGCTGGGATATATGTTCTTAGCATTGGGATTGGGTGCATATTCAGCGGCGATCTTCCATGTTACTACACATGCATTCTTTAAGGCTCTATTATTCTTAGGCGCGGGAAGTATCATCCATGCTATGGGAGGCGAGCAGGATATTCGCAAAATGGGCGGACTACGCTCTAAAATGCCAATTACCTTTTTAACCTTCTTGATCGCAACTTTAGCAATCAGCGGAATACCACCTTTCTCTGGATTCTTCAGTAAAGATCTAATCCTAACTAAAGCATTTGAGATTAGTCCTTGGCTTTATGCCTTAGCCCTTGGTGGAGCGTTGATTACCTGTTTTTACATGTTTAGACTTTTCTACCTGGTATTCTTTGGTAATCAACGTTTGTCATCTGCACATCCTCATGAATCACCACGTGTGATGACGGTGCCTCTGATGGTCCTAAGTGTACTCTCACTCTTTGGAGGATTCTTGAATATCCCCGCATTGTTTGGTGGCGACTCAGGATTCGAAAATTTCTTACATAAAGCGGTCACTTCAAAAGAATCGGGTGAGATAAGTAGTGCCACCGAGGTGGGCTTAATCATTGTCTCTTTATCGCTGCTTGGAATTATTATCGTCTTGGCTTATCGGACGTATGTTAAAAAGTCAACTGTTCCAGCTGCCGATGGAGCTCCAAGTTCTCTGATCGCTCGCATTGTTGCGAACAAGTTTTACCTCGATGAGATTTTCGCCGCTTTAATCGAAAAACCATTTGGACGATTATCGGATTTCTTATTTAAATCTGTCGAAGTCAAAGTTCTTGACTCTGCGGTTGATGGTGTTGGAACATTGACCTCTCGATTAGGAAGCCTCGTGCGACGTCTGCAGCAAGGGAACATCAGTTTCTATCTTTTTGCGATGGTAGCTGGGATACTTTTATTTATCATCTTTATTTTATTTGTCTGAAGCCATGATATTACTGATAATCTTATTATTGCCTTTAGTTACTGGTCTGGGTATACTCTTTTTGAGAAATGCCTGCACCGTGCGTATTGTGGCTTTGACTTCGACAATTGTCAATCTATTGCTGACCTTCGTTGTAATGGGAAGCTCTCCAGCTGCTACTTTTTCAGTAGAGTGGAATAATCTGATGGGTATAAGTTTTTCATTAGGATTTGATGGCATTAGCTTACTGATGCTTTTGCTTACGAACCTATTATTCCCCTTTATTATCCTAGCCGGATTTAAGCGTGAGCAGAATCAGATCTCTGTTTTGAACTTCTTAATCTTACTCACTCAGGCAGCCCTGATCGGTGTGTTCTTATCACAGAATGCATTCTTGTTTTATATCTTCTGGGAGCTAACACTTATCCCAATCTACTTTATCCTATTGCTTTGGGGTGGTGAAAATAGCAGAGCTGTTACTTTGAAATTCTTTATCTATACGTTGGCGGGAAGCTTGTTCTTATTGATTGGAATAATCTATATCGTGCAGCTAACACCTGGAGTTCATTCAACTGACTTTTCGGTTTTAAACCAACTGCATATTCCGGCAGCCACACAAATCTGGCTCTTTTGGGTTTTGTTTATTGCCTTCGCAATCAAAATGCCAATTTTCCCATTTCATACTTGGCAGCCAAATACCTACACCATGGCATCAACTCAAGGAGTGATGATCCTAGGTGGTGTGATGACTAAAATGGGTATCTATGGGGCATTACGCTTCTTATTCCCAATGGTGCCGCAAGGGGTTTTGTATTGGCAGAACATCGTTCTTGTCATGTGTTTGATCGGTGTGGTCTATGCCTCTGTTATCGCCTTTAGGCAGACGAATCTTAAAAGACTGATAGCCTTCTCTTCAATGGCTCATATCTCCCTAATGGCAGCAGCTCTATTTATTTACAATTACTATGCTGCACAAGGGTTATTATTTCAGGTTCTCACCCATGGGTTAACAGTTGTGGCCTTATTCTACATGGTTCAGCTGATTCAGGATAAAACAAAAACCTTAGAATTGCCTCAGATGGGCGGATTAAAACACGCTGCTCCCAAAATGGCCATTCTGTTGCTGATGATTTTACTTGTATCAGTGGCTCTTCCTTTTACTGCTGGCTTTATTGGGGAGTTTCTGATTATTATCGGACTTGCTAAACAGTCAATTTGGGTGGCATTATTTGGAGGCACCACCATGATACTTGGCGCAATATATATGCTTTATGCCTACCAACGAATTATGCTGGGCGACAAAAACGCGTCCCTCAAAAATACCACTGATCTTGTTCGATTGGATTACTGGATGCTTATCCCATTAATTGCAATCTTATTTATCTTAGGTATTTATCCACAGCCAATACTTAACCTGGTCGAGGTGTCGGCGAATACCATGCAAAATCTGCTGACTTCGGCTACTGGAATCGTAACGGCGATGCCACATTAATCTATTAGAAACAACTTGAATTGACCCTATAATGAGCGCACTAATATTTATAGCAATTTTTGGAATTATTGTCCTTTATCTTGGATTTGCAAATAATAAGGCAATACTAGCACCTATTGCTATCGCGGGATTATTGATTACGATGGCTCTCTCGATTAAGGATTGGGGAGTAGGTTCAAAATATTTTCACGACATGGTAGTGATCGATAATTTTTCGATTGCGTTTAATGTCTCGATGCTTATCATCACCACATTGATCTTTCTTTTTGGCGTTAACTACTACAAAAGGATGGAGCATCACGTTGCCGAGCAGTATGCCTTAATGATCTTTGCCCTTACCGGGGCATTCCTGATGACCTCTTATTCGAATCTGATCATGCTATTTTTGGGAATTGAGATCTTGTCGATTCCACTCTATATACTTGCGGGAGGGAAAAAAACGTCGTATCGTTCAAACGAAGCTTCGTTTAAATATTTCTTACTGGGCTCGTTCTCAACGGCATTCTTCCTGTTTGGTATCGCCCTTGTCTATGGTGCCTCCTCGACATTTTATCTTCCAGAGATCAAAACCTATATCTCTCAGTTTAACGGCCATCTCCCTCCCATGTTAATGGTTGGATTGCTGTTTATCTTGATTGGTGTTTCGTTTAAAGTTGCGGTAGCGCCATTCCACTTCTGGAGTCCAGATGTGTATGAAGGTTCTCCAACGTTAGTGACTGCATTTATGGCTACCGTAGTTAAGACGGCAGGCTTTGCCGCTTTTTATCGCTTGTTAGGCATGGGACTGCTACCCTTGCCCGCTCCGCTGGAAAAAACCCTCTGGGTGATGATTGGATTGTCCCTTTTAGTGGGAAACTTAGCGGCACTGAAACAAAGTAATTTTAAACGACTACTGGCTTATTCAGCCATTGTACATACCGGTTTTATGCTGTTGGCAATGCTTTCGCAGCATGATTCTGCCGGATCAGTCTTGCTTTATTACACCTTTGTATACTCCTTAGCTACAATACCTCTTTTCATCATCTTCATTCACATGAAGAGATCTGCGAAAGGATTGGAAGATTTAGTTATATTCCGCGGGCTTTATAAGCAAAAGCCATGGGTAGCTGTCTTTATGACCATCCTGCTGATGTCTTTGGCAGGCCTGCCACCTACATCTGGATTCATGGCTAAGTACCAGGTCTTTACCATATCTATTTCTCAAGGGTATATAGCGATATCCATCTTCGCTATTGTAATGGCGATCATTGGTGTTTACTATTATTTTTATGTCTTACGTGAAGCTTTTACCGATACCGATACGCCAAATCCAATTTTGATCACAAAGCTTAATGCTGTTTTGATTGTGGTTTGTGGTGTCGCCGTTGTTTTATTGGGATTGTTTACGTTCACCATCCCAATCTAACGATAGAACTATTTCGAAACTATTTTTTTTATTAGTCCAAAATTAATTTTAGCTTTAGCCTGAATAATTATTCAGTCAACTAAACCTAATAGTGATGAAATTAATTTGGATAGCAGTCTCATCTGCTTTTTTGTTTCTTGTCTCGTGTAACCAAAAACCGAAATCCGAAGGGGCGATTGTCATTGATTTGGCCCAAAAAGGGGCAGCTGTTTCTCCTGAAATGTATGGTGTTTTCTTCGAAGAGATTAATCATGCAGGCGAAGGTGGACTCTATGGGGAACTCTTGCAAAATCGAGGTTTCGAAGAAAAAGAATATCCTGCGGGATATACTGTCAAAGGAAATAAACTCTATCCTCCTCCACTGAAAAATCATCTGTCAGGATCCGTGTCAACTGAAGGATATCGCTGGAATGAAGATCCTATTCCGGGATGGTCTCTTGTAACTCAAGGGCCTGCTAAAGCGAAGATGAAGCTGACTAAATCAACGCCACTAGATCCGGGTACCCCAAATTCGTTAGAGATAACAATTCCTCAATCAGCGCAACAAGTTGAGTTGATTAATAGTGGCTTTTGGGGGTTCAGTTTAAAGCAAGGTGAACGGTGTAATCTGCGTTTCTTCCTTAGGACTCCCGGATTTAAAGGGACACTTAAGGCTCGTTTAATCTCTTCGTCGGGAACTAGTCTTGCCGTCATTCCTATTACACTTAAAGAGGGCAAGGGATGGCAGGAATATAATCTCAATATAGGCCCCGACCAAACCGATGCCAATGTAAAATTTGCACTTTTCTTTAAGGGTAGTGGGACTGTGTGGGTTGATTATGTCTCTCTGTTTCATGAACAGACGTTTAAAAATCGACCAAATGGTATGAGGCCGGATGTCGCTGAAATGCTTGTTGGACTGCATCCCGGTTTTATCCGCTGGCCAGGTGGCTGCGTGGTTGAGGGAATTTCACTGGGTAATCGTTTTGAATGGAAGAAAACCCTGGGCGATCCAATGGCTCGCTGCGGACAATATAGTACCTGGGGATATCGCAGTACTTACGGATATGGCTATTACGAACATCTTCAGTTTTGTGAAGATATCGGGGCTAAAGCAATGTTTGTTTGTAATGTGGGACTTGGCTGTCAGGCTCGCGTCGGTGACGCATGCAAAACGGGTGATGTGCAATATTATATCACCGATGTGCTTGATGCCATTGAATATGCTCTTGGTGATCCATCGACAGTATGGGGGGCTAAAAGAGCTGCCGCGGGACATCCTGCACCGTTCCCATTGCAATATGTTGAGATTGGCAATGAAAACAACGGACCGGTTTATAATGAGCGATTTGATCTGTTTTATAAGGCTATAAAATCCAAATATCCCCAACTTACGCTGATCTCAAATCACGGACTGGGCGATGAGGTTAAGAAAATCGCCAAAACAGACATGATAGATCCTCATTGGTATGTTGCACCCGACTACTTCTTTAAAAATGCAACTATCTTTGATAACCAACCACGCGGAGATCATAAGATATATGTAGGTGAATATGCCTGTAATCAGGGAGTTGGTGGCGGAAATATGTTGGCTGCTTTGAGTGAGGCGGCATTTATCACCGGTATGGAGCGAAACAGCGATCTGGTAACAATGGCATCTTATGCTCCGCTTTTCGAAAACAAAAACGACCGTACTTGGCCGGTAAACCTGATCTGGATTGATAATGCTCAGGTTGTAGGTAGAAGTTCCTATTATGTACAACAGATGGTGGCCCAGAATAAGCCAACTTTCAATCTTGCAACCACAATCACTCCCCAGCCTGAAATGCCTATAACCCTTATCGCGGATGGCTTCTTTGGCGTGGGTACCTGGCAAACTCAAAGCGAGTATAAAGATTTTAAACTTACCACCTCGGACAATAAGGTGATTCAACCTGCCATAAGTGACTGGGAAAAGGGTAAGGGCCAGTGGAATCTTTCAGATAGCCTGATTGCACAGCACTCAAATCTGGATATGACACAAGCTATTTGTAACAGAGAGTCTTTTTCGGGTGATTATACCTTTGAGCTAAAAGCCCGCAAAACAAATGGCAACGAAGGATTTCTGATCTATTTTGGAATGTCCAACGAAAATCAAACGGGGTATCTTTTCAATATTGGTGGGTGGGGAAATACCCAGACCGCCATGGAACGGATCGAGGGAGGCCACACGGTAGGAATTGTTTCGGAACAGCTCCCTTTTGCAGTTGAAACCAATAAATGGTACAGCCTAAAAATTGTCAGATCCAAACAAAATGTGTCGCTGTGGATTGATGGTAAAGAGTTTATCCACTATAAATCGGTGAGCGCTTTGCATCAGTTCTCTGTTGCAGGATACGACGAAAAAAGTGGCGAGGTGATCATTAAGGTTGTAAATGCCGATGAGCAATCGTGGCGATCTTCAATTAAAATCAATAATAGTGGCAAAGTTACGGCTGATGGCGAAGTTATTGTGTTAGCTGCGAGTAATCTGAAAGATGAAAATTCGTATCAACAACCGCTGAAAATATCACCAAAATCGACAAAATACGATAAATTTTCTGAGGCATTCGATTATGAATTTGCACCCGGATCATTCACAATCTTAAGGATAAAGGTTCGTAAATAGTTAATTTAGACACCAATAAATAAATGAAAAGGTGAGAGCTAAAATTTTGATTGGGCTATCTTTAGTGTTGTGTTCGTTATCCGGGCGCTCTCAATTTACTGAGCTTACTAATGTCTGTTTTATTAACGAACCGAAGTTTGATCCTAACGGTGATCTAATTGCTCTTCAATCGTATGCTCAAACGATAGAACGATCGATGGACTTTATTGCGCATAGTGAGAATTGGGTTCAGACAGATCCTAAAACGCTGATTGGTGAAGAGGGGCAGAACTTCCCGCCATATTTTTTTTACTCTTTCTTCCTTAATGACGATGGAAGCCAACGTAAGAATAGTTATGTCTCCTATCCTGCATTTCATCACTCGCTGTATATCAAGGCGTTTCTGCGCTATTATCGATTTAGTGGAAAGAAGGAGTTTCTTCAGCGGGCACTCGATCTTGCAGATTGGAATATGGCACACAGTACCCCTTCAAATTATAGATATGGTGGTATGCCTTATAGCACCTGTGCTGCGGGCAAAATGGGTGGCTTTGTTGATGGCCAGGCGATCATGACAGATAAAGCGGCAATCATGGCACTTGCTTATCTTGAATTATACCAGTCGACAAAAATCAAGAAGTATGTAGATGCAGCCTTGCTGATCGCTACGAACCTTCTTAAAACACAAAAGCCAGAAGGGAACTGGTCGTTTCGCGTAGATCCCCAGACCGGAAAAGTAAAAGAAGAATATACAAGTAGCGCCATTTATGCGGTCATGCTATTTGAGGAGATGGAGAAGCTTTATCCGAAATTAGAGTTTAAACCTAACGGGAAGAGAGCGTTGGACTGGATATTTAATAATCCTGTTAAAACCATGCTGTTTAATGGCTTTTATGAAGATGTAGGTGCCGACACAACGAACAGAACGAATTGGGACTGTATCGATCTTGCTAAATACCTATTGGCACATCATCGCGATAATCCTTCCTATTTGAAAATTGCAACTAAGTTAAATGAGTATATCGAACATACGTTTATTGATAAGCAGCACCAGTATAAACCTGCGGAAGGGATCAAGGAACAACTTCGCTGTTTTGTCACAATGGGCATTCATAGTGCTCATTGGGCAAGCATGATGGCTAATTTTTATCGTGTCACAGGAGATAAAAGCTATAAAAATAGAGCTGTTCAGACGATGAACTTTGTGACGTATCTTCAGCAAGAGAATGGTCGGATCTTAGTGAGTGCCGATGAATATCCTTATTACTGGTATAGCTGCGATATTGGAGTCGATTTATTCTTGCTTGATTTCTTAGCCGAATTTCCAGAATTTGCCACACCTCAAATAAAACAATAACATGATAAACCTGAAAAATGGCATCCTATTCTTTCTTACGGTTACCCTGATTCTTTGTCTGGGTTTGATCTATACCTTGGAACAGAATCCAACTAAGGACACGAACTATCCTTTCAATGTGAAAAATTTTGGTGCTAAGGGCGATCATAAAACCGATGACACGAAAGCGATACAAGCAGCAATCAATGCAGCTGTAAGCCACGGTGGTGGAACGGTTTATTTTCCGGATGGCGTCTATCAGATTAGTGGTCCAGTTATTGATTCGGTGAATCATCAACGGTGCTCTGCACAGCTTTATATCCCAGTAAGTACGTTGGAGCATCCGATTAATATCGTTTTTAAGGGTGAGACGGCACCTGAATTTGAGTTGCAGGGATTAATTAAAACCACTCCATCAATGAATGGATCAATTCTATTGTCGACCCTTATAACGTCTGATTCTACCCAGTTTGTGATCGGGATGGTTCGTGGAGAAGGTAAAAACTGGAGACAATGGAATTATTCGACCCCCACATTTTTTAACCTGGGAATCCGAACAAGTACAACGAAGCAGGGTGATACCGTGCAGGTGCGCAATTCGTTAGGTGGGATAAATCTAGCATATGCCAGCAAAAGCACTCTAGATAATATCTTAATCACAACTCAGAGCCCATTGGCATCGATCTTAAATCCTACTGGCACTGGCAGCGTAGCTTTGGTGACTCCTAAAGTTGACAATCACGCACAGATCGACATCGGATTAATTCGAATTGGAGGCTACGATTATGGAATAAAATTCAGTGAACATTTTGTGGCTAAGGATGTGCAGATTGTCTGCTGTAATATTGGCTTCCTTTCCGAATTTAGTCACCATAGCAGTTCCGTTCAGACCCTTGAAATTGAATGTGTTCGTTATCCCATTGTTTTTCGGCCCGGACATAACCTGATGGTTGCGAATTACAATACGGAACATTTAATGGATAATGTCTGGTACCGATTTGTGCAGGATATCACCTTTGAGGGGAAAGCGTATTTTTCTGCAAAGGTTGTTATTGGTCTTTGTAATCCGGTGGTCTCTAATGTTGGGTATAACTTTAGTCATTTTAAAACCAACGATTCCTCCAGAGTGGTGCTATTGGAGACTGCAAAAGTTAACTAACACGTGACCATTGTCAGTATTATGAGTTTTTTAAATCATTTGATTATGGGCAAAAGCAAGATTTATGGCATCACAATAGCATTAAGTATCTTATTCACGCACACGGCATTTGGTCAGAATAGCGTTGATCAAACGGTTCAAACAATTGCTGTTGAGTGGCGCGATGCAGAGCCAAAGGGGACTATTGAGGTTTTTAATGGCCGACTATCAAACATCCGGATTGTTGCAGGAAAAGGGAAAACCCATGGCAATTCATTTGAGTTTAAATCAAAGGGGAGCATCCGACTTGAGCTTTCGTTAGCTGATGTAAAGAATCAGGTAGGGAGTGATGCGACGAGGATTACCATTCGAACAGCTACCCATCCTTTTACGTTCTTTCTTCGAGATGTAACTCCTCAATATCCGATCTCGATCCCTCTCTTTCAGGTTGTGGTTACTGCAGCTCAAGACATGCGCACCACAGAACAAATAGAATCTTTTATCAAAGCTCAAGGGTTAAAAAGCAAAGTGCAACAACTGGGTGAACTGCCTGAAGAGAGCTTTGATTCAGCTGCTATTCATACTCGAAACCAACCTTGTCCAACCTGGCTAGGCATCAGTCGTGATATCCGGATCTTCGAACTCAACGACAATCGCACACATCCAGCCAGCGAGATGAATCTCATTAAGCCTCGAAATTCGTCTACCACTATAAAATTGCCAGAGTTAGATAATAAACCCACTGAGTACGCTTATTTAGTGGGTCGAGGACAAGGGGTTTCCGTGAATGTAACGCGTCGATTAGATGAAGGGGTACTTCCCATATTACATTCAACCCTATTGGATGAAGATATTGATTACCATTCAACGATGTTTGTGTCGCTAGAAAGATCACCGTTGAATAATCAAGCTGCTATTGGCACCGATTACTTAGTGGCTGATCAGTATAGTGGTGGACACATGCTCACCAAGCAACAGCAAGAGCTGGTAAAGCCTAGAGTGGAAGAAGAAATTAATAAGAGTGAAACAACGGTTTTTTATTACCGGTGTGA
>CAIVMQ010000068.1 GCA_903907075.1 uncultured Bacteroidia bacterium
CTATCTACTTTTATTCTGCCATTATGAACGTCAATAATACGTTTTACATAAGATAATCCAAGCCCAAACCCTTTTACATTATGGATATTTCCTGTCGGGACGCGATAAAAGCGTTCAAATATCTGGGTCTGGTGCTCTTTTGAAATTCCAATACCATGATCTTTAACTTCGACTATTGCCCATCCGTTTTTATTCTCAGTGGAGAGCTCAATTAACGGATCTTTTGTACTGTATTTAACGGCATTATCCAACAGATTGAATATAACATTGGTGATATGTACCTCATCGCCCTGAATAAAAGGATTTTCAGCCGCTAGCTCAGTCTTTAATGCTCCATTCTCATTTATAACTCGGATCTCGAAATTCAAGGCGACCGTCTCTGCGAGTTTATTTAGATCGATCTCTGAAAATTTTAATTTTATTTGCCCCTCATTGAAAACGGCCATTTGTAATACTTTCTCAACTTGATTGCTAAGTCTTTTGCTCTCATCAAAAATCACGCCTGAAATATGATCAACTGTATTTTGTGATAACGATACCGATGAATCGCGAAGCATTTGTGATGCGAGTGAAATTGTTGAAATGGGAGTTTTCAGTTCATGTGTCATATTATTGATGAAATCATTTTTTATCTGTGAAATCTTCTTTTGACGTAAAATAATTTGTAGTGTAATAATAAATATCCCAATGATCATCAATGTAAGGATCAGGGACGGAAATACCAAAAACGAGGTCGATTTAATGAAATTATTATTTTGATCAGGAAAATAAACGCAGAGGTAATCAGGCTTAATTGGTTCATCATCAGATAATAGCAATCTTTTATACTGTTTGTTTTTCCTTCCCGGCTTATAATCTTTACTCCCCATAATATACGCATTTTTTCCATCAATCTGGGTTAAAAGGGTATATTTATAATCGAGGTAAATATCATTTCGCTTAAGTGCGGAATCTAAAGCCTGAGCCAATAGTTCGGGAGGGAATCTTAATGATAGTGGCAACTCAGCACGTTCCTTCATAAATAACTGATAGCGATATTTTTGAGCGTCCTGTGCACTCTTTCGATTGTATCCGTGCTGAAAACTTTGAACTTGGATTTGTGCAATAAAGTTTGATTGTCCATAGTCTTTCTTTTGTCCTGTGGTAGCTGAAAACTTTCGATAGATAGATAGTTCACCGTTATTTTGTAATGTTCCCAATGTGGATGAATTATCTGAATTGGAGAAAAGACCGGAATCTCCTTGAGGATAATCACCCTGATCGGCATCAATCGCATAAAACTGATTGATTTCAAGGATGTCCATATATTCCGTGACATCTTGAAGAGCTTTATAAGCTTGCGTACTGAAATTTTTCTCCTGAAGATCGGCAGTATGTTTAATGGTCATCATCTGCACTACAATTAAAAATAGTGCAGCAATGGCCATCGCCAAACTTAAGGTATATATCATTCTCCTACTCATCGCGGCAAAGATAGAGCTAATAATGGTTGTGGGGAGTACTCCTTAACATTATTTAACTTAGGAACTTATACATGGAATATATATGATTTTAATAATTCTTATGATTTTTAATAAATCTGAATTATAAGAGGTTTAACTCTTTGTTTTATGGAATAGCTGAGGTGAATTAAATTGGGTAAATAAATAACGATTATGATATCTATTTTTTTTCAGATCTCTGGGGGACTCGTCTTTTGAAACCTTTACGATTGGATGGCTCTTAGATTGATGTACTACTATTTATGTGGACCAATGCCTTGCTTGCCGAGTTCTGTTGGGCCTCCTTTTTTGAGTACCCCTCACCATTAGCAACCGTTAGTCCATCTATTTTAATTACGGAAATAAAGGGAAGGCTTCGTTGGGAGATTTCACGATTTTCGTGTGTTTCAAATGTTACTTCTCGTTTATTCTTTTGTCCCCATTCGATAAGTTGGCTCTTAAAATTAGTATCACTGTGCTCTAATTGCTCAATATCGACATGCCGGGATAATACCTTTTTGATTACAAATCTTTTGACTCCCTGATACCCGATATCAAGGTATACGGCACCTACAAATGCTTCGAATACATCGCCATAGATGTGACTGGAGTCATTTACCGAATTTGTATTGGAATTGATATAGCGATTTAGACCAAGCTTAAAGGTTAACTGGGTAAGGAAACTTCGGTTAACAATTCGCGAACGCATCTGAGTAAGAAACCCTTCATCTTTTCGAGGAAATCGATTATAGAGATATTCGGCCACAATAGTCCCTAATACAGCATCCCCCAGATATTCAAGTCTTTCGTTATTAATTGGTTGCCCCATTATATCTGCCGATGAAGCTGATCTGTGTATAAATGCCAGATCATACAGACGAAGTTTTAATGGACTAAAACCTGTTGTTGCTTTTATGAAAGTATAAAACTCTTTCCTTGGTGAAGAAAAGAGTTTTATTTGATACCTTAAATCCCGTAACACTATGCTAAGAGATTTTTTTAAAGATCACTGTACCATTATGGCCGCCAAACCCAAAAGTGTTACTTAAAACATAGTTGAGTTCGCGCTTCTTGGCTTTATTAAATGTAAAATCAATTTTTGGATCAATTTCGGCATCCAATTCAAACTGATTGATTGTTGGAGGGACAATACTATCCCTCATTGCTAAAATTGAAGCAATAGCCTCAACAGCTCCGGCTGCACCCAAAAGGTGACCGGTCATTGATTTTGTTGCGCTTATACTTACTTTGTAGATGTGCTCCCCAAAAACCCGTTTGATTGCAATAGGTTCTGCAATATCTCCCAGGCCGGTAGAGGTTCCATGAACATTAATGTAGTCGATATCAGTAGGAACAAGTCCGGCATCTTTCAAAGCCCTTTGCATTACTAATGCCGCACCACCTCCCAAAGGATCAGGTGCTGTCATATGGTAAGCATCGGTAGACATACCCACGCCAACAAGTTCGGCATAGATTATTGCACCTCGTTTTACTGCATGCTCATACTCTTCAAGTATTACTGCACCAGCTCCTTCTGCCATTACAAACCCATCACGGCCAGAGTCAAAAGGCCTGGAGGCAGTTTTGGGATCATCATTTCGAGTTGAAAGGGCACGCATGGCGTTAAAACCTCCAACTCCTGCCTCATTAATGGCAGACTCTGATCCTCCTGCAATAAACATGTTTGCTTTTCCTAATCGAATATAGGTTGCAGCATCTATCATGGCATGAGTGGCTGATGCGCATGCTGTTACTGTGGTAATGGTAGGACCGCGAAACCCATATTTTAGGGCGATATTACCGCTAGCCATATTGGCAATCATTTTTGGAATAAAGAATGGAGAAAACCTGGGTGTTTCAGGCGCATGATTATACTCGGTTACAACCTGTAAAAAAGTATTAAGCCCCCCAATACCAGCTCCCCAAATCACTCCACATTCGTCTTTATCGATCTTCTCAAGATCAATTCCTGAGTGAATAATAGCCTGAGCTGCAGCAATATATGCAAATTGAGCATACATATCGTGCTTATGAACCTCTTTCTTCTCGAGGTATTCACTTGGATCAAAATTCTTTACTTCACAGGCAAACTGTGTTTTGAAGTTGGAAGAATCAAAACGAGTAATGGGGCCGGCACCGCTAACCCCATTGCACAGGTTCTTCCAAAATTCCTCAACATTCTTACCTAGCGGGTTTATCGTGCCCATTCCGGTTACAACAACTCGTTTTAATTCCATAGTAAGCTTATGAGCCCTTTATTAAGTGAAAGTGGATTACTTCGCGTTTTCTGTGATGTAATTGATGGCGTCGCCAACAGTTCCGATTTTTTCAGCCTGATCATCAGGAATGGCAATATTGAATTCTTTTTCAAATTCCATAATCAACTCAACAGTATCGAGTGAATCGGCACCTAAATCGTTCGTGAATGAAGCTTGCGGAGTAACTTCGCTCTCATCAACACCTAATTTATCAACAATGATCGCTTTTACTTTGGCTGAAATGTCAGACATAATTTTTAATTTTAACGTTAATACTATTTGTAAATTTACTCGCTGATTTTAATTTGATTCAGCGAGTGCAAAGAAACAAAGAAAGAAATTTATCTTCCAAATATTTAGGCAAGAATCTATTCTATTAGTGGGCAAAATATAACTTTAGAATTTTAATTGGAACATTTAGGTCGAATGTTCTAAAAATATTAATTTATAAGTATCTTTTAATGAAGAATATAGCTATATTAGCGTCGGGTTCGGGTAGTAATGCAGAGAATATTATCAAATACTTCAAAAATCATCCATTTGTGCGGGTCGATTCGGTGTGGACAAACAATAAAGATGCCTTTGTGATTCAGCGGGCTGAAAATCTGGGTGTCGAATCGCATATATTTACGCGGCAAGAGTTCCGTGAATCGGATACTATGATCAAAGATCTTCAAAAAAGGGAGGTGGATTTAATTGTCTTAGCTGGCTTTTTGTGGCTGGTACCCCCTATATTTACCTCTACCTTTCCTATTATTAATATTCATCCTGCACTTTTACCCAAATATGGAGGAAAAGGAATGTACGGTTCGTTTGTTCATGCAGAGGTGATCCGGAATAAGGAGAAAGAATCTGGAATCACAATTCATTTGGTTAATCAGGAATACGACAAGGGGGAACATCTGCTTCAAAAAAGGTGCCCGGTATATATAACCGATACACCTGAGTCCCTTGCCGTCCGAATTCATGAATTGGAATATGCCTATTTCCCATCGGCAATCGAGCAATTCTTAATTGGAACGAAATAATTAGTAAACAGATTATGAAGTTTCCTATACCGCTTTTACCCGGAGATACAGTGGCCATGATCACTCCAGCAGGAAAAATAGAACGGCAGATTGCTGAGCATGGAGCCGAATTACTTAGGAACCAAGGATTCAGGGTCAAGATTGGTAGCCATGCGTTTGATCAGGATGGGATCTTTGGAGGCTCCGATTTGTCGCGTTCTTCCGATATGCAACTAGCCTTGGATGACCATTCTATTAAAGCAATATTTTTTACGCGAGGTGGATATGGTTCCATCCGAACTCATACATATCTCAATTGGTCCTCCTTTTTTAAGAAGCCTAAATGGTTAGTCGGATTTAGTGATATTACCGTTTTTCATGCTTATCTTACCAATCATCAAATTGCATCTGTACATGGAGTTATGAGTGCCTGGTTCGAACAGGAGGGGCAACTTACCGGAAGTTTCTTGAAAATGATGGATGTCTTGCGTGGAAAGAAGCCCGATTATCACGTAATGCCACATCAGCTAAATAGAAATGGCAATGCAACAGGAATTCTAACGGGAGGTAATTTGTCTATTATCCAAAGTCTGCGGGGTACGAATCTCGATCTGTTACCACGTGGTAAAATCCTCTTTATCGAGGATATTGATGAACATCATTATCATATTGACAGAATGATCCAGAATCTAAAATCAGGGGGCATACTTGAAAGATTATCGGGATTAATTGTGGGCTATTTTACAAATATTACCGATGGGGAAATCCCATTCGGTAAAACATCTTACGAAATAATAAAAGAGGCTGTAGATTCGTATGGCTATCCTGTGATCTTTGGATTAGAGGCAGGACATGAATTGCCAAACTACCCGTTGATCTTGGGAAGCAAAATCTCTATGAGCGTCTCTGATGATCAGGCTTCGTTTCAAAATATCTAATTCGCAAATAAATGAAACCATCGGCAGAACTTGGAAGAAAAGGGGAAGACATTGCCGTTGCTTTTCTTCAAAAACAGGGTTACAGGGTTCTGGCACGAAACTGGTTTTACGATCACAAGGAGATCGATATCATTGCTCGCGAAGGTGATATTATTGTTATTGTTGAGGTTAAGACACGAGAAGGGGATTATTTTGAAGAACCTTGGGAAGCAATATCGACAAAGAAAATCAGAAATCTTGTGGAGGTTGCCGAGGCGTGGCTGCTGCAAAAAGAGATCGATCTGGAAACCCGTTTCGATGTAATCTCAATAATTTTCTCGAATGCCATTACCTATGAATTAACCCATTTTCCGGGTGCTTTTATTCCACCGGTGAATTGATCCGAGTATTTATTTGGGTACACATCTTAATTTCTGGACATCTGTTTTTGATCTCCTATGGAAAATAGTCAGCGTTTAAATAATAAATCAGAAAGTTAGTCCTGCCCTTGCCCCGAGAATTTCCACTTTATCACCATTTTTAAATGCGGATTGATAGAGGAGTAACAGGTCAATTTGTTTGGTTATTTTGAATCCTAATCCCGGAGTATATGTAAAAGCGCTGCCTTTCCCGTTTTGTGTATAGAACGATAATCCGGCCTTTCCACTAAGATAAATAGTTTTCGACAAATAATATTTAAAGCCTGCCAATACCGGTATGGAACTCCAATTGTTTAAATGACTATATTCTTTGACCCATTCCTGATATCCAGCACTAAAAGTAAGGCCAATCTTTCGATTTGTCCAATATTCGCCTTGCAGATCAAATCCAAAGGCTCCTGATTCTACTTGTGAAAAATCACCAATTGGTATAAATATCAAAGCGCCAATGCCGAATTTGTAAGGCTTGTAAATGTTTTCAACTTGGGCATCGACCGCCAGGGTAAGAAAACACATTGCAATAAGAATTAACAGTCTTGTTTTCATAACTCAGAAAGGATTAAACTTTAAATTTAAAGTCGAAAATTTGGGGCCAAGTAAATTTAATCAAAATTTCAGTTTAAAATTCCTTTTCATGGATCTATAGCTGTCTAAACTTCACTTTTTGTTATATTTGAAATAACTTTAAAGCGTAATCTAATGGATATCGAAGAGATCATCGCATATTGCCTCTCAAAGAATGGAGCTGAGGAGAGTTTCCCTTTTGATGACACTACCCTTGTAATCAAAGTCGGGGGGAAGATATTTATTCTGATTAGCCTTGAAGGAGATCTTTGGATTAATTTGAAATGCGATCCTGACCGGGCTATTGAGTTGCGTGAGTCCAATCCGGCTATCTCACCGGGCTATCACATGAGCAAGAAGCACTGGAATACAGTTGTTCTTGATGGGTCCATGACCAGAAAACTGCTGTTCGAAATGATTGATCATTCGTATGAGCTGGTATTTGAATCGTTATCAACAAAAATAAAATCAGCTCTCCAAATGGACTCAAAGTAATTGAGAATCTCCGCACAGTTGGAAGAGATGTTTCTACTCTTGGGCATGATGCTTAATAATCAATCCAAATAGACCAGTTTTAAAAACATCGACACATGAAAAACAATTACTGCGCCACCCGGAACTGAAACTCATGCAAAATATTCAATATCTATTGACTGTTATACAAAAGCGAAACTGATATATTACCCTGCTTTCCCCTGTGGACTTTTTAAAAGCAGATATTGGTGCAGCTTGCCCACAAAAAATTCAGGAAAGATGCTTTTAGTCGATGATATTTGGGTCGCGCTCTTTTATATAGTTTAATAACTCTTTGGAAATATCAGATAGCAATTGAATTTTATCGTATTCAAGGCGCACATTATTCAGATATTGAAGTATTAGTGCATCGCCAATTCTTGATTCCGGCAAGATTCCGGCAAAGAAAAACCCCATTTTTTCAATCTCTGCTGTAAGCCAATAAGTCCGTGGATCAGTCAATTTCAGAAAGATGTTAATGGCAGAAATTTGTTGCAAACAATAGTTTCTTAGGGTTTTACGAATCTGATGCAGGATGTCGGCACCATACGTTAGAACGTAGATCTCAACACAACCTTCCAGCTCATTCAGCCCAGATTCCAGTGTGGACTCGCCGATGTCAAACCGGTTTTCAGCGGCAGAAGGAACTGCCGAATGATGGCTAACACCAAGGTTCTCGTAAATTTTGCCCACCATTGCTTTATGATGTTCAGGTATAAATAGATCGCATTGAACCGGAGTCGTCAAATATTTAAATGACAGGAGAACACTGATGCGCTGGTATGTGTCATCCATACCTTTGAATTTCCAGGAAGCAGGACTTGTGGCAAGCATTAATCCACAATCTTTAAACTGGCTTTTAAGCATTGTTTTTTGCGTAAAAATATGGTTAGTCACTGCATATGCGTAAGAACCCCTCAGTTCGCGTTGCTTTGGAATCTGGAAGACGTAATCAACCATCCTGTTTAGGGCTCCCTGCCCTCTGAATTCGACATTCACAAATGCAAAGGTCAGTTCTGCAATGGCATCCTCCGGATACTGATAAAGCAAAGCTAAATGACCCATAAAAACATGATCCTTTGTAACCGCAACGACCGAGATCATTTGTGAAGTCTTGTTCATCTGTACCAACCGCTCGGGGAAATAGATGTGATCATCAAAAAAGGTATAACCATGAGTCTTATAAGCACAGCGAGAGATTTCAATGGCTTCATTTTCATCTAATCTTCTCACATCGTATTCGATCTTTTCAGTAATGATGACCGGAGTCGGCAGTTTTTCTTCCACTTCACCGTGCTCCTTTAAGGCGACCAAATCCGGAAGATATTTGATCATTACCGTTTCTTTGCCCTCGGTTCCAAGGTTGTGAAACGAAAGATTATCCATCATCTTCTGAATGAGATAAATACCCAATCCATCACCGGAAATATCATCTAAGTTTTTCGATAACTCATATTTTTTAATATGTTCGGGATCAAATGGGATCCCCATTTCTTTTAAAATGATTTTTATCCCGCCGGAGGTTTTTTCACAGACAATATCGAAAGTCGGAAGGTCTTCCACACTGTTGTGAACCATGATGTTTGAGACCGACTCTTCAACAGCAACATCGATTTGATTAAGCTCACGACCGGAAAATCCGATCATTTGGGCAATTTCCCTAACAAATAACTGAACCAGAAAGAAATAACTCAGTTTGTTAGGGAAAGTCATTTTGATTGACTCATTGGTTTTCATCGGTAAGAGTTTTTAGTAAACATGTTATTATTTGTGTTTCTAGTCAATTAGATGACTGTTAAGGTTTTGAAATTGATAAAACTATTTATTTAACAACCTTAGACCGATTTTTGTTGTGTAAGTTTATCTGAATTAATAAGCTCTAAAAAGGCTAGGTTGTTCAGGGGAAGACTGTTCAACGTGATTGTTGTATCCAACTTATTTCACAATATCTAATTAAAGTACAAAAGTGTCTTTTTTTTTGTTCTTTTCGTTATGGCAATGAGTCTGCAAGTCTTTAGACTTCTCGATTAATTTATTGGATCGTGTTCAATACTGTTAATATAACATCAAGCTGTTAAATAAAATTTATTTTAAGATTTGCAGAAAAATTGAACATATAAACTGAATATATTAAGTTGAATTTTAACGCAGGAGGAGTTTTGACCTTAACTCAACAGCATTGTCCGGGCAGGATGGTATCCTCTATCTTATTTTGACAAAAACAGATAGGTACCGCTTTTCACATTAAATACCCTATACCCTTGCTCGTCACCGACAAAACTTATTTTATCTGATTCTTTAATGGTCCGGCCGTTTTCGGTTATCTCTTTCCCCTTCCGCATTGGCACATAAACAGTTGCCTTACAACCTACAGGGACAATTACCTCCATCGAAAAGTGCTCAGCTTCATTTTTCCAGGATATCCCCCCTTTGCCATTCGGTGTTTCTGTGAAGTATTTTACAAAAGAGAGTTCAGCTACCGGTTGCGGACGGAAGATAATATGTCTGTACCCGGGTGCTTCGGGATCAGTATTCATACCAGCCAGTTTGCGGTAAAACCAAACCAGGCTCCCACCAAACATTGGGTGGTTGCGCGAGTTATCTCCGTTCCATTGTTCCCAGGTGGTGGTCGCTCCCTGGTCAATCCACCAGCCAAAGCTGGGTTGAGTTCGTTTATTCAGTGCTTCATAGGCTAAATCGTGCATCCCGTTTTCGGATAGCACCTCGAAAAGGAATTGCGTTCCAAAAATGCCGGTATCTAGATTTCCATTATTTGCAAGGATATCAGCTTTTAATGTCCCTTTTACTTTTTCATATTGATCGTCAGGAACACCCATTTTTAGGGCAAAGATATTACCCCCTGCTTTTCCGTAGGTCCCATTTTTGGGATCATAAAATTCTTTGTAAAATGCTTTTCTGGTCCGCTCTGCTAATTGGGCATATTTTGCTTCATCTTCGGGTTTATTAAGCGCCTTCGCAGCTTTTGATGTCAGATCGGCACATCGCCAGAAAAAGAAGGTGTGGACCATCTTTTCGGAAGGTAAATTTCCGGGAGCAACCCAGTCACCCAAATTAAACCACATGAGAACCTTACCGTCTTTCCCGATTCGCTGCGAATACATGATTCCAGCCGTATCAACCCAGCTCTCCATGTAGCGGATATACTCTTTCATCGCCTGATAATTATCTTCAAGCATATCTTTTGCCCCATAATGGAGGTAAAACTCCCATGGCATAATGCAGATTGCGGCACCCCAGCCAACTCCTCCGCCACATCCCGGTTGCCAGGGGGCACTGTTAGGGACATATCCTGTTTCTACATTCTGGGCGCCACGAATATCCTGAATCCATTTCTGATAGAAATTCCTGGCGTCGAAATTATGCATCACCATAACGCTCGAGACCTGGCCATCGCCTGTGTAGGGAGAGCGTTCCCGGTGAGGGCAGTCACTGGCAACTCCGCCGTGCATATTATCGGTCTGACTTCTTCGCCAAATTGTGTTGATCTGGTTAAACAGGGGATTCGAGGTTTCAAATGTCGTAGCTACATCAATATCGGTGTAGACAACTTCAGCGGTTATTTGTCCGGGCAGAAGCGCTCCCGGCCAGTTGGTTATTTCAACACCGCTAAAGACAAACCAGTTAAAACGGGCTGCATACGTTTCGGGACCTTCACCTTTAAAGGTATAGAAATTCTCGCCCGAAGAGTTAGGACACAGGTATTTAATCTCTATTTGCCGGCCGGCAGCTCCCTTTACCTGATTTAGACGGACCCAACCCGAAACTTCAACGCCAAAGTCAACATGATAATTCCCATTCTCCAGCTTTTCAATCTTAACAGGTTTGAGTCGCTCCATCACCTTGTCTGACTGTGAGGTATGGGCAACAAGTTTTCCTTCGGGGGCTTTACGCAACACCACAGGTTTCCAGGCTGAATCATCAAATCCGGGCTGGCACCACCCTGACTGCTCTTTGGTGGCATCATAATGTTCACCATAATAAACCATGTCCATAAGAATCGGACTCTCTGATGACTTCCAGCTTTCATTACTGGCAACGATGTCTTCTGATCCATCGGTATACGTGATATGGATTTGGGCAAGAAAACGGGGTGATCCATATGCCCCGGCCCACCCTTTGGCCGGATTATAAAACCCATTGCCGAGGATACTTCCTACTGCATTCTGTCCGTTTTTTAATAAATCTTTGATCTCATAAGCCAGGTACATAATGCGATACTCCTTAAAATTATCTTCCAGCGGAATACCTTCATTGATTAATTCGGGACGTTTTCCGTAGTTGGTTTGATTGGGTATTAACACATCATTACCTACTTTTTGACCATTGACGTAAAGTTCAAAATATCCTAAGCCAGTAACAAAAGCAACCGCTTTTTCAATTTTTTTTCCAATCCTGAATTCTGTTCTGAACATTGGTGCCGGAGGTGGTAATTTTTCAGGCAGGTGGGTTTTGGGATTCGTGATTTTAGAAAGCGCCTCCTCACCCTGCCATGGCGCCCCAATCCATTTGGCACTCCACTCTGTTGGGTTAAGGATTCCCATGCGCCAAAAAGCAGGTTGGCTCCACGCTGAAGCAATACCATTCTTATCCCAGACACGTACCTGCCACCAGCATTCTGTCCTTGAACGCAAGGGAACTCCTGAATATTCAATCCTGTTGCATTGTTCGTTTAGCACCTTTTTACTGTCCCATAAATCGGCATTTCCTAACTCTTCTTTTGACGTAGCCACACGAATTTGGTAGGCTGTTTGCACTTGACCGCTCTCTCTCTTCCCGGCTATGTTTATCCATGCCAAACGTGGCTTGTCAACATCAACTACCCCGGGATTCGGTAAATACTCACAAGTAAGTTTGGTGGGTTTGATTTTTCCGAAAGAGACAAATGCGGGCAAAATCAAAAGAAAAAATAGGATAGAGATTCGATT
Source organism: uncultured Bacteroidia bacterium (assembly GCA_903907075.1). Taxonomy (GTDB): domain Bacteria; phylum Bacteroidota; class Bacteroidia; order Bacteroidales; family Prolixibacteraceae; genus JAAFHB01. Next base: position 12,127 of record CAIVMQ010000068.1, read on the forward strand.
CAACGTCATTGGGTTGTCATTTAGTTTATTGTTAGGTAACCAGCCATAAAAATAACCTAATTTCTTTGAAATAATTTTACGGGAAAATGATATCTAGTTAATTTGAAATTCAGGGAGTTACTTGCCTATTCTTATTTTAAATCGTGCCGGAATGTGCAACTACCTACTAATTTGACTAGTACAGAATTACAACCATTCATGAGTAGTTTAATCCAATTTTGTGTAATTTTGAGAGTTATTTCCGGATAATATACTATGATTTAGGCTGCAGGTTGAACTGGCTTATTGCTTGTGATTAAAATATATTCAGGATAGATTAGAGTCAGAAATTAATATTTAAAGCTATAAGACAATGATATTCAATTTAAATGGTGCGGAATATATTGAATTGATTAAGCTCCTTAAGTTACTCCATATTGCTGAGTCGGGGGGCCATGCAAAAATAATGGTTGAAGAGGGTGAGGTTAAACTTAACGGCGAAGTGGAATACCGCAAACGGGCCAAGCTTCGTCCTGGGGATATGGTGGTAACCTCGGGCAAAGAGATCGTTATTCAGCCTTGATGTGATTTAATAGCACAGTTCAAGATTGGATAGATTATGATCTGACATAAATTTAATGCACTAAATAACAGTGTTTTATTTTTTAATTAATTTTTCTCAAGATCTTCTACCAACAATTCCAGAACTTATTTAAACAGTGATTAACTGATGAAGATCAAGTAGAATATTCTTCATGATTTTCATCATGGTTGATAATGGTTAGCTTTCTAATTATCGGCATATATTTATTCATTATCAGCTTATTTTGTGCAGTATTTAGGTTGCTGAATTGAAGTGGATATATCAAGCACTATGTTAAATAATTAGAATTAATTTTCCTGTCAACTCAAAGAATTAATTTGTTAGGCGAACTTAGTGTACCTTTGTATTTTGCTAAGATTTAGTATAATAAACACTTGCCACTTTTGATTTGGTAGTCGGACTGAATAGGGAATTGGCTAAATTAGAAGGGCTATTTTAGGATTAATACATATCGATGAGAGTATATTTAAGTTTACTGTGTTTATTATTTATTACCATAGGTGGTGTAAATGCTCAAAAGACAGTGGTTCTTGGAAAGATAACCGAAAACATTACCAACAATCCAATCCCTTATGTAAATGTGATCTTTAAAGACACATATACAGGAACTATGTCTGATTTAAATGGAAATTACAACCTCAGTTCTGCAAATCCCACCGCGATAATTGAGGTTTCAGCTGTCGGATACAAGAAGCAGAGTTTTAAGATAAAACTTAATCAGGTAAACAATATCAACGTCTTAATGGTCGAGGATGTTGTTTCGTTGGGCGAGATTTCTATCCGAATGGGAGAGAATCCTGCGATTCCTCTGTTCCGCAAAATTGTAGCTCATAAAAAGGATAATAATCCTTCTAATTTTCCATCCTGGCAATCAAGGCTTTATTCTAAATCTGAGATCGATATAAAAAATGTAAATAAGTCGTTGAGCAAGAAAAAACTCATGAAACAATTTGAGTTTGTATTTCGGTATATCGATTCTTTGGAGGTTCAGGGAAAAACTTTTTTGCCGGTATTTTTCACCGAAACGGTTTCCAATTACTTTCATGATGCCACAACCAATACCAATCGGGAGGAGATAATAGCCAATAAGGCATCGGGGATGACTACTGATATGATCACTCAGTTTACTGGTAAAATGTATGAAGGGATCAATCCGTATGATAATTATATCATGATTTCAGATATCGGGCTTATATCACCTCTAAACTCTTTGGGGCTTCAGTTTTATAACTATTATCTGCGTGACAGTACAATGTTAAATGGGCACAAGATCTACGAGATCTCTTTCAAACCAAAGAATACGCAAGATCCAACTTTCAAAGGAAAATTCTGGTTTGAAGATGAAAGTTTTGCCCTCACCAAGCTAGAGATGCAGCTATCGACAAAGGCGAATGTCAATTTTCTGAATAATCTGACCTATTCTGTTGATTACCAATTGACAGATGGCCGTTGGATTCCTCGGAATGAGTCGCTTATCGCAGATTTGGATATAAGAAAAGACAAAGATTCCGAAAAAATTGGAATCATGGGGCGCAAAACTAATGTATATCAGGATTTTAAATTCGGCGAGGTAGCCTCTATTACTAAGGTGCCCAAAAATGCCATTATCGTAAGTAAAGATGCGATTAAGAAAGATGACAATTATTGGAATACCGCACGTCCGTTCGAATTGCAAAAAAGGGAGTCCGGAATTTATGCCATGGTCGATTCGATAAAAACTGTCCCGCTATATAAAACCATTGCCGAATATATTTACATGTTTTACTATGGCTACCGTGATCTGGGTAAGATCGAGGTGGGTCCTTATTATTCAGCATTTAGCTCGAATGAGATTGAAGGGAATCGATTCCGAATCGGTGGTCGTACAACGATGAAGTTCGATCAGAAATGGAGGCTTAACAGTTACGGCGCCTATGGGAACAAAGATAAGGAGTTCAAGTATGGTGGAGGGTTAGAGTACTATTTTTCCAAGAAGCCACGACTGATGGTTGCCCTTCAGGGATCGCATGATTATGATTTATTAGGATTAAGTTCAAATGCCTTTACACGCGATAACATTCTTACAACGTTGCTCAGCAAGAATCCGTACACGAAATTAAACATGATAAATCGTGTTCAGGCAACCATTGATAAGGATTGGATCCGTGGGTTTTCAAATCAGCTGTATGTAACTTCATCGCATATTGAGTCGGGTCCTCTGATCCCTTTTTTAGACCAACAAGGAAATTTAATCCCCGCAATTCGGACCGGTGAGATACGATTAAATACCAGATATGCTCCAAAAGAAACCATTATGGTGGACGGGTTTCAACGTTCAACCTTTGGTATTTTTAACCCTGTACTTAACTTCTCTGTTACTAGCGGAATCAAGGGTTTTCTGGGTAGCGACTACGAATATCTCAAGTTGGATATGAATTTCTCAGATAAAATTGCCTTAAATCCAATAGGTTATATCACCTATTACCTTCAGGCGGGTAAGATCTGGGGGAATATTCCCTGGCCTTTGATGAAGATTCATGAGGGTAACGAATCCTATGCTTTTGATGCTTATGCTTTCAACTTAATGAATTACCAGGAATTTGTGAGCGATACCTATGTCAGCCTTTTCTTAGAGCATCATTTTCAAGGATTTTTTCTTAATAAAGTACCCCTTTTCCGTCGTTTAAAATGGAGAGAAGTAGTAGGGGTTCGGTCGTTAGTTGGGAATTATGACCAAGCTCAACACGCCGGCTTTGTTTTCCCTCAAGGGATGACCGGATTGAGAAGTACACCCTACACCGAATTCTCGGCAGGGATAGAAAATATCCTTAAGATAATCAGGGTCGATGCTGTTTGGCGCTATAACTATAACAACGACCAGAAAATTAAACTGGGAATTATGTTTTCTCTGCAGTTAACCCTATAGTTTTATACGTTTAACGGATTGTTGCGTTGTAGTTTGTGAATTACCGTCTTTGTTCAAAGAATTTCTTAAGCAGTAAGGTACATTCATTTTGTAAAATCCCTCCAAGTACTTCTGTCTTTGGATGGAGAACATCGGGTGCGAATTTTAGAAAACCCCGTTTTTCGTCACTCGCTCCATAAACGATGCGATCAATTTGTGACCACCCCAATGCTCCTGCACACATCGAACAAGGCTCGAGGGTGACATACAAGGTACAGCCGCTAAGATACTTCCCACCCAGGAGATTTGCCCCTGCAGTAATGGCCTGCATCTCGGCATGGGCAGTCACATCGTTGAGCAGTTCCGTGAGATTATGAGACCTCGAAATAATCTGATTACGGCATACCACAATAGCCCCTACGGGAATCTCCCCCTCTGCAAACGCCTGTTCAGCCTCCATCAGGGCACGTTTCATAAAATATTCATCGTCGAAAGGGTCAATCATAGCTCTTAATTTTGCTCAAATATAAGATATTGAAAAGAAATAATCCGGTCAAAAAAGAGGGGTGGCAAATTGGGTTAAATAACCTTAAGCCCTCGGTAGTAAATGGTGTTCAATAGTTCTTTGATTCTGATCATTTTATGTGTCGGCTTACCATAGGATAAACACCATTTCCCCCCTTTGAACTCTTATTTTTGTATCTCGTCGTTGTTTTGTAATTTTACACCTAAATAAATTTACAATACAACACTAATGTACAGAAATATTACTTGCGGCCAACTTCGGTTAGCGCATGTCGGGCAGGAGCCTATTTTAGCCGGTTGGGTGCAGACGATACGAAACCTTGGAGCAATGACTTTCATTGATATCCGCGACCGTTATGGGATCACACAGCTGGTAGCTGACGAAAATACCCCGATCCAGCTTAAGGAGCAATTTGATAAGCTGGGGCGCGAATATGTTATTCAGGTTAAAGGGGTTGTGCGCGAGCGTTCGAGTAAGAATTCAAAAATTCCAACAGGTGAGATAGAAGTGGATATTAAGGAGCTTACGGTTCTGAATAAATCGGCTGTGCCACCTTTTACAATACAGGATGATACCGATGGCGGGGATGAGTTACGGATGAAATTCCGCTACCTCGATCTTCGTCGTGAAGCGGTTCGGAAGAATTTGGAGCTTAGAGCCCGTATGGCTCATGTTGTTCGTAATTACCTCGACGACTTACAGTTTATCGAAACAGAGACCCCCGTTCTGATTAAGTCAACACCCGAAGGGGCTCGTGACTTTGTTGTTCCATCCCGAATGAATTCTAATCAGTTTTATGCACTTCCTCAATCACCGCAAATATTTAAGCAACTTCTTATGGTTGCAGGGTTTGACCGGTATTATCAGATTGTAAAATGTTTCCGCGACGAGGATTTGCGTGCCGACCGTCAGCCTGAATTTACTCAGATCGACTGTGAGATGTCGTTTGTGGAGCAGGAGGATGTGTTATGCACTTTTGAAGGTCTTACACGTCATATCTTTAAAGAGCTTAAGGGTATTGACCCCGGAGAATTTCCACGTATGACCTATGCCGAGGCGATGGAGAACTATGGAAATGACAAGCCGGATATCCGTTTCGGATTAAAGTTTAAAGAATTAACTCAGATCGTCAAAGGGAAAGGGTTTGTGGTATTCGATGATGCTTCATATATTGGAGGGATATGTGTTCCAGGCTGCGGAGAATATACCCGCAAGCAACTTGATGCACTCACCGACTTTGTAAAACGTCCGCAGGTTGGAGCAAAAGGGTTAATTTATGCGAAAGTAAATGAGGATGGTACCGTAAAATCGTCTGTCGACAAGTTTTATTCTCAGGAGGAGCTGGCTCAGTGGGCCGAGGTTTTCGAGGCGAAACCGGGTGATTTACTCTTACTCCTCTCGGGCGAGAAAGAACGTACCTTACCTGCGCTCTCCATCCTACGTCTCGAAATGGGACGTCAGTGCGGCTTAATGGATAAAGATATCTTTAACCCATTGTGGGTTATTGACTTTCCACTTCTTGAATGGAATGAAGAATCAAGCCGCTTTCATGCGATGCACCACCCGTTTACTTCACCAAAACCGGAAGATATCTTACTGTTAGATTCAGATCCGGGTAAGGTGCGAGCAAACGCATACGACTTGGTAATCAATGGAGTTGAAATTGGCGGTGGTTCTGTACGGATCTTCGATAGTGAACTTCAGGCTAAGATGTTTAAGACGTTGGGATTCACAAAGCAAGAGGCAGAGAATCAATTTGGATTTCTGATGGAGGCTTTCAAATACGGAGCACCTCCCCATGCCGGAATTGCATTTGGTTTCGATCGCCTGGCTTCGATGTTTGCCGGACTGGATTCGATTCGCGATGTAATTGCTTTTCCAAAAAATAACTCGGGGCGCGACGTGATGAACGATTCACCCGCAGAGATCGCGCAGGCTCAACTCGATGAACTCTGCCTTGCATTGATAGCACCAAAGAGTAAAAGTTAATTTGCTCGGGGCATCGACATTGGCTCTTAAAATACTAATAATACAAATCCTTCAAGGAGATTAACTTCTTGGAAAGGACTAAATCCAACAACCTATAGTGATGGATAAGCTTAGAGTTATTCTTACAGGAGCCACAGGAATGGTTGGCGAAGGGGTTCTTTATGAATGTTTAAATCACCCGGAGGTGGAAAAAGTTTTGGTGATTAATCGCAATCCATGCGGTTACAACCATCCAAATCTCTCAGAGATTATCCACGCTGATTTATCCGATATCTCCAGCTTAGGTGATCGGATTCAGGGCTTTAATGCCTGCTATTTTTGCCTTGGAGTTACATCACTTGGGAAAAATGAGGTTGAATATACGCGGTTAACATACACGTTAACACTTAATTTTGCGAATACTCTTGCCTCCTATAATCCCGATATGACGTTTTGCTATATCTCAGGAACCGGGACCGACAGCAGCGAGAAAGGTCGAACGATGTGGGCTCGCGTTAAAGGAAAAACGGAAAATGATCTAATGAAACTTCCGTTTAAACAGACCTATACTTTTCGTCCTGCGGGTATCAGACCCTTTTTACCTTTGAAGCCCTCACAAACTTTTTATAAGACTTTTAAATACCTATCGTGGTTATTTCCTATCATGGGATTTATTAATCCGGACTTTGTTGTCAACATGAAGGATTTGGCTTTGGCGATGATTAACGCCTCATTAGTAGGGTATTCAAAAAATATACTCGAGGTAAAAGATATTAAAATTCTGGCAAAGGGGAAGTAACGGTTTGTTACTTCGTAATTCAATAACACCAAAAAATGATGGCTTATTTGGTAATTACCTTCTTTACTTAATAATCTAAAGTGATTAATTGGCTATTCTTAAACCATGGAAACGATGATGGTTTAATTTAGATGCAATCTAGGGGCTTAATTTAGAATTAGGTTTCAATTTCGCCACTAATATTTTGCGACAAGTACGCTTTAATCTGAGCCACCGAGAGCTCCTGTCCCAGTAAGAACATCAACTTTGTTACTGCAGCTTCCACGGTAATATCCTTGCCGCTCACCACGCCAGCTTCCTGAAGTTCCCGGCTTGTCTCATAATACCCCATCTTTACTTTGCCACCCGGGCATTGGCTTACATTGAGAAAAATTATTCCCGATAGTGTAGCCAATCTAATTGCCTCAAAGATCCAGGGGAAAGTGGGCATATTTCCCGATCCATACGATTCCAGTATCACCCCTTTAAGTTCGGGAAGAGCAAGTATTAACTCGAAATACTTGCGGTTAATGCCCGGGAATATTTTCAACACAATAACGTTGTCGTTAATAGCCGTATTGATATTTAGAATCCCTTTACTCTTGGGATAGTTAATCATCGGGTAGTTGTATTTAATATCAACTCCTGCGACGGCAAGTTTGGAGTAATGATGGGAGGTGAATGCGGCAAATTGCTGTGAGTCTTCTTTCGTCGTGCGGTTACCTCTAAAAAGGTGCGAGCTAAAGTAAATACACACTTCGGGTACGATAGCTTTGCCTCCTTCCCTGGCTGCTGCAATCTGAATGGCGGTGATGATATTCTCTTTCCCATCAGTGCGTAATATTCCTATGGGAAGCTGTGAGCCTGTCATGATAACCGGCTTATCAAGATTTTCAAGCATATAGCTAAGCATCGAAGCGCTATAGGCCATGGTATCTGTCCCATGAAGAATAACAAATCCATCGTAATGAGAATAGTTCTCTTTAATTGTGGTGGCCAGTTTAATCCAGATCTCAGGTGTCATATTTGCCGAATCAATGGGGGGATCGAAGGTTATCGATTCAATATAAAACCCAAGTTTATAGAGTTCAGGAATCTCCTCCTGGATCAATTTAAAGTTCATCGGGGTGAGGGTTTTAGTCTTGGGATCTTCGCGCATTCCAATTGTTCCCCCGGTATAAATGATCAAGATGGATTGTTGATTTGTTCCCATAGCGGTTAAAAATGATGGTTCTAGAACAAAGGTAAAAATAGAGACGAAAACGATACGCTAAAATCCGAATAATTGTTTGGTATTCTGAGTAGTAGTCGCACCTACCTCCTCGATAGTAATATTATGAAGGGTCGCAATCTTAGTGGCAATGGCGGTAAGATAGGCCGATTCATTTCGTTTACCACGGTGAGGGACAGGTGCAAGCCATGGGGAATCGGTTTCTATAAGTATATGTTCAAGAGCGACCTGTTGGATCACAGCGTCTAATCCTGAATTTTTGAATGTTACTATTCCTCCCACCCCAATTTTAAACCCCAGTTCAATAACCTGTGAGGCTTGCTCTGCGGTGCCGGTAAAACTATGAAAGACACCAAATAGTGAATCATCTTTCTCTTGTTCAATGACTTCGAATACTTCAGCAAAAGAGTCCCGCACATGAATCACAATAGGGATTTTGGCTTTTTTTGCCCAGCCGATCTGAATTCGAAATGCCTCAGTTTGCTCTTTAAGCAGGGTCTTATCCCAATAGAGATCAATCCCTATCTCTCCGATTCCCAAAAATTTGCGTTTGTTTAACCAATATTCCATGATCTCCAATTCCTTATTGAAATCATCCTTTACAGAGGTTGGATGTAACCCGATAAGTGGTATAAAGAGATTTGGATTTGAATCAGCCAGGTCCATCATAGGCTTAATCGTTGAGCTATCGATATTGGGAAGTATGATCTTATGAATGCCCGAATGGATAGCACGCTGAATTACTTCCTCCCTGTCGGAACTAAACTCTTCGGAATAGATATGCGAATGGCTATCAATAAACATAATAAGCAAATTACACACAAAGATAAATCTTGGGAGGAGTATCTTTGTAAAAGCAATGTTATATCTCTGTTATTTTAGTCAAGTTTGAGAACTGCAAGGAAGGCTTTTTGTGGTACTTCAACATTGCCTATCTGTTTCATCTTTTTCTTCCCCTTCTTTTGCTTATCCAGCAATTTTCGCTTACGGCTGATATCACCACCATAACATTTGGCTGTTACATCCTTGCGGACAGCTTTTATGGTTTCACGGGCGATTATTTTAGCACCTATAGCAGCTTGTATTGCAACGTCGTATTGCTGACGTGGGATTAGCTCTTTGAGTTTTTCGCACATCCTACGCCCAAAGTTATAGGCGTTGTCGAAATGGATTAATGTGGAGAGGGCATCAACAGGCTCACTATTGAGGAGTATATCGAGCTTGGCAAGTTTTGCGGGACGGTAACCGGTGATATGGTAATCGAAAGAGGCATACCCTTTTGAGATACTCTTTAATTTATCGTAAAAATCAAATACGATTTCGCCAAGTGGCAAATCAAACGTTAGCTCAGCTCTCTCGGCGGTAAGATAATCTTGCTTTGTCAGCATGCCACGCTTATCGAGGCAGAGGGTCATGATGGCACCGATATACTCCGACCGGGTTATGATCTGAGCCTTGATATATGGCTCTTCGATGAGTTCGATCATCGATCCGTCAGGCATGCCTGCCGGATTATATACTTCAAAAGTCTCACCTGCCCGGGTGTGAATCATATACGATACGTTAGGAACCGTAGTGATCACATTCATATCAAATTCGCGGTCAAGACGCTCCTGAATAATCTCCATGTGGAGCAGTCCAAGGAATCCGCAACGGAATCCAAATCCCAGAGCAGCAGATGATTCCAAGGTATAGGTTAGTGAAGCATCGTTTAATTGAAGTTTCTCCATTGCAGTTCTCAGATCCTCATAATCCTCACTGTCGATGGGATAAACTCCGGCAAATACCATTGGTTTTACCTCTTCAAATCCGGAGATAACATTTGAGCACGGCTGTTTAACATTGGTTACTGTATCTCCTACGCGGATCTCACGAGCCGTCTTGATATTAGAGATAATATAACCGACATCGCCGGCACTCAGCGACTCACGTGGATCGAGGGCCATTTTTAACACCCCTACTTCGTCAACATTATATGTTTTTTCAGTCGCTACAAACTTTACGACATCGCCTTTACGAACAGTGCCATTTACAACTTTTACATAGGCCACAACGCCTCTGAACTGGTTGTAAACCGAATCGAAGATAAGCCCTTGCAGCGGTGCGTCAGGATCTCCAGCCGGGGATGGGATGTCTGATATAATTCGTTTAAGGATCTCATCAATTCCTTCGCCCGTTTTTCCTGAGGCTCTGATAATGGTTTCCCGTTTACATCCTATTAATTCAATAATCTGGTCTTCTACAACTTCCGGATTGGCATTCGGAAGGTCCATTTTATTAAGAATCGGAATAATTTCTAAATCATGTTCGATGGCCAGATAGAGGTTTGAAATCGTCTGGGCCTGAATTCCTTGTGTTGCATCAATAATTAGTAATGCTCCTTCACAAGCCGCAATAGAACGGGAAACTTCGTACGAGAAATCAACGTGCCCCGGTGTGTCAATCAGGTTTAATCTGTATTTCTCACCCTCATGGGTATGCTCCATCTGGATCGCATGGCTCTTAATGGTAATTCCACGTTCCTTCTCAAGCTCCATATCATCAAGCACCTGTGCCTGCATATCGCGCCCGCTAATGGTTTGCGTGATCTCTAAAAGACGGTCGGCTAGAGTGCTCTTTCCGTGATCAATATGGGCAATAATGCAAAAGTTCCTGATGTTCTTCATGCGTTATGTTCTGTTTTTATCGTCGTTTGGAATACGTTATTAAACTAATCCCAAAGGGGCTATTAAATGTATCTAAAATCCTTATATTCTTACAATTCTTGTTGAAAATATATTTTCAAAACGTTTGCAAAGATATTTAAAATTCGATAGATTTTGTTATTTACTGACCCTTCGCAGAATAGAAAAAGCCCTGCGCAATTTAATGTGCAGGGCTTCCTGTGAAATAGAATAAAATCTAATCCTTTAATGGCTCTTTTTTATTATCCGAACTTGGAATCTTCTTGGGAGTTTCGGTTGGTTTCTCATCCTCATCCTTCATCGACTTCTTAAACTCCTTCATCCCTTTGCCAATTCCACTCATCATTTCAGGAATCTTCTGACCACCAAAAAGAAGAAGTACCGCTCCAATAAGGATAACGAGATGCCAAGGTGCAAATAAATCCATTGTGTAATTATTAAATTGTTTGATGTCAAATTTACAAATGTTTTTTTTAGAGCGAAAAATAAATCGATTTAAATTTATCCTAAATGACAAATAATATATTCGCTGGTTCTGACTTTAGTAAAATAGATACACTGATCCGGAATTTAAACTCAGTTGTTTTACAGGTTATTGGCTATATCGGATAGCTTTTTGTATGCCATGATAATTCAGATAGCTAATTTTTTCATGGTGTGTTCTAACCAGAGATGATGATATATTACATTTACTGTTATCTTTGGGTTTAAAATAATCAGAATCAATTAATCTTAAATCGCACCGGAAGGTGTATAAAATTCAACGTATGAGAAAAAATATTTTTCTGACATTATCACTTGTTGCTTCAGTTTTAATTTCACTTCCTGCGTTCTCCCAAGGAGTTAATAAACTCTCTGAAAAGGAGAAAAAAGATGGTTGGGCATTGCTTTTTAACGGTAAGAATTTTGATGGTTGGCGCCAATGTAATGGTACCGCTATGCCTACCAACTGGAAGATTAGCGAAGATGCGATGCAGGTTTTTACCGCAGAAGATAAGAAGCCGGGACAAGGATCCAATGGAGACGTCCTCTATCCGGGAAAGAAATATAAAAACTTTGAGCTTTCTATCGATTTTAAGGCCGGAACAGCTGGAAACTCAGGAATCTTCTATTATGTTCGTGAAGTTAAAGGAGAACCAATCTATTATGCCGCTCCTGAAGTTCAGGTACTCGACAACAAAGATGCATCAGATAATAAGGTTGACAGTCACCTCGCAGGCTCACTTTATGATATTCTTCCTTGTGATCCTAAGACAGTTCATCCGGCCCTTTCATGGAATACAGTAGTTATTAAAGTCAAAGATGGTCATGTAACCCATACTATGAACGGAACCAAAGTTGTTGAATATACACTGTGGACTCCTGAATGGGATGCAATGGTTGCTAAAAGTAAGTTCAAAGATTTTAAGGGTTGGAGTGAAGGGATAGCTAAAGAAGGATATATCGGTCTTCAAGATCATGGGTATTCAATCTGGTTTCGGAATATCAAGATTCGCGAGCTTTAGTAAATCTTACTTATCAGATCAGATTTCGTATGCCGGAACCGAGCCTCAGTCGCCTAATTTCGATTGATGTTCGGTTCCGGTTTTTTGTACCTCAACGTTTTTAGCAATTTAATAGAGTACCGAATTTTATAGTGAATATGATAGATGAATATAAGCATTCGAAAGGCAGAACATTCTGATCTCGATTCAATAATCACATTTCAGGTAGCTATGGCCTGGGAAACAGAGCAGTATAAATTGGATCGGGAGACTGTTCTAAAAGGCGTTAATGCCGTTTTTAATAACGATAAACTTGGTGTTTATTATGTTGCGCTAATCGGAGAGCGTGTTGTAGGATCGCTGCTGACCACCTATGAATGGAGCGACTGGCGTAATGGTACTGTGTTATGGATTCAGTCGGTATTTGTTGACTTAACCCATCGTAAAAAAGGGGTTTATGGAGCGTTATACAACCATGTTAAAACTGCCGTCTCTTCCGATCGGTCATTAAAAGGTATTCGGTTGTATGTCGATGAATCAAACATTAATGCCATGGAGGTATATACCCGTTTGGGGATGAATGGAGAGCATTACCGTGTTTTTGAGTGGATGAAAGATTAATAGGTTACTATATAGAAAATAGAATATTATTGATGAGATTTATTTATTTTCATGCTTTTTAGGTCAATTGCAAAGGGGTTTTCGATCTTTAACCGAAATACTAACGACTGGTTTTTATGATCTTAAAATGCTCTTCCTTATTCCCGTAACGAATAGATAGAACCATTACTCCAATTGGTAAACGGGAGAGATTCTTAACTTCGATAGTTTCAGAAACCGGCAGCGTGGATTGCCACAAGCAAGTGCCACTAAGACTGTAAATAGTTATGATGCCTGTCCCACCCGAAATACGCTCAATATTTTGGATTGTGATAAAGTTATTGAATGGATTGGGAAAAACTGACCACGATTCTTTTTGTATTTGTGGTATTAATGTATAAAGTTTGAGGTATTTATCTGCTTTATCGAAATCAGGAATTCCATAACCTGTTAATGAATCGGGATAGGTATATCGATTAGCACTTTGTTCGATCGCCTTTTTAACCAGTTTAACATCTGAATATGGGTTGGCCTGAAGTAGACAAGCACCCATTCCGGCTAATACCGGAGAAGAGAATGAGGTGCCACTCGAATAACCTGGAACACCAGCACTCGTGATAAGATAGGTCAATGAACCCATCGCTGCCACATTCGGTTTTATGGCTCCACCGTAAGCAGGGCCAACAGAGCTGAAAGAGGCCCGTATCCCTTTTTTATCCACAGCCGCTACTCCGATTACATTCTCTCCATCTGATGGTGCCAAAATATGCCTCCAGGCATTGTCTCCTTCATTACCTGCACTGGTAAATACGAGTATCCCTTTTTGAAAGGCTAAATTTGCCCCTTGTGTAATACGTGTCTTACTGCCGTTCAGTTCTGAATAGAAGTGGTTCATCATCGGATCATCGAATTGAGAATAGCCAAGTGAAGAGTTGATCACATCGACACCCAAGCTATCGGCTAATTCGGCTGCTGCAACCCAGTTGTCCTCCTCGATAAGGTATTCCGTAGGGGCATCCTCGGTACGGAAAAGATAATACGAAGCATCGGGAGCTGTTCCAAGCAGAACAGATGGCTGATTACCTGCCATGCACGAAAGGACACACATTCCATGGGTGTGCTGTTGGTAAATATCTGAGGTGGGGTCAACAAAATCGCGAGTACCCAGTATCCGACCGCTATTACGCAGCGTGTCGAAGGCAACAATGTCGTTGACATGCCAAAACCCGGCATCCAGAATAGCAATCTGGATCCCTTTTCCACGATAGCCTGCATTATGAAGAACCTGACCATTTAACTGGGTTAGTTGGGTTAAAGAGGTTCCATATCTTGCCGGGTCGATGGCACCGTTTAACTCCTCTTCATTGAATTTCAAGATGGCTGACTTCACTGTTTTTACAGGTTTGGTAATCTCCATCATTGTGATAAAAGGGAGCTTGGCGATTCCTCTTATCTTTCCAGTATCACAAAGAACGGTAACCCCATTAAGCCATTTAGAGATATGGATAACTGTTGCACCCCGATTTTTTAGGCTATCTAAATACACCGACGAGACTGGGAGATCTGTTTGGTCAATAGGAATGCTCTGCCTATTTCTACGATCAATAGCCCGCTTTGATAAAAATGCTTCAGGATGATTAACTTGGTAGGGGGTGCCTGTTTTATCCCGGAGCTTTAACCAATAATAGTTAATCGGACTAGTCTGAGAATAAGAAGCTAGTTCGAATAAAAATAGAAAAACTACGATGAAACCGGTTTTCATGGAATGGGAAAAGGATAAATAACCTGAGCCCCAATAATTAAATTTGCAATTACCAAATTAAATGAGGTGTTCTTCGACAAAAGTAGTGAATGATTTAGCATATTGTTCCACCTCAAAATGATCTTTTCAGAAGAGTTCTTCAGATTTATTTAAATCAATATTAGCGGTTTAAAGAGATTCTATTTTCTCCCTAACTCCTCCTTGAGATATTTGGCCGTATAGGATTTGTTAAGTTTAATAATCTCATTGGGTGAACCGCTGCACAAGAGTCTTCCTCCATCTTTCCCCCCTTCAGGGCCAATATCAATAATATGGTCGGCAACCTTGATAACCTCCATATTGTGCTCGATAACAATCACGGTATTTCCTTTGTCTACCAATTTATTGAGTACCTCAAGTAATACACGAATATCTTCAAAATGTAAACCCGTTGTGGGTTCGTCGAGGATGTAAAGAGTCATTCCGGTATCGCGTTTGCTGAGCTCGGTAGCAAGTTTTACCCGTTGTGACTCTCCGCCGGATAATGTTGTAGAAGATTGCCCCAGCGTGATATATCCCAGTCCAACCTCCTGCAAGGTAAGCAGTCGATGGACAATCGCGGGTATACTTTCGAAAAATTCAACCCCCTGATTAATGGTCATATCGAGAACGTCGCTAATCGATTTCCCTTTATAACGTATTTCAAGCGTTTCCCGGTTATATCTTCTACCGTTACATTTATCACAATGGACATATACATCAGGGAGAAAATTCATCTCAATTACTTTCATTCCTGCACCTTCGCACTCTTCACATCGTCCACCTTTGACATTGAATGAGAATCTTCCAGGTTTATAACCTCGTATTTTGGCTTCAGGCAAGAGGGTAAAGAGCGTTCTGATATCGGTAAAAACACCTGTGTAGGTGACCGGATTTGAGCGGGGGGTGCGACCGATTGGTGATTGGTCTACTTGTACTACTTTGTCTATCAGGTCAATTCCTTCAATCGAGGAGTAAGGTAGAGGATCCAGGAGGGAGTTGTAAAAATATTGACTTAGAATTGGTTGCAGGGTCTCGTTTACGAGTGTCGATTTTCCGCTTCCTGAGACTCCTGTAACGCAGATGAGTTTTCCAAGAGGAAATTCAACATCTATATTCTTGAGATTATTTCCGCGGGCCCCTTTCACAACTAACGATTTACCGTTTCCGGCTCTGTGGCTCAATGGGACATCAATTTTTTTCTTTCCCGTAAGGTATTGTGCCGTTAGGCTATTGTGCTTAAGAACCTCCGATGGGAGGCCGGAAGCGACAATTTCACCTCCGTGAATTCCTGCCATTGGTCCCATATCTATCAGGTAATCTGCTTGTAGCATCATATCGCGATCGTGCTCTACAACTACCACTGAGTTGCCTGTATCGCGCAGCTGTTGTAATGATTTTATCAACCTTAGGTTATCGCGATGATGCAGTCCAATGCTGGGTTCATCAAGGATATAAAGAACATTCACAAGTTGTGATCCGATCTGTGTTGCAAGTCTAATCCGCTGTGATTCGCCTCCCGATAGTGTTCCCGCAGCGCGATCAAGAGAGAGATAGGTGAGGCCGACATCGATTAGAAAGCGGAGTCTGGTTCGCAATTCCTTAATTACTTCGGTAGCAATTTGCAATTGACGACTACTCAAGCGCTCTTCTATATTTTCGAAGAAATCGGAAAGTTCGCAGATATCGAGCTTGGCTAATTCGGAGATATTCTTACCATCGATTTTAAAATGGAGTGGTTCTTGTTGCAACCGGTGTCCATTACATTCGGGGCATGTCATGCTTTTATGAAACTGATCGGCCCATTTTTGCGCTGATTTTGAGAGGTTATCGCTTTTCTGGTTGAGGATATATTTAACAATCCCTTCGTAGGTCATCATGTAATCGATGGAGCTTCCTAAGGGGGAATTTTTTAATTGAATTCGCTCCCCTGTCCCATATAAAATTGCGTTAAGGGCCTCGTCAGAGATCTCGCCAACCGGGGTCTTAAGGGTAAAATCATATTTCTCGGCTAATGCCTCGATTTGCCAAAAGATCATCGTATTTTTATGTGGCCCAAGCGGAGCGATACCCCCTTTGGCTATTGAAAGGGTCGGATCAGGGACTAATTTAGCCTGATCGATTTCGGTAATCTCACCTAGCCCATTGCATTTATGACAAGCACCCTGCGGGGAGTTGAACGAGAAGCTATGGGGTGCCGGATCATTGTATGAGATACCTGTCGAAGGGCACATCAGATGGCGCGAAAAAAAGCGGGTATCACCCGATTCGGCATCCAGAATAAGGATGATCCCTTGTCCATGCTTCATCGCAATATCCAAAGAATCGCGAAGTCGTTTTCTGTCACTTTGATCAATAATTAATTTATCAATCACCATCTCGATATGATGGTTTTTATACCGATCGACTTTAAATCCGTGCGTCATCTCACAAACTTCACCATCTATCCGGGCATATAAAAACCCTTTTTTACGAATCTGTTCGAAGAGTTCGCGGTAATGACCCTTACGGCCACGCACTACAGGGGCAAGGATCATGGTTCTTTTTCCCTGGAATTTTTCTAAGATAAGGTTGATGATTTGCTCGTCGCTATATTTTACCATCTTCTCCCCCGTATTGTAGGAGTAGGCCTCACCTGCGCGAGCAAACAAGAGCCGCATAAAGTCGTAGATCTCTGTTACGGTGCCTACAGTAGAACGGGGATTCTTATTGGTTGTCTTTTGTTCGATGGAGATGACAGGGCTCAGACCTGTGATCTCGTCCACATCGGGGCGTTCCATATTTCCCAGGAAGCTGCGTGCATAGGCCGAGAAGGTCTCAATATATCTGCGTTGACCTTCTGCGTAAATAGTATCAAAGGCAAGCGATGATTTACCACTGCCACTAAGGCCTGTAATCACCGTTAGTTGATTACGTGGAATCTCAACAGTTATATTTTTAAGGTTATGCTCTCGCGCTCCTCTTACTACGATCTTATCTTCTCCATCCATCTATTGGTATACGCTTAATAGTAAAAGTTAATTAGTGATCCACGGGCTGATCTGCAAAAACAAAACTCCGGTATTTCCCTAACTCCGGAATCTTTAAGGTATAATTTTTCTGCTTTGGATTTCTAAGATAAGTTTGTTTTAACCACGGATTAAACTGCTTAAATAACTTATAATTGATGGTGTTGGACCGTGCAAAATCCGCGAGGTTTTTTATACTCTCAGCGACTTTTATCTCGCGGACCGGAATAATGGGGTATTTCTCCTGCTCGGTTACTTTAAACCCATATTTTATTGGATCTCCAACGATTAGCTTAAGAGCTAAAATACGAAAGAGATATCTTGAAGTCTCTTCGTTGAGTAATAAATCATAATAATTGTTGCTATTTTGAAATTCCTCTTGCCTCTTTATTCCGCTTACTCCTGCATTATAAGAGGCTGCAACCATCGTCCAATTGCCATATTTGGAATAGGCTGTTTTTAAAAACTTACAGGCTGCTTCGGTAGATTTTTCAAAATTATATCTCTCATCAACTTCTTCATTTATTTCTAACCCATTTTCTATTGCGGCTCCTTTCATAAACTGCCATATCCCTGCAGCACCTGCAGGAGAGACAATCTTATCCAGGAACCCGCTCTCTGCCATGGCTAAGAATTTAAAATCGTTAGGAACACCATTTTTTCGCAAAATAGGTTCTATGACAGCAAAATATCGATTCGTTTTCTTGATGTAGAGTAAGGTCTGGGAATGAAAATTTGCCACACTGAGCATTTCGCGGTCTAACGATTCACGAACATCAAAATTTGAAAGCGGCACACTCTCATTTGCAAATTCAAGCTTGTCGGGCAAAGTTACTGGGGTAAGATAAACTTCTCTGGCTTCTGCTAAGGGCTCTGTATTAGATGGTTTAGCAGGATCTGTTTGAGAACAAAAGAATAATCCACAAACGATTATCCCAAATGCTATAACATAAAGAAATACAATTAGCTTCGAAAGATTTATTCTGTTTTTTAAGGAATTCAGGTCTTCCATATAACTTGTTAAGTAAGCCGGTAAAGATAATTTATTCCCCGATCTCTTCCAATTAATTCAACCAAAGAGATATAAAGAAAACCGAAATATTTCCTGAAATAAGCCTTGGTTAATCTATTTTTAATGTTCTTTAATATTGATTTTTCAGATAAATTAGTTCAAGCAGAATTTGCTTTCTAAACGGGGTATAGAATAAGTCTTTTTGAGAATCGCAGATTTTTTTGGCTGCGGGACAAAAATTTAACTAAAATTCATTGTAATCAACTGTTAAAGTGGGTAATTTTAGTTCAGATTATTTTTTTTCTAACCGGTTAATCTAAAAGATTTGAAATTGAGTCTTTTCGCTCTGAGATAACCATTTAAATTTGGCACAGAAATTGTCGGGTTCAAATTAAGAGGTATTAAGTTTTATCTAAAACTATTGGAATTATGAAAATTAGGATTACATTTCTAATCATGGCTTGTGCCATTTTTGCAATAGGATGTGTAAAGAATGTCGGGCCCGATCCTGTTCCCGATGATATTGTCCTGACTCAAAAATCGGCTAGCCTTGTTAAGTCAGGGAATCTGTTCACATTTAATCTGTTAAAGAAGATCCCAGCGAGTGAGGATCAGAATATGATGGTCTCCCCCTTGAGTATATCTCTGGCTTTTTCAATGGTCCTTAATGGGGCTGACGGCGAGACAAAAAATGCGATTGTCAATTCTTTAGGGTTGGAAGGCCTTAGCGTAGATGAGATTAACCAGATCTACTTGGATCTGATAACTGCATTAGAAAAGGCTGATCCCAATGTAGTGATGAATATCGCCAATTCAATATGGATCAGAAAAGGCTATCCGGTCTTGGAGCCCTTTATATCGACTAATAAAAAATATTTTGATGCTCGTATAGCGGCGCTTGACTTTGACCAAAGCACTTTAGCGATAATTAATGGTTGGGTCAATGAGAAAACGAATACCAAAATCCCCAAGATTCTTGATCAGATATCTGCCGATGAAATAATGTTTCTGATTAATGCAATTTATTTCAATGGAAAGTGGAGTGTTAAATTTGAGAAGGGCAATACTGAAAATGGCTCTTTTTCACTCGTCTCAGGATCATCAGTATCTGTTCCACTCATGAAGATCAAGGATGATTATGGGTATTCGGAGCAAGCAGGATATAAGGCATTAAAGCTGCCCTACGGACGTGGAAAATTTAATATGGTACTGCTTCTTCCAGATGAAGGTAAATCGGTTGATCAGCTAATCGATCAACTAACTCCTACTACATGGGATGTTATAAAAAAGGCACTTGTAGGCACTTCAAAGGTTGATGTATGGATACCGCGGTTGAAATTTTCGTGGGAGAGCGAACTAAATGATATCCTATCTTCTATGGGTATGGCTGTTGCATTCTCAAAAACAGAGGCCAACTTCTCTAAAATTAATTCTACTGATCAGCTCTTTATCACAAAAGTTAAGCATAAAACATTTATTGAAGTCAATGAAGAGGGTACCGAGGCTGCTGGCGTTACCTCTATTGGAATTGGGGTTACTAGTATTGGACCGGGTGGTCCACAGTTTCATGCTACCCGCCCTTTTGTCTTCTTTATTACTGAAGAGGATACAGGTGCAATACTATTCGCCGGTAAGGTTATAAATCCATTATTAACGAATTAGGTTTTATTTTTATTCGTAAAATAGACTTTAAAATTAATCTGCTATGAACTTAAAATTAAATATCAGTATATTTTTAGTTCTCCTCTCTTTGGGGTCATGTCAACAGGTTCAGTTTGATCAAAATAAAATAGATTGTTATTTTCAGTTTGAATATGTAAATCATGCGTGGGGGTTCAATCATTCCGGGTTTTATATTACTCCAGCGGGAGAGATGTATACCTATGATAAAGCGACCCCCTGGATATTTGCCGATAATAACCAAATCAAACGTTCCGACTTATTAACTAATATCGGAGTCTCGGTAAAGCGAGACACACTCATTGGAAGTGCAGATTTAGCACATTATCAGTATCTTGCATTAATTGCACTAGATGGGAAAATGAGCGATTTACAAATGCGTGGTGCAGATATGGGGGTGCATCTCTGTAAGATTATTGTCCCGGATTCTGGTGGTTCTCCAAATGATTACCGCGAAATTATTCTTTATCAAACTGGAGATACGGAGACTCATAATCTTACTCCAGAGGCTACTTTAATCGCTGAATGGTTAGTCGGTATTCATTTCCCTTAAAGGCGATTAATAAGAATATTTTGGTATTCAAGACCCATTTAAAATTTGCAGAAATATTCGATTTGCTTTTTTATTTCTTCAAAAGAAAAGGTTAGTTTTGACCAAAATATTTTTATGGGTGCACTTTTCCAGGAGGTCTTAACGTGGTATATGGATCATATAACCTATTGGACCGTTTTTTTACTTATGGCCGTTGAGAGTACGATTATTCCTTTTCCCTCTGAATTAGTAGTTCCACCGGCTGCTTATAAAGCCGCCAATGGCGACATGAATATTCTACTGATCATTATTGCTGGCTCTTTAGGAGCAGTGGCTGGTTCACTGATAAACTATTTCGCCGCCAAATTTATTGGTCGCAAGTTGTTGCTAAAATTTGTCAATACACGGTTAGCTAATTTAATGATGGTTAATCAAGCCGGAATAGAAAAGACCGAGAATTACTTCCTTACAAACGGGAAAACCTCCACCCTGATCGGCCGGCTGATCCCCGGTGTTCGTCATCTAATCTCTATTCCTGCCGGGCTTGCCAATATGAATCTGCGTGATTTCATTATTTATACTGCTATTGGTGCTACTGCATGGAATGTCATTTTAGCCCTTTTAGGCTATTTTTTCTATTCGCAAAAAGTTATGTTGGATAAGTATTATAAAGAAGCAATTCTCATTATACTCATTGTTTTATGTATCTATGTACTAACCCTGATTTATAAAAGTTTTAAAGCGAATAGACGTGTTAAGCGCTGATAGATAAGACTAATCTGCTATAAATTTGGAATTCAATTCTTCCTAATTTTAATGAAAATCACAAGAAATACACAATGTTAAAACCCATAAATTACCTTAGTCCGGATGTTCCGGATTCGTTGCCTTGGCAAAAAATTAAAACGATTGTGGCTACCAATGAATCGTTAAAAGGGTACGGTTGCCTGGTAAGTCAAGCTGAGTATAAAACCTTTCCCTTAGAAATTGTTCAATGGCCTAAAGCCTATGGTAGACCTATTGATGCAGATACCGGAAATCAGGCTGGAACCAAAGAGGGCATTTTTGATTTTTGGTGGGAGGGTGACATACTTTTTGGACGTAATAATGCAGTTCATGATGAATATCTATTAGGCTGGAGTACGAATCCCGATCAAGCAAACCGCAACAAAGAATTGGTCAATACTCCAGATAAAGTATTGTTGTGGCATGCAAACTACCATCCCGATGGCGGTCAGCTTTTTTTCCCCCTCACTGGGACACCTTTTGTAACTCCTCTTGCATTGCCTGGCGATGATATTACGCCGGATAAATTTGTAAATTTTTATTTTGATGGGACTCATGGATTGTATATCCATCCTTCGGTGTGGCATGAAGGTATCTTTCCAATTGCCACCAAAGCACAATTTTTTGATAAACAGGGTAGTATTCATGCCCGAGTAAGTGTAAATTTCGCTAGGGAGTTTGGCCACTTTTTAGAGGTGCCATTCTCAGGTTTTTAAATAGAAAAACTTAGTATGTGCCGAATTCCATTACTTCGGTGATTGTATTATACGATTCTCCCAAATCAAAAAGGGTGCAACGAAATTATTCGTCGCACCCTTTTTGATTAATGTATTTTATATTTGGATTGTAATTAAGGGAGCAGCTCAGCGAGCTTTGTTTCTAATTCTTCTCCGCGAAGATTTTTTGCAATGATATGACCTTCTTTATCGAGTAATAGTGCGAATGGAATTGATTGAACGCCATATTTTACTGCGGCCTCACATTGCCAATATTTCAGATCTGATACGTGATGCCAGGTTAGATGGTCATCCGCAATTGCTTTTAACCAAGCCCCTTTTTCGCGATCAAGCGATACACTTAAGATATCAAAACCCTTATCTTTAAATCGTTGATAAGCCTTAACAACATTCGGATTCTCCTTCCTGCAAGGCCCACACCAAGAAGCCCAGAAATCTAACAGAATTATTTTACCACGCAATGAAGAGAGTGCCAGCGGTGTTCCTTCGGGAGTATTGAGTGTAAAATCTGCGGCTACACTTCCAATAGTAGTTACGTGCATTTTTTCAGCCAATTTTTTTAACTCAACAACATATAATGAGGTAGAGATCGAAGGATCTAAAGAGGCAATAAGTGCATCAATATCTGTCGAACTCATCTCTTGTGAAAGCTGCATTAGTGCAATTAATGGTGATACCGTCGATTTGGGATGCTCATGGATGAAGTTTTTAATATATACCTTTTGATTCCCCATCATCGCTTCATAGTCAATTTGAGCTTTTTTCATCTCATCTTCATTGCCACTCTGACGCGCTGTATTGTACTTTTTCTGTAATACTTGCGTCTCTTTTGAGAGTGACTTAAGTTCTTTTTTTACGATCGAAAATTCGTCATTGGCCTCTGATCCTTTAACTTCAGTATTTGCTAGGCTATCGTTGTCCGCAGTAAGGGTAAGGGTTCCGTTCTCGGCAAAAAACTGAGCGACAACTGTCTGAGCACCAAAGGTAATTAACCTTAATTCAGGGAGCTCTACTTTTCCTTTTAACACAAAGTTACCTTTGTCTATTGAGGTGGAATCTTCGGCAACCCATTTGCCATTTGAAAATCTCATCAATTTAATTGAACCGCTATCTTTTCCTTTAATCTGTCCTTTAACAACAAATCCGACGGGCTTAGCACAGGAAAAAAGCCCTGTAAATGCGATGATAATAATTAGAAGATTTCTCATTGGAATATAATTTTTCGATAAGGTTATAAATAGCTATTTAAAAATAAGGTAGCAAAGGTATTAAAACAATTTAACTCACAAATAGTCGCTACTCTTTTAGCATTGATTTAAAATAGGTTGCCAGTAGTTCCTGCGCTGCTATATAGGAGCTTATGGTGTTTTCGGGAACTAGTTTTTCATAGTCAGGTAGGGTGGTTTTGACAAGCGGATTTTGATAGAAATTAGTTCGAAGTGTTTCATGAATGGTTTCATACATCCAGAACCGGGCCTGATCACTGCGACGGGAGTTGAAATAGGTATTTTTTTGCGTTAGGGCGACATAGCTCTTGACCATCTCCCAGATCTCTGCAATTCCACTATCTTCGAGTGCCGAACAGGTTAATACGGGGGGTATCCATCCCGATCCAGTTGGAGGGAATAGGTGAAGCGCATTCCGAAATTGGGCTGCTGCAAGTTGAGCTTTGTCGTAATTATCACCATCTGCTTTATTAATGATTATAGTGTCAGCCATCTCCATGATACCCCGTTTGATCCCTTGAAGCTCATCTCCGGCACCTGCAATTTGAAGTAATAGAAAGAAGTCAACCATCGAATGCACTACAGTCTCTGATTGACCAACACCCACCGTTTCAATGAAGATAGTGGTGAATCCTGCCGCTTCACACAAAATAATAATTTCGCGTGTCTTACGTGCCACACCCCCTAATGTTCCAGCCGATGGACTAGGGCGGATATAGGCATTTGGATCTGTGGATAGCTCATCCATCCGCGTCTTATCTCCCAGGATAGATCCCTTCGAACGTTCAGAACTGGGGTCTACAGCTAATACGGCCAGCTTGCCACCCTGCTTGGTAATTCTTTTCCCAAGCACTTCAATAAAGGTACTTTTCCCGGCTCCAGGCATTCCTGTGATGCCAATCCGAACAGAATTGCCAGAATGAGGAAGACATTTGATAATAACCTCTTGTGCGATTTGTTGATGCAGAGGATTATTGCTCTCGATAAGGGTAACGGCCTGACTTAAAATTGTAATATTACCATTCAGAATTCCCTCAATATATTGTTCTGATGAGAGGTTTTGCCGCTTCCCTTTTTTTAAAAATCGGTTTACCGAATCACTATTTACCGCATCAGGTTTCTCTATACCCGGATTTACTTTGAGGCCAATATATTTAGAGTCGTTTTCAGGATGATGGCTCATGTTTCTACTAATTATTTTTTGACTGTACCTATTATCCTTAATAGGGTTGTCGAATATTCTGGATCGTTTGAAATAACGGTGATTATTTTATTCTGCATCCCAATTCTTTCACGTGAATCAAAGGTCACATTCAATTCGGTGGTTCCGCCCGGAGCTATTTTCGTATTGGCTGGTTTGCCCGAAGTGCAACCGCAAGAGGTGGTAACACTACGTATAATTAACTCTTTTTTACCTTTATTGCTAATCACAAACGTATGTTCGACAATAGTCCCTTCGGCGATCTCTTTAAAATCAACTATTTTACTGTCGTATTCAATACGCGGTGCATCCCTAAGTTCTTGTGGGCTTAATTTTGAAAAATCTTCTTCTACCGTTCCACTGATTTTAATGGCATCGTTGAATTTGGCTTCTCCATTATAAGCCATGTAGACCCTGTTTATTGCAAATCCATAATCCCCTTTTTTTGCTGCATCAAAAGTGATTAATAGATATCCCTTGGTTTTTGGTGGTAAGATCGCAGGGATAACTTTAAGTGTTAAATGTGGTGGAATTATCTTAAAATCGATCGATACAGGAGTGGTTTCCGGATTATAAATGTGGATCGTATCACTCTTTATCTCATGATCTTTAATCCTTACAAAAGATAATTCATCTGCAGATAGTCTGATCTTTCCAAAATCGACAGGAAAAAGATCTGTAATCACTAAAGGTTTAGGAATTACTTCGCCCGATATGGTTAATACGCGAACACTCTTCGGGACATTTGCCGTAACAGTAATACTCTTGGCAAATACGCCGGGGCGCTGCTCCGGATTATAGGAAACTTTAATAAATCCCTGTTTGCTAGGCAGGATTGGTTCCTGACTCCATTCGGGGGTCGTACATCCGCACGATGCCTCCACATGCTGTATAACAAGAGGGATATTCCCTGAGTTAGTAAATGTGAAATTATATGTGGCAGCTCCTGCTTCCTCCTTAATCTTTCCAAAATTATGATCCATATTCACAAACTGAATCTCGGCAAGCGGTTGCGCAGTGGTCGTCTGTTGAGAAATTACAGCCACGAAAAAGATAATAACTCCAATTAACCTATTCATTTACCTTACTTAATTCGTTTAATCACTTGGTATTGTAGGATTCCTGATAACGCGCCGATAGCCCAAATCGTTAAAAAATCAACGGTGCGGATAGTTGCAGAAAATGAACTTCTGCGATAATTCCCGATACATAAGAACAGTAGGATAAAAGGGCCAACGAATCCAAAGTATTTCTTATCCATAGGATGAATTTTTATTTCTGAAATTGGTGCACGTCTATTCGTCACCAAAAAGGACACCCATGTTACGAGCTTTCTTAATTAAGTTATGACCCGGATCGACCAGGCTGAGTTTTCCCCCAACCTCCTCGAGGGGAATAGCGCTGAGTATGCCACCATGAATGGCAACCATCTTCCCATAGTTCCCCTTGGCAATGAGCTCGGTAGCATATGCGCCATAGCGGGTCGCCAAAATCCTGTCCATAGCAGAGGGACTTCCTCCACGCTGAACATATCCTAACCGGGTTTCGCGTGCCTCAATCTTAGTAAGCTGCTGTATTTTACTCACAATATAGGATGCCGCGGATATATTTTCAGGCTTGCTAATCCCCTCAGCAACGACCACAATCGCCGATACCTTCCCCTTTGAGAATCGCTCTTCGATCGTTTTACACACTTTATTAATATCGTAGTCAATCTCAGGTATCAGAATGATATCACCCCCTCCGGCAATACCGGCATAAAGGGCGATCCAGCCGGCATTATGCCCCATCACTTCGATTACCATTGCGCGCTGATGAGAGTTTGCTGTGGAGTGGAGACGGTCAATGGCTTCGGTAGCAATGCTGACAGCTGAATCAAATCCGAAAGTAAGCTCTGTGCCAAAAACATCGTTGTCGATCGTTTTGGGAATTCCAATAACATTTAATCCCTCCTGAGAAAGCAGGTGGGCTGTTTTCATCGTTCCGTTTCCCCCTATGCAGACCAAACAGTCCAGACCGAGTTCCTCATAGTGCTTTTTTATAAGTCCCGGTTTCGCGTTGTGTGTTAATCCCTTTTCCAGCTTGAACGGTTTCTCACGTGAGGTGCCTAAGATTGTCCCTCCAAGGGTAAGGATACCCGATAATTTAGGCTCATCTAATTCGACATAATCTTTCCGTATTAACCCACTAAAACCCGCAGTAATTCCAATTACTTCCATACCATGGTTGATAATTGCGGTTTTTCCGACCCCTCTGATTGCCGCATTTAACCCCGGACAATCGCCTCCTGCTGTGAGAATTGCAATTTTTTTACCCATAAACGACTTCTATTATTTAATGATTCGTGGCTTCTCTTTTGTCCAAAATGAGATGTTACAAATCTACACTAAAATTCAGCGCTCCTATTCATTTTTATATTATTCTATCGTAAATAAACTCGCTTAAGTACAGAACTTAATTTACGGTTGAAGATACTATTTTTAAATAGAATTTTAAAAATTAGATATTCGAAACCGATTAAATTACGAACCACCTGAAGGAGTTGCTGGTTTGCGACACTAAATTTTAGTCTATTATTAAAATCAACACCGGTTGTGAATTCGGATCTTTTATTTGATGCCAGGATTTGAATGTAACTATCAGTATATTAATAGTTTCGAAAATTAATTCTGATTTATCAGAAAAAACTGTTTAAAATTCAAAAGATTTTTTAAAATTTGCATCTAAGGATTTCAAGGTTATTACGAACTAAGATTTTACGAATCAACCAATTATAAAATTCATAAATTAATCTGTTTTACCAATGAAAAGTACACTTTTAATTTTATTCGTTGCTCTATTTTTAGGTTTTACGAACACCGCTTCTGCAAAGAAGAAAGAGGGTAATAAGGGGAAAGAGGCTCTCAATACACTAACCGATCAAGAAAAAGCGCAGGGCTTTGTTCTGATGTTTGATGGCAAGACAACAGAAGGATGGCGCAGCTACAACAAAACAACATTCCCCTCTGATTGGAGTGTTGAGGATGGAGCCTTGCGGTTAAAAGGTTCTGGCAATGGTGAGGCCGGTTCTGGAAATGGAGGCGACCTGGTTTTTGGGAATCAGAAATTCTCGAATTTTGCATTAAGGCTCGAATGGAAGATCTCTGAAGGGGGTAATTCGGGTATTTTCTATTTGGCTCAGGAGGTTCCTGGAAAGGAGATTTGGAGAAATGCACCTGAGATGCAGGTTCTTGACAACGATCGTCATCCTGATGCGATGTTAGGTAAGGATGGTAACCGTCAGGCGGGTTCATTATATGATTTAATTCCTGCGAAGCCACAAAATGCGAAACCCGCAGGTGAGTGGAATAGCATTGAAATAATCTGTTATCAGGGCACTATTGTGCATAAGATGAATGGTGCCACAGTGCTGGAGTACCATCTTTGGACTCCAGAATGGAATGAACTGGTAAAACACTCAAAATTTCCTACCTACAATCCCGATTGGGCAAATGTTGCCAAAGAAGGGGTTATCGGTTTTCAGGATCATGGTAACGACGTATGGTACCGTAATATTAGAATTCGTAAATTATAGATTTTGGAAAGATATTCTTGTTCTTGAAAAAGGGCGGTTCCCAATTTGGAAGCCGCCCTTTTTAGTGCACATTATGCAAATTTACAAATTAAATTTAGCCCCCTATTTAACGGGTAATACTACTCAGGTGAGTATCCCGATTCGTTAAGAATCTTTTGATAGTCTGTCTCGGCCATTAATATGGGCAGCGTGATATTGGAATGTTTATCCATATACGAGCGTACGATTTGCCACCCGATCCAGATTCCTGTCCTTCCGGGAGAATCGGGACTGAAAATGGATGTAAATGGTGCAGGATTAAGCAGCCGAATACTGTTCAAACGCTCTGAATTAAAAAGCAATTTATGCTCTATCAGATAAGTCCACATCTGCGATTCGTTCTTCTTACACCAGTCCAGTTTTTCAGGAAGGTAGCCAATTATTGACTCTTCAGGCTCTTCAGGAAACATAGCCT
This sequence comes from uncultured Bacteroidia bacterium, assembly GCA_903907075.1. GTDB lineage: Bacteria > Bacteroidota > Bacteroidia > Bacteroidales > Prolixibacteraceae > JAAFHB01. The sequence continues at coordinate 40,855 of CAIVMQ010000068.1, forward strand.
CCAGGAAATAGAGCATCTTACCCTGGTAGATCATCTGCGATATTAGGCTGTTCGAGGTCTCATCGTATTCGAATTCGGAGACTCCCCAGCCATATAAGACATCGGTAGCGATTTTTGATTTAGTCATTAACTCCCTTTTAAACTGAGCTATTCCAAGCCTTTTATAAAACTGGCAGTCAGAGCCCAGGTAATTATCGAGGCTAATTCCAACAGCATCGGATGTCAGTACGATAGATTGATTAAATCCGGAGTTGATTGTTATTAACGAAGGGATTTTTTTCTGCGGAAAGTAGTAACTGTAATGCTTGAATCCCTCTTCTATCTTTTGTTGAATCTGACTTAAGTCGGTAAAAACAGAATCAATCTGTTTGCGAGAAACGATTTGGATCGAGTCGGTGAGAAACGAATTAAAATAGGTCGGGAACATCGGATCTGAGAGATCTCCTATCGCAATGACATTTTTAGTGTATGCGTCAAAAAAAGCTCCGTAGCTCTCTCGTATTCGGGGTATCAACTGAGCCGCATTATCGGGTGTAACCGCGAAGATATCCTGATCGAGCCGTTTGATCGTTAATTTAAGTTCTATTTTGGAGACATCGACCTTCAATGGATTTCTATGGCAACAGACAAACAAAGCGATCATTGAGAGGAGAAGGAAAACTTTAGACATCGATTACCAGTTTAAAAATTAACTACATTTGTTCTTTACAATGTTGCAAAAGTATAAAATGAGTGGGATAACCATCTTTTTAATAGGATGAAATATTAAAAGAGTCATTTTATCGCATTAGAATTAATGCCCGCCAAGTGCCGCTTCGCTTGTTAATTATCGGGCAGATTAATTTATTCGGATCATAAGGTTCTAATTCAAGCGGAATCGATCTAAAAAAATATTTTCATGAAGATTGCACTTGCCCAGTTGAATTACCACATTGGTAATTTTGAATCAAACAGGGACCAGATTATTCACCATATCGAGATTGCCAAAGGCCAGGGTGCTGAGCTGGTGGTTTTCTCCGAACTTGCTGTTTGTGGCTATTACCCCAATGATCTTCTCGAACGGCGCGAATTTATCGACCGATGTATTGCATCGGTTGAGGAGATTGCTGCACAGTGCATCGGCATAGCTGCCCTTGTTGGTGCGCCAAGCATAAATAGCTCCCCAAATGGGAAGATGCTCTTTAACTCGGCATACTTCCTTAAAGATGGACATATAGAAAGCGTTCATCATAAAACACTCCTTCCAACGTACGATATTTTTGATGAGTATCGTCATTTTGAACCCAACAAGGATTTTAATCTTATTGAACTTAATGGTTTAAAATTGGCTATCACCATATGTGAAGATCTCTGGTTTAATCAACCGGTATTTAGCGCTTTTGGACGTGAGAATCTATATGCGATATGTCCCGTTGAAACTTATTGCAAACAAAATCCTGATCTGATAATTAATCTTTCGGCCTCCCCATTTTCGTATAATCAAGCCAAACTGCGTAAAGATATTCTCCTCGAGAATGCAAAGCGATTTGAAGTGCCTATAATCTATGTGAATCAGGTTGGTGCTCAAACTGAATTGATCTTTGACGGAGGATCTTTATTTGTGAATCAATATGGAGAGATTGTACGTGAGATGGCTTATTTTGCCCCCGATTTTACGGTGATTGATACTACAGTTCAGACAGGCAATCAGTTGATTCAGAATTCAAAAGAGACTATTGCTACGATACATGATGCATTGGTACTTGGCGTGAACGACTATTTCAGAAAAACAGGTTTTAAGAGTGCTACCCTGGGACTCTCAGGAGGGATCGACTCTGCAGTTACTCTCGTGCTTGCCGAAAAAGCCCTTGGAGCCGCAAATATTCATGTCCTGTTAATGCCCTCTAAGTTCTCCTCCGATCACTCTATTGATGATGCGGTAACGCTAGCCAAAAACCTCGGTGTGAAGTATGATATTCTTAAGATTCATGATATTGTGGATGCTTTTGATCAAACATTGGAACAGGTTTTTGAAGGTCGCGCAAATGATTTAACAGAGGAGAATATACAGGCTCGAATTCGCGGAACTTTACTTATGGGATTATCCAATAAGTTTGGCCATATCTTACTCAACACCTCCAATAAAAGTGAGGCAGCTGTTGGCTATGGTACACTCTATGGTGATATGAATGGAGGATTATCGGTATTGGGTGATGTATATAAATCGGATGTATTCGAGTTGGCCAGATATATGAATCGGGAATCGGAAGTAATACCACTAAATACCATTATAAAGCCACCTTCGGCTGAGCTTCGGCCCGATCAAAAAGATTCAGATTCGTTACCCGATTATGAAGTGCTGGATAAAATTCTCTTTAATTATATTGAATTGGCTAAGAGTCCTGCTGAAATTATCGCTATGGGCTTTGATGAGTCTACGGTATCGAGAACCGTTTTGATGGTTAACAGAAATGAATACAAACGTTTTCAGACTCCTCCAATCCTTCGTGTCTCTTCAAAGGCTTTTGGATTTGGTCGAAAGATGCCGCTAGTTGCAAAATATGCCTTGTAAATCAATTTAATTTTTAATTTTGATGTTTAATAACATCTAATTGGGCATTCAATGTTGGATTCAAGTCAATTCCATGAGAGTCATTTTAAGGGTGAAGATTCGATATTTGATCTTCTCAATCCGGAGGAATTGATAATACTTGAAAAGTCGCATGAAGTTAGGCGCTATAAAAAAAATGAGTTCATCTATAGGGAGGGTGAATATCCCGTTGGAATGCAATATTTAAAGGAGGGGATGGTTAAGCTGATCAAAGAAGGTATTGGAGGCCGCGATCAAATTATCCGTATGATACCCCGAAACGGATTAATCGGCTACCGATCTCTTATTGCAGGCGAGCCACATAATGGGACCACAATCGCTATTGAAGACTCCGAAATTATTACCATACCTAAAGATATACTCTATAATGTGCTCTTGCGGAATTACGATTTCTCACTGGCTCTGCTAAAAGACCTTGCTTTGGAACTTGGTTTCTCACACCATCGCACGGTGAGCCTAACTCAAAAACATATCCGTGGACGGCTTGCAGAATCGATCTTATTGTTGATTGAAAAATATGGCTTTGAACACGACAATAAGACCCTCAGGGTTTACCTCCCGCGCGAAGATCTTGCTAACCTATCCAACATGACCTCCTCAAATGCAATCAGAACACTATCGATATTTGCCGGTGAAAAAGTAATCGCAATGGATGGCCGTAAAATAAAAGTGATCAATCTTGAGCAACTGGAGAAGATCAGTAAACAAGGATAGCTCAACTTTTGAAATCCTTACGTTAGAAATTCTGTGTTAAAGACATTAAGAATTTTAACTTTTTCAGAGATATTACAGGATAAATAATGATTTCGAGGTTAAAATTAGATGTAAACTGAATAAAATATATGAAGTTATTTATTGTCTATTTTTTTTTCTTTGATACGCTTCTAAGTTCACGTAAAATACTCTTTAAGCGTAAAATAGTTTCATGTTAGATTGGAATTATTAAGCACTTGAATTATCCTAATAAGTTGATTAGTAATGAAAAAAATAAATCTATTTCCCAGAATGAAAAAACTAAATTGCAAAATTGCTGTACTCCTTATCAGTATGGTTGCTTTACTTACCTCTTTAAGCAGTAAAGCTGAAAATATATCCTCTTATAAGGTTACCACGATTTCTGACAATTGGAAAATGCAGGCGGCTGAAAAAATTGGAAAAATTGAAGATTCAATGATTTCAAAAATCGATTTCAATACTAAAACATGGTATGAGGCCGTAATCCCAGGAACAGTATTAGGCAGTTTGGCCTTAAAGCATGTTATTGAAGATCCCACATTCGGGATCAATATGAAAAATGTAGATACCGTTCAATTCCAGAAGCCTTGGTGGTTTAGAACAACATTCAAAATCGATGGTGCCGACCTAGCTAAGACAATATCCCTTCATTTTAATGGCATTAATTACCGTGCTGACTTGTGGATCAATGGGCAAAAAGTTGTCGGAAACGATGTTTTTGCTGGCACATACCGCATGTTTACCTTTAATATTAATGCCTTTGTTCATCCTGGAGAGAATACGATGGCCTTAAAGCTTTCGCAATATGCATATGGTGAATATTCACTTGGATTTTGCGACTGGAATCCAATTCCATCTGACCGCAGCATGGGAATTTTCAGAGAAGTCTTTTTGGAAATTAATGAGGGATTAAAAATTCGGAGCCCCTTTGTTTACTCAAATGTGGATACTTTAACCAAGAAGAATGCAAATTTATTTATTCAGGCTGAATTGGTAAATAGCACGGCTCATGCCATCGACGGTGTGCTTCGCGTAAATTATGAACTGGGTACAGTTGAGAAAAAAGTTAGTGTTAAAGCGGGTGAGACGTTGTCATACCGATTTACACCTGAGGAATATCCACAACTAAAAGTTAAAAATGTTGAGCTTTGGTGGCCTAATGGAATGGGTAAGGCGAAGATGTATAACCTTAAAACTTCTTTTATTGCTGGGAATAAGGTTATTGATCAGGTCGACAAGAAATATGGTATCCGGGAGATGCGTAGTTATTTGAACAAAGAAAAGAACAGAGCCTTCGAAATCAATGGCAAGTTTATCCTGATCAAAGGTGGCGGATGGGCTGATGATATTTTTCTGCGTGACACCCGTAAATCTGTTGAGGCTCAGCTAAGGTATATCCGTCATATGAACCTAAATAGTATTCGTTGCGAAGGGTTCTGGGGTAAAGATGAAAACCTTTTTGACCTCTGCGATGAGTACGGAATATTGATCATGATCGGATACAACTGCATCTGGGAATGGGAAGAATATTTGCATAAGACCTGTCATGAGAAATATGGCGGTGCGGTAAACGATGAGGATATTACATTGCTCTCAGAGTCGTGGAAGGATCAGATGCTTTGGTTGCGTAACCATCCAAGTATTTACTTGTGGATGCTAGGCAGCGATAAACTACCATGTCCGAAATTGGAGTTAAAATATGTTGAGCTATTTAAAAAATACGATCCTTCACGGCCTTATGCAACCTCTTCGGGTGGTGCCGGAACAGAAGATAATAATGTCGTTGCAACGGTGCCGCTAGTGTCTGATATTAGTGGTCCGACAGGTATGAAGATGATGGGTCCTTATGCCTGGACGCCTCCTCAATATTGGTTTACCGACACTAAACTTGGTGGTGCGTGGGGCTTTAATACGGAGACTTGTCCGGGTGCTGCCATTCCTCCCTTGGCCTCCCTAAAAAAGATGCTTCCTGTAGCTGCCTTGTGGCCAATAGATAAAACGTATTGGGAATATCATACCGGACGAAACGAGTTTACTTCTCTCGATCGGGATATCAATGCTATTAATAGTCGCTATGGTAGCTCGTCGAGTGTTGAGGAGTTCTCGTTTAAAGCACAGCTGAATAATTACGAGATTATGCGTCCTCAGTTTGAGGCGTTTGTGGCTCATAAACCAAAGAGTACCGGATTGGTACAATGGCAACTTAACTCTGCCTGGCCTAAGATGATCTGGCAGCTTTACGACACTTATCTGCAGCCTAATGGGTCGTTTTATGGGGTTAAGAAAGGTTGTGCTCCGCTTCATGCGATTTACCGATATGGTTTCAATGATATTTATTTGGCAAATGAAGATTTAATAGAAGCGAAAGGGCTAACTGTTAAACTTCGGATATTTGATCTTAACTCGAAAGAGGTTTTTGCAGATCAATGGAAGGGCGATGTGAAGTCAAATATTTCGAAGTTTATCTATAAGATTCCTGAGATTAAAAATCTTACAGCTGTTTGGTTTCTTGATCTACGGATCTACGACAAGAATAACAAAGAAGTTGATAATAGCATCTATTGGTTATCGGAGAAAAAGGATGTTTTAGATTATGAAGCTTATAAGAAACTGTCGTGGCCATTCTATACACCTACCAGTCAATTTGCCGACTATACGGCATTAGATAAACTTCCCAAAGTAAAATTGGGTTATGATTATGCCTATTCTCAAGAGGGTAAGTTTGGTAAGATTCGTTTAAAGGTGAAAAATTCATCCCCTACGATTGCCTTCTTTATGTTTCTTGATGTGTTAAATCCAGCTACGAAGCTGCCGATCTTACCAATCTATTGGAACGATAATTATGTAACCTTATTACCCGGTGAGGAACGCACCTACGAGGCAAGTTATTTTCTCTCTGATTCCAATGGAGCTAAGCCACTTCTTGAAGTTAAAGGATGGAATGTGGATAAGCAAATTATAAAATAATTAATAATACACTAGTACGATGAGATATGCTGCAGGGATTGATTTAGGGGGCACATTTGTGAAGTTCGCCCTTGTCTCAGAAGATGGTAAGATTTCCTATAAAGATAAATTAGAGATTGGATCAAAGGCAACCCGCGAGGATATCCTGGATACCCTTAAGGAGGCGATTCAAAAAATAAAGCTATTTGCTGATCAGCAAGGAAACAAGTTATCCGGTATTGGCATTGGTTCACCAGGGATTATCTACGATGGCGTGGTAATTGGTGGTGCTGAGAACCTAAATGGCTGGTCCAATGTCCCTCTTGGCGAGATATTCTCTAACGAGTTTAATCTTCCTGTTTTTGCTGATAATGATGCCAATGTGATGGGATTAGGTGAGACCGTATTTGGTGCTGCCCAAAATTGTACTGACGTCATATTTATAACGGTAGGAACAGGTATTGGTGGTGCAATCGTTATGAATGGTCAGCTTTATGGTGGGTATAAAAATAGGGGCGCTGAACTAGGCCATTTTACCGTTGATCATAAAGGAGTTGATTGTAATTGTGGTGGTAGAGGTTGTCTCGAAGCTTATGCTTCTACATCAGCCTTAGTAAAACGATATGCCGAACTCTCAGGACTTTCTGAGGAGCTTGTGAATGGGATACTAATTGTGGAGAAATTTAAGGCAGGTGAGGCTGCTGCGGTGCAATGTATGGAAGAACATACCGATTACCTTGGTCATGGCATCGCCTCATTTGTGAATACGTTTGCCCCTCAAAAGGTGGTAATTGGAGGTGGAATTTCGGAGGCCGGTCAATTTTATATCGATATGATCAAGAAGTCTACTTTCAGCTATGCAATGCCAGATTGCTCAGTATTTACTGATGTTATTGGGGCTACCTTAGGCAATAATGCAGGGTGCATGGGAGCTGCTTCATTAGTCTTTAAGAATACTAACTAAATCTAACTAAATGAAAAAAAATTATTTCCTCGTCGTCCTAATCATGTTTGTGTTTTTTGTTATTTCATTTCTTACGAACATCTTAGGGGCTCTGAACGACAAAGTCTCGCAAAGCTTTACATTGAATGAAACCATGGCGGGATTACTGCCTTTTGCCTTTTTTATTGCCTATGGGGTGATGTCTATCCCATTTGGGTTTTTAGTGGAGAAATATGGAGAGAAGAAAATGATTATCTCTGCCTTTTTGCTCGCCTTTGCGGGTGCTTTAGGGTTTGCTCAATTCCCAACCTTTAACGTGTTTATTGTCTCGCTATTTACCATAGGTTCTGGAATGGCAGCCTTGCAAGTCGTTATCAATCCGTTATTACGGGTTTCGGGTGGGGAAGTAAACTATGCGTTTAACTCTGTTATGGGACAGCTGGTATTCGGATTAGCCTCCTTTATAAGTCCTCAGATGTATACCTACTTAGTAACCAATATCGATGCGGGAAATGTGAGTAAACCATTTATTGGGTTGTTGACCAGTTTAGTCCCTAAAGTTATGTCGTGGGTTTCTGTCTATTGGGTCTTTGCTCTAATTGCAATCCTTATGGTCGCGCTGGTTTCTTTTGTTCGTTTTCCTAAAGTTGACTTGCAGGATGATGAAAAAGTAGGTTCAAAAGATAGCTACCTCGAATTGTTTAAGAATAAATATGTGATCCTTTATTTCCTGGGTATCTTCGCCTATGTGGGATCCGAACAAGGGATATCGTATTGGATGTCTAAGTTCTTGAAGATATACCACGATGTAAATCCTGATGTGGCAGGTGCCGATGCCGTATCGTACTTCTGGGGACTTATGACAATCGGAGGGATGTTAGGACTTGTGCTTATGAAGCTTTATGACAGCAAACCAATCTTACGGTGGTTTACCATTCTGGCAATGTGTTGCGTGGCGATTGGGTTGTTCGCAGATGTTCAGACTTCATTATGGGCATTCCCAATGTCGGGCTTCTTCCTGTCGGTAATGTTTCCGGTGATCGTCTCTTTGGGACTAAACTCAGTTCCAAAGCATCATGGTTCATTTGCGGGAATTCTAATGACTGGAATTGCTGGTGGCGCTATCGTTCAGCTTTTAATCGGAGCGATCAGCGATGCCGTTTCGCTTAGAGTTGGAATGCTATTTATCTTCGTTACGCTGGGCTATATCTTGAGCCTTAGCTTCTGGGCCAAACCATTGGTGAACAATCAAACGTTTACCTTACGCAGTTTATTTAGCAAAAACTAAACTTATTTTTAAGTTCAAGAAAGATTTAAAGTCTAAGTATATAAAATTTAATACCCTATTATTATGACAAAGTTAGCAGTTCTTGGAGGATCTCCTGTGCGTGACACCAAAGTTAATCCTTGGCCTAAATGGCCTGTTTGGGACAAGAATGAAGAAAAAGCCCTGATTGAAGTTTTAAACAGTGGAGTATGGTCCTACAATGGACCTAAAGAGACCGAGTTTAACAAGAATTTCGCCAAAGAGATGGGTGCTAAATATGCAATATCAGCAGCTAATGGTACGGTAACATTACAAATGGCTCTAGAAGCTTGTGGCATCGGCATAGGTGACGAAGTAATTCTTCCTGGCCTTACCTGGCAAGCTACTGCAGCTACAATTATTGATGTTAATGCCACCCCAATCTTGGTGGATGTTTGCGAAGATACCTGGTGTATCGATCCTAAGGAGATTGAAAAGGCAATTACTCCGCGTACTAAAGCCATTATTCCTGTCCATTTATATGGCAGTTTTGCCGATATGGACGAGGTAATGCGTATTGCTAAAAAACATAACCTCTTTGTTATTGAAGATTGTGCGCATAAGCATGGTGGTGAATGGAATGGCCAAAAAGCAGGAACAATCGGTGATATTGGAAGCTTTAGCTATCAGTTATCAAAACATCTTACTGCCGGTGAAGGGGGTACTGTAACCACAAATAATTTCGAGCTTTACGAAAAGCTGGATGCCTTGCGAAACTGTGGCCGTCGACCTGAACCTGCAAGTGCAGCACAAGGAGATAAAGGTGAAGGACTCTACTTTGATGCAGGAAATTTCTGCCAGTCTGGTAACTTCCGAATCACCGAATTTCAAGCTGCGATTTTAATTGAAGGTCTTAAACGGTTGCCAGAACAAAATCGTGTAAGAGATGAGAACGGTATTTACTTAAACTCACTCATAACTTCAATACCTGGAATTACACCAATCAGAAGAGATGCTCGCGAAACGAAAGAAGCGTATTTTAATTTCTCTTTTAGATATAATCAAGCAGATTTTAAAGGACTTCCAGTGGCGAAATTCAGAGCAGCTCTGACTGCCGAGATTGGTATTGAAGTAGTGGCCAGTTATATCCCATTAAACAAATGCTCGCTGTATCAGCCTCATACCAAGCCTGCACGTCATAAACTAAACCCGGAATATTGGGCAGCAATCGACCCAACACGTTTTGACCTTCCGGTTTGTGATAAGATCCACTTTGAAGCGTCAGCCTGTATTCATCATAAAGTTTTAATGGGCACTAAAGCCGACATGGATCTTTTGGCTACAGCTATCCGTAAGGTTTACGACAACGCAGAAAGTCTTTAATTCCGTCTCTTTTTAGTTCGAAACTGGAGTATGAAAAAAATAAGAATCGCACTTATTGGTGCAGGGTATATCAATCATTATCATGCACGTGGATTGCAGCTTTTGCCTAATGTTGAGATTGTATCTGTGGTTGCAGCTCGCATCGAGACGGCTCGTGCTTTTGCCGATAAATATAATATTGCAGAGGCTACTACGGATGTCACCACCCTATATGATCGTAAAGATCTTGATGCGGTAGTGATCTCGACTCCGAATAAGTTTCACGCTCCATATACCATCGAATTTCTCAACCATGGCAAGGATGTCTTTCTTGAAAAGCCAATGGCGATGAATGCCGGTGAAGGTGTTGAGATTAAAAAAGTCTCAGATGCTACCAGGCAGCTCGTGATGGTGGGGCATATGTGGCGATTCGACAACGATGTCAACTTTGTTAAGCAGACCGTTGACTCAGGTCAGATGGGCAAGATTGTTAAAACAAAGGGATATGCGATTCATGAAAATTGGGGTCCTGCCGGATGGTTCGCTCAGAAAGAGCTTGCTGGCGGGGGTGCTCTAGCCGATATGGGCGTGCATGCGATCGATACTGCACGGTACATTATCGGCGATCCACTACCCAAAAAAGTATATGCAAAGATTGGAACTCATTATGGGAGCTACGACGTTGATGATTCTGGCATTATCCTAATCTCATGGGATAATGGCGCTGAGTCGTTGATAGAAAGTGGATGGTGGCAGCCTCATATGGATGGCCCCGAAGCCGCAACCGGCATCTATGGAACAAAAGGGTATGCGAACGTTTTTCCAACCTATCTAAAATACAAAGTTGACAATACGCCAGGAAAGTTTGAGCCTAAACTGCCTGTTCGAACTGAACATTGCGACCCAACGATGTATAACCGTCAAATGGAATATTTTATCGACTGCATTGTTACACGTAAGCAGCCGGTTCCGGGTCTTGAAGTTGGACAAATTATCCTGGATATCGTAGACGCAGCCTATAAATCAGCACAGACTGGTGAAGTGGTGAATTTGTAATTGACAGCATTAAATAGGCCTAACCAGCCCAACTAAACAAACTAGCCCTTGACCGAATGTAAAACGAAAGGGTTGCATTTTAAGTGAAATTTGTTGCTAAATTGTGAGAAATCACGAGTAACAATGCGCCTGCTTTAAAGTAGGCGCATTCGATCAATTTTCAACTGACTTGTTCGCATTGACCTTTAATTGTTTTACTTATGAACTTAAAGAAAGTTAGGCTTTATGGGATGTTTCTGTCGCTTGCCCTATTGATTTTTGGGTTTAAAACTCCAGCTCCTTCCGTTTTAATCCTGAATGCGAAATGGGAACTTCAATCTTCAGCGAAGCTAACAGCTAAGGGGACTGAAATTTCCACGAATGCATTTGTCCCAAATAAATGGGTCTCTGCAACCGTGCCAACTACTGTATTGGCAGCCTTGGTAGAGCAGAAAGTTTTTCCTGATCCGTATTACGGAGAAAATCTTAAAGCTATTCCGGGCTATCGTTCAGGCAGCTGGCTTTCGATGCCCAAGGATAGTCCCTTTCGTTCATCGTGGTGGTACCGAAAAACCTTTGATATGCCCGCTGACTGGCAAGGTCAATTTCTTACCCTTCATCTCAATGGGATAAATCTCAAGGCCAATGTGTGGCTTAACGGTCATCTTATTGCCGATACGGCTAGCGTAGTGGGGATGTTTCGCCGGTTCGAATTTGAACTTAATGCTTTTGCAAAGCCGGGTGCAGAGAATACCCTGGCCATCGAAGTTTTTGGTCCTGGAAGAATTCCTGACCTCAAATATTACACCAAGCAAGTGGAGGCAACAACAGGATGGGACGATCATAATCCACAACCACCCGATCTGAATATGGGCGTCTGGCAAGATGTCTTTATCTCTGCCAATGGACCCGTATCTATTCGACATCCTTATGTGGTGACCAAGCTCGATCTGCCCTCGTTAGATCAGGCTCATCTCACCATTAGTGCCAAGCTGATCAATAAAAGCGATCAGTCGGTCACAGGTGATCTGGTTGGTGTAATTGAAAACATACAAATTAAGAAGCAGGTTGTGTTGGGTGCCCATGAATCAAAACAGGTTCAGTTTACCCCCTCCGACTTTGCGCAACTAAACATCAAGAATCCACGTGTTTGGTGGCCTCACAATACAGGGAAACAAGAGCTTTATTCATTAAATCTCTCTTTTATAACCGTTAATGGATGTTCGGCAGAAGAGAAGGTGCGCTTTGGTATCCGAGAAGTGAATACTTACATCAATAAAGATGGATGGCGTGGTTACCAGGTAAATGGTAAAAATATCTTAATTCGGGGTGGTGCCTGGATGACCAGCGATATGATGCTTCGTCTTTCGACTCATCGCTATGCGGGATTGATTAAATATGCCAAGGAGGCTGGACTTAATGCCCTTCGATCTGAAGGATTCTCTATCCGTGAGACAGAAGATTTCTACAATCTTTGTGATGAGAATGGCATCTTAGTGATCCAACAGTTTTTTGGCCGTAATCTTCCCGATGAGAAATTAGCGGTGCAGATTATCGAAGATATGTTGCTTCGAATCCGAAACCATCCAAGCTTGATCCATTTCTTAGGTCATGATGAGACCTTTCCAACAGCGAATTTAGATAAAAATTATAAGGAGCTAATCGCCAAATACACCCCCCAACGGACCTATCAGCCGCATTCGGGTGCCTTCGATATCAACGATCGATTTAAGACTGGTGGAACCAGAACTGGCACGTTGGAACTTTGGAGTTATGCTACGCCAGGCCACTATTATACCCATAAGGAAGATGGTGCTTGGGGCTTTGCTCAGTCAGGAGGGATCGGTGGTGTTTTTGCTCCGTATGAGAGCATGCGTAAGATGATACCAGAAAAAGATTTATGGCCTATAAACAATGAGGATTTCTCCTTTCATACCGTCCTTCAAGGGACCGATTACTTTACTTCTGGCCTTGAGGCTTTAGAAAACCGGTATGGGAAAGCTACGGGAATAGTTGATTTTTGCACCAAGGGTATGGCCCTGAATTACGAGAGTGCACGGGGTATGTTTGAAGCTTATGCACGAAATAAATATGAGGCACTGGGTATCACAACCTGGAAATACGATGCCGCTTGGCCGGCTGTCTATAGCTGGCAATATGTCGATTGGTATCTCAATGTTGGAGGTGCCTACTATGGAGCAAAAAAAGCCTGCGAACCATTGCATGTTCAATTCTCCTATGATGATAACTCCATTTACGTGGTTAATAGCCGGTATCAAGGTTATAAAGACTTAAAAGTTACAGCTAAGATCATCAATTTTGACCTGAGTGAGAGATTTTCAAAATCGGCAGTTGTAGCTATTGGAGCGGATGGGAAAACGGAAGCTTTTAAACTGAATTTTCCTTCTGGCTTAAGTAAAACACATTTTCTTCGATTAAAATTAGAGGATCAAGCGGGCAAGATAATCTCTGAAAATTTATACTGGTTATCAACACAGCCAGATATTCAAGGCTCGAGAGTAGATACGAAGAGTCCGCGTGGTTTTGACTGGGATCTCTTTGTCGCAAAACCTAAGTCGGTGGCTGACTTTACAGATCTTGAAAAACTTCCGAAAGTTAAGCTAGAACGATCGATGACGGTAAGTCAGGTTGGATCAGAGCGAGTCGGTAGCGTGAAAATCTCAAATCCCAGCAATTCATTGGCTTTTATGGTTCACCTAGCTTTAACAAAAGGCGAAGGTGGCGATGAGATAACTCCTGCCTACTGGGATGACAATTATTTCTCCTTGTTTCCAGGAGAATCTAAGGTTATTAAAGTGAAATACTCGGCTGATGATGAAGGAACCAAATCGACTCAACTAAAAGTAGAGGGATGGAATAGCTTATAAAAATTATCTGGTAATGAGAGTTGAAAATAAACAATCGAATTATTCACAATGGCTTTATATTGTATTTCCTGCAATTGCCATGCTATTAGGCTGGGGATTGAGAGGATTTATTGGAGGTGGACCATTTGGAGCGATGATTCCAGGCGCAATGGTTGCCATAAGTATTTCGCTATTATTGGAGCTCCCTCTACCCGTGGCTGCTATGTTTACAGTTTTTAGTGTTGTTGGCATTGGCTTAGGAGGGGAGATGACATATGGACAGACTCTTGGATTCTTAAGACATCCAGAAACAGTTTGGTGGGGCACAATTGGCACAACGGTAAAAGGGGGAGTATGGGGTTTGCTTGGGGGTATTATCATGGGATTAGGTCTTATCTACAACAGGCTGCCTAAACGGGTGATCATTTATACGTTACTCTTATTACTCTTTGGAATGCTAATTGGCTTCAAATTAATTAATCAGCCGATGGTGATCTATTTCTCCGATCCTGCTAAGCCTCGTCCCGAATCGTGGGGTGCCTTACTGGTTGGATCCTTGGTGCTATTGCTCTATCTTCGAACGAAGATCGAGATGGCAAGCTTTAAGCTGATCAAACGATTTGCTCTTTGGGGTCTTCTTGGAGGAGCACTTGGATTTGGACTTGGCGGATATTGGATGGTCTTAGGTAGTCAACTTCCCAAGGACGGTGTATTTCAAAATTGGTGGAAAATGATGGAATTTACTTTCGGACTTTTCCTTGGAGCAGCCTATGGACGTGCGGCATGGCTTAGTCGTCATGACCTTGATCCAGAGACGAAAATAAATAACCCATACCCTGACTCGAAACTTAAAACAACCGCAATAGAGCTTTTGGGATCCTTGATTATTGGGTTTTTAATCTTTTGGTTTTTTTCCGCATGGCTTGAACCAATGGTGGACGCCGGAAAGATGAACCATGATTTCTCAATGGTCAACTTGACTGATTTGGCAAAGTTGCTCTCCAACTACGCTTTTTATGGACTGATCATGATCATTGCTGTCATCCGATATCCTAATCTTGCTTGGCAGATTGCAATAACATTAACGTTTTCTCATACTATTATTGATTTGATGGATAGCGTCTATCCTGATTCCCCAAGTAATACACTTCTAACTCCGAGTTTTTTCTTTGTATTTTCTTCTTC
>CAIVMQ010000069.1 GCA_903907075.1 uncultured Bacteroidia bacterium
GGCGAAAGGACGAGGGGACGAAAGGACGAGGGGACGAGGGGACGAGGGGACGAGGGGACGAGGGGACGAAAGGACGAGGGGACGAGGGGACGAAAGGACGAGGGACGAAAGGACGAGGGGACGAAAGGACGAGGGGACGAGGGGACGAGGGCACGGAAGAACGAGGGGACGAAAGGACAAAGGAACGAGGGCACGGAAGGAAGGATTCAAAACTGCCCCATCGGGGCTTCCTATAAATAACCCGGGGTAATCCGTCGGCAGACGGAGCCACCCCGGGATAAAGAGACCCCAGCCTTAGTGCGTCAGCGATCAAACCTTCGCAAATGCGCTGCTAAAGTTTCTGACGCAATGGCTCCAAAGCGTGAAAGAGAGAGGGTGTGGACAAGAAATGAATAGAAAGATAAGTAATAATTCAAAATGACCCCGTGGGGGCTTTCCGTCAGCTCTTGTGGATTGCAAACCCGAACTAGACAGACAACTAATGGTAATGATATTTGCACGAGATAATCTCAATTGCAGTTTCAGATACGGTGTAGATCAAGCGATGTTGTTCTGTTATTCTGCGAGACCAGCAACCCTTGTATTGATGTTTTAAGAGCTCAGGTTTTCCGATTCCTCGTTCAGGATCTCTTAAGGCTTCACGAATAAGGGTTGTAATTTTAAGGAATAATTTTTTGTCTGTTTCTAGCCAATTGAGATAGTCAGAATAAGCTTCTTGAGTAAAGGTTATCTTTCTCATCGCTAATGGGCTATTTTATTTTTCTCAAAAGATCATTTGCATGTTTCTTGAATTCGGCATCCGTAAAACTTATAAATGGTTCTTGAGCAATACCTTCAAGTAGATGTTTTTCATTTGCCGGTTTCATAGCAAGATAGGTTGTTTCATCAAAATCAGAAGTGATGGTAATGGTAATCTCGTTTTGACCAAACAACTTTTTGATTGCTGAAATCAGATTCTTATCGATCTCTGTTGCTTTTAGTTTATAAATGGCTTCCATGATTTTTAATTCTATTGTTCCAAACAAATATACACCTGAAAAGAAATAAATACAAATGAGATAGATGTGACACCATTACCCGAATGCACGATAGGAAAAAGGGAGAGAGAGACGGAGTTGACAAAGCGCCAAAGAAGAGGGTGTTGGCAAGACAGGAAGAGATAATTGAAAAAGTTAAAATCAAAAGTCAAAATTGCCCCGTCGAGGCGCTCCCTCAGTTGACGGATCAATAGCCCGGGGTGAGCAATGCGGAGCAGTATCAAGTTGAGCATTAAAATTTACTGGCATTGAGCCACCCCGGGATAAAGAGACCCCAGCCTTAGTGCGTCAGCGATCAAACCTTCGAAAATGCGCTGCTAAAGTTTCTGACGCAATGACACCAACGCTTGATAGATAGCGTTACGTTCGCTTAACGGCAGCATAAATTCAAAAAATCGTTTTTTTTATTGCGATTTTACTTCAGCGGCATCGACAAGTTTATAGATCTTGTCTGATCGGCGGAGCTTTTGGGCAATAGGAATCGAGCATAGTTCACCCTTCGAAACAAGATCAACAGGTTGTAATTCAACCCGTATCTCTTCGATCGTGGCGTAGATAACTCCTGTATTCGGTCCGTTGATCACGATTTTATCGCCGGGCTTTAAGGTGCCTGTCTCGAGTTTGACCTCTGCCACTCCCAGGTTTGAGAAGTAGTTGGTCACCTTGCCGGCATAGATCTTTTTCTGTGTGGCCAACGATCCATAGTTACTACTCCACTCTCCAAGACGTTGTCCAAGATAATAGCCATCCCAGAATCCGCGGTTAAAGACAGTTGCCAGTTTCGCATTCCAGCCTTCTATTTGCGGCTCGTCAAAAGTGCCGGTACAATAGGCATCGACAGCATCGTGGTAACATTCGACGACTGTTTTGACATATTCGGGGCTGCGGGCTCGTCCTTCGATTTTGAGCACCGTGACTCCGGCGTCGAGTATTTTATTTAAAAAGTGTATGGTCTTAAGGTCTTTAGGCGACATGATGTATTCATTGTCGAGCTCCAGTTCGCGACCACTTTCCTTGTCGGTGACGATGTAGGCGCGTCGGCAACTTTGGTTGCAAGCCCCACGATTGGCAGAGTTTAGGGTGTCGTGCAGCGAGAGGTAACACTTTCCTGAGGTAGCCATGCAGAGAGCACCATGAACGAAAATTTCAATCTTGACCAACTTGCCGGATGGTCCACAGAGGTTATTTTCTTTTATTTTTGATGTAATTGCAGCGATCTTATCGAGGTCCATCTCGCGTGCCAGCACCATCACATCAGCAAATTGAGCATAGAATTTCACCGCTTCGTAATTGGTGATATTTACCTGTGTGGAGATGTGTACTTCGATTCCTAACTCTCTACAGTGCTGAATAACAGAGACGTCAGCAGCAATAATAGCTGTTATTCCGGCGTCACGCGCTGCGATTAAGACGTTTGCTAAAGTTGTAAACTCCTCGTCAAATATCTCTACGTTCACGGTAAGGTAGCTCTTTACAGCTGCTTCGTTACATCGGCGGCAGATCTCCTTGAGGTCTTCGAGGGTAAAGTTATTGGCTGAGCGTGCTCGCATGTTGAGGTGTTCAACACCGAAATAGACAGATCCGGCACCGGCATCAATGGCGGCCATTAATGCTTCGTATGAGCCAATGGGTGCCATTATCTCAATTTCGTCTCGTCTCATTGTCATCGTATATAGCCACAAAGGTAAGATTATGCCGGTGTGTTACAAGAACTCAATTAGATTATGTATATTTGGCATCACCTAAGTTTTACAGCGTTAAATGCATAATCGCCTCAATATGAGATATCTGTTTTTATTTTTTTGGATCATTAGCAGTTTAATTGGTAATGGCTCTTCAAAACCTGACAAAAAGTATTATCAAGAGAAATACCGTCCTCAATACCATTTCACGCCCGAAAAAAACTGGATGAACGATCCCAATGGACTTGTATATTATGGGGGTGAGTATCATCTTTTTTATCAATATAATCCTAACGGGACGGAGCGGGGCTTTATGCATTGGGGACATGCGATAAGCAAGGATCTTGTTCATTGGGAACACCTCCCCATAGCGATCACTCCCGACGATAATTCAACAGATAAGAGTCGTTGTACCGCTTATTCGGGTTGTGCAATTGTGGATGAGAATAATACTGCGGGATTGCAGCAGGGGTCAGAAAAGACCTTATTGATTTATTATACCAGTTGGGAGTGTGGTCAGCGTTTGGCTTATAGTACTGATAAAGGGAGGACCTGGAATAAGTATGCCAAAAATCCTCTTATCCCGGCTGCAAATGATGATGCCCGTGATCCTAAAGTATTCTATCATAAGCCATCAGGGAACTGGATTATGGTTCTATACCGTAAGCCGGATAACGTGGATGCCAATCAGGGGATTTCGATATTTACGTCTAAGGATTTAGTTACCTGGGAGCTACAGAGTCATGTGGTGGGATTTTTCGAATGTCCTGATCTTATTCAATTACCGCTCGATGGGGATAAAGGGAAACAGAAATGGGTGCTGCTAGCAGGGAGTGGCGAATATAAAGTGGGGAGCTTTGATGGAAAAGTTTTTACCCCTGAATCGGCATTGAAAGTTCTTGATCATGGGAAGAATTTTTATGCAACACAAACCTGGTCGAACCATCCTGCAGGTAAAGTTGTTCAGTTGGCATGGATGCGAGGAGGCGAATATCCTGAAATGCCTTTTAATGGGCAGATGACTTTTCCGTGCGAACTTAGTTTGCGCACCACTAAATCGGGAATTACCTTATGTAAAAAGCCTATCGAAGCGCTGTCGCTGCTGCACGAAAAAGGAGTTGTGAAGAAGAAAAAAAATATTATCCCCGGATTAAAAGGGAATATCCTGAGTGGTGTTTCGGGTGGCTCAATCCATATTAAGGCGAAAATAAACCCGAGCTCATCCGACGGTTTTGGTTTTTTAATTCGCAATGGTAAAAAAGAGATTGGCACAGAGATTCGGTATGATACTGCAAAGAAGATGCTTGAGATCATGGGTAGCCGTGCTTTGGTAGAGCCCAAAGAGGGCATTCTCGAACTTGAGATATTAATTGACCGCTCATCGATAGAGATCTTTGCCAACGGTGGTGAGGTGGTATTCAGTACGTGCTTTACCCCTGTTGAAAATGATGAGGAGTTGACATTTTGGACTCAGGGTGGTGAGGTGATGGTTGAGGAGATGGAGGCTTATGAGTTAAACTCTGCCTGGGGGGGTAAAAAATAAGTTTTAGCTATTGTATTGATCGTCACGAGCTTTTAAATTCGAATAGCCGAATGAGCACGGCTTAGTGTTTAATCCATCCTGAAAATAATCAGCTTAACTTTTATCCCTACATTTGCATTTAAATAGCATATTCGAATAATTTGAATCCGCCAATGGCTGAAAAGAAAGATAATTTACTCAACCATATTGATCTTCCTGTTGATCTTAGAAAACTTAAGGAGGGTGAACTTGCGCAGGTCTGTGCTGAGCTCAGGGAGTTTATTATTCGGGAGGCTGCTACAAATCCGGGCCATTTAGGTGCGAATCTTGGTGTAGTAGATCTCACGGTTGCCTTACATTATTGTTACAATACGCCTTATGATAAGTTGATCTGGGATGTGGGTCACCAGGCCTATAGTCATAAAATCCTTACGGGACGTAGAGCTGTTTTTGCTACCAATAGACTATACAAAGGGATCAGTGGATTTCCTAAGATGTCGGAGAGTGAGTATGATGCTTTTGGTGTTGGCCACTCCTCTACCTCCATTTCCGCTGCTTTGGGCATTGCTGTAGCGTCGGGTTTAAATGGAGAGACGGATCGTAAAGTTATCGCCGTTATTGGCGATGGATCGATGACCGGTGGTATGGCATTTGAGGGGCTGAATAATGCGGGAGCTTCACAGGCCGACGTGTTGGTTATCCTCAATTACAATAATATGTCTATTGATCCCAATGTTGGAGGGATCAGCAAATATTTTGTTCAGATGCAGGCCTCGCCGGTCTACAACTCACTGAAAACAAAGATATGGAAGGCCTTGGGTAAGGTTGCCTGGATTGGTCCTTGGGCACGAAGGGTGGTTCAGAAGCAAAATCAAGCGCTTAAATCGGTGGTATTTCGTAAAAGCAACCTTTTTGAGTCATTTGGATTTCGCTATTTTGGTCCTGTCGATGGCCACGATGTGGTTGGCTTGGTCCGAATTTTACATGATCTGAAGGCGATACCTGGACCTAAGGTTTTACATGTGATTACTAAAAAGGGTAAAGGGTTTATCCCCGCAGAGAATGATGCAACTAAATGGCATGCGGCTCCCGGGAAATTTAATATTCATACGGGTGAAGTATTTTCTACTACTTCAGATGTTCCTGAGTCGCCAAAATACCAGTATGTTTTTGGCAAAACAATCATTGAATTAGCCGAGCAGAACGATAAGATTGTAGGGATTACCCCTGCGATGCCATCGGGGTGTTCGTTAAATATGATGATGAAGGTATTTCCTGATCGCACCTTTGATGTGGGTATTGCTGAGCCTCATGCGGTTACCTTTGCGGCAGGACTGGCAGTGGGTGGATTGGTTCCATTTGTAAATATCTACTCTTCGTTTATGCAACGGTCTTATGATCAGATTATTCATGATGTTGCCCTGCAAAAACTCAATGTGGTCTTTTGTCTCGACAGGGGTGGTCTTGTGGGTGCTGACGGCCCGACGCATCATGGGGTTTTCGATCTTGCTTATATGCGTAATATTCCCAATATGATCGTCTCGGCTCCGATGGATCAGGTAGAGCTGCGTAATATGATGTTTACGGCTCAGCTTCCCGATAAGGGGCCATTTAGTATCCGTTATCCGCGCGGCAATGGACCATTGGTAGCCTGGAAAGAGGAGTTTTGCGAGATTCCTGTTGGAATGGGGAGGTGCATTAGTGAGGGCGACGATCTGGCGATACTCACCATTGGACATGCGGGTAACTTTGCTGCTCAGGCGGTGAAGCTGCTTCAGCAAGAAGGGATCACCTGCGCCCATTATGATATGCGTTTTATAGCTCCACTCGATATGGAGATCTTAAATGAGGTTAACAACCGTTTTGATACTGTAATTACCGTTGAGGATGGGATTATAGAAGGTGGTTTTGGAAGTGCTGTTGCCGAGATTTATTCCTCTTCAGAGAAAAAGATCAGGGTTGTCCGGCTCGGGGTTCCTGTCCGATTTATAGAACATGGCTCGCAAGAGGAGCTGTATCGTGAATGTGGATTTGATGCCGTTGGAATCGCAAATACTGTGCGTAAATTAATTAAGCAACCTAAAGATAATTAAGGAATTAATTAATTTTTCCGTCCTTGATGGAAGTTCGTAAAATCGACAAAGATGAATTTGATTGTTTCGTAAAAAGGGTAAAAATCGTGATCGTTAGTACCTGGTTAATAGTGCCTATTCCCTGCTGATTCGTGGATCTTTTGGAACTCTGAAACTACGAAGCGTTATTACCTGATTTGACAAGAAAATATTATTGTGATATATTGTAATTTTTTATATTTTTGCAAGTCTTAAAATGAGTGGGACGTAATGAATTACCTTTCAGATTATACAATTGCGTTTTCAGCTCTTAAGGAGGGTGGTCACCAGTTTGATTTTGCTGTTGACGAGCGCTTTTTTGAAGAGTTTGAACAGAGTGAGATTAAGAAGGGAAATGTTAAGGTTCAGGTTAAACTGGAGAAGCGTTCTACTTATTTAAGGTTGACATTTGTTATTGCAGGAGAAGTTGAATTAATTTGCGACCGATGCCTCGATAACTATTTGCAACCGATAAAGAGCAGTTACCCGATGTTGGTGAAGTTTAGCGAAACGGAAACTGATGATGGTGATGAAGTGATTTATATCCATCCCGGAGCACACGAAGTAAAAGTTGCCGGTTTGATTTATGAATTTATTGTTTTAAGTATTCCGATAAGGCATATTCATCCTGAAGGAAAGAACGCAAAAGTAACCTGCAATCCTGAGATGATTAGTAAGTTATCTCAATACAAAGCAACGGAAATTGACGAGGGTACTCTGATAGATCCACGATGGAACGATTTAAAAAATATTATTGATAAATAAAGTAAAGATTATTAAAAATGGCACATCCTAAGCACAAACATTCGAAATCAAGAAGAGATAAACGTAGAACGCACGATAAGGCGATACCTGCAACGTTGGCAACTTGTTCAAATTGCGGTTCAACGGTTAAGTTTCACACCGTTTGTCAAGACTGCGGATATTACAGAGGAAAACTCGCAATCGAAAAAATGGCGACCGCTTAAATTTGCATCTCAGGTTTATTACTGAAAAATTCTCTATTTTAGGTATTTAATAAGTATTTAATCTGAAATATGCATTTTAGCTGCCTTTATTGATTTTTGTATTTATTCCGATCAAACTTTGGTTTTATTTAGATTCCATATATGGCAAAGCCAACTTATAATGAGGTTAATGCGCTAAGTTCTATAGCACATGACACAACGATTACAGGCGATATACAATCAGATGGAGATTTTCGTTTAGATGGTGTATTGAATGGCAATTTATTTTGTAAAGGACGTGTCGTACTTGGTCCTGAGTCGAAGATTATTGGAGAGATACATTCAAATTCAGCCGAGATAGGTGGTAATGTTCTTGGCGAGATAACTATTAACGATCTCCTGTCACTAAAATCAACTGCTGTTATTACAGGCGATCTGATAATGGGGCGTTTTTCTGTTGAACCAGGAGCCCGTTTTACCGGAGTATGCAAGATGAATCGCGAGGAGAAACCCATTTTAGATTACGATAGTGTGGGTAATAATACTGAAAACGCATAGTCATTGACCGTATAAGAAACAAGAGCCGGAAGGAAATATGACCCTTCCGGCTCTTTTTATGATACAGCGTAACTGTATTAGTGTTATTTTCGTTGGAGTAGTATTATTGGTAATTATTTGCAAGCCGGATTTAGTTCATAAATCCCGGTAATGGAAAGTCAGATATGTTTGTTGTCGTATATTTAATTTATTTTATATGAACAGTTTAGATAGTTCTGTTGCCTATTTTGAATCAGCATTCCAAGAAGAGATTCAAAAGATCATAACCACCGAACCTCATAAACTTTATGAGCCGGTAGGTTATTCGCTTATGATTGGAGGAAAACGGCTTAGGCCAGCTCTGATGCTTCATGCCGCATCCTTATTTACCGATTCACTTAATCATGTGTTGCCTGCCGCGATGGCCATTGAGATCTTTCATAATTTCACGCTACTCCATGACGATATTATGGATCATGCTGATCTTCGACGCGGATTACCAACAGTACACAAAAAATACAGTGAAAACGTGGCTATCCTTAGCGGTGATGCTATGTCTATCCTGGCCTTTAAATATCTCTCTCAAGGGGAAACGCCAAATCTTAAGGAGTTGCTCTCACTGTTTTCTGTTACCTCTCTCGAGGTTTGTGAAGGGCAACAGATGGATATGGATTTTGAGATCAGTGCTGAGGTTACCATAGAACACTATATCGAGATGATTCGTTTGAAAACTGCGGTTCTGATCGCTTGCAGTCTTAAGATAGGTGCTTTAATGGCCAATGCCACTGCCGAAGCGGCGGAACTACTCTACGATTATGGGATTAATGTAGGATTAGCATTTCAACTGCAGGACGACTGGCTTGATGTTTATGGTGATCCTAAGGTATTTGGTAAAAAGCAAGGGGGCGATATCTGTGCCAATAAGAAGACCTATTTATTGCTTAAGGCAGCTGCGTCGTGTGATCCGGAGATGTTACTCGAGTTAAATCTGTGGCTTGCCAAGGAAGACTTTGATCCTGCACAGAAAGTTGCTGTTATCACTGCGATCTATGAAAAAACTGGTGTAAGTGCTTCTGCGCGTGATCTGATGCGGCATTATCACGATAAAGCTTTGGCCGCTCTATCTAAATTAAATATTCCGGACGCTCAGAAACAGGTATTAATAGCTTTTGCCGGTGAGGCCATGGTTCGGATAAAATAACCCTATCTTTGTGTTCCAATTTTAGATTGGGTTGAATTGTTAGTCGGATATATAAACTATTTTTTTCACAGAATAATTGATGTTGGGTTTTGTGAAATATTCTGAAAATAAATAAGTCAATGAAAGTTATCGATATTATTCAGCAATCGGGAAAAACGGTATTTTCCTTTGAGTTATTGCCTCCGCTGAAAGGGCAGATGGCAGATAAACTATACCGCACAATCGATGAGCTGATAGAGTTTAATCCGCAGTATATCAATATAACAACTCATCGTGATGAAGTAGAATTACGCGAGTTGCCGGGTGGTTTGCTCGAGAAAAAAACAGTACGTAAGCGCCCTGGTACTGTAGCCATTGCCGCTGCGATACAACATGCCTACAAAATCCCTGTCATTCCTCATGTGGTGTGTGGTGGCTTTACCTGTGAGGAGACCGAAAATATGCTGCTGGATCTCAATTTTCTTGGGATCAAGAATGTCCTTGCACTACGTGGCGACGGACTAAAATCTCAAAGTACATTTGTCCCTGAAGCAGAAGGTCATGCACATGCAAAAGATCTCGTTACCCAAATAGTGAATCTTAAACAGGGTAAATACCTCGATCCCGAGATGAAAAACAATGCACCCCTGGATTTCTGTATTGGTGTTGCCGGTTATCCGGAGAAGCATTTTGAGGCCTCCAATATGGATATTGATTTGCTTCACCTTAAAGAGAAGGTCGATGCAGGTGCTGATTATATAGTTACTCAGATGTTTTTTGATAATCAGAAATACTACGATTTTGTTGATCGCTGCCGAGCAATGGGTATTACGGTACCAATTATTCCAGGTATTAAGCCACTAGCGTTGATGAACCAGATCACCGTATTGCCTAAGCTCTTTAGCATTGATATCCCTGAGGCTTTTGCGCGCGAAATACGGAAATGTAAATCCAATGACCAGGCAAGGGCTGTGGGTACTGAATGGGCCATCGAGCAATCACGCGATTTGATCGCTCATAAGGTTCCTTGTCTCCATATTTACACCTATGGTATTTCGGATAATACGCGTCAAATTGCCAAAGCGGTGATTTAGTATCGGAGGGTAAATAAATTTCAAGTAAACCTTATCATGAATGTAAAAATAGGCGACACAGTTAGATTTCTCAATGATGTGGGTGGCGGTCGTATCACCTCAATCATCAGTAATGACGTTGTTAACGTACAGACAGAGGATGGATTTGAAGTTCCAACACGGATAAATAACTTAGTTGTCGTTAACCGCCCGGACCATTACGAGGGTGGTAAGAGCGGTGGCTCGGTTGCTCAGGCCAAGCCGCAGCCGGTTGCAGCGAAGAGGGTGACACCTCCTGAAGAGCCTTGGTTTTCGGATAAGAACCAGGTTGCCGGAAAAGATCAGGCCGAGCTTCTTTTTATCCTGGTACCTGAACAGGCATCAAACCCCACTGCCGGAAACTTGTCGATGTACCTAATCAATAATTGCAACCATACGCTACTTTTTCGTTTTGCACAAAAGACAACGTATACTTACGAGACTATGGTTTCGGGATCTGCAAGTCCAAATTCAAAGGTGTATCTTGGATTGATAAAGTCGGATATGCTCAATGATTTGCCTGTTTATTATTTTCAATGGCTTCATTTTCAAAAACGATCTAAAGAACTGGAGCCTTTTCAGCAAAAGGAGATAGCCATCTCGGCTGTGAAATTTTATAAATCCAATACATTTGTAGCTACTAAATTTTTCAAAGTTCCGGTTTTAGTTCTTCAGCTTCATGAGAACCCTCTTAAAGCAGAACTTGAAAAACTCTCAATGCATGATTTCCAGAAGGCTATTGCACAAAAAGAGCCCCAAAAGCAAGAGGTTGAGTTAATCTTGCCAAATACTGATTTAGTAGAAATAGACCTTCATATCCAGGAACTGCTCGATAATTATTCGAATCTTACCAATACGGAGATGCTCACTGTTCAGATGGATAAATTTAGGGAGGAGATGGCTAAGGCTATTCGCATAGGAATTAAGAAGATTGTATTTATCCATGGTGTGGGAAATGGAACCTTGAAAACTGAACTGAGGCGCGAGTTAGAGCGGAAATATTCCAAATACTCTACCCAGGATGCCTCGTTTCGGGAGTATGGATATGGCGCTACGATGGTGATAATCAATAAATAATCTTGATCACCCTCCGGCGCGCTTGGCCTTGTATCCTGCTGCACTAAGCAACTCCAGAATTCGATCGCGGAAATCACCCTGTATCAGAATCTCCTCCTCTTTGACAGAACCGCCAACACCACATTTTGATTTTAGCAGTTTCCCCAGCTCTTTAAGATCTTCTTCCAATCCGATAAATCCTGTTATTAAGGTCACCTGCTTGCCGGCGCGCTGCTTCTTGTCAAGCATCACCTTAAGGTTTTGACGTGCTGGGGCTAGTGTCTCCTGGCTTTGATCTGCATCGTTGTATTCATAGGCAAAATCATTGGAGGTAGAATATACGATGCCCTCGCGCGACTTTCTGTTTTGTTGATTCGACATATTCTAATTTATTGAATTCTAAGTGTAATCCTATCCATCTGTTAGTTTCCTATACAACATTAGAAACTATTCAGAGCTACCTTGATTCGGAGTCTAAAATTAGCCATTTTGTTTTAGATCTACAATCCCCTGAAAGGGTATAATAAGCTAACTTAAAATGGTTCTAATTTAGCTTTGTGATTGATTTTGATCCATTTATTTTTGCAATTTTGCAATTAGATATTTGAAACTTTCCGTGATCGTCAGTTCTAAACAGTTGGGCTTAAAGAGCCATAATTCTTTAAATGCCATTTTGAAATTGACGGTTTTTAATCAGAAAACCTGTTGTGGCTATGAATGAAATTCTCAGTAAGACATATTTTTCTGACAAGGTGGTTCAGTTGGTTGTAGAAAATCGATTGATAGCTAAATCACGCAAGCCTGGCAACTTCGTTATGATCCGTATAGGTGAAGATGGTGAGCGTTTCCCATTAACCATATCAGATGCCGATCCTGTCAAAGGGACGATAACCCTTGTCGTTCAGATTATGGGTGTGAGCTCCTCAAAGCTGGTTGCTTTGGAACCCGGTGATTCAATCACCGATTTGGTAGGTCCCTTGGGCAAGCCAACCCATATTGCACGCGTTGGGACACTCTTAGCGGCAGGTGGTGGTGTGGGTGTTGCACCTCTGTTACCTATTGTAGAGGCTTACAAAAAGGCGGGAAATCGCGTGATCACCGTTATCGCTGCTCGTAACAAAGACCTGATCATTCTGGAAGATGAGATTTCAAAGTGGTCGGATGAATTAATTATTATGACCGATGATGGTTCGTATGGTCGTCAAGGATTAGTGACCGCCGGGATGGAAGAGATTATCTTACGCGAAAAAATTGATGAATGTATTGTAATCGGCCCTGCAATAATGATGAAGTTTGCCTCAATCCTTACCCGTAAATATGCTATTCCTACCCAGGCAAGTTTAAACTCCATTATGGTTGATGGGACAGGGATGTGCGGTGCTTGCCGTGTTTCGGTTGGGGGTAAGACGAAATTTACGTGTGTCGATGGCCCTGAATTTGATGCCCATCAGGTTGATTTTGATGAGATGCTAATGCGTCTTGGCGGGTATGTCCAGGAAGAGCGCAAAGCAGCAGAGATTTATTCACAAAAGCTTTAATTCCATTTTACATGTCATTAAATCCCGAACATCTTAAGGAGGAGAGGAGTCAGCTCTGGAGAGCTGAATTACGCTCAAAAATTAAAAATAAAGAGCGCATGTTTATTCCTCGTGTTAAGATGCCTGAGTTAGCGCCTGCCTTAAGGGTTAAACATCAGGATAAAGAGGTTAATATGGGACTGTTACTTGATCAGGCACTTACTGAAGCTTCGCGTTGCATGGATTGTGTGAATCCTACGTGTATTGAAGGGTGCCCGGTAAATATTAATATCCCTAAGTTTATTAAATATATCGAGCAGGGTGATATCCTTCAGGCAGCTGCAACGTTAAAAGAGACCAATGCACTTCCTGCTGTTTGTGGCCGTGTTTGTCCACAGGAGAAACAATGTGAAGCGCGCTGTTTTTATGTAGATAAGACAGATAAGCCAGCTGTTGCTATTGGTCA
Organism: uncultured Bacteroidia bacterium; assembly: GCA_903907075.1. Taxonomy (GTDB): domain Bacteria; phylum Bacteroidota; class Bacteroidia; order Bacteroidales; family Prolixibacteraceae; genus JAAFHB01. The sequence continues at coordinate 13,168 of CAIVMQ010000069.1, forward strand.
TCTGGAACGTTTTGCTGCCGATTATGAGCGAAATTCAGGTAAAACGAATATTCCTTTCACGGCAAAGTCAAACGGCATAAAAGTCGCTACTGTCGGTTCCGGTCCTGCTGCCCTCTCTTTTGCCGGTGATATGGTTAAAGCGGGTTATGATGTTACCGTTTTTGAGGCATTGCATGAAATAGGGGGCGTATTAAAATATGGGATACCCGAGTTCAGACTTCCAAATTCGGTTGTCGATTTTGAGCTCGATATCCTCAAGAGGATGGGTGTGAAATTTGAAACGAATTATATCGTTGGCAGAACAGCCACATTTGATGATCTTCGCGAGGAGGGATACCAGGGCTTTTTTATTGCCAGTGGCGCCGGTCTGCCCCGGTTTATGGAGATCCCCGGAGAGAATTATAATGGAATACTCTCCTCGAACGAATATCTTACACGCGTTAACCTCATGGGTGCTGCTTCTGATGCCATGGATACCCCCATCTTCAAGGGGAAATATGTTGCCGTTATTGGGGGTGGTAATACAGCAATGGATTCGGTAAGGACAGCATTGCGCCTTGGAGCTCATCGCGCAATGATCATTTACCGCCGTTCAGAGGCTGAAATGCCAGCACGTATCGAAGAGGTAAAACATGCCAAAGAGGAGGGTGTTGAATTTATGACACTCTGCAATCCACTGGAGTATTTTGCCGACGAGAAGGGGCATGTTAATGGGATGCGTCTTAACAGGATGGGACTCGGTGAGCCCGATGCCTCGGGACGCCGTCGCCCAATGCCTATCGATGGTTCTGAATTCGAACTCGATGTCGACCTCGTTGTTGTTGCTGTTGGCGTATCACCAAATCCATTAGTTCCCTCGTGTCTTCCTGATCTTAAAGTTACCACGTGGGGAACCATTGTCGTAGATGAGGATAAGATGCAGTCCTCCATTTCGGAGATGTTTGCCGGTGGTGATATTGTTCGCGGGGGCGCAACCGTAATTCTTGCCATGGGAGACGGCAGAAAAGCAGCAGAGAATATGGATCTCTATTTACAGAATAAGCTATCATCACTAACTCAAAAATAGGAACGATGACCAATCTTAATGTCACTTATTTAGGGCTTAATTTAAAGAATCCGATTATCGCAGGGAGCAGCGGACTAACCAATTCACTACAAAACCTAAAAGCTATAGAGGAAGCTGGTGCCGGTGCTGTAATCTTAAAATCTATTTTCGAGGAGGAGATCTATCTTGAATTTGCCTCTGAGTTTCGTAAACTCGGTCCAATGGATAACAACCTCGAATTTTTAGACTATTACGACTATCAGATTAAAAAGGATAATCTAAAAAATTACCTCAATCTGATCGAGGAGGCTAAAAAGGAACTTCAAATCCCCGTTATTGCGAGTATTAATTGCATCAGTGCCAATGAATGGGCCTTCTTTGCCAAAAAAGTTGAAGATGCAGGTGCTGATGCTATTGAGTTGAATGTCTTTATTTTGCCTACAAATCTTTCGCAGACAGGGGAGGAGAATGAGAGTATGTATTTCGATATCATCTCTCGCGTTTGTTCTAAAATATCTATCCCGGTATCGATAAAAATCAGTCCCTACTTCTCAAATCTGGGTGCCGTAATCAGGGATCTCTCCTTTTCTGAGATAAGAGGTCTCGTCTTGTTTAATAAATTTTATAGTCCCGATGTGGATATCCACGAGCAGAAAATTAGTGGTTCCGACGTGCTTAGTCAGCCTACCGATTATAAGCTTTCGCTGCGTTGGATCGCGATGATGGCCAATCGGGTCAATAGTGATCTTTCGGCCTCTACAGGTATTCAAAATTGGGAGACTGTGGTAAAGATGTTACTCGTGGGTGCTACCACCGTTCAGATTGTTTCGTTGCTTTATAAAGATGGCTTTTCTGTTTTGCCTAAGATGATACAGGAGATCAGTTCTTGGATGGAACAAAATGGATATCAGACTATTGATGATTTCAGGGGGAAGCTAAGTATGGAAAACACAACAAATTTAGCGGAGTTCGAACGGGTGCAATTTATGCGTAACTTTGGCGAGCATAAGTAAACACGTTGATATGTTTTCGTACTCTTTTAGATTTCGGGCCACCAGGATCCTTAGGGCTCTTTTTTTTCTTCTTATCTTGAATTTAACCCTTGTTGCTCGAGAGAATCAAGGTAGTGAGAATGCCGATGTTAAGGATAAGAAATTTGCATTTTATACGGTCATCAAGGGAGATACTCCCTATTCGATAGCACGTAAGTTTAGCCTCACCACTGACGATTTGTATAGCTTTAATCCACAGGCCAAACATGGCATTCGTGAAGGTGATGAACTCAAGATCCCTACCGAGTTCATGATTCATTTGGATGATAAAACAACCAATGGAATTAAATATGTTACTTATATCGTAGGACGAAAAGAGACACTTTATTCTATCTCACGTATTTTTAATACCACACAGGAAGAGATTTTAAAAGCAAATTCTTCTCTTAAGGGCGTTTTAGAGAGTGGTACTATTTTAAAGATTCCTTTATCATCTAATGCAAGTGATGTTGCTCCAACACCAGTGCCGAAGCCCATTTCTGCGGAGGAGTACACCCTGGTAAGCGGAGATAATTATTACCAGCTTAAACAGCGTCTAGGCTACTCTCAATCGGATCTCGAGGAATTAAATCCTATTCTTAAGGAGGGTTTTAAGGCTGGATTAGTGATTCGTTTGCCGACCAAGAGATCTGTCGAGCCGGTTAGAGAAAAGGAGATTGCCATTCAGCCTGACAAGAAAGAGGATTTGGTAACCCCATTGCCCCTTGTGAATTCTGAGCCGTTCATGAGTAAAACATCCACGAATTTTAATGTAGGTGTATTTCTGCCTTATTGCCAAAATCAGAGTGACTCTATCCGCACCGTTCAACATTCTACTAATTTTCTGGAGTTTTATTCTGGTATTCTCTTGGCTGATGAAAAATTGACTGCATCAGGGATGAAAATTAAGCTTCATGTTTACGATACGTGTCTTGATTCGATGATATTGAACGAAATCGTTAAGCGTGCTGAATTTTATTCGCTCGACCTGGTTATTGGTCCTGTATATCCATCTGAACAAACCAGTATTGCCCCCTTATGTTTTAAAAACCATATTCCTATGGTTTCTCCACTTTCGTCAGATAGTCGTTTTGTATCAAGCACTCCGGGTTACTATCAGATAAATCCTGGAAAAAAACTTCGTCTTACAACAACAGCAGACTATATTTCCACGAATTTTTCAGATCAGAACATCATTATGATCCGGCATGCCGATGGCTCAGGGGATGATAAGTTTCTCTTTGATAGGCTGATCTCTAAATTGGGGTCGGCAAAAGTACATCAGAGCATCATTGCCACAGAAGACGGTGCAGCCCTTGAGGCACGATTAAAGGATGATGTTGATAATATCTTTGTATTGGCAGAGGTTAATGAAGCCGATGTTAGTGTAGCCATGACACGGCTAAATACACTATCAAAAACCCATCGGATTAAAGTAATTGGGCTTCAGGAGTATATTAAAATGCAAAGCATCGATATTGAATATTTTCACAATACGAACCTACATTATCTCGCTGCTTCATTTATAGATTTTGAGAATACCAGTGTTATCCGTTTTATTGGGAAATACAGATCTGAATATGGTGCTGAGCCGAGTCAGTATAGTTTTCAGGGGTATGATATCGCATTGCATTTTATCGGATCGCTGGGGAAACCGGCAATAAAGTTTTTAACTTCTGATACCGATTCGGAACTTTTACAAACTACTTATCGCTTTGAGAAACCTGCTGCAATAGGTGGTTTTATAAATCGGTCGCTTTATGTTATTGAATATACTCCTGGTTTTGAAGTTCGGAATATTGCTGAGCTCGAAGGTGTTGTAGGGTCAGATTAGTCAAAGACACTTAAAGTGGGTGAATAGCTACAGAAATATAATCTGCTCCTCTTACAGAGTCTAAAAAATGCCCCACTGGTTAAAACCAATGGGGCATTTTAGTCTCTTTTACCTAAGACTAAGATTCACTTATTGCTTTTTAAAGTAGATATCCCAGGCAATATAATCAACGATGGCTTTTCCAAAATTGGCTTCACGCAAGGAAGCAAACAGAGAGCCAATATCGGTAATTACGGTTCCTGTGAGTTCAGTCAATGTTTTAGTTGTTCCATCATCGAAGGTGATCTTAAGCTCTTTTTTGTGATTGGTAATGCAGTTGTCAGCTTTATCTCCTGTAGGATCATTTGTATTATCTACAATCTCAACTTTGGATTTTAGTTGTAAAACTCCTGCTACATATACCTTTGCACTGTCAAGACTAGCTTGCTTATGACCTAATTGACGCACGATCACTACATCCCCAATAGTAAGTGAGAACTCTTTTTCACGATGTTTATTTAATGAATCTGTTCTTATAGCTGTATATTTCTCTTCATAGAGGGTTTTTGAATCCTTGCTGATTGCATAAGTTGATACGGCAGTATCTCCTGGAGTGTAAGAGCATTTGGTGATATATCCATTCAGGAAATCATACTCAGAGGCAAGATTATAGCCATTCTGTCTGCTTTTCGACGATTGGATCTTATATTGACCCGCATCAACATTACTAATTTTGATAGCCGATGTCATTTGATAGGTTGTTCCGTTTTGATGACTTAAATTCAACTGGTAGTCAGAAACGGTGATCTGATAATTATTAGTCAACGCTGAGTCCCCCGCAGCATAATTCAATAGTTTTTTAGATCCTTTTACTTTCTCTTCAGGTAAACGGACAACCATTAGCGTGCTATCTTTTATTTTATTGAAAAACCTCATCATCGGCATATGTCCTCTCTTGAATGTGGTAGCCTTGTACTCATATACTCCGGCAATATCAGCCAGTGCAATACTGTGACTTACGGTATCCCATAAAGATATGGATGCACTCTTTGTTAAAAGATCTGCCGGACCTTTTACAACCTGTGAACCTTTAGAGGTTGAGATTGCAGTCATTGCAGTAGATAAATTCTGAATTCCTTGTGTTAAGGCAGATTTTAATGATACGGTGTTTGATGCTGCTGAGCCCATCTCATTGGTTTTGCTGCAACCAATAGCGAGCATCCCAAGAACCAAAGTAATGCAATAAATAAGTGTTTTCATAATTTATATTTTTTCAGATTTAACGTGTGTATCCTAACAGTACGAATCTCTTTAATCCTTAATTCGTTCTATGCTTCAAATATAGATATATAATTGGCAATAAAAATAGCCTAGATGTTAAATTTTTAGTGCTTGATTTCTTGCCGGTTGTAACTTTTCTGATCCTTTTTTTGCTACTGAAATCTCTTCTAAATGTTTCGTTTAATGTTAATTTTCATATCAAATCTTATGCCAAATAAAGCCGTATTATCACTGCGTTTATTTTAGCGGACAACTTGTTTTATGACATTGGATATTAGCTATTTGTTGTTTTTTTAGTGTTGATTTTGGTGGGATGTAGAATTTGGTAAAAATTGAGGTTATTCAAATGCACCGATTTTCGGGTCGTGCCAAGAGACGATTTAGTTTTATTTTATCAGGTAATACCTTTGTTGGATTAGTAGTAAAATCGTAATGATTGGCAGGAAATCAGATAAAATTTGTCATCGAAAGCTGGATTAAATTTATGGCTTCGTGCATTTGTTCATTGGTGATGATTAGTGGAGGAGTAAACCGAATTGTATGTTGATGAGTCGGTTTTGCTAATATGCCATATTCCTTCATTTTTAAACACAAGTCCCATGCCGTTTTTCCATTTATTGGATTTATCTCAATGGCATTTAGTAAACCTTTTCCTCGCACCTGGGCAATAAGGGGAGAGTTAAATCGCCTCATTTCTTCTCTAAATAGTTCTCCCATCAAGGTTGCATTATCAGCTAATTTTTCCTCGATAAGTATTTCAAGAGCTGCCATTGCCACTTTTGCTGCAATAGGATTGCCGCCATAAGTTGATCCATGTTCTCCGGGTTTTATGGTAAGCATAATTTCATCGTCTGCTAGTACACATGATATGGGGAGCATTCCACCCGAGATCGCTTTGCCGAGAACTACTATATCGGGTCTTACGGCCTCATGATCACAGGCTAGCATCCTGCCGGTTCTACATAATCCGGTCTGCACCTCATCGGCAATTAGCAATACATTATATTTTCGGCATAGGGCTGCAGCCTTTTGCAGATAACCCTTGTCAGGAAGATAAACTCCAGCTTCCGCCTGAATGGGTTCCACTAAAAATCCAGCTGTATTGGGGTTGATTAACTCTCGCTCTAAAGCCTCGATATCGTTATAGGGGATGTTGATAAAACCTGGGGTAAAGGGTCCATAGTCGCTGTACGAATCAGGATCGGATGACATTGAGACAATGGTAATTGTTCGGCCATGAAAGTTGCCGTTACAAACGATAATCCGTGCCATGTTTTGCGGAATTCCCTTCACCTTATAACCCCATTTGCGGGTTAACTTAAGGGCTGTTTCATCGGCCTCGGCACCTGAGTTCATGGGTAACATCTTGTGATAACCAAACTGTTTGGTTATCTGTTCCTCCCATTCCCCTAAGAGGTTATTGTAAAAAGCTCTTGACGTTAGTGCAAGGCGGCCTGCCTGATCGGTCAAGGCCTTAACTAGTTTTGGATGACAATGGCCCTGATTAACAGCTGAATATGCTGCAAGAAAATCAAAATACCTGTTCCCTTCTATATCCCATACCATTATTCCTTCACCTCTTTCTAACACAACGGGTAAGGGGTGATAATTGTGCGCACCATAACGGTTCTCCCTCTCGATATAATCCATTGAATGCATCATACTGTAGTGTCTTTAGTTGAAATTTAGCATCTAATTAATAGGACCAAACTAGACTAATTCAGCGGTATGAACTATGATATTTGTGGGTATTTCGCAGTTTTTTTAGAAACGCAGCGCAAATTTAAGATTCAGACGGCGTCCGGTGAGGTAATTTGGAACTGCATGCATTTGGTTTTTAATATCAGAAAACCAATAATAAGAGATCGTATTCCGAATATCAAAAAGATTAAATAGTTCAAATCCTATGGATGCCTCCTTAATCCGACTGTTTTTGTATGCGTTGTTTTGCTTTATATTGATCAAGTTTTTAGAGAATCCAATGTCAACACGTTGGTATGGGGGCATTCTGAATACATCCATATACCGAGCTCCATTGGGTGGACCAAAAGGTAAACGGCTTCCATAAAAAAGTGTCATACTCATTTTTACCGATGGATACCGCGGGAAATAATCCTGAATAAATAAACTGAAATTGATCAACTGATCGGTTGGTCTGGGGATGTATCCAGGAAATATTTTTGTACTTCCTCCCGTAGCGAGATTTTTTAAATAAAAATCTCCATTGATATCTTCCGCCGTTTTCATCAGCGAGAGGGAAGCCCATGATTGTGCCCCCGAGGCGAGCTCCCCATTAACTTTAAAATCAAGCCCGGTGGCATAACCCTTGGCTGTTTGGCCTGGCAGGTATTGGATATTTAAATTGTCAATTTGATAAGGAATTAGGTGACTTAATGCTTTATACCATGCCTCGACGGTGAATCGGATTGGTCGTTCATAGGTTGAAATAATTTTATCATATCCTACTAAGTAATGTACAGATCTTTGAGCTTTTATTCCATCTATTAACTCCGCTTTTTGATTGATTAACTCTTTGAAAAATGGCATCTGATTATAGATCCCCCATGCCGCCCTGAATGTTCGTGATTGTCCTTCTCCTGTTTTCCAGCTTGCTGAAAAGCGCGGACTTATAATGGTTTGATGGTTGTAGTCCCAATTTTGAAACCTTATCCCTGCGGTGATCCCTAAAACTCCACGTTCTACATCCTTTAACCAGTTATCCTGAATAAAACCAGAGAAACGGTTGGATGATATCTTATTATTACCATTAATTGAATGGTAAAGTGTTAATCCATTTTGGATCCTAGGAATAGAATATCCTGCAGAATCGCGCATCTCCCATTCATTGATGCGATAAGAGATTGACTCATGCTGGTATTTTACTCCCCACTGCAGTTGGTGATGATCGGAAGAGTAGGTTCCACGTTGCTCAAATACACGTACATTGGCATTGAGTAGATTCCGGCTGTGAATTAAATTTGATCCTATGCCATTTACCGTGGTGCTGTCATTATTTAACCCGTTATCACCATTTTTATTGATGTCACTAAGATAATACTGACCAAGAATATCACTCGATTCTTTTTCAAAGGAGTAGAATGAGCTAGCCTGTAGTTTTAGTGACAAGCGTGAATTAGGGTTGTAGTTTGCCGTTAAAGCACCTAGCGAATTTTCAAAAAGGTCTTTTTCACGACCATCAAAATAGACCAAGAATTGATACGGGTTTGTAAGTGTGCCAAATTTAGTTAGCTGGGTTTGCGGGATAAACTGAAATGTATTTGATGCGAAATTGGCAAGAAAACCAATGTTTAACTTTGTAGTTAGTCGATAATTAAGATAAGTTTGAAGATCGGTAAAGGATGGGTTATATTCCCCTTTTCGATCTAAGGTACCCAATAAATAGGAAGTGTTTTTATATCGGATGCCTGTCAGGTGCATGAACCTTCCGTTTTTACTTGTCCCTTCTAATAGTGCAGAGCCTCCCAAAGCTCCAATTTCAGCACGTACACCACTTCTTTCAGGTTTTCTGTAGGAGATATCAAGAACGGAGGACATCTTATCCCCAAATGATGCGTCAAAGCCACCTGCCGAAAATCCAATAGATGCAACCATCTCGCTATTGATAAAACTTAAACCCTCCTGTTCTCCTGATTTTACTAGAAAAGGACGGATGATCTCCACTCCGTTTACATAAATTAAATTTTCATCAAAGTTTCCACCACGCACAGAATATTGTGAGCTTAACTCGTTATTGCTGCTGACCCCGGGAAGCGTCTTTATTAAGGTCTCAACACCTCCGCCGATCGATGGAAGCTTATCGGTAAGGCTGGGCTGAATTGTCAATAGATTGCTGTTATTCGTTCTTTTGGATACAATAATCTCCTTGATATCTTTTAGTTGAGTTGGTAATATTTGGAGTAGTGGCTCCGGTGATGGAAGTAAGATCTCCCGTGATTTAGTCTCATAGCCAATGGCTGAAAATAGGAGTATCACATTTCGTCCTTCGATTTTTGGAATTAAAAACTCCCCTTTGTCGTTTGTCGTCGTCCCAATTTTTGTCCCATGGATCAGAATGTTAATCTTCTCGAGCGGATGATGATCTGTATCAACAACAATCCCTTTTAATTCTGAATATCTTTGTTGCCCAGCTAGTTGAAGAGTCGAGCACCAAAAAAGGGATAGAATAAGGAGGGTGATTTTTTGCATTTATGCAATTGCTAACTGTTATATTCAACAGCAAGTAAAAGTACCTATTTTTCTTTTATACCCACAAAGGAACTGATCAGAAATAATTTTAGACTCGTTTCATCTTCTTTAAGTCTACCTTTTGTTTTTTGTCTTTTTATTGCCTCTGATTTATCGCGTCAGGTTGGTGAGCAATTTGCTTAAGATGTTTGGATCGCTCACGGTGTATGGTTGGGGTTGCTGATCCTTGGTTTACACAAATGCGATAGTGTTACTAATTAACGTATTCTGGCTCCTCATTGCATTCCCCGGGTTACAAGTGTGTCAGCTTTGGGATAACCCTGCCGGGGCAATTTTGATTTTTGCTTTTAAATCTCCTCTTTGGTCTTTTATCTCCCCTTTCCCCCTCAGAGTGTTGACGAAGTGTAACTCCCTCGTGTAGTCGTGCAGTAGTCTCTTCATCTCCTTTTTTCTCGCTCCCCATCATACAGTGCTCGAAATAGATCATGTACGATGACTTATACGTGTAAATATTTTTTCTTTTTACTTAATCTGTATTTTTTCTTACGGTTTAATTCTTGAACATGCTTTAATCGTGTAAATATAATTTACGTTTATTGTATTAGATAAAACATTGATAATTAAGTTATAGGCATGTATTTTACATTGTGAAAACTGCATTTTATTTATTTTAATAAAGAAATCATACAACGTAAAAATATATTTTACGTTTTGCTTGTTTTGGCATTTGTTTTTACATATCTTTGATTGTCCTAAATATATAAAGAGCCTGTAGGTTAGTTGATTATAATATATCTTATGAAAATAATATCGTTATCGATTCTTGCGTTTCTGCTTTTTACCTTTGTAAATTGTAAGCCATCGTTGGATACAGAAACGACCCCCGAGATTTCGCAGGATGTGACATCTTTTCAGAAGATGATGTTGGATGAGATCAATTTTGCGCGCACTAATCCTTCTGAATATGCAGAATTACGCTTGAAAAGTTCGATGAGTGATTCGCTGGACAATGGCAGTTATTTATATATGAAGACAAAAACATTTCTTTTACCGTTGTCCTTTAATTATGCGCTTAATCTTTCTGCTTCAAATTATGCCCTCTACCTTGCGCAGAATGACTTAATGGGGCATAATCAGAATGGGACCCCGATGAAGCGGGCTATTACAGTTGGATTTATAGGCTCTTCGGTAGGCGAAAATATCGCTGCTTCAACGAGTGATTATTATAATTCGATTGTGGATCCTCAGGCTGCTGCTATCAATTTTGTCCGGATTATGATTATTGATGCCGGCGTTGAGGATTTAGGTCATCGAAAGACGATGCTTAACCCTATTTACACCACCATTGGAATTGGATATTTCAGAAATCCGGCAAGCACATTTATAAATTATAATGTGCAGGATTTTGGAAACCTTTAAGTTGTTGTGCTAACATTGGGAGTCACTTAAACCTTTTTCTCGTGGGTTTTTGATTTAAACGGGTATTTTCACTTATTACCCTTTCATTAATTTACAAGAGGATCATCCTCTTGTATTAGTACCATTCTCTACTCATCTTATCCATTTGCTCGACTGCTGAATTAATTTACAATCGATATAGTTGGGTTGTTAACTCAAAAAATCTTTTATTTGGTAAAGTTTTTGTTGACGTTATCTTTCTTTATTATTCTCAGTTAAATTTATGCAGTATTGAAACATCTGTTTTTTCTTTTGATACTTCTTCGCAGTTCTATCTTCTTAGTTTGCGGACAGGGAAATACTGGACCATCCACTGTAACTCTTCGAACGGGTGATCTTTTATTTTGTGGGGCTACTTCAACAGCTCTCTCCCAAGCCATCGATGTGTCAACTCAGACTCAAAATAAAACCCATTTTGATCATATGGGTATTGTTGAATTTTCGGGCGATAGTTGCTTTGTAATGCATGCCGCTCCTCAAAAAGGGGTTTGCCGTGAACGGTTACCACTTTTTCTCGTTTCTGATTCTATTAAAAAGGAGTTTGTAGTCTATCGGCTTAAGGACCAGTTTGCTAAATCAATCCCGTTGGCTTTAATAATTGCTCATCAGAAAATTGGGGCGAGTTATAATTATTCCTATCGGATGAATACGAATGGATATTATTGCTCCGAATTTATTTATGAACTTTTTGTTGCTGATTCTGTTTTTACCCTAAACCCGATGACTTTTAAAGATCCTTTCACCGGGCAATTTTTACCTGGATGGATCGATCACTATGCAAAATTGGGCATTCCGATTCCGGAGGGTGAACCTGGATGTAATCCGAATGGTCTGGCTGCTTCTGAGAAGCTTGTTTTGGTTGGTCTTTTAAGAAATACAACCGTCGAATAGAGTCTTTGATTTATAAATTCTGTTTTTGTACTTTTGTGAATTACAGCTGTGGTATATCAATTTTAAACTGGTATTATTGAGTGTATTAACTGATTATAGCGCATGTTTTGGGATGTTTCAATTTGGATCGTTTTATTTCAAAAAAAATGATGTCCCTATTTGTTGAAAAAATGTATCTTTGCACCATGTTTAGAAAAGTGAAAAATATTCTTTTGATTGCTCTATTTTTTTTGATTTTCTCCTGTGGGGAATATCAGAAGATAGTCAAAAGTACCGACTATGAGTTTAAGCTGAAAAAGGCAAAAGAGTATTATGATCATAAGGAGTATAGCCGTTCTGCTCAACTTTATCAGGAACTGGTTAATATCTATCGTGGTACGAGCCGTGCCGATCAGATCTACTATTATCTGGCAAAGAGTTTTTACGGGCAACGGGATTATGTCCTTTCGAGTCATTATTTTCGTCAGATGTTGAAGGAATTTCCGCGTAGCTCTTTTAACGAAGAGGCTCAGTATTTAATTGGTTATTGTTATTACCTCGATTCTCCTACCGCAAGGCTGGACCAAAAAACATCACAGGATGCTATCGATGCGTTGCAGCTGTTTATTAATATTTTCCCAGGTAGTGCTCGCGTTGCTGATGCAAATAAGCTTATTGATGAGTTAAGGGAGAAATTGGTCTATAAGTCGTATTTGTCTGGTAGGTTATACTATGATTTAATGGATTATAGGGCTGCGGTAATCTCGTTATCGGATTGCATTAAAGAGTATCCTGACTCGAAATACCGCGAAGAGCTAATGTATTATCTGTTAAAGGCTAAATATTTATTGGGAGAAAATAGCATTGAAGATAAGAAACGGGAGCGATTAAATAATGCGCTGGATGAATATTTCACCTTTACCGATGAGTTTCCCGAGAGTAAATATAGAAAAGAGGCAGATCGTTTCTTTGCCAGCACGAAGAAATTGATGAATTTAAGTGATGAAGAGATAAATAAAATACAAAAATAAGAGATGGACTATAAAAAGACAAAAGCTCCTGTAAGTACTGTACCCAGGGATCTGAATGAATTGGAAGCATTCACAGGTAACATCTATGAATCTTTAATGGTTATTGCCAAACGTGCCAATCAGATTAATGCTGAACTCAAGGAGGAATTAAATACCAAACTTCAGGAGTTTGCCTCGTTTACCGATAATCTAGAAGAGGTTTTTGAAAATCGCGAACAGATTGAGATCTCTCGTTTTTACGAAAAGTTGCCAAAACCAACTTTGATAGCGTATGAAGAGTTTAAAGAGGGTCAGATCTATTACCGTAATCCAACTAAAGAGAAGAAATAACTCTCTTTGATTGGCTCGTGAATGATTTCTATCGTAAATAGCATTCATTTGTAAACCGATAAAACACTTCTGAACAGATGCAACTTGCGGGGAGAAAAATTATTCTGTGTGTCACCGGAAGTATTGCGGCCTATAAGGCTGCTTATTTGTTAAGGGGCCTTATTAAACTTGATGCTCATGTGCAAGTTATAATGTCGCCTTATGCCAAGGAGTTTATATCCCCATTAACGCTTTCTACCCTTTCTTGCAGGCCAGTCTTAAGTGATTTTTTTTCCCCTTCTGATGGTTCATGGAATAGTCATGTTGATCTGGGCTTATGGGCTGATTTGATTGTTGTAGCTCCTGCTACTGCCAATACAATGGGGAAGATGGCCTTGGGATTATGTGATAACTTATTGTTGGCAACATATTTATCTGCAAAATGTCCTGTTATGATTGCTCCGGCAATGGATTTGGATATGTTTGAGCACCCTTCAACACAGCGTAATATCGAGCTGTTAAAGTCCTATGGAAATATAATTATTGATCCGGTATCTGGCGAGCTTGCCAGTGGTCTTGTGGGGCAAGGCCGGATGGAAGAACCTGATGTTATACTTGCGAAAATCGTTACGTTTTTTGCTCAAAAAAAAACGTCTGAATAAGACCTACCTCGTAACTGCCGGACCCACGCATGAAAAGATCGATCCGGTTCGCTATATCGGCAATTATTCGTCGGGTAAGATGGGGTTTGCTATTGCCGAACAACTTGCTTCTCGGGGTGCGAAAGTAATCTTAATAGCAGGTCCGGTAGCTTTAACGATTAACCATCCTAATATTACGCGCATTGATGTGATCTCTGCCGCCGAGATGTACGATCAGTGCCTTCTCTATTTTTCGAACTGTAATGGTGCGGTGATGGTTGCTGCAGTGGCCGATTTTGCCCCTGTAGTGATCAATAGCCAAAAGATTAAACGTACAACAGAGAATTTTATCCTTGAACTAAAGGCCAATCCAGATATAGCCGCTTCGTTGGGTGCAATAAAACGCAAGGATCAGATAGTTGTTGGATTTGCGCTCGAGACCAGTAGTGATGAAGAGAAGGCTCTCGCTAAACTTCGCGTTAAAAACCTGGATCTTATTATCCTGAATTCTTTGAACGATAAAGATTCTGGATTTGTTACCGATACAAATTCGATAAAAATTCTCAATTCAGAGGGGGTGATTTTTACTTCCGGATTAAAGTTAAAAACAGATATTGCTGTTGACATTGTAAATAAAATAATAGAGACAGAAGATTTTATCTTATCATTAGCGTGATTTTTGTATTTTTATGGGAAATATACCCGTTTTTATGATTAGAATTTTTTTCCTGCTCTCCCTACTACTTCTCTCTAAAGTTGGCTTTAGTCAGGAATTCAGGTGCAATGTGAGTGTCTCAAGCTCTAGAGTCGAAGGGACAAACAAACAGGTTTTTGAGTCGATGCGAACCGATATTTACGAATTTATGAATAATCGTAAATGGTCTGATAATGTTTTTACCACCGATGAGCGTATCGAATGTACCGTATTTATTCAGATTACTCAGCAGCTTTCATCCGATGAATTTAGCGGAACGCTGCAGGTTCAGTTGAACAGACCAATATTTAACTCCTCCTATAACTCCCCGTTACTCAATATTAAAGATAACGATATACAGTTCAGATATGTTGAGTTCCAGCCCATGGAATTTGATGAAACAGGGAATTCTAATCCGTTAACCAATCTACTTGCCTATTATGCCAATGTAATTCTAGGTTTTGATTACGACTCGTATTCACCCCTTGGAGGTACCCCATATTTTCAAAAGGCACGTGATATTGTAAACAGATCACAAAATGCACGCGAGAAAGGATGGAGGGCTTTTGAAGGGAATTTCAATCGCTTTTGGTTGATCGAAAACATGACTAATAAGGCGTATGGTCCTTTCAGAGAGTTGCTGTATCGCTATCATCGGTTAGGATTAGATGTCCTCTCTGAAAAACCTGACCTTGGACGTTCTGAGATTGCTGATGCCTTGAAAAACATCGAACGTGTTTATCGGTCAAAACCTGATACCTACGTAAATAGACTCTTCTTCGATGCTAAGTCAGATGAGCTTGTCAATGTATTTTCTAAAGGGAGTACTGATGAAAAGGGTAGGGTCATGACCATTCTTACCGAATGTGATCCGTCAAATTCGGGAAAATATCAAAAGATTTTGGAGCAGAAAATATTTTAATGTTTATTTTAGCCGAATGCTAACACGCTTAAAAATTCAGAATTATGCACTAATCCGCGAGCTTGATGTTGAATTGAGTCCCGGTTTCTCTATAATCACCGGTGAGACAGGGGCTGGAAAATCAATTTTATTAGGCGCTCTGGGTTTAATTCTTGGTCAGAGAGCCGATTCTGCAGTGCTCAATGACAAGAATGCCAAGTGTGTTGTGGAGGCTAATTTTCGTGTTGATGGATTAGGATTAGAGGAGCTTTTTAGTGCAAATGATCTCGATTATGAGCAGTATGCTATATTTCGCAGGGAGATAAATCCTGCCGGTAAATCGCGTGCTTTTATTAACGACTCCCCGGTGATGCTTAAAGTGATGCAGGATATCGGCATCCGGCTTATTGATATTCACTCTCAGAACCAAAATCCTGAGATTAACGAACAGACGTTTCAGATGATGGTCGTCGATATTTGTGCCGGGAATCAAACTAATCTTCTGATTTATAAGGAGAGTTTTAACCAATATCGAAAGTTAACTCTAGCGCATGATCAAATGGAGCTTGCTATTGAAAAATCGAAAGCTGATTTTGATTATTTTCAATTTCAGTTCGATCAACTCGATAAGGCAAATCTGGTTGAAGATGAACAACTTGAGCTCGAGAAGGAACTCGAGCTGCTTACCCATGCCGAGGAGATTAAGTCTGGTCTTTCAATGGTTACGGAGCTTTTAAATGGTGATGAGGGGTCTGCTTTAAATCAGACCAAGTCGGCAATCACGGCAATTATCAGAATGAACAGTTTTCTCCCCGAGGCAATACCTCTCTCACAGCGGCTCGAGAGTTTTTACCTCGAACTCAAAGATATTGCACACGAGGCTGCCTTGATTGCCGATAAGGTGGAGTTTGATCCCAATAGGATCAGGATTATAAATGAGCGGCTTGACTTAATCTATTCGTTGCAACAAAAACATCATGTGCAATCGTGTAGTGAGCTTATAGAATTGCGTAATGGTTTCGAAATACAGGTAAATGCGGTATCCTCAAACGAGGAGGAGCTGTTTCTGTTACTGAAATTAAAGGAGGAGAAATATGGTGAAGTGGAGGCTATGGCGCGTCAATTATCAGTAAAGAGGAGTCAGATAGCTGAGCAGATTGAAGCACGCGTTTTAGGTCAGCTTATCTTTTTGGGGATGCCTAATTCGAAATTTAAGGTTGAGATAACTCCGCTTCTTACCCCTACCGTAAATGGGATGGATAGTGTGAATTTTCTCTTTACCGCTAATAAAAATGGGCTTCTGAGTGAAATTTCGAAGGTGGCCTCAGGAGGGGAGATGTCTCGACTCATGCTGTCGATAAAGGCTTTGATCTCTAAGTCGAAAGCATTGCCAACGATCGTATTTGACGAGATTGATGCCGGTGTATCGGGAGAGATAGCCGATAGGATGGGATCGATATTAAAGGAGATCTCTGCCGATATGCAGGTTATTAATATTACCCATCTTCCACAGATTGCCGCCAGAGGTGATCATCATTTTTTGGTGTATAAAGAGGATACAGCCCATGAGACAATTACTCGTTTGAGACAACTCTCCAAGGCTGAGCGGATCGAGGAATTGGCAAAAATGCTCAGTGGCGAGAATATTAGCGCCGCTGCCATACTGAATGCCGGTGAATTATTAAGGTAGTAATTGGCTGATTGGAAAACATTTCACGTTGTTTTTGGTTATATGAGATAGTAGTTTTTAGAGAATTGGAGTTTAACAAATCAACACTATATTTGTGCTTTATTTTATTAATTGAGAACTGTGAGGTTTTCAGAAATCGTTACTAGATGGCTTATAATTTATTGAAAGGAAAAAGAGGGATAATTTTCGGTGCACTTAACGAAAGTTCTATTGCATGGAAAGTTGCTGAAAGGGCGCATGAGGAAGGTGCAATCTTCACTTTGTCTAATGCTCCGATAGCTCTTCGGATGGGCGAGATTCAAGTTCTTGCTGATAAATGCAATAGTACGGTGATCTCTGCAGATGCTACTAGCGTTGCCGATCTTGAAGCGTTGATCAGCAAATCAACAGAAATCTTAGGTGGAAAACTGGATTTCATTCTCCACTCGATTGGGATGTCTCCGAATGTAAGAAAAGGGAGACATTACAGTGATTTGGATTACGATTTACTAACTAAAACACTTGATGTTTCTGCGGTGTCGTTCCATAAGGTATTGCAAACAGCTAGAAAACTCGATGCAATCAATGAGTGGGGATCTGTGGTCGCCTTATCCTATGTTGCTGCTCAACGTACCTTCTATGGTTATAATGATATGGCTGATGCAAAATCGCTGCTTGAGTCAATTGCCAGAAGCTTTGGATATATCTATGGTAATGAACGTAAAGTACGTATCAATACGATCTCTCAGTCACCAACACCAACAACAGCAGGTAATGGATTGAAGATGTTCTCTAATCTACTTGATTTCTCTGAACGTTTATCTCCACTTGGTAACGCTTCTGCTGATGAATGTGCTGATTTTTGCGTGGTGATGTTCTCTGACCTAACCAAAAAGGTGACCATGCAAAATCTTTTCCACGACGGAGGTTTCTCTTCGATGGGTATGAGTGTAAGTGCAATGGAACAATATAATAAAGGTTTCGAAGAAGAAGGTCATAAATTTGACTAATCTTAAAATCCTTGAACATAAAAAAAGCGCTTAAAGAAAAGCGCTTTTTTTATGTTTTATCTTTTGTGTAATCCGCACTCTTTGGTGTCGGGATTCTCCCACCACCAGCGTCCTGCCCTGATATCCTCATCAGGGAGTATCGCGCGGGTACAGGGTTGGCATCCAATACTTGGGAAGCCTTTGTCATGCAGCGGATTATATGGTATTCCATTCGATTTAATAAATTCCAGAACATCGCTCTCGCTCCAGTCTATCAACGGATTTAGTTTGATCAATCCGTTGGCCTCATCCCATTCAATACGTTGCATATTTTGACGCGTAACTGACTGGTCACGACGAAGGCCACAGATCCATACTTCCAGCCCTTCGAAGGCGCGCTTTAATGGTCCGAGTTTTCTGATTTTACAACATAGTTTTCGGTTCTCAACACTTTCGAAGAATAGGTTAATGCCTTTAGAGCCAACCATTTGCTCTACCTGTATAGAGTCTGGAAAATAGATAGTTAGCTTTATGCCGTATTTGCTATTTGTACGGTGTATCAATTCATAAGTCTCAGGAAATAACCTCCCAGTATCGAGGGTAAATATTTTTGTGCTTGTGTCAATCTTTGTTACCAGATGTGTTAGTACTTGATCTTCGGTGCCAAGACTACTGGATAACGCTATTTTACCATTGTATTCGCTGAGAAAAAACTCCAATAGTTCCTCAGCTGTTGCATTCTTATATTTTTGATTTAGTGCTTCAATTTGTTCCTTCATTTTGAAATAGATTTACTTTATGTCAAAAGTAATTTAAAATATGGTAACAGAATAGGTTCAAATCTATAGATCCATAGGTTTTTTACGTTGAGCTCGTCTGCTCTAGCTCCTTATTTCTCGCTCTAATTTCTTTGTCCTTTCCCTCAGCTGGTGCGGATATGTAATCCTGGAACGGCTAAATTTAACGCCTTTTTGAGGCTTGGTACTATTGCGTCAGTGACGGATTACTTCGACGGGGCATTATTTGATTTTGATCACGTCTTCGCCCTATCCTAGCACTGAGCGAATTTTTAGGAGTGTAGCTGAGGTGACTTTCTGACTTGCCTTACCGAGGTAGTGAAAAAAGGAATTCGAGGCCACCCTCTTTCAGTTTTCGGGCTGAAATTTCCCCCTTGAAACTAAGAATGGCATTTTTTACAATTGCCAGTCCTAAACCAGTTCCCCCTTCCTTGCGTGATCGACCTGAATCGACTCTATAGAATCGCTCAAAAAGTCTCGCAAGATGTTCATCATCTACACCGGGACCATTATCTGAGAACGAAAAATAGTGAAAAGAGTTGTCTTCGTGATATTTATTTATTGTAATGGTGATATTGTCACCTGCGTAGTTCACCGAATTCTCCATGAGGTTTCTGAATACGGAGAAAATTAACGAATGATTGGCTTTAATAATCAGGTTCTCTTCGATGGAACATTCAACTTGAATATTTTTTAGTTTAATCTGATCACTAAAACTTTCAATAGCCTCATTGATCACTTTTTTCACTGGAACCTCTTCGCGGACATACAATTCAGAGTACTCCTCAATCTTATTTAATAGCGATATGTCATTTACTAGTTGGGTTAGTCTCTCCGATTGATTATAGGCCTTTTCAATAAAATAGTGTTGTTTACTGATTTCAAGGTCTGGATTGTTTAATACAGTCTCTAAATACCCTTTAACAGACGATATTGGTGTCTTAAGCTCATGCGAAATATTAGAAGTGATTTGTTGTTTCATAATACTCCTGCGCATTAGCTGGGTCTGATCTGCGATTAGTATTTCAAAACTCTTATCCGGAAAGACAATGCATTGTATGTTAAAGTGAAACTTATCTTTTTGTATGGAGTATTCAATACGAGGCAATTCATTGAGTTGGTAGGTTGTATCATCAGCAATGATCTGATTAATAAATTCGTTGATCTCGTAAAACTCTTCAGCAAGGAAGATGTTTTCAATCGCTGTTGTTGTCTCCTCTGAAATAATATTAATAAAGAAAATAAAATGGCTGTTGTTTAGAATTGTTTTTTTATCTGCAGAGAAAAATCCAATTCCCTCGTTTAATACAAAGAGATGACTGATGAGTTTCTCTTTTTCGAGGACGAGTTCTGTTTTTGTCTTACCTAATTGCTGATATAGTTGAATGATCTCACGGCTTATAAATCCAAGCTCGTCATTTGAAAATCGGGTGTCCTCATAAATGTTTATGGCCTCATTTCGTCTTATTTTGACGGCAAAATCTTTGAGTTTTGCTATTGAGTCACCGATATGGTTGGCAATATAACTGAGTAGAAATCCGAATATGATGAATAAAAAGATGAAAAATGGGATGAAAACCCTGTCGGCTCTGAGAAATGCCTTTAATTGAGTATCGTAAATAACGGCTGTTCGAATAACATAATGGTTATACGCCTTGGCATAATAGATGTAATTCTGATTGGTTGTTGAAGAATGTCGGATATTTTCTCCGAATTCATTTTGGAGAGCTTTTTGAATTTCTGGTCGTCCAATGTGATTTTCCATCGTCGCATATTCTTGTATTGTATTGTCATACAGTACTTTTCCAGATCTGTCAATCACTGTTATTCTGGCTTTGTCGGGAGGGATGAGTGATTTTAAACTGTCCAGGGTTGAAAAGTCACCCTTGGCATAGAGCGAATTATGGTCGATATATCGATTGGTTAGGTCTGCATATTCATTTAAGGTTGTCTCAAGCTGACCAATTCTAAAATGTTTTTCACGTTGGCTTTGGAATAGAATGATCGAAAGGGTGAAGATTCCGAAAAGAAGCAGGAAATAAATAAATAATTTCCACCTGATTGTTTTATTCTTAAATAGCATAGTTGGTTATGAGTATATCAGATTTCAAAATAGTAGCCAAATCCGGGCTTGTTGCGGATATAGCTACCATATTCTTCCATCTTTCTTCTTAATCGGGTCATATTGACATCTACTGTCCGGTCGGAAACAATTACATCACTCTCCCAGACTCTACGTAAGATCTCTTCACGAGAGAATATTCTTCCGGGTGTTTTTACAAGTAAGTAGATAATCTCATATTCTTTACGGGTCAGGTCGATTTTCTTATCTCCCAGAACTAACCGTTTTGTCTCAAGGTCAATGGCTAGATTGCCCATGCTGAGCACTGTTGAGGCAACTTCAGCTGGGGATACCTTTGCCCGCTTTAGGACTGCCTTAACACGCGCTTGAAGCTCCTTTATAGAGAATGGCTTGATGATATAGTCATCGGCACCGAGATTAAATCCGGTGAGCATATCGTTTTCGGCATCTCGTGCAGTGAGAAAGATGATTGGCACATCAAGAAGCATCTCTTTTCTGATCCGTTGGGCCAGACCAAACCCCGATATTTTTCCCATCATCACATCCAATATCATTAGATGATATCCGGTAAGGTCTCGTTTTAATGCCTCCTCTGCCGAAAAGGAAGTATCGACATGATAACCCTCACTTTCAAGATTAAATTGTAGAATTTCATTGAGATCCTCCTCGTCTTCAACAACGAGAACCCGAAATTTCTCACTCATAGTTTCTCTTACTTAGTGTAATAATTCTAGTGGATTATAAGACATTCCGTTATTTTTTAGAATCCACAAATGGGTAAAAATTTACTAATTCGAATTTCTATTCTCCAATTACGAACGCGGTGACTATATTGTTTATGCAAGAATCTTAGTTGTTCTCGATATGTTTTTTGTGCTTTACAATTTCGCCATTCACAACAAAAATAATTGATTCTGCTATGTTGGTCGAATAGGATGCCACACGTTCGAATAGATTAATGATGATTAAGATATTGGCTGCAACAACGACCACTTCCGACTGGTGCATCATCTCGCTGAGTATTGATGAACCTATTTGTTCACACTCATCTTTTATAAGTTCAGCTTTGTTCATAACCTGATTAGCAAATTTCAGATCGTGAGTGTTTACCAATTCAACAACGTCGCCAAAAAGGTCTGTTGTTTTTAATCCTATTGAATCAATTTTAAGATCCTCGACAAGTTGTTGGTAATCCTGAAGTGGCTCAATCCGTTTTGCGATGTTGCAGGCATGATCACCAATCCGCTCAAGGTCATTGTTGATCTTTAAAGCAGAGATAATATACCTTAAATCGGAGGCCACAGGTTGCTGAAGGGCAAATATTTTCTGACATAACTTATCGATTTTGACATCCAGATTATTAATTGCATGGTCATTTTTAACCACTGCATTTGCCAAAATTAGATCTCCCTTCTTCAGGGCAATCACCACATCGATTAATTGCTGGTTTACCTGTGTGCACATCTGTTTTACTTTGTGCGCCAGCTTATCAAGTTCTGAATCAAATATTCTATAGTTTTCCATGTTCTAAATGTATAGATTTATTTAGTATCAACCAAAACGTCCGGTAATGTAGTCCTCTGTTTGTTTTCGTTCCGGATTGGTAAATATTTTCTTTGTCTTGTCATATTCAATGAGTTCCCCCAGATAAAAAAATGCTGTATTATCACTAATACGTGCCGCTTGTTGCATATTGTGTGTGACAATTACGATCGTATATTTTTCTTTGAGTTGTACGATAAGCTCCTCTATTTTTGCTGTTGACAAGGGGTCTAGGGCACTTGCAGGCTCATCCATGAGGACTATTTCAGGATTTACAGCTAATGTGCGGGCGATACACAGTCGTTGTTGTTGACCTCCTGATAGACCAAGTGCCGAATCACCAAGACGATCTTTTACTTCATCCCAGATCGCCGCATTTTTGAGTGCTGTCTCAACGATTTCGTCGAGCTGATTTTTATTGTTTATCCCATTTATTTTAGGACCATAGGCTATATTCTCATAGATTGATTTTGCAAACGGGTTTGATTTCTGAAATACCATCCCCACCTTTTTTCTCAGGTTGACTACATCAATATTTTTATCGTAGATGTTAATCGCGTCAATCATCACTTTACCTTCAATCTTAACACCATCAATCAGATCATTCATCCGGTTCAGACTCCTAAGAAAAGTCGATTTTCCGCATCCTGATGGACCAATAAAAGCAGTTACCTTCTTTTCGGGTATCTGAATGGAGATGTCCTTAAGGGCCATTTTGCCGCTGTAATAAAGGTACATGTTTTCTGTATGGATCTTTTCAAGTATCATAATCAACTATTTTTCTTTTTTCTTATTCGATATCTTAATATGACGGCCGACATGTTTAGGGTGAATGTCAGTAAAAGTAGTACACACGTGGTACCAAATTGGATAGGTAAGGTTTGATCGACATTGGCCGATTGAGTAGTCAGCACATAAATATGATATCCTAACACCATAAACTGATCACCAAGTCCGGGTAAGGTAGCCAGGTAATATGCCGCTCCTGTAAATAGGATCGGGGCCACTTCGCCTGCTCCACGGCTTACCGCCAGGATTGTGCCCGTCATAATTCCTGATAATGATCCGGGAAGGACAACCTTCCATATCGTCTGCCATTTTGTGGCTCCTAATGCCAGACTCGCAGCCCTTAGTTCCTGCGGAACAGTCTTTAGTGCCTCTTCCACAGAAACTATAACTACCGGCAAAGTCAATAAAGCCATGGTAAGACTTGCCCATAGCAGATTGGGTTGTCCCCATTTTAATTCACCACCGAAGAATGCTCCGTCGATATGTGTACCCACAAATTTTATAAAGAAACCTAATCCGAAGAGCCCATAAATAATTGAAGGGATAACAGCTAATGTGCGCACTGCAAATCGGATCGTTTTGGCTATTATGGAGTTCTCTTTTGCATATTCGGTCAAATAGATGGCAGTGATCGTTCCAAAGGGTACAGCAGCTATCGACATGATAATTACCAGCAAGGCAGTTCCGTAAAGAGCAGGAAAAATCCCCCCTTTGGTCATCCCATCAGTAGGGAAACTTGTGAGGAATTCCCAGGATAATTGATCCTTTCCACCTATGAAAATCACGGTTAACATAACCACGACAATAGTGACAATCAATATCGCCGAGAATAAGGTAATTCCCTCAATGACAATTCCCTTAATATTTTTACGTAGGCTATTTATCATTTTCCCTGTATTCTTTTCATGAGTTTTCCTTTGACATAAAATTCAGCGATTGCATTTATGACGAAGGTGAAAATAAATAACATTGATCCGATAAGAAATAAGACATTATAGTGGGTGTCGCCGAAGACAACCTCAGCCATCTCTGCTCCGATGGTGGCAGCCAGGGTACGCACCGAATCAAATGGATTAAGGGTCATTAAAGCGGCATTTCCTGTGGCCATAAGGGCAATCATCGTTTCTCCGAAGACCCTGCCGATACCGAGTAGGATTGCGGCAAATATCCCAGGCGTTGCAGCTGGCAAAATAACGAAAAATGCAGTTTGCCATTTCGAGGCTCCCAGGGCAAGACTAGCCTCGTAGAACGATTTTGGCACTGCTGTTAATGCATCTTCTGTAATGGTGAAAATAATAGGTATGGCCGCAATGCCCATTGCGATTCCCCCCACAAACGAATTTAATCTGGTTTCGTAATGAAAGAAATTCTGCAGAAATGTTGCCAGTACCATCAAAGCGAAAAATCCGATTACTACAGATGGGAAACCGGCTAATAGCTCAATGGTAGGTTTGATAATCTCTTTCATCTTCTTGGTTGCAAAAACGGCAGTGTATAGTGCAGCCAAAATAGCCAGTGGAGCCGCAAAAAGCATCGAGATTAACGTAATTTTAAAGGTCCCGATTATCAAAGCCAGAATGCCATACCTTGGTTTGTCTGATACAGGTACCCAATCCTTGGTAATTAATGTTTTTATTGCGCTGCGATTATCATCAGTTCCGCTGCCTGCATTTACGGTATACGTAGATTTTGAAGCTGAAATAGTATCCTGATCCTGGGAGGTCTGAACACCATATTGTTCCTGAACCTGCTGCTTATCTGTTACTTCACCGTAGGTTTCCTGAACACCCTCTTTCGCAGAAGTATCAACTACTGACCCATAGGTTTCCTGAGTCTGGGCAACAGGAGTCTGATCTGTTACACTACCGTAAGTCTCCTGACTATCCTTAACCGTTTGTACAGCAGCCTCCTTTTTTTCTCCGTTAGAGCTATTAAAAATTGGGAAGGCTTCTCTAAAGACAAAAGTAAAGATCAGCACGATAATGGTAATCGATAGGAAGGCCACTCCTTTGATAACTTTTTCGGCCACATAATCACCGAGTCTAAATTTTTTACGGGTAATGTCAATCAAGCCGGAATCGTGGCTCTCACTGTCAGAATAGTTGGATGACTTACCTTTGTTTTTTTTTCTTCCCATTGTAGTTTGATCTATTGGCAATTTTTAGGAGATTTAAAACGAAGGAAGCGAATAACTTCTGTGAAGAAATTATTCGCTTTTGAATCGTTTGTATAAGATTTGTTTTCACTCCATTCTTGTTTATTTATTTAACTGGGAAATAACCCATGTCGACAACTAGTTTTTGTCCTTCTGCACTTAGAATCCAGTCGATATATTTCTTTGTTTCGCCTGTAGGTCTATTTCGTAAGTACATATAAAGGTAACGTGTAATTGGGTAATCACCAGTTTTGATCGATTCAGCAGTTGGAATAAATGCCGGGCTGTTGTCATCTTTCTTTACTTTGCAAAGAATTATTCCTTCTGCATAGGCAGCGCCTCCATAACCAATACCATACGTATCTTTTTTAACTGCATTTACAACAGCTGCTGTTCCGGGTAATGTTTGACAGCTTGTAGCATAGTCACCCTTCACAACATTCTCCTGGAAGAATACATAGGTTCCTGAACTGTTCTCTCTACCATAAAGTTTGATTGACTGATCATCACCGCCAACTTCTTTCCAGTTTGTAATTTCGCCTCTAAAGATTTTTCCTAGCTGTGCAATCGATAATTCTGTCACTTTGCTTGCTGTATTTAGATAAATTGTAATACCATCTTTCGCACAAGCAACTTCAACACCAAGTGTATTGTATCTGGCTTTCAGTTTCTCTTTTTCGGTTTGTTTCATTTTACGACTAGCATTGGCAATATCAGTTGCACCGTTAATCAATGCCGATATACCTACTCCTGAACCACCACCTGTAACCTGAATAGATACATTCGAAGTGGTTTTCATATATTCTTCAGCCCATTTCTGCGCCAGGATTACCAAAGTATCTGAGCCCTTAACTGTGATCCGTTCTGGCGCTGCAGTAAAAGCAAAGCATATAACACCAAGCATAACTGCAAGGATCATAGATTTTAATAAGTTGAATCTTTTCATCGTTGTTTAATTTTATCTGTTTATTTTAACCTTTAAAAGTTTGTCAATTTACTACTTTTACCAGATCTTTTATCGTGGTATTAAAGTTTTTTGACTAGAATTTTGCTTGAATTCTTAGCGTGAAAACATTGGCAGGAACTACTTTACTATAATCCAATCCTTTTGCTACTTTTTGTCCGTTAGCCTGAACGTAGTCTTCCGTTAATAGACCAGCGGTAGCTACTTTTTCATTTTGAACAATTTCATAGCATGCAGTAATTCTGATGTTATCATCAAAGTAGTGATGTAAAGCGAATCCAAAAGTTGATGTTGCAAGGTCTCCCTTACCACTCATTTTGCTTGCAAGGGTAACAGCATCGGAGGTTGTAAATCCTTTAACCTTTACCTGAGCTCCTTTAATATCTGTGTTTGGATCGTAAGTGTCGTAACGGAATGCAAATTGATTTTTCTTTCCTAAATTTTTAATCAGGTAAAGGTATCCTCCGGCAAAATTATTCTGGAAGTTAGCCATTCCTGGGATTGCAGCTGCTGATCCTGCTGCTGCAACAGGTGAATAACCGATCGTGGCATTTTTACCTGCAAGGTATTCTCCCTTTATTGAAAGGCCACCAAGTACATCGGCAAATAATTGGAATTCACCACCAAGCCAATTCCGTGAAACGCGATCTCCAAACTTAATATCACTTATAGTTGTATAGTCACCGCTTAAAGTTTTTAGAGCATTTGATTTTGCAGCTCCGAAATAACCATGTGCACCAAAATCAAGTCCTCCGAAGTTTCCTAATGGGAGATTATAGGTCACACGAGCCATAATATCTTTGAAATTATCGTAGTCAATATTATCGGTTGCATTTACGTTTGTTCCAGCATTGTTTGAGATCGTCAAACCATCATTTCCATTAAAAATTGCTAATTGCATGTGTATTGGCGTGCTTTGTGGATTAAACTCAAGTTTCGCTCCAATAGCACGTTCACCCGGATAAAGGGTTCTTATAACTAAAGATCGTTCTGTTAACTCACGTTGGCTAGATGAGTACTCAACTTCATAGTTTGTACGGTTAAATTTTCCGACATAAAGACTAAAAGTTTTTGTCCAACGATCGTTTAACATAGCATAAGCATCTTTGATACTGAAATTTCCAGCTTGTAAGTCTGGTTGCAAAACAAATTTAATCCCATCAGTAGTCTCATAGGCAAATTTTAACCTAACTCTACGTAAAGAAAAATAATTTTGTGATTTCGATAGTACAGATGGACTCTCGAAATTCTGATACTGAGCCTGAATATACCCCGAAACTTTAATCTTAGCTAGTTTTTGTAAATCGGCCTCATCTGTAGATACTCGTTCAAGTAAACCGTTTACTTTGTCATTCACTTCAGACAATTTTTCGGTTACCGATTGTTCCTGGGCACTTAGGTTCAATGCCAAGACTGTAACGAAGAATAATAAAATTGATTGTAGCTTTTTCATTTTTTTAAATTATTTGATTTTCAACGTTACAAAGATTCCATATCGATGTTACATTTCTGTTACAGAACAATTAAATGATGTTACAACTTTATGACATTATTATTTCATTTTTAAATAAATCTTCTTTTAACGTGTTCGTTTTTAATAGCTCCAAATGGGTCATTGTGATGAAGGGTATTATTCCATCATTTTAAATAATACTTTTGGCACTTGAAAATTTTCGAATACTACAGGATGCTAAAAGTTAAATTTTTAAATTATCTATCCTCATCCTCGTTTGTGAAGCAGACCCCAAAAGGTGTCTATACCTCTATTCCGAATGAGTTGATTTTAGATAAAGATGATTTTGGAACTGATTTTCAGTGGGGTGTGGCTACAGCTGCCTATCAGATTGAGGGAGCATGGGATCATCACGGGAAAGGGGAATCGGTATGGGATCGTTTTACCGCCAATCCGGGTAATGTTAAGGACAAAACCCATGGCAGGGAGGCTACCGATTTTTATAACAATTACACCTCAGACTTAGAGCTGTTAAAGGAACTTAACTTTAAGAATTTCCGCTTCTCATTCTCTTGGCCCCGAATTCTTCCTGATGGGATTGGTACTGTTAATGAAGCGGGTATTGACTATTACAATAGGCTTATTGATAAATGTCTTGAACTTGGTATAGAACCTTGGGCAATGCTTTATCATTGGGATTTGCCTCAGAAATTAGAAGACCAGGGTGGATGGGCGAACCGAGATATCATAAATTGGTTCTCTGAATATACCGAGTTGGTAACTAAAAGATTTGGCGATCGCATTCACCATTGGATGGTATTAAATGAACCTGCCAGCTTTACTACGCTGGGTTATCTCTCGGGTATGCACGCTCCTCAACAAAGTAGTCTCGATAAATTTCTTGCCTCAGTACATCATGCTTCACTGTGTCAGTCGGCTGGAGGAAGAATTATCCGGGCCAATGTTTCTAATAGCCATATTGGAACCTCTTTCTCCTGTGCCCCGGTGAAACCACATAAGGGGTCAAAAATCCATCTTCGGGCGGCTCAACGCCTTGATGTGATGCTTAATCGGCTGTTTATAGAACCCTCTCTGGGCATGGGTTATCCCTGCAAGGAGCTCCCCTTTCTGCGTAAGATAGATAAGTTTATCCTGCCTGAAGATCATGCGAATTTAAAATTCGATTTTGATTTCATTGGAATACAGAACTATTTTAAGGTTGTAAGTAAACCCTCATTAATCCCTTTTATCTGGGCTAACCGAATCAAGCCGGCTCGCAATGCGGAGTTAACAGAGATGGGCTGGGAGGTCTCCCCTGAGGGGATTTACGAGATCTTGATGCAATTTTCAAAATACAATATCAAGGAGTTGATCGTAAGCGAAAATGGTGCCGCATTCCCCGATCAGCTTAGTGACGGTCGCGTACATGATCAGCAGCGGATAAGCTTTTTTCAACGTTACCTTAGCCAGATCTTGCGTGCCAAAAAAGATGGCGCTAATGTAACCGGGTATTTTGTATGGACCTTCGTCGATAATTTTGAATGGAATGAAGGTGTCCGTCCCAGATTCGGTATTGTCTACAACGATTTTGCTACACAGAAACGGACAATCAAAGATTCCGGATTCTGGTTTAAAGAGCTTCTTGAGAAATAACACCTTCAACTCGAAACTTGTTGAATATCAATTTGTATTGACTAACTATCTTTAAATTGTAACAGATATTTAATTGTTTTGTAACACTCCCGTAACTTCTTCATGGTTATTTAGTGCCTATTAATTTATTCGTTAATGGAGAATAAGAGAGTCGTTGAACTGGTGGTTATTTCTGATGTCCATCTCGGAACAAAGGGATCTCAGGCAACTGAGTTATTGAAATATCTAAAGAGTATCAAGCCTAAAACATTGATATTAAACGGTGATATCATCGATATCTGGCAATTCAAAAAACGATACTTTCCCAAGAGTCATTTAAAAGTCGTTAAACATCTGATCGGTCTTGCCTCTGATCGCTGTCAGGTCTATTATATCACCGGAAATCATGACGAGATGTTCAGAAGGTTTAGCGGTATGAAGATCGGTAAACTGCGCATTCTTAATGATCTCAAGCTCACCCTTGATGGTAAGAAAGTCTGGATCTTCCATGGAGATGTTTTCGATGTGGTGATGCAATATTCCAAATGGCTCTCTAAACTAGGAGCAATTGGTTACGATTCCTTAATCTGGTTGAATACTCAAGTTAACCGTTTTGCAAGATTTTTTAAGTTGGAGCCTGTCTCATTTTCAAAAAAAATAAAAGAATCAGTCAAGGGTGCCGTAAAGTTTATTAATGCTTTCGAGGATACAGTGGCTTCAGTTGCCGTTCGGAAAGGTTTCGATACTGTTGTTTGTGGTCATATTCATAAGCCAGAAATTAGAGAAATCAAAGTTGATGCGAATACTGTAACCTATCTTAATTCTGGCGACTGGATCGAAAATCTTTCTGCTTTGGAATATAATGAAGGTGAATGGCGGATATTTAATTTCAGAACTGATTTTATTGATCATTCGGAGAATGGTGAAGCTGAACATGAAGCAATGGTGGATGTGGAGGTAAAGGATTTATTTAATGATATGCTTGTCGATTTCCACAATTAGGTTTTTTAGTGATAAACAGATTAAACAACAATTTAACGATCAATAAAATACGCGTATATGAAGATTCTATATGCAATTCAAGGTACAGGAAACGGTCATATTAGCCGTGCACGTGAGATTATTCCTTATCTGCAGGAATATTGTCAGTGTGATATCTTAGTCAGTGGTACACAATGTGATGTAGAGCTTGATGTTCCTGTAAAATACCGTTTTAAAGGGTTGAGTTTTTGGTTTGGGAAGAATGGTGGTATAGATATGTGGAATACCTCTATTAATGCTAACTTACCGAACCTGAGACGCGAAATAGCAGAATTAAATGTGGAAGATTACGATTTTGTAATCAACGATTTCGAGCCTGTCTCGGCATGGGCCTGCTACAAGAAAAAAGTTCCATGCATTAGCTTGAGCCATCAAGGATCGTTACTCAGCAAGCAAACTCCTATACCTCTTGAAAAAGACTATTTTGGCCAATTTATTCTGCGTAACTATGCGCCTGCAATGATGCACTTTGGTTTTCATTTTCAGCCCTATGATAAAAACATTTTCACTCCTGTTATTCGGAAGCAGGTTCGGGAGAGTGAGATAGAAGAACTTGATTATTATACGGTCTATTTGCCCTCTTTTGATGACAAAAAACTGATAAAGAAATTATCCTATTTTACGAATTCCAATTGGCACGTATTTTCAAAAAGGGCAAAGGAGGAGATTCAGATTGGCAATATTCTGATTCGTCCTATCACCAATGATGCCTTCGTAGCAGATATGGCAAAATCAAAAGGGGTGTTTTGTGGCGCCGGATTTGAAACTCCTGCAGAGGCATTATTCCTGGGCAAGAAGCTAATGGTCATCCCTATGAAAGGTCAGTATGAGCAGCAATGTAATGCTTTCGCACTGGAGAAAATGGGTGTTCCTGTCATTAAAAGCCTTAAGCGCCGTCACTTTCCAAAGATTGCTCAGTGGTTAGATTCTGAAGTGAAAGTTGAGGTGTATTATCCGGATATCACACGAATAATTATTCGGAAACTCTTCGAAGTTAATGTGCAGCGAGTACTGAAAAATAATAATTGGGATGAAGCATATGAACTAACACTGAAGCCACCTGATCTTCAGAAAATTGGGGTGTAGATTAGGTTCTGCGTCTTTTTATTAAATGGCTGATGATAAAAAGAGTGCCAATTATAATAAATGGCATATTTATCAATAGAATCACCATTAAGCTTGCTCCGACTGAGTGATTTCTACTGTAATTCAGGGAATAAATAAATGGGGCTGTGACTAATCCGATTGATCCAATAATAATACCACCTAAGAACTCCCTTTTCCAGGCAATTATTAGCGCCGCTATTAATACAAAAGAGGGGATGTTATGCATCAAAAAGGCTAGAATTTGTTGACCAAAAGGTACGCCAGACTCGAAAACATCCAGCGAGAACATACTGATAAACAAAATGGCCAGGATACAGAGATCCCGCGGAATCCACAGCAGAATTTTTTCCAGAGTTGTCATTGTGAGTAGGAGTTAAATGAATATCAAACGAACAGAGATGTACGAACTTTGAATAGCTAATTATCTAACTTTTTACAAATTTAAGTTATTTGGAAATAAAATACAAAACTGATTATTAGTGCCACGGGTTTTGGAAAAATATCCTACTTTTGCTATTTATAAATCCTACGCGGAAATAGCTCAGTTGGTAGAGCATCAGCTTCCCAAGCTGAGGGTCGCGAGTTCGAGTCTCGTTTTCCGCTCAGAAAATCAGTTAGTTGCATCTTTAGGCGATTAGCTGATTTTTTGTTTTTAGGGGGTTTGTGGTCGGGCATGTAACCCAGGGCGTAAACCAGTATTTTTGTATGAGTTCCTCTATTTCAGTAGTTTGCTTTAAATCAAAGACACCCCTTACTCTAAGTTTTTAAAGAATAGGTTTCAGACTAAGATTGGTATTCGATTTTTTTTAATGTCTAATCAACAACAACCTAATGCCAGTAAAGCACTCCACTAAAATTTAACGGCATATATGCTCCTCCATTATACTTGTTTTTATAAGCAAAGTATTAGCCTTAATAGTTTCAATTTGGTCTCAAGACATATTGGGTATGCTGGCTAAGTTGATCTTTCGATCCTATTTTCAAACGATATGTCTGCATAGCTCAATCCGTTTTATTCCAGTCAGTATAAATAGCGAATGATTACTTGTATAATAAATGTAAATAGTTATCATTGTAATTCACTAACTAATTATATATTATGAAAAGTTTATTGACATTGGTATTGGTTTTATTAATCAGTTTTGGAGTTAAATCGCAGGAAAAAAATGGCGCTGTTTATATTAAGCATCCCGCAATTGATAACACCAAAA
>CAIVMQ010000070.1 GCA_903907075.1 uncultured Bacteroidia bacterium
CCGGGATAGAGGAACGCACCGGCGTAGGGTTTAAGTAAACCTTTGGATGACAGCACCTGAATAGCACCATTGCGGTCTGAATAAACCTTTTCAAGTTTCGCTCCGTCGTCGTTGAAATAATACTTTACACTGAAGTTTTGCGTGAATGGGATATCCTTAAAGATAGGCTTTACGGAAGTTGTGTTTTGAGCCCTTAATGAGCCGATAACTAAAAGTATAAGAAGGGCAATTAACGGGGTAATTTTTGTCATTTTCGTTGTATTGAATAGTATTAATAATTGAGGATCCGGCCCATCTGATGCCGAAGGGATCAAGTTTTTGAATCTAAAGATCAGATATCTGAATAACCGTTATGGCAAAAATTTGGTGTAACACGGTCTCCGATAGCCAATTTAATCTATTGTGAAATTGAACGTAAAAAAATGCATTTTTTTGATAAAAATTCAAACAACTAAAGTAAACTATTTTATAGAGAAAAACTCAATAAAGCCCAATAGAAAAAAGCATTTATCAAGAAAAATGTAAAAAGAGTCATTCTAAAATTCCCACCGTTATAAAAGGAATAACAATGGAATTACAAGAAATGCAAAATGCCTAAAAGTGTTCTTCAGGCATCAAGTATAAATCATTCATTGAGGTTCTTAAATTGGAGGATAAATAGCTCCTCTTAGGTTTCTAAGATCGAATTATTAATGACAGATAATTAAATTATCATTCAGTTGTCTATTTACTTTCCAATAGAAATCAAAAAAAGGGTGCTGCAAAATAGATTTGCAACACCCTTTAATATGTACTAATGTATTCAGAGAATACTTATCTTAAAATCCACATTTTAGCATCTGAAAGATCTTTTCCACCTAAGTCAGAAACTGCCTTGTTGTAGTTTTCCTTGTTATTATTGTACTCATTTTTAGGATACATATAACGGTAAGGGAAGCTATAGGCAGAAAAAGCTGCACTGATCTTCGAAAGGAACGCAGGCTTACCTGATCTTCTGAAGTCAATAAACTCTTCTGTTGGATTAACCACTAACAGAGAGAGCCATTTTTGAATAGCAATCTTATCAAGGTCAGCCGATGAATTATCAAGAGCTACACCTGGTTTTGCATAATAGTCATCGAAATTATCGACAATTTTGGTAGAACCAATTTGAGTAGCAGGTTTGGTGCCATTTTCAATCTTCCAACGCTCAAATGATAGTCTGATACCATCCTTGTAGAAACCATTAACAGTACCAGTAGAGATCCAGTTTTTCTGACGAGCCTCAGCAAGTAAGAATGCCATTTCACTTGATTCCATAATGACAGCTTTAAGTGCGTCGCCATTTTTCTCATAAATAAGC
This sequence comes from uncultured Bacteroidia bacterium, assembly GCA_903907075.1. Lineage (GTDB taxonomy): Bacteria > Bacteroidota > Bacteroidia > Bacteroidales > Prolixibacteraceae > JAAFHB01. The sequence goes on from CAIVMQ010000070.1 coordinate 1,343, forward strand.
TTTGAGAAACTAGTAAAACGACGATTGTCATATGGATAGTTTGTACCGGGAATATTTGCTCCGGTTGAACCATAATGCAACTCTGGTCTTAATGGATTAGATACGCCAATCCATTTTGCATCAAGCGGATAGGCTGACGGACTCTTGGTACCATTCGCATCGCTGGCAGTTTCCGACAGAGCGCTTGGATCGACGGTACTTGTAGGATAGTAAGTTACATCATAACTGTAGTTATTAATCTTCAACGTCTCGGTATATTTAGTTGGTGAACTGGATAATGGAGCCAATGCAGGAGCAAAGATTACATACATACGAGGATCATCAAATGAAGACATGATATCAATCAAGTATTTGGTTGGCTTTTGCTCGGTATTGTCATTACCTGTTCCACCAAAAACGGTGGTATAATACCAGGAATCCCAGGCTGCCTTTCCGGGGAAAGCAAGAGAGGCATTATTTGCATTAGCAGACATATATTGGCCGCCGCTGGCAATTGCCTGCATTTGTGGGGCAAGATCTACACCCGCTTTCTTAAACGCTTCATACGAATGCGCCATGAGACGGAATTTCAGGGAGTTTGCAAATTTGATCCATTTGGTTTTATCTCCACCAAACAATACGTCATGATCTGCAGGAAGTCCCTTACTATCAGCAGTCAATGTGACTACTGCTGCATCTAACAATTTAAACATTTCAGTATAAACATCCTTTTGGGCATCGAATTTAGGGAAGATATTACCTGTTCTACCTAAAGAAGCCTCAGAGAATGGGATATCTCCGTATTTCTCAGTAAGATTAGCGCCAACAACACATTTAAGAATGTCAGCAGCTGCTGCATTGGCCAAATTATCCTCATTGGTTGCAAGTTCCTTAACAGCTACCAATTGGCGTAAGGAGGTAGTATAAGGATTACCTTCCATATTCCAATCTTCTTCATAAGAGGTATAAAACTCCCCAAATTTCTCTGGAGTATAACAATCAAATGAATAAAGGGTACAGTAGTTGATTCTCTCTTCCTTCACTCCAGCACCATATTTAGTTGCAATATCAACAATTGCAGAGGTAAGCTGGAAACGAGAATAGGTAAAATAGTTAACATTAAAACTGGTCTGCCTTTGGTCGATTCGCAATTGATCTTTATTGCAAGAAACCATTACCATCATTAACAATCCGGCGGCAATATAATATATATTTTTCATAATTACTTGTTTTTATTATAATTGCACATTAAAAATTCAATGAAAGTTTCACTCCAACGGAACGAATAGGAGGAAGTCCATACTGAGCAATACCCATACCGGATACTCCATCTCTAAATGCAGTCTCAGGATCTTCATTCATCTTATTCTTAGCCCAGAACATTACGTTCTTAGCGAAGAAAGTGATCGCTGCATCCTGACAATGAATTTTCGCAAGAAGTGGTTTTTTCAAATTATACGTGAGGTTAATTTCCTTAATCTTGAATACTGTTGCATCATGAGTTCTGAACTGAGCACCTGACCAAAGTTCGTTCCCTTCCATTCCGTAAGGAGGCAAGATAATCGTATGATTCAAATCATCACCATTCTTGATGTAATAGTCATCCGAAAGGTTTATTTTCTCTTCTTGGCTTAAGCCTGAGATATCTTTTCTTGGATCAATAAATACAGCATTCCAGTAACCGAAATAACGTGGATCTGAATTGAAAAGTTCTAAGTTACCTTGAACCATTTCTCTGTATTCTACATCATTTCCTTCTGTATCTACCCAGTCTTTAAATACATCGTCAGGATTTGGAAGGGTTGGTAAACCGCCGCTAAAACGACCACCTGTCCATAATTTCTGACCAGCATAAATTTTGCTAAGATCAGCAGCACCATCATCAACCAGAATTTTCTGTGTCTCTGAAATAAAGATGCCACCTAATCTCCAACTGGTAACGATACCCATGCTCCAGTTTTTGAATTTTACGTCAGTACTAAATCCGATAATGCCATCAGGGTTCATATTTCCAAGGTATCCACTTTTCTTTTTGTAGGCATCTGTGGTAACAGCTTCTTCAATAATACCACTTGGACCAGTAAGCATCTGTCCTTTGTATTTTCCGCTTTGGATATACGCGATAGGATATTGAGCATAGAGGTCTCCAACTTTGATTCCTTCAAACAGACCAACCTGCGTTGAGGCTTCGTAGTTGTAAAATTTTGAAGCAAAGCGACTATCTAATCTTGAGATAACAGATTTATTGAATGAAGCATTAGCTGTAACACTCCACATCCAATCATTGTTTCTAACAGGAACAACAGTCAAAGATGCCTCGATACCATCAGAAGTTACATCACCCATATTTGCAAGTACAGAGCTAAAACCTGAAGATGCAACTACAGGAAGATTTTGAATCTGATCGATGTGGGCTTTTTGGTAGATTGTAAAGTTTGCAGAGATTCTGTTCTGGAGAAATCCTAAGTCAACCCCTACTTCTTTTGTAAGACTTATCTCAGGTTTAATATTGGCATCAACAAGACTTCCGCCAACAGTACCCATAGCAGCCGAACCCCATACATTACCAGAAATTCCATAACTATCAAGATTTACAGGGCGGCCCATGCCGTGTCCTGTTGCAGCATAACTACCTCTTAATTTCAAAAGATTGATATATTCAGGTAAACTCTCTTTGAATGTTTCAGAAGCTAACCAGCTTAGTGAAGCACCAGGATAGAAGTGAGTTGATTTCTCGCTTTCAAGAATACCGCTCCAGTCGTTACGACCGGTTAATTCAAGATACACTTGTCTTTCCCAACCAAGTGTAACAGTAGCATATGCGCCATAACTTTTACCAGGATAACTCCTGTAAATTTGAGTACCTAATCTCACTGCAGAAGGTAAAGCAGACATACTATAATTATTTGGGGTTGATAATTCGTTACCACCACCATAAGAACCATTTGACTCAGAATATCCGTAAGATACCCCAGCCAATCCATCTACATTAAGTCTCTTATCGAAGAAATCGTTATTGTAAGCAAGCAACGCATCAGTATTAATACCTAAGTTTACAGATTGCTGAAGCTCATAACCTCCCTTTTGTTGCCTTTCAGCACCCCAGGAAGTTTTTCTTTCAAAAGTAAAACTCTCTGAATTCAAACCTGTACGCACGGTAAAGGTAAGAGGATTCGCGATTTTCCAATCCAACTGAGCTTTACCGTAAAAGATATTTTTTGTGTAGGTACGGATTATATTATTTGTAATAAAGTACGGATTATTTTTCTGTACGTTATTATCAAAACCCTGAGCATTTACGTTACCAAGACGGTTTCCCATCGGATTTCTTAAGTAAGGAGTATTCTGATATTGACCTTCCCATCCATCAAGATAGGTATGAGCTTGTTTCCACTCAGACATCTTAGGCATGTTGATTGGCATTTGCATAGCCATTGCCAATGGATTGTCTTCTCTCTTACCTTGTGTATGCGATACGTTAGGAACAAAAGTACTAGAAAAAGATGCATTTGAAGTAAAACTCAATTTCTCATTCAATTTATAAGTAGAGCTAAATGAGATATCATTACGATAGGTACGGTTGTTTGGAAGAACCGATTTGGAATCCATGCTGGTAACAGACAACCGGTAATTCCCTTTGTCATAGTTTCCGGTGACCGCAACGTTATTCTCTTTCATTACCCCAGGAGTAAGGAAAGCTAATAAAGGGTTCTGATCGCCACGAACTGTAAGAGGAGCTTCCTCCCACTTCTGTGTAAGCAAATTCCAGCGCGGAACACTACCCACGTTATTTTTAGTATCGTTGATATTCCATCCTAACATCTGTTTATCATCAGTAAGCGGCTCACCTTCTTCTCCACCCTGGAAAAATTGTCTGTTTACCGGTGGAGTCATAAAAGCCTGATCGATTGAAGTAGAGCTGTTGATCGAAATACCTAACCCTTTTTTAGCCTTGCTACCGTCTTTAGTTGTAATAACGATTACACCATTACCTGCAGAAGCACCGTAAAGAGCAGCCGCACTGGCACCTTTAAGGATTGATACACTCTCTATTTCATTTGGATTCAATGCAGACATGAAGTTACCTACATCAACACCAGCCGAAGCAGAAACTGTATTTGTAGCTACAGGAACACCATTGACTACAATAAGCGGCTGAGTCTGATTATTGATATTTCCTGTCCAACCACCCATGATACCCTGTAATGAGGTGGCACCACGAATATTAAACATTACAGAAGAGGTAGGAGAGGAAGTAACACTGTTAATCTGAACCCCGGTTATCTTTCCATCCAAAGATTTTAACGCATTCGCGACACCTCCTGTAGCGATCTTATCGCCTGTAACATTAGAGACATCATATCCAATTGCCCTCTTTTCTCTCTTCATACCAAGAGCTGTTACAACGACCTCGTTAACTGCCACGACTGAAGGAGCCAAGGCAACATTAAGAGATGTTTTACCATTCAATGCAACATCCTGGCTTTCCATTCCAATAAAGGAAATCACCAATGTAGATTGTGCATTAGGAACAGAAATAGTGTAATTACCATCATTATCGGTAACTACGCCATTCGTCGTCCCTTTGACCACGACAGTCGCCCCCGGAAGTGCTTCTCCGGAAGAACCCTTAACAACTCCGCTCACTTTAACCTGGGCAAATGTAGTACTTGCAAGAAGAACACACATCCCGAGTAGGAGCATTTGAAAGATTTTTCTTTTCATAGTTAAATTAATTTATTTATAAATATAAAACATACACTAAAACAAACCTTC
>CAIVMQ010000071.1 GCA_903907075.1 uncultured Bacteroidia bacterium
AATGAATTTATCCTGAAAGTTAGGCAAGTTTTAAGCAAGAAAAAAGGGAGTTACGAAATTCTACCTTCTTAACTCCCTGATAATCTGCGTAGCGAGAGAGGGGCATGATCCCTCGACCTCATGATTATGAATCATGCGCTCTAACCAACTGAGCTACCTCGCCATTATTTCAATTAACGACAACCACAACGGCTATCCTTTCATTATTTCAACTACTCCATGATCTCTCGACCTTCCCGATTGTTATCGGGACGCTCTAATCCCGACCCGTCGGGAAGCTACCTCGCCATTATATTCAAAAAACTTCTAGTTAATCTCCCGATCGACCTTCCCGATTGTTATCGGGACGCTCTAATCCCGACCCGTCGGGAAGCTACCTCGCCATTATTTCAATTAACGACAACCACAACGGCTATCCTTTCATTATTTCAACTACTTCTTGATTCCTCAACCTTCCCGATTTTAATCGGGACGCTCTAACCAACTGATCCGCTCTAAAGCTTCCTCATCTTAATCTCAATCGACCAAATCGTCATTAGAGGCTGCAAAGATAATAGCTTTCTTGTAGGTGACAACCCCTCAGCCTTTTTTTTTAAAATTTGAACCTAATCAACTGACGACAAAAGGATTTTAATAAATAAATCGCTATTTTGCGCCTACACAGAAGAATAAGCTTAAATTTGCACGATTTTATAATTTTCAGCCTCGTAAACGAAAAGCTCAGAAATAACTTATTCCTGGACAAAAGATAAGGGTTATCAGTTATAAAATCACGTATAGTTCAATCAAACATTTATTTAAAAGCAAGTTAATTTCAATTTATTCGGATGCAAGAGATCAGATTAGAATTCTTCCTTAAAACATCACCCGCAGTTTTATTCAGCCGAATTAGCAATCCTTCAGGTTTGGCAGAGTGGTTTGCAGACAATGTCGAGATTAATGGAAAGGTATTTACATTTTATTGGGGAACAACAGAGCAAAAAGCTGAAATACTTACCATGATACCTAATGTATCGATAAGCTTCCGTTGGCTTGATATGGATCCGGGTTATGAATTCGAATTCCAAATTATTCAAGATGAACTTACGGGTGACGTTGCCTTAATTGTTACAGATAATGTAGATGAGGATGATATGGAAGATACGCGAAACCTCTGGATTTCCCAAATCGCGAAATTAAAACATATGATCGGATCGTAGATTTAACAACCCCAAATTCCAAAAAAGGATTAACTTTGCCTTCGTTTCAGAAACCCATTGCATGAAGCGATTACATCTGTATATACTAAAAAGTTTTATTGGGCCGTTTTTTGTTACCCTGCTCATCTCATTGTTCGTCCTACTCATGCAATTCCTGTGGGTCTACCTTGACGAACTCGTAGGTAAAGGCTTAGATTTCAATATTATACTTGAATTCATCGTCTATACAATGGCCATGCTAATGACCAATGCCCTTCCATTAGCAATGTTATTAGCATCAATAATGACTTTTGGCGATTTGGGCGAAAACAATGAATTACTTGCCATGAAAGCGGCTGGAATCTCCCTGTACCGAATCATGAAACCCGTGATCGTATTAAGTATCTTATTAAGCATTGGATCGTTTTACTTTTACAATGAGGTCATTCCGGTATCCTATAAAAAATTAATTGCCCTTATGTCGAGTATCCGGCAGCTGAGACCTGAAATCATTGTTAAGGAGGGTGTATTCTCAAACGAGATTGACAATTACTCTATTAAGGTTGGCAGGAAGACTCCTAATGGTGATATGCTTTATGATATTATGATTTATGATCATACCGAAGACAAAGGGAATGTTACGGTCACCGTTGCCGATTCGGGGACAATGAAAATTACTAAGGATAAAAAATATATGATCCTGAATCTCTATTCAGGTCAAACGCACTCAGAGATGCAACCAAATGACCGCAAAAAAACTACCTATCCAGCGCGAACAGATAAATTTACAAAGGAATCGATCTTTACTGTCTTGCAAGGAATGGAACTTGAGCGCAAGGATGAGAGTGTGTTTAAGAATCAAAACAGGGCTCTTAATAATACCCAGATTGTTTATTTCGTCGATTCAATCGGGAAACAGCTTGAGCGCAGAAGAATAGAGCAGTCATTGTCATTAAGCTATATGGCACCAATACCTACAAATCTTTTAAAACTTTCAAAGAAAGAATCTTCGGGAATAAAACCCCTTCAGTTAGTTCAGCAGATCAATATAGACTCGGCAACAACGAAATCATCGGTATTAATAAGGGTAGGGATGATAAATTCAGCAATGGCCAATGCCCGAAACAACATTCGAATTATCGAACAATCGGGTGATATGCTCACTACAAGCAAAAGGAATCTGAACCGTTTCGACATAGAGTGGCATAAAAAATATACCTTTGCCATTGCGTGTTTAGTATTTCTTTTTATTGGGGCTCCTTTGGGAGCAATAATCCGCAAAGGGGGTCTGGGAATGCCATTAGTGATATCGGTAGTTTTATTCATTTTCTATTGGATCATATCGACTACCGGGGAGAAATTCTCCCGCGAAAGTGTAACTTCAATCTGGCAAGGAGTATGGTTTTCAACCTTAATATTTCTGCCAGCCGGAATCTTTTTAACCTACAAAGCAGCTAACGACTCCGTTGTATTTAATCTTAATTCGTACAGCGAATTCTTTAAAAAAATCTTTCGATTTTTTAAGAAAAAGAAAAAAGAGTCATTTGACAAAGTAGCGTAAACTCAATTAAGGATGAACGAAATTAAATTGAATACCATTGAGGAGGCCGTTGAAGACCTACGAAATGGAAAATTAGTGATAGTAGTTGATGATGAGGATCGGGAGAACGAGGGTGATTTTATTGCCGCTGCCGAGAAAATAACCCCTGAAATGGTCAATTTTATGGCTACCGAGGGGCGTGGATTAATCTGTGTTGCCATTACCGAAGAGCGTTGTGTGGAGCTTGAACTAGATATGATGGTTGGTCGAAATACGTCGCTGCATGACACCCCATTTACCGTTTCTGTTGATGCCGTTGGCGAGAATGTCACTACAGGCATCTCTGCACACGATCGGGCAATCACCATTCAAAAACTCGCAAATCCGGCTACCAAGCCACACGAGCTTGGCCGTCCGGGACATATCTTCCCGTTACGAGCTAAAAGCCGCGGAGTACTGCGCCGTGCAGGCCATACCGAAGCTACTGTAGATCTGGCGCGTCTTGCCGGTCTTCAGCCCGCAGGGGTCCTGGTTGAGATCCTTAATCAGGACGGCACAATGGCTCGACTGCCAGAACTCTATGAGATCGCTCAAAAGTTCGGACTCAAACTGATATCTATCGAAGACCTTATCGCCTACAAAATTGACAAGGAGAGCTTAATTGAAAAAGGTGAGGAGGTTCAATTACCAACGTCATATGGCGATTTTAGGCTAATCCCATTTCTTCAAAAATCAAACGGCATCGAGCATATCGCCTTGATAAAGGGCGAGTGGGAAGCCGATGAAGCGTTGCTCGTTCGCGTACACTCCTCATGCGCGACAGGCGACATCTTTGGATCATATCGATGCGAATGTGGGGACCAACTCCATAAAGCAATGGAGCTGATCCAGGAAAACGGCAAAGGTGTAATCATTTATATCCAACAGGAAGGTCGTGGTATTGGCCTGATGAATAAAATCAAAGCCTACAAACTTCAGGAACAAGGCATCGATACTGTTGACGCTAATATACACCTGGGATTCGATCCCGACGAACGGGATTATGGCGTGGGAGCACAAATATTATCGACACTTGGCGTTCATAAGATGCGCCTATTAACCAACAACCCGGTTAAACGTGTCGGACTTGAGGCATTTGGACTAACAGTCGTTGAATCGATCCCCATTGTGATTAAATCAAACCCTCACAACGAGGTTTATATGAATACTAAGCGCGATAGGATGGGACACTCACTCTAAGGAGCTAAAAAATTACTTATGTTTGATACTATTGAATATAAAAGTGATTACGACGACGACCCTAAAGAAGGTTTAGACTACGAGTTAACGAAGGATGGGTATCGGATCATGACTGAATATTTTCTGATTAAACGTGGTTATTGCTGTGGTAATGGGTGTTTAAACTGTCCCTACTTCCCTAAAGCCACCAAAGGAAATACCAACCTGCGCTAAGCAATACGCAATAACTTAGTTACAATAACCTGCAAACGTTATACCGATGGATGGAAAGAAACTGCGGATTGTCTTTATGGGAACACCCGAATTTGCAGTCGCTAGCTTAAAAGCCCTTGTAGAAAACGGATATACTGTTGCAGGAGTGGTAACAGCACCTGACCGCCCAGCGGGACGTGGACTTCAGATGCACGAATCAGAGGTCAAGAAGTATGCTTTAAGTTGTGGCCTCCCAATTCTGCAGCCCGAAAAACTTAAAGACGAGAATTTCCTCACCGAATTAAAGGCGCTAAACGGAGATATTCAAATCATCGTTGCCTTTCGGATGCTCCCCGAAGTAGTCTGGATGATGCCACCTCTTGGGACCTTTAATCTGCATGGCTCACTCCTCCCCCATTATCGTGGCGCGGCACCTCTAAACTGGGCGATCATAAATGGAGACCATCAAACAGGGGTAACCACATTTCTGCTCAAACAAGAGATCGACACGGGCAATATTCTTTTCCAGGATCGTGTAGAGATCGGCCATGAAGAGACCCTTGGCGAGCTTCACGACAAGCTGCTCCCAATTGGTGCCAACCTGGTCCTTAAGACTGTTGAGGCATTAGCAAATAATGAAGTAAGGCCCATCTCCCAAAATGATCTCGATATAGATCCTAAACGTCTACATGCCCCAAAAATATTTAAAGATACCTGTAAGATCGACTGGAATAGTTCGGCAGAAAATATCAACAACCTGATTCGTGGATTAAGTCCTTATCCGGCAGCGTGGACTAATTTCATCCTCCATGATTCGATAACGGCAGTAAAAATATTTAAAGCCGTCGTAGAGCATTCGATCCACACGTTCGAACCCGGAGCTATTTTAAGCGACCATAAAAACTACCTTAAGATTGCCTGCGCGGATGGGTTTATCCATATACTAGACCTTCAATTAGCGGGGAAAAAACGGCTCGAGATCGCTCCCTTTCTTCGAGGATTCTCAAATGCAGCCGGTTATATCGCGAAATAAAAATTATCAAGATCTTAAAATCGCCACATAACAATAGGCTGTGTTATAAAATTTAAGATCTTTTGGATTTTACTTTCCCTGCACCCAAAAAATAATCTCCTTAATCCTTGCTTATCTTATATCTGAGTGATATTTGCTCACCAACGACTAAGATTTCATCTCGTTTCATCCTATTTTTCCGACACAAGGCATCCAGGCGTATGCCATACCATTGGGCTACAGTCCATAGCGACTCTCCAGCTTGCATCGTATGTATTGTATTTCCGCGGGGAGCGCTCGCACGTTTGCGCTGCAGATAAACTATGGAGCCCTTCTCGAGCCGCTCTCCCGGATTAACATCATTATACCGGAATAGTACACGTGGTGTAATCGAAAACTCTGCCGCTAACTGCTCATACGTATCCCCATCCTTAGCGAAAAATGCTTTAGCCCCATTTCTTTTGGCAACCTCTCGTAACACATAGGGATTCGATAAGCGATCACTAGGATGCGGTTTGAAAATTCGGGAAAATAATGATCTCGATCTATTCGCACTTGCATTCTCAATATTGCCATCAGAGCCCGCATAATTATCATCCAGTTTATACAGTTGAAACTCATCGATAATCTTTAAAAGCCTTTCAGGATACTGCGGATCAGTTGCATAACCGGCCTTTTTCAGCCCATAGGCCCATTTCTTGTAGTCTTTTATATTGTAATCAAATAAAAACTGATACCTCAATCCACCCGTAAGAAACTCCGAATGGTCGCGGTACGAGTCACTGGCATTGCGGTATTTTCGAAAACACTCACCTGGAGCATCATCATCATGCTTAATGGTCGGCCCGGTCCAGTTGCCCTTGCATTTGATCCCAAAATGATTATTGGCATCAACAGCGAGTGAAGAATTTCCATTATTTGACTCCAAACAGGCTTGAGCCATCGTAATACTGGCGGGAATATGATATTGTACCATCTCCTGAATAGCCACTTTTGAGAATATACTGATATACTCCTGCCGGGTCGTCTTTGCCGGTTTAGCACCATAACCAGACAAGTGAAGGGCAAGCGCAACAAGCACTAAGCAAAATTTCAACGAGGAGAGATGGCGGGAATCAATCATATAGATTTTTCAATTTGAGATCAAAAGTAAAAAAAATGAGCTGAATCACGACAAAGAGTACAGCTGAAAAAAATGTACATTTGAACAGTCGTTAATTATGTCAATAATGAAAGAGCTGACACTTCAAATTAAGTATGCCGAGTATCCCGAACTAGCGATGGTGGCCATGCAGGATAGGCTGCTTATTGAGAAAGCCCGGGAAGCTGCCTCAAATGGTTATGCTCCCTATTCGGGCTTCCAGGTTGGCGCAGCAGTGCTTCTTGAAAATGGGATTATCATAACGGGGAATAATCAGGAAAATGCCGCGTATCCTTCGGGACTTTGTGCCGAGAGGACAGCTATCTTTTATGCAGCCTCGCAATATCCCGCTATCCCGATCCGAGCGATAGCGGTAAGTGCCCTAAAAACGCAATCTGGTGATTTCGTAAAACCCTGTGGTGCCTGCCGACAGGTTATTGCCGAGTACGAAGATCTGGCAAAGAGTCCAATCCGTATAATTCTTGACGGGCCATCCACAATCGTTATTCTGGATAGCATTGACGCACTCTTACCTTTGCGTTTTAAAAAAGAGGATCTTCGCTTAGGGTAAACGGATCTATTTTGCAAGGATGGGTGGTCTAAATGTGGGCTAACAAACCTATTAAAGGGTTAAAGATAGTGAAAGATCAAAAAATATTTCGGGGAAAAGAATATTGGATTATCTTTGCACCTCGCTGATCCAAGCGTTACGATTTGCCCGGATGGCGGAATTGGTAGACGCGCTGGACTCAAAATCCAGTGATAGCAATGTCGTGTGGGTTCGATTCCCACTCCGGGTACTTAAAGACTTCGATAAACATCTGTAATGCAGTATTTTATCGGAGTCTTTTCTTTTACTACTGAAACATTACTAAAACTTTTCCTGAAAGAAAAGTACAAATGCTCCATATCATCTGGGCTGTTTTTTTGCTCTTTCTCTACTACAACTACATATCCGTTTTCGAGTGTTTTTGTAAGAGTTACCGACAAAAACTGATCAAACAGAGTTCAGATTACACTCCCAGTTAACTAATCGAATTATTGATAATTCTTTTGAATAGACACCTTAAATTCTTTAGTCTTAGAATTTAATTCTCCATCTTTTTCTAAAATTGGACTGTATTTACCTGCTGGAATTTCACTATGAGTAGAATTTTACAATCACGCCCAACTACAATTTTATTTGTCAGGCCCGTTTAATACAGCTGAGCGCAGTTTGGGGTAGGTCGGTAATGTTTAGCCATAAAGGGTATACCGCTAAAGTTGTAATATTTGCTTATCAAGTTTAGAAAAGTATACCACGCCTACTCTTTAACATTCCCGATTATCTGAACATCACCACGTGACTTATTGGTAACACGCAAACTTCCACCTTCAACACTGTTGCCAATTATTACTGCTGACTTTACATTCTCGCCAAGATAGATATGCGCATCGGGCTTGCTTCCCTTGTCCTGAAAGCGGCTGTTCATAATCTGTAAAGTGCCTTTTTCCATCTTGATAACCGGGAGTTTCCATTCATGCTGGTTACTCCAGTTTTGTGCATTAAAATTGCAGGCTGTTAGGTAAACAGTCCCCTCTCCTTTATTTACAATGTGTGTTCCACCAAGAGATTCTGCCCATCCCAAAAGCCGCAATTGGTTAGTTTTATTGGACCACGGTTACCCTCTTCGATCTGAATTCCGTCCATGAACTGGCAATTTTCAAAAGCGATTCCTGAATGATATTGAGTTTTTTCAACAAGAACAGCAAGGGGACCGTCATCGGAACCACTCTGCGTGATAAGAATATTCGCCTGTGAATCAGCACCGCTCGGATCTCCTTTAGTCTCAGTAAACCGGAATCCAACCTTGGCCCATATTACGAAACAATTGGACATATATTCCCAATCACATCGACCAATTATGAAACCTTCAAGATTTTTTAAGGTATAGTTATTAATGAGTTGAGTCTCATCACCCATCCTTACAGGGTAATTGATGTCCCACCATGCCACCGAGTGAATATGAATATCTTCAATTCGTCCTATATCTGTTGATCGATCGATGTATAATCCTCTCCTTAAAGCGCACATATTTATTCCCCTAAGATTCTGTCCTTCGTTGTACAATGATCCACAATCAATACCATTATATGCATTGGCAATGGTAACATCTATTACATTTCCGGATCTGCCTGTTGCTTGGATGCAATAAGGGTAGGGATGAATGTCTTGAGGTTTCTGCTCCGGATAAATAATCCCGAGGCCCCGCAAAGTACTGCTGGATCTTAAGGTAATAAATGGTTTGGAATTTTCATCATCTCTTCCTGCATATGCCATCAATACTGTTCCTATATCTGAGTATATGCAACCCGGTCCTGCCGCTATCCCCTGTAATGCAACGCCTCGGGGTATTTCTAGTACACCATCAAATCGGTATTTACCTGCTGGAACATGAACTATTCCTCCGGTAATTGCCGCCTTGTTTAAAGCGGACTGAAATGCTAATGTATTATCTGTTCGACCATCAGGAACCGCACCAAATTCAAAGACGTCAAAATCAGAAATACCTGCATATAAATGAAATCCAATGAAGAAGATAAAACAAAAGAGAAAAGCACTTTTCTTTAAATAAAGGTTCATATCTTAAAATATAATTACGGATTTAAATGAATTCAACTTCCAATAAGGCATAATGCTGATTATAAGTTGTATATATTTTTCAAATGTATTTATTAATTCTAAAAAAACAATTACTTATTCTTTTTCATATTAAAATAAAGAAGTACCCGAGTTTTCAGTATTATCCGATTGGCAAACTATTCTCACCATTGGCATTATAGAGGTAACTGAATAAAGCCTTATTTACCAATTGGTATAAGAGGCCTACGAAAAAAAACTGAACACCTATTCATGGTACCTTTAAAAGATGTTGAATCAAACTTTATCTTATTCAATAAATTAAAAGGTTTTGAGAAAAAAGGGGGTAATAACTTTTTCTTTAACCATATTACAACTGAATTACGATGAAAATAATTACGCCTCATAATACGCGCTTACGCAAAGGAGTTGTCAAAGAAGTTAATTAAGCAACAAACCCCAGACGTAAAGACCGAGCTAGTTTTAGAGGATCCGGGGAAAGACACTAAAAGGTTGTATTAGTTAGGCTTAATCTATCAAAATATTAAGACAGAATAAATTACATTAAAATTATTCGTTGTATTTATTTTGTAAAAGATTGGGGATATGACGGCTTTTAGATTGTACATTTATTTGCCTTTGAAATTCATAGCAAAGGCTGTCTTTGAGCAATTTAAAATCTTCTGGATCCCTTAAATACCTTGTATCGAATTCAGTTGAATTAAAAACCAGTAATGTACCAATGTTTAAATAATTTTTTGGTAACTAAATTGTGCCTTGATTAAAATATCAATTTGGATTTGCAACCTCCAAATCGGTTGTTGCAATAGCAATAATTTTACCATTTACATAAACCGGGACTGAGCGTGTTCTCATCCAGATATTCCCACCACCCGCATCGAAATAGGGAGCTATCCAGATTGGCTTACCCCCATCAATAGCAGTCCGCAGCCAGACCTGAGTATCAATATGATACGCCGCATCTGCTGTCAACTCGGTAAAGACAAGGGTATTATTTGATCTGTACCAGTAAGGACTGATGGTAACTTTACCCGCATTGTCAAGCAAAGCAACTGTTGATCCATAGAAGGTTTTAGGTTGTGCCATCATGTAATTTTTAATCCGATCCGAGAGATCTGCCGCCGTAGGAGGGGTGCTAACCAGCGTTGAGACAAAACTATCCAGAGCTGTTTCGATCGGAGTCAACGGAGAGACAACCTCTTTTTTACACGAGAAGAAGGTCAAATTAAAGATTAAAAGAAGGATGACCCACATAGAATTATTTACACAACTAAAATACTTATACATAACTATTATTTTATTAAAACGTGATTTAAAAACCCATTTATTTTATCCAGCAAATTGAATACATTCAATCTATCAATTTGTGGGTAAAGTTACCTTTAAATCTAACTTTATCTTTAGTAAGAGGTATAAAAACACGCTTATTATACTGATTGTAATGGAATTATTAAAATCTGACAAACATCGGCTCTTATTTACAAACTCAATACACGTAAAAATGGGTTAGCGGTTTTCAAAGAACGTATAAAGTGAAGTGAATAACAAAAGAATAGATGAGAATAATTCGTATATTGCATTACTTCAAAGAGGCAGAATATTAAAGATCCAATAGCATACTACCCGACTTCTCTGGAAATTAAGGTGGAAGTGGTACTCCTGATATAAAACAAAGAATGGCAAGTTTACGATTTGCTGATAGATAAGAATTACCAAACCTTACCCACCCAAAATATGAATAATCTTTATTCAGTAAAAGAGTTACAAAGACCCAACTATATCCAGCGCCTGTTCTCTTTCAAACCGAAGATAAATGCTCTGATTGAAATTAACAACCTATTGGCCACGAAGCCTCTTGAGGAGATAGCCGTTGAAGATATTGAATCAATTGCGGCAAAGTACAAACTCAATCTGCATCGTAAATTTTCAGACAAACTAAAAGAGATCTTCCAAACCTACCTAACAAATTGTTTGTCAGATGATCTACTTTCAGACACCGAACTAAATGAGCTAAATAAGCTTAAACATCTGCTTGTGCTTACCGACAACGAAGTTTCAGAGATTCAACTTAAACTGACCTCAGAACTATACCGGAAATCTTTTGATCAGGCAATTAGTGGAGGAACTTTTGAAAAATCGACCGAAGAGTTCATTGATAAGTTGCAGAAGAATATCAGGCTCTCCGATGATATTGCAGCCAAAATAGGTAGTGAAAGCAGTAAACATTTTATGGATAATGAGCTTCAGAAGATCATCGCTGATCAGAAAATATCCCCCGATGAGTGGAATGAATTGAATCAGATCGCAAAGAATCTAAATGTTACGCTTTCAATCGACGACGCAACACAACAACAACTGGAGAAGTTCAAGCTTTATTGGCTGATAGAAAATGGAACGCTTCCCACCAAGGATATTGCGATCACGCTACCCAGAAATGAGAATTGCTACTTTTCGATGGATGCCGATTGGTTTGAAACCCGCACGATAACCAAACGGATAAACTACGGCGGACCGGCACTGCGAATAAAAATCATGAAAGGGGTCTATTACAGGGCTGGCAGCTTAGGTGTTCAGCGCATAACCTCCGAAGAACTAACCCAAATTGACAGCGGAATCATTTATATCACCAACAAACGAATAATCTTTGTCGGTACTTTAAGAAGCGTCAATATTCAACTCAGTAAGATCCTTTCTGTTTCGCCCTATAGCGATGGAGTAGGGATTGAAAAAGACAGCGGCAAGAGTCCGATTATAAGAGTATCATCCAATGCGGATATTATGGCAATGATTCTGGGGAGGGTAATCAATGACATACAATAATCTTAACTGCTGCAATTTAAATACTTACCCATTACTATAAATCTTAATTCAATGAAAAATAAAATAGTTATTCTTGAAGCAGGGGCAGATGGCGGATCCATTATGCTCATTCAAAAATCTGATTATTATCTCTTTACTACTGATGAAACTACATTAAGGGAATTTGTACCTGAAATGATGTTTGAAGATTTAAAATCGAAGTCCGATATTTTCTCATCATTTGCCGAGGCGATGAAAAATCTACTTGAAAAATATCCCATTTTTAGTCTCCATCCACTAAGTGTTCATCCAGATTTCAGAAATAAAATAATTCCATATTATCAAGGATTTTGTTCCGGGAATAATAAAAATTGGAATAAAGAAGATTGGGACAAGTTACTTTAAGTAATAAAGAGGATTTAATGTTGTATTTCCATAATGGACTGCTTTCTTAATGATCCAAAATAAAAAAAATGCCACCAAGTCACCAAAACACTAAATCCGCACGAATTTACGACCATTAAATGCCTTTGGTACCAATTTTGTGTTTTGGTGTTTTGGTGGCGAAAAGTTTTTTTCAACTTAAGAGTTTAATACTAAATACGACATCTTTTTATTCTCAATACTTATAAATGGTAGAGTCTCCGACAATAAGTAATATCCTTTATCCCTAAAAATATTGATTTGCCAAAGAGTTTTCATTACGCTTATAAATGATTTGCAATGCCTATAATTCAAATAAGCGGTGAGTATTTTTAGATCTCACCTAGTTATAATCATTTAAACACCGCACATCTTTTCAGTTCTTTTAGGTTATATTAACTTTAAAAAGTTGGTAACTGAATCAAGTCATATTATGTTTGTAATGCATTTAATTCATAGGTTTAGGTTTAGTTAGTTTAGTTTTGGTAAAAGGATGGAGCCTCCCGGCTCTGTCCTTTTCTAGTTCATTTAAACCCGAATGATTAACATCGAATAGTTACAACAATAATCCGTGAGCACTGTTATACACTTAAAAAACGTTTAGAATGACCAATCAGATTGTATTAAAATCGAGACCTATCGGGCTACCCACATCAGCGAATTTTGAAATCCGGGAAGTAAATGTGCCGGAACTGGCAAACGGTCAGGTGAGGTTACTTCCGCATACGCTATCCGTAGATCCCTATATGAGAGGGCGGATGAATGATGGCCCATCCTATGTTCCGCCATTCCAACTTGGGGAGCCAATCATGGGTGGAGGTGTTGCGTTGGTAACTGAGAGTAAGGCGCCTGGTTATCCTGTGGGCAGCTATGTTATGGGCTTTCTACCCTGGCAGCAGGAGATTGTCATCGATGCCAAAGGGCTGAATAGTGTCGATCCGGCGATGGCACCGCTAAGCTATTTTATTGGGATATTGGGAATGCCCGGATTAACGGCTTATTTCGGGTTGAAAGAGATAGGAAAACTGCAACCTGGTGAGACCATCGTCATTTCGGGTGCTGCGGGTGCGGTAGGAATTGTTGCGGGACAGCTTGCTAAAATCCAGGGATGCCGTGTGATAGGTATAACCGGAGATGAGAAAAAGAAACAATATCTTCTCGAAGAGCTCCATTTTGATGGGGTGATAAACTATAAAACGACACCAAACCTCGATCTGGAGATCGCAACTTTGGCTCCCTCGGGTGTTGATGTTTACTTCGATAATGTCGGAGGGGAGATATCAGATGCCGTATTATCGCAGATCAATAAGAATGCACGGATTATAATTTGCGGTCAGATCTCGCTCTACAATGCCACTACCCAACCGATGGGTCCACGGATTCAGTCGTTATTATTAAAGAAAAGCGCCCTGATGCAGGGGTTTATCGTGAGTAATTATGCTTCTCGTTTTAATGAAGGGTTAACTGAACTGTCTAAATTGCTTGCCGTGGGCCATCTGAAATATACCCAAACAACGGTTCATGGATTCGAGAGACTTCCGGAGGCTTTAATCGCCCTCTTTGAAGGAAAAAATCTTGGTAAATTAATTGTTGAGCTTTAGCGTTCTCAAATCCCCCTTTTTTTCTTATTATTACCATTCGATCGCCAGTACATCTGAGATGTAAACAGCGGATCAGGATTAACGATCAAAATCAATCATTAAGCATGAATAAGACTGCTGTCATCCTTGTTAACTTAGGCACACCTAACTCACCCAAACTATCTGATGTGAGAAGGTACTTATTTCAATTTCTCAACGACAGGCGTGTCATCGACCTCCCTTGGCTGCTACAGAAAATACTCGTAAATCTGATTATCGTCCCATTTAGGGCACCGGGATCCACGAAGCTCTACAAACGATTATGGAGTGAAAAGGGATCACCGCTATTGTATTATTCGGAGTATGTTGCCGAAGAGCTGAAGACGCGTATGGGAGAGCGCTACACGATATTCAATGCGATGCGCTATGGTAATCCCGACTTGAAAATGATTTTAAAGCTAGTTGAGAAACAGACCTTTAAAAAAATTATTATCCTACCACTCTTTCCTCAATATGCTTCTGCAACAACAGGTTCTGTTTTTGAACTGATGATGAAGCAGATGAGTAGCTGGAAAACTTTTCCCGATATTCAGATGCTTAGCAGCTTTCAGGATCATCCCGCATTTATTAATGCTTTTGCGGCACAGGGGGAGAAATACGATGTAGCCTCGTACGATCATGTGCTCTTCTCCTTTCATGGTTTACCCATGCGGCAAATCAATAAACTACATCCTGATAAGAATTGCAAGAACTGTAGTTGTCCTACAGAGACACTACCCGAGGGTAAATTGTGTTATATGGCTGCCTGCTACGAGACCGCGAGACTTATTGCCGACAAAATGGGGCTTGCAACAACCCGCTATTCGGTATCCTTTCAATCGCGCCTAGACAACAACTGGATGTCTCCATTTACCGATAAGGTGTTGACCGAGATGGCCAAGAATGGGACGAAACGCATCTTAGTTTTTGCCCCCTCATTTGTTGCCGACTGCCTCGAAACAAAAGTGGAGATCGACTATGAATATGGCGAACTATTTAAAGAGCATGGTGGCGAACACCTTCAAATGGTGGAGAGCCTCAACGACAATAAGGCATGGATTGACGGATTGGAACAGCTGATAACCGAAATGAGTCATTAAATTGATTCCTAAACGATCAACACAAGGTTAGTAAGATGAGCATTAAGAAACAATGGATTGAGACCATCGAGGCAATGCAAAACGACATCTGCTCTGCGTTGGAGCAATGCGATGGCAAGGCAACCTTCGAAGAGAATAGCTGGCAACGGCCCGATGGCGGTGGCGGAAAGACCCGAATAATTGCCAATGGCGCCGTCTTTGAAAAAGGTGGCGTTAACACATCTGTTGTTTTTGGTACGGTCACAGACACCATGCGCAAAGAGCTTAATATCAATGGTGACAAATGGTTTGCCTGCGGATTAAGCCTTGTCCTTCATCCCTCTAATCCATTCGTCCCAACCGTGCATTGTAACTACCGGATGTTTGAACTCTATGACCAAAATGACCAGATGATTAGCAGCTGGTTTGGAGGCGGAACAGATCTTACACCCTATTACCTGTTCGACGAAGATGCAATACTTTTTCACCAAATCTATAAAAATAGCTGTGACCGTTTCGACCCCTCGTTTTATTCCAAATTCAAAACCGAGTGCGACGACTATTTCGTGAATGAGCACCGCAATAATGAACGCAGAGGGATTGGAGGGATATTTTACGATCATCAAAAACCCGACAGTATCAGAAGCGCTGAATTCTGGCTTAACTTCTCAAAATCATGCGGATATGGACTTATAGAAGCCTATATCCCAATCGTTGAAAGGAGGAAAAACATCCCTTTTCTCGAATCACATAAACATTGGCAGGAGATCAGACGAGGACGGTATGTCGAGTTTAATCTACTCCACGACCGGGGTACGATTTTCGGATTAAAAACCAAGGGAAGGACCGAGAGCATACTCATGAGTCTGCCGCCAACGGTGCGGTTTGAATACAACCATCACCCTGTGGCAGGAAGTGAGGAAGATCGCTTATTACAGACCTGCCTAAAACCACGGGAGTGGGTTTAACGATAATGATCAATAGCTTATGAAGATCCTGATTATTGAAGATGAGAAGCCATTGTCTGATTCGATGGTTGAATATCTGGCAGAGGAGGGGCATCTGTGCGAAGCGGTTTACACCTATTTTGATGCCTCCGAAAAGATCGGAATGTATCAATATGACTGCGTCGTTGTCGACATTAACCTGCCCGACGGCAATGGCCTCAACCTGATCCGACTCATCAAAAGTCAATCAATAACGCTGGGAATAATTATTATCTCTGCCTTAAACTCTCTGGAGAACAGGATCGAAGGTCTTGAGATCGGAGCCGATCATTACCTCACCAAGCCATTTCATCTGGCAGAGCTAAATGCTCACCTAAAATCAATCAATCGACGCATCAGCTATAACGGTAATAATCAAATTATTGTCAATGAAATACGACTGATACCCGATGAACATAAAGCATTCGTTCATGATCTTGAGATTACCCTAACCAAAAAAGAGTATGAACTTTTGCTCTTTTTCATCTCCAATAAAAACAAGGTGATCACGAAAGCTGGACTTGCAGAATATCTCTGGGGTGACTATATGGATCTTGCCGATTCGTATGACTTTATCTATACCCACATTAAAAATCTCAGACAGAAATTACTGAAAAAAGGGTGCGAAGATTATATTAAAACAATTTATGGATTAGGTTATAAATTTGAACTCAATTGAGACTACTTAATAAAATAACCCTTAACTTATTGGCAATATCCCTGTTTAGCTTTCTAATGGGGATGATGGTCTTTTACTTTATGCTCCGTCAACAGGTCGATCAAAATATCAATCTGGAACTTTCCAAGCGGGCACTTTCAATCAGTAAAGTCTTTGACGATGCCCACTCCTCATCCAGCCAAACCACGAACCTTAGTGATACGATCATCATTACACCGATCACTCAACCCCGGGTAGCCGAAAGATTCTCCGATACCCTGCTGCTGAATCCCGAAACCAATAAATACAGCATATACAGACAACATGGATTTGTAAAAACCATCCACAATCAGAATTACTATATCCAAATCTTCAAACCACTCGAAGAGACTGATCGGCTGATTATTCGCATCGTGATCTTAATGAATATCTTAGTTG
Organism: uncultured Bacteroidia bacterium; assembly: GCA_903907075.1. Taxonomy (GTDB): domain Bacteria; phylum Bacteroidota; class Bacteroidia; order Bacteroidales; family Prolixibacteraceae; genus JAAFHB01. The sequence goes on from CAIVMQ010000071.1 coordinate 16,946, forward strand.
TGATGATCATTTTAACGCTAATTTTTGCGAACCGCTACTCCTCGCGACAGGATTGGAAAGTTTTCTACGATACGATTCGTAAAATCAATAACTACGATGTGAATACCCACGAAGCTTTTATTCTTCAGAACTCTGACATTAAGGAATTTGAAGACTTAAACAGAGTGTTGTTCACGATGACTGAACGGATAAAAAATGACTATTTAAATCTCAAAGAATATATTGAAAATGCCTCACACGAAATACAGACTCCACTGGCTATAATAAATTCCAAAATGGAGTTACTCCTTCAGTCGGGGGATATGAAAGAGAAGCAATACAAAACTGTTGCCGATGCCTACGAGGCGTCGAACAGGTTATCGAGACTTAACAAAACACTTATTTTATTGGCTAAAATTGAGAACCGTCAATTTCCGGAATCCAAGCCTGTGAATCCAATTATTATGATTAATCATCAATTGGAGAGTCTGGAGGATCTAATTCATGCTAAGAAGATCAAGATCACAAAAAATCTGGAGAGTGAGGTAACGTTGCAAATGAACCATTACCTGGCCGAGATCTTACTTGTTAACCTAATCAAGAATGCTGTCAGACACAATATCCCGGGTGGAGAGCTGATCCTTGAACTCTCTGAAATATCGCTAAGAATTTCAAATTCAGGACCTCCGCTTCAAATGGATCCGCAGATGCTATTCAAACGTTTTCACACCTCCTCGGCATCCCCCGAATCGTTGGGACTTGGACTATCTATCGTTCAGAAGATTTGTCGAATGTATGGATTTAGTGTGCGATATAGTTATGAAAATAACCTTCATTGCATGCAGGTTGACTTCGCTAAGGGATAATTTCAGTCAATTCAGTTTTCAAAATTTCCCACCTTACCCAATTGCCAGAATTCGGATATGCAGATTCTACGTTAGCATGAACAAAAAATCACAAATTTTTAAGATTTTTAATAATCCATATCAAATCTAAATAATTAAATCAGAGAAATAAGTTGCATTCCACACTTCGTCTCTTCCGTGCATGGGTAAGCTTAAAGTATCCACCGTATACTTCTGATAATAAGAAGATAACAAAGTAATCCCGCCAGTTCAAGTCTCCAACCACAACTTCTTTAAAGGGTGAATAAAAATTCAAATTATTTAGAACAAAAATAGATAACTCAATATCGAAAAAATTGGAAGAAGATTCTGTCGATTTATTCCAATTACTTCAGATTTGCTTCAGATTCTATTTCTAAAATTGTACTATAATAATCAACCAGCAGAGTAGGATGTTAGGACTATTTGGATTAAATCATAAATCAGCTCCGATAGAGATAAGGGAGAAGTTTGTATTTTGCGAAGAAGACATCAAACGATTTGTACCTCAATTAATAGCCAAAGGGATACTTGGCGCTATTGTCGTATCGACATGCAACAGGACTGAGATTTATTTTGAATTAAAGAATGATAGTCACTCGATAGATTTTGATATCATTGGAAATACGTTAATCGAATATCGCAAAGTTGCCATTGAAGTAAAAGCGCATTTTTATCAGATGAAAAATGAGGATGCGGCCAAGCATCTTTTTCGCGTCGTTTCGGGCCTTGATTCAATGGCATTAGGTGAATATCAAATTGTAGGCCAGATCAAAGAGGCTTTTCACATCAGCCAAAACCACAACCTTTGCAGTTCTGTTCTCTATAAGCTTTTTAATGAGGCATTAAAAACAGGAAAAGAGATCAGAACCACTACCTCACTCAACAAAGGTGCGGTATCGATGAGCTATGCCGGTGTTGAACTTGCAGGCAAAAAGCTTCAGAATCTCACTTCTCATCCAGTTCTTTTAGTTGGTGCGGGTCAAACCAGCGAGCTTACGATGCTTAACCTGCTAAAAAAGGATTGCACCAAATTTACTGTTGTCAACAGGACGCAAGAGAAAGCGTGCGAATTTGCAGAGAAATACCACTGTAAAGTAGCCGATTTTGATCAGCTTGAAGAGCTACTTACATCGAATGATATCATAATCACTTCAACAGCTTCTAAAAAGCCTCTGTTTACCGCCGAAATGGTAATCAATGCGATGGCAGAACGTAAAAACCAGCCGTTGTTGTTTATCGACCTTTCTGTACCTCGTAATGTTGCCGTTGAAGTTGGCAAAATCGAAAATGTTCATGTCTATGATGTCGATGCCCTTCATGATGTTATTGAGGATAATCTGGAGCGCAGAAAAGGGGAAATTTCT
>CAIVMQ010000072.1 GCA_903907075.1 uncultured Bacteroidia bacterium
TTATCGATCCGCAAAAACTTTATTCCCCTTTTCTGATAAATCTTTTTAACCAAGAACCAATCAACAAAAATAACCAGGGGAACAACAACCTTAAGAGACTCTAATTGCTCCCGTAAATCGTGGTGCAAATGTAAAAGGATTCAGTGCATGACTCACAATAAATCAATAAAATATGGCTAATAATGCATTTTATTTCTAGAAGTCCTGTCAAGCACCACCGCAACAGCGATATAGCAATGTTAAGCTAATGTTAAACCGCTAAATCTAGTCGAAAATAGGGATTGGAATCCTGCTAAAAGGGGTAAAAAATAGGTTGTCAATTAATGGTAGCACCAAAGACTTCAGCAAATTTTGATCGGACAATCTCCTTAATGAACTCCAAATCTTGGTTTGAACCGAGCTCCTTCTCGACAGATGTAACCCCTCTATCAGAAATACCGCATGGATTAATGTAATTAAAATAGTCAAGATTAGTATTAATATTAAATGCAAATCCATGCATGGTAACATAGCGGGAGCTTTTTACCCCTATTGCACAAATCTTTCTGGCCGCAGCCGTTCCAACATCGATCCATACACCTGTAGCATTTGGATCGCGCATCGCAACAATGCCAAGAGTCGCAAGAGTTCTAATAATAGTCTCTTCTATATAATATATATACTGACGCAGCCCAATCCCAAAATTCTCCAGATCAATGATCGGATAGCCCACGAGTTGCCCCGGCCCATGATAGGTAATATCTCCCCCTCGATCAGTTTTAAAGAATGTCGCCTCTTTGGCTTGCAATTGAATATAGTTTAATAGAAGGTTATGCTCATCTCCGCTTTTCCCGAGTGTATATACATGGGGGTGTTCAACAAAGATGAGATAATTAGGAGTCTTCGGGGAATCAATCTCGGACAAATTTGAGTTAGTCCTCTTGATCTCAACGATGCGATTTAAGAGTTCTTCCTGTCGAATCCAGGTAAGTTTATAGTCAGAACGTCCCAGATCAAGATAATTAATGAGTTTATTTTTCATCTCAAGTAAAAATGGCCCTTTTAAAAGGGTCGTAATTTAAGCCAATAATTAAGCCTTATAATAATGAGGTTGGAAAGATACGGTTTTTAAAGTGGACCTTCATAAGTAAATCTATTCCAAATTTTCTACTTTTGAAATTTAAAATCTAACTATAGATGAACTTAATCACTGTATTAAAAAGATACCCTGCCACTTTTTGGGTAGCAAATACTATGGAGCTATTCGAGCGCTGGGCTTGGTATGGTTTTTATATTGTTTTTGCACTATACCTTACAGGCTCAACCGATGAAGGGGCTTTAGGCTTTTCGCAAATGCAGAAGGGGCTGATAATGGGAATTGGTACGGCCTTTCTATACCTGCTCCCCATCGTAACCGGAGCTCTTTCCGATAGGATTGGATACCGCAGAACACTCTATATTGCCTATTCGGTATATACAATCGTGTTCCTTATGATCCCCACATTCAAAACATTCTATGCTGTATTTGCAATTTACCTGCTTTTGGCAGTAGGAGCAGCGCTATTCAAGCCTATTATTGCAGCAACAGTAACCAAAACAACGGATGTGAAAACCTCCTCCATTGGCTTTGGAATATTTTACATGATGATAAATATCGGCGGGTTTATCGGTCCATTCGTAACCGGATATGTTCGGAAATACTCATGGGATTATGTCTTCTACGCCTCAGCCGCAGTAATCGCTTTAAATTTTATCCTTGTTGCTTTCTTTTACAAAGAACCCATTGAAAAGAACATCAAAGAACAGAATCAAAAATCATTTCTGGCACAGGTAAAACCTATTTTTAAAAATATCTGGAAGGCACTATCAGACTGGAAATTCACCCTGTTTCTAATCATTATTTCGGGTTTCTGGACTATGTATATGCAATTTTACATGACTCTGCCCGTATTTATTGATCAATGGGTTAACACGACTATGCTTTATGATTTTTTGAATCACCATTTACCTTGGCTGGCTCATCAGCTTGGGAGTTCAGAGGGGACAATTCCAACAGAATATATCCTTAATGTCAATTCGGGCTTTATCATACTATTCCAAATTGCCATCTCTGCTATTGTAATGCGCTATAAACCACTAAGTGCCATGATTGCTGGAATTTTAATTGCATCCATTGGATTAGCCCTTAGTCTTGCCACGCAAAATGGCGAATTTGTAGTTCTTGCTCTACTCATATTCTCGGTAGGAGAGATGATGAGTTCACCTAAAATTACAGAATATATTGGGCGCATTGCTCCAGCCGATAAAACAGCACTTTATATTGGATGCTCATATATTCCTGTCGCATTAGGGAATCTTTTCGCGGGCATCGTATCGGGTAATGTCTATCAATCTATCTCCGATAAAATTACCCTTACCCAAAAGGAGGTCATAGCCCGGAATATTGATCTTCCTGCAATAGGTGCACAATTCACAAAAAATGACTACTTTAGATCTGCTGCTACAAAAATGAATCTGACATCTGATCAA
>CAIVMQ010000073.1 GCA_903907075.1 uncultured Bacteroidia bacterium
GTCTATTTAACCCGATCAACATTAAATGGTATAAATCAAATCGCAAATAATTGGCTCGAGATTGAATCGTTTTGTTTAGAGCAGAATATTCATACAGAAAAATTATTAACCCCCGCAAACTACGGAGGTGGTTGTGACCTTAAATCTATAGATTGGTCAAGGAAAATAATATTATAATATACTGTATATAAAAGCTTGATTGCGAAATTACTATGTAGATTCTTACTCCTAGATTTTTCGACGTAGACGGAACTGAAATCTCTAACCCTCAAAATTATTAGAGCAATATTAATCGTATCAAGTAACTTATAAATCTAAATTATGTACCTCTTCTTCGACACCGAAACGACTGGCTTACCTCTTTCAAGGAACTTTTATTCCTCTGATAAAAAGCGGAAAGCAGATGCTTATTCCTTCTATGCTTGAGGATTAGCAAAAATTGCATTAGGACAAAAATGGAGGCTGTCTTGATCTCCACAAGGCTCGAGAATTAGGGCATAAATATGCGGATGAGGCAATTCAAAAGAAATACCAATAATAGCCGAGCTAACATAAACCAACCAAATTATGAAAAGATTTATAGTAATTCTTACGATGATTTTAAGTCTGCCAGTCTTATCTTTTTGTCAAGATAATGGATGGATAAGAGTTAGTGAAAGCCAGAATGGATCTGAATCTTTCATAAATAGGAATCAAATAACAAAGACAGGAGATAGTCTAAAAGTATGGGTAAAATACATTGAGAAAGGAAAAGATAAAGCCCGAACTATTGCAGAAGAAATGAAGTTTGAAAATAACAAGGGTAAATCCAAATGGGTGAATTATGAATTTGAGAAGACATTAATATTGTATGACTGTAATAATAATCGATGCCGTGTACTGGAAATTATTGATTATGATAAAGATGGAATTGTTTTAGCCAGCACCAAGAATAATGACCCTAAGGATTGGCATACAATTGTTCCAGATTCAAGCGGAGAAAAAATATTTAAAGCAGTTTGCGGAATAGATTAATTCTATTGAAAAAATCTGCTATTGCCACAGAGTACAAACTTTTTATAATTATCTTTAAGTTAGAGTCTTGCATAGTTTCTCCAGCTATTTGTATTTCTGATTGCGTGCATTGCCAGCCGAGGTAAATCCCAGCTTACCTGAGATCTATTTTATTAGTAAGGGATAATTAATCTTAGTCCGACTGATAGGTATTGAAAAGAAAACCTTGTAATTATGCTTAACCTTATCAGATTTGAAACTAGGTTAAAACTTGACAACCCTCAACCTTTTCTTTATGCTTAGAATAACTATCAAACCCCAGAAGTCTATCTTTCTTTTCATCCAGTGTCATCTAGTTTTTGCAAATTTTTATGGTGGGGCCACCAGGGCTTGATCCTAGAAAATCCTCCTCTTTGCAAACATTCCGATAATTATCGGAACCAGACATCGTAGCACAAGGAGATCACATGAAACACGATAAACACCTGGTACCACCAATCGACACGATATGGACCTACGATGTGATAAATAACGATGATATAAACCAGACTAATCTGGATTCGCATATACCCCAGAAACTTCGCACGATCCTCTAAGAGGTCCCAATCTTTCGTGTACCAGACTAGGCTCTTGGAACTGATTCTTTCAAGCTTATAATAAGGATTATGTTGGTTGTTATTTTAATTAATCGTTTAGAAATGAACCTTCAACGTATTGTTTAATCACATGAGAGATCGCCATTCGTCCCTATTGGTTGTAGTTCAGCTCTTCGAGAAGTTCAAGTTTTTTTCATAAGTTGTTGATGAATAATAATTTAGTTCTTGTTAAAATAGCAGAAATATAATGCTACTATTATTTTTATGGATTTTTCAAACTAATTAATGCTGAATTCAAGCTACAAATGCAACTTTTGGGTTAAACAATAATTTTTCCATTACAAATATAGGAGATTCAAATCCAAAACGTTTTCTTGGTCTGTTATTTAAGATGTTTTCAATTTCAGTAACTCTCTGATCACTAATA
>CAIVMQ010000074.1 GCA_903907075.1 uncultured Bacteroidia bacterium
ATGGATTGAGTATGATAAACTTTATCCTGGCGGTGCTCTACTTCGCCCTATTCTGGTTTCGAAATTTTATTGTGAATGCAAAAACAGATCTGCTGGTTCAATTTTTTGTTTTAAATGTGTTGTTTTACCTGCTATACTATAACGCCGTTAGCTATCTCTCGAACAACAAAGAAAATAGTTTACCTCGCTGGATTCAGATACTCCTTTCCGCTTCAAATCTCCTCTATTTCATGGGATCAACAGCGTATATCCTGGTTCATTATTTCGCTCCGGGTTACCTCTCTCTATTTATTGCCATTACCCTGATCGTCCATCTGATTGGATTTTCGATACTCCAGCATTATCAGAGTATCGCATGGCCGTTGCCGCATCACTATACGATTATTCTGATCGCCTCACTGCTTATTCCGGTGGTTACAGATCAGAATAGGATAATCCTGTTTGCCGGAATCTTCTCGTGTTTAATGCTAGCATATCATTCCAAGTACAAGGAGGTCTCTGCCTTTTGGTTTTCTGTTGTTTCCCTTACGGTGATGGTGGTCTATTTTTTCTTCGCATGGATATGGTTCTGTATTCCAGTGATCCTAAACACCGATAACACCCCTGCACTGGATCTTTTGAGATATGGAGTGATACTTGGAGGTACCGTGATAGGTTCCATGCTATTTACGACCCATCATCTGCAAACCACCGAATTGGAAATACCCGGAAAATTATTTCGGATCAAGAAATATGACCGTCTGGTGCGCGGATTATTGCACATCGCAACCTTCTTAACAATGGGATGGGTAATCTATTGGGTTGTGTGGCTTACCACCACCTCGCTAACTTTTACCCCTTCGGCATGGTTTATCGCGGGTGCACTATTCTTTATTGGGGCCATACGTTATTACAAAGGGCGGCAATCAACATTTAAAAAACCGGTCCTCTACCTCGCCTTAGCGCTGTGTCTGCTTTACCCGCTGCTTGTCCACTGGAACATGACCATTTACAGAGCGACGATCCTAATGATGCAGCAACTGAACCTTTCTATACTGCTGATTCATTACCTGGCTTTGGCTCTTGTGGTAATTTTGGGAACGATGATCATCCGGCGCATTTATCGCCAAAGCACGAGAAAATCGATAAAAAGAAATAGCATCGAATTGCTTACCGTTGTGTTTATTTATTTCCTCCTTGCTACCGAATATGATAACCTTACGGTGATTTTCGGGGCATTGCTAAATGATTCAACAATACAATCGAGCATCGGTGTTGACCAGCTAACACTAAATAAATTCCTCCCCTACTCGATCATCGCATGGATTATTGCAGTACTGGTCTTTATTCGATCGATCTATCATCAAGATACCTTTCTGCGTAACTTCGCGATGGTGATTTATTCCGTTATGTTGATTAAATTATTTCTCTTCGACTTTGAGACATTAACTAATATTACACGAAGCATTGTATCTTTATTACTTGGACTATTTCTCATTGGATTTGCGTTTGTCTATCCTAAGTTATTACGCGGAGAGCCTCTGATACCCGAGTTTAAACGGTCAAAATCCTCTGCACAAAAAAAATCATAATCGTTGATATCTTTGTATATTACAGTATCAAAAAATAAACTATGTCTTTCAATCTCGACACCTTTATCCGTGAGCATGTCACTTTTCGTGATCAGAGTCTGTTAAATTACGATCTTACAAAATATGGGGAAGCTTTAACGAGTCGTATAAACGATAAATCCGTTCTTGTCATCGGTGGTGCAGGCACCATTGGCTCTTCGTATATCAAGGCCATGTTAAAGTTTAAGATCCGCAAACTGGTGGTTGTCGACATTAACGAGAATGGTCTTACCGAGCTCGTGCGCGACCTGCGCAGCTCAACAGACTATAATGTCCCGGAGGAGTTTATCACTTATCCTGTCAACTTTGGTGATCGGGTCTTCGAGAAGATTTTCCATCAACACGGTCCCTTTGAGATCGTAGCTAATTTTGCCGCTCACAAACATGTGCGAAGTGAGAAAGATAGTTTCTCTATCGAGGCCATGATCGAGAATAATGTGTTGCGTGCCCGCAAGCTGCTCGATATTTTATTAGTGTCGCCTCCCGAACATTTTTTCTGTGTCTCTACCGACAAGGCAGCTAATCCTGTTAATATCATGGGTGCGAGTAAAAAACTCATGGAAGAGCTGATCATGGCTTATGCCGATAAGCTACCTATAACCACAGCCCGCTTTGCCAATGTAGCCTTTTCAAACGGAAGCCTTCCACTGGGATTCCTCGAACGACTGCAAAAGAAACAACCGTGGTCATGCCCCTTGGGAATACGTCGCTTCTTTGTCTCACCACAAGAGTCGGGTGAGCTTTGTCTATTCGCTTCCGTGATGGGCGAATCGGGCGACATATTTTTCCCTAAGCTCGATGAACAGCGCGATATGATCCCCTTCGACCAGATCGCCCTTGACCTGCTTAAAGAACTCGGATTCACACCCGATATTTGCCAGTCTGAGCAGGAGGCTAAAGAGAAAGCGCTGATGTTGTCAGCACAAGCATCTTCTCCTTCGCTCTCATACCCCATTTATTTCTTTGGCTCCGACACCTCAGGGGAAAAATCGTTTGAGGAATTTTTCACCGACAAGGAGATCCTGGATACCGATTCGTTTATCAACCTGGGGGTTGTAAAAAACTCGAAAAAACGAAGTATCACAGAGATCGACGCAATCTTTGACCGTCTAAACAACCTTTTTGAAACAGAACACGTGACTAAAGCGGCCATCGTGGAGGCACTCAAAGACTACCTTCCTAACTTTGAACATATCGAGACAGGCAAAGGGCTTGATGGAAAGATGTAGGGGGAGAAAGAGAGAATAAGCGCAAAGAAAAGTTTAAAATGTTAAAATCAAAATGCAAAAATCAAAATACATAAATATCCCAGAGGGGCTTCCTATAAATAACCTGGGGTAAACCGTCCTTATAAGGAGCCACCCCGGGATAGAGAGATCCCGAACGAAGTGCGTCAGCGATCAAAGCCTCGCAAAAGCACCGCGCTTATTTCTGATGTAACGGTGCAAAACCCTAAAGAAAAAATATAGGAGCTTGTTCTGAAACTGTATACCTGCAAACAGATGCTGTCTTAGAATCATCATTCCAAAATCTGCGAGGTAAATTATAATATAGACACGAGAAAACGAATACTCCTATATCCTTTTATTTAATTAGCATATTAGCGTATCCCTTTTCTCTGTAAATTTGCAAAAAAGAGACTATGGACATTCAAACCTTAAAATTAGATCTGGTTCAAAGAATTCTAAATTCAAAAAATGAAACAATTCTTGCCAAAGTAACTATGATCTTCGAGGAAGAATCGAAAAATGATTGGTGGGATGAACTACCCCAAGAGGTAAAGGATTCTATTGCGGAAGGAATTAGCGACCTCGATACCGGGAAAATTTTCACCCATGATCAGGTAATTCAAGAGGCTAAAATAAAATATGGACTCTGAACTTGAGATTATTTGGTCGGCAAGAGCAAGAATCACCTATTTTAGTGTCCTTGACTATCTGAATGAAAATTGGACAAAAAAGGAATTAGTCGACTTTAGCCAAAGAACAATAGTGACCTTAGATGCAATTAGAAAAAATCCCGGTCTATTTCCTGTATCCTCAAAAAACAAAGAAATAAGAAAAGCGTTGATTGATAAAAACAACCTATTCTTTTATAAGGTAGACTCCGATTCTAAAAAAATATTCCTGCTTACATTTTTTGATTGCCGACAGGATCCGAAGTCAATATTGTTTTAGTGGCATGGGGAGTAGAAAAGAACTACTAGTAAGAAACCCAGTGCTTACTTCACCTTTAGCCAATTGATCTTTACCCTCGAGAAAGATAAGATAGTGCAGAAGTCAAAATGCAAATTGCATAACTGCCCCGTCGGGGCTTCCTATAAATAACCCGGGGTAAGCCGTCCTCAGACTGAGCCACCCCGGGATAGCGAGATCCCGAACGAAGTGCGTCAGCGATCAAAACCTCGCATAAACACCCCACTCATTTCTGACGCATTAGCACCAAGCCCCAAAGAGCAAAATCCACGACGATTACATACCATGATAAACCAAACCCCGGCAGGGGTTAACTTTTAATAACCCGGGGTAAGCAATGCGGAGCAAAATCGTATTAATCACTAAATTTTACTGGCATTGAGCCACCCCAGGATAGCGAGATCCCGAACGAAGTGCGTCAGCGATCAAAACCTCGCAAAAGTGCAACCCTAGGTTCTGACGCAATAGCACCAAGCCCCAAAGAGCAAAATCCACAACAATTCCATACCATGATAAACCAAACCCCGGCAGGGGTTAACTATTAATAACCCGGGGTAAGCCGTCCTCAGACGGAGCCACCCCGGGATAGCAAGATCCCAAACGTAGTGCGTCAGCGATCA
>CAIVMQ010000075.1 GCA_903907075.1 uncultured Bacteroidia bacterium
GAATCCTTCAAAGCAAAAGCGATCACTTGGAAAACCTGAATTTACCAGCGCCGGCACAAAGGCTGTTGCTCCGGGAAGACACTCTACCTCAACGCCCATTGTTAAGCAAGTTCGAGTAAGGAGAAAGCCAGGATCTGAGATTGAGGGTGTTCCTGCATCAGAGATAAGAGCTACATTTTCGCCCGCAAGAATCCGCTCAGCGATATGCTCTACTGTCTTATGCTCATTGAATTTGTGATGCGATGAGAGGCGAGTCGCAATCTGGTAATGCCGAAGTAAAATCGAAGAGGTTCGTGTATCTTCGGCTAAGATAAAGTCAACCTCTTTTAGAATTCGCAAAGCTCTTAAGGTGATATCCTCCAGATTACCTATTGGCGTTGGTACGATATATAATTTCCCCATCGCTTAATTCGTAAACCGGCGTTTAACCAAAGCCAGAAATTTTTGACTAGCCTCGGACTTATTCCACTGGAAATTTATTTTAAGGTAGCTCACAACCTGCTGAATATTTTCCATTTTATCGAGTGCATTAACAGCATTCTCAAAGGTTGCCGGATTATTTTCGAATAATTCACGTATGTAGAGAAACCTATCATTTAGCCCGATGCCATCCCACATGCTGGTTATTGAGAGCGTAGGATATCCGGCGTCGCCTTGACCTTGCGAAAGCATCTCCTCAACAAGTTCATGGGTATCTGCTGTGCCCTGTTCACTGTTAATTACAATTTCTTCAGGCAGATCGGTAAGAAGTACTATCTTCTCGATAGCCGGTTCAGGAACATCTTTTTCTTGAATATGAAAAACCGTTGGTTCGACAACTTCATCAGTTGAGATTTCGATTGGCGCAGCATCGGATGTTTCTTCAATAGGTAGATTTAAACTATCCGTTAGCGGGATAATCTCTTCTGTCAGTTGACTGTTTTCTGTTGCGGTGTTGTTAAGGTCAAGAGTCACGGAGTCGCTTACTTTATTTTTTTCGCTCTTAAAGCTTATTTTTTGGAGTAATTCTAGTTGACGCACAATCGTAGTGGCGCGAACAAGCGCGAGTTCAATCTCTTCGGGTGCAGGAAGAGAATTAAGCTCAAATTCAGCTGTTATTCCTTCAAGATGGGCAATGTCCTCTCTGATTGACGTCAACACTATTTTTGTTTCCATTGATCTTATTTTTTCGAAAGTAAAAATACAAAAAAAACCAGTTGATTAAATTTGGTTATTTTTGTTCTATGTTTATCGAAAATAATCTTCCCAATAGCCGTCGTCGCGGATGGATCGAAGTGATTACCGGATCTATGTTTTCCGGAAAAACTGAGGAGCTGATCCGAAGGCTGCGGCGTGCAGAGATTGCACATCAGAAAGTTGAGATCTTTAAGCCAAGTATTGATAAAAGATATTCAGCCAATGAAGTTGTTTCACACGACGAAAATACGATTCGATCTACAATGGTTGACCATTCGGCAACGATATTATTGTTTTCAGGAGATGTTGATGTCGTGGGTATTGATGAGGCACAATTTTTTGATCCGGGACTTCAGGAGGTCTGCATTACACTTGCAAATATGGGGGTTCGCGTGATCGTTGCCGGACTCGACATGGACTTTAAAGGAGAACCTTTTGGTCCAATTCCGGGCATTATGGCGTGCGCCGAATATGTTTCAAAAGTACATGCCATTTGTATGCGTTGCGGCAATCTGGCTCAGTTCAGTCACCGCTTCTCGGATGTTGGAAATCTTGTTCTTCTTGGAGAACGAGCGGCTTATGAACCACTCTGTCGCGAGTGCTATTATGACCAGACGCAACAAAAAGGTTGAAAATAAGTAGCATAGATTTTTAGGTTGACCTTTAAAGGTCGTTTTTAGGATAAAAAGATGATTGGACATTCGTTTAAAGATATTCTTAGGATAATTGATGGACAATATGTTGGGCCTGATTTGACAGATAGTCAGGTGGTCCGGTTTTTGTCTTTTGATAGCCGTACCATCCTTTCGGGGAAGGAGACACTCTTCTTTGCGCTAAAGAGTGAGCGTAACGATGGCCATAAGTTTATTGAAGATGCCATCTCCAAAGAGGTTACTCTTTTCGTCGTTGAAGCCATCCCCACGGAATGGAAGACAAATCCTCATCTTGGATTTCTTTGTGTTGCAAACACCCTTGCTGCACTGCAACAATTGGCAGCTTTTCATCGCTCCCGGTTTACCTATCCATTGGTAGCAATAACAGGGAGTAATGGAAAGACAATCGTAAAGGAGTGGCTTAGCGAATTGTTAAGTCCTGAATTCCGAATCGTAAAGAGTCCGCGAAGTTATAATTCTCAAATCGGAAATCCACTCTCGGTATGGCTTATGGATGATCGCTATGATACCGCTATTTTTGAAGCCGGGATCTCGAAGCCGGGCGAGATGGAGAAATTAAAAACGATTTTAAATCCTGATCATGGCATATTTACCCATCTGGGGAGTGCCCATCTGGAGAATTTTAACGGTGTTGAACAACTTGTTGATGAGAAACTAAAGCTTTTTGTAGATGTTCAGCTGCTAATTTATCGCTGTGATTCGAATGTGCTTCAGGAATCGATCAGACGGACAAAATTTAATAAGACTCCGCGGTTTTTTAACTGGTCAACGACAGATTTATCTGCTAATTTATATATTAGTCATATCGTTAAAGGGGTTGGCGCCACTACAATAACAGGTTTGTTTAACGCGCAGGAGGATTCGATCTCTATACCATTTACCGATGATGCCAGTATTGAAAATGCGATACATTGTTGGGCGTATCTGTTGGCCACAGCTAATCTTACTGCGTCAACGCAGGATAAGTTTTCTAAATTAGCCCCAATAGCTATGCGGCTCGAGATGAAGAAAGGGATTAACGGATCCACGATAATCAACGATTCCTATAATTCGGATACCGCCTCCTTGATTAATGCCTTGGATTTCATTGCCCAGCAGACCGATAATCGGAAAAGTAAATGTACGGTGATTATTTCCGATATTCTTCAGTCGGGAGAAAGCCCAGAGGTTTTATATCGTGAAATTGCCGATTACATCCATTTGCGTCATGTGGACCGTTTGATTGGAATTGGCCCCGAACTAAATAGATTTAGTCACTTGTTTACTGTTGCACAGATGCGCTTCTTCCCTTCAGCGGATGAGTTTTTTCTACATTTTAATGAGAGCGATTTTAATCAGGAGGTAATCCTGTTAAAAGGAGCCCGCCCATTTCGTTTTGATCGGATCTCTGCGTTACTGCAGGAGAAAGCACATCAGACGGTAATGGAAATAGATCTTGATGCAATGGTCTTTAATCTGAATTATTACCGCAGTAAGCTCACTCCTAACGTGAAGGTGATGGCAATGGTTAAGGCATTCTCGTATGGCACCGGATCTATTGAAGTGGCAAAGGCATTGCAATATCACAAAATAGATTTTCTCGCCGTAGCAATCGCTGACGAAGGGATTGAGCTGCGCAATAACGGTATCTCTGTCCCTATTGTGGTCATGAATCCCGAAGTACACAGCTTTGATGCCATGATAGAGAACCGCCTTGAGCCTAATATTTATCGCTTTGAACTGCTCGAGCAATTTGATGAGGCGCTACGGAGAAATGCAGTGAATAATTTTCCTGTTCATCTTAAGGTCGATACCGGAATGAAAAGACTGGGTTTCGATCAGCCGGAACAAATCAGTACGGTTGCTCACTATATCCAGGTGCGTGAAACGATGTATATCCGTTCTGTCTTTTCTCATCTGGCTGTCAGCGACGATCCTCAGAATGATCTGTTTACCAGAGAGCAGTTTAGCAGGTTTCTGCAGTTTTGCGAAATCCTCACTCAGCTGTTTAGCTATCAGATATTGCGTCATATCGTTAACTCGTCGGGTATTGAGCGATTTCCTGAGATGGAATTGGATATGGTACGTCTGGGAATAGGTCTCTATGGCTCGAGTCCGACTATAGAACATGAATTGCGTAATGTCGCTACTTTAAAAACAACAATCTCACAGCTCAGAACTGTTGATGCGGGAACCACGATTGGCTATGGCCGCAAGGGTATTGCGGAAAGCCCGCTCACCATTGCTGTTCTTCCAATTGGTTATGCCGACGGCCTAAACCGCAGGCTCAGTAATGGCGTCGGAAAGGTCCTTGTCGGTGGGAATAAAGTACCTATTGTAGGGACAATATGTATGGATATGTGCATGGTAGATGTTAGCGGACTGAACGTCCAAGAAGGTGATCGTGCAATTATTTTTGGCGAAGAACTCCCTGTCAGTGAGGTGGCAAAAGCATTGGATACCATCTCATACGAAATATTAACTTCTGTAGGCCAACGGGTTAAACGAATTTATTTTAAAGAATAGCCCGAACGGATTAAAATGGTTCCCCTTCATTTAAGGTGTCTTCGGGTCTGCCAAATCCGGAGGCCGGAATGCCCATTCCTCCAGATATAGAGGGCTCGTAATTCATCTTTGAACGATAGATTGATTCTTTCTTCCCCTCGCCAAGGTCATCTGGCATAATTCCCATTGAGACCTCCTCTAGGTTGCTGAATTTGGCCAGCGAAGCCTTAAAGGCAAGCTGAACATCACCTACAGAACCGTTACGGTGTTTCGCGATAATAATCTCAGCCACCCCAAGTAGTGAGTTTCCATCGGCATCTTGTGTGATCCCATAATATTCAGGA
>CAIVMQ010000076.1 GCA_903907075.1 uncultured Bacteroidia bacterium
ATCAGTCCTATTCCTCCACTAACAGCGATCTTTTTATCATTCCCATCGTTCATCTTAATATCGAGCACAGAGGAGAGTCGACCGCCATATTCAGAGGGTTCATTCCCTTTAAATACCGCAATATCTTTAATCGCATCGGAATTAAATACAGAGAAGAAGCCCAGCAAGTGGGAGGCATTGTACACGGTTGCCTCATCGAGTAAGATCAGATTCTGATCTGTGGCACCCCCTCTGACCGTAAAACCGCTGCGTCCTTCACCCGCTGCCTGAATACCTGGCAGTAGCTGAATGGTCTTAAGCAGGTCCTGTTCTCCGAATAAGACAGGAATATTCTTGACCTCTTTCGGATCAAAACGCTGATATCCCATCCGTGTGGTGGTCACATTCTCATCCTTGCGCCTACCATAGACAACTACTTCGTCTAAAGCGCCGATCTGTTGAGTAAGTGTAAAATTTAGCTTTTGTGACTTATCAAGAATTATTTGCTGAATCTGAGGTTTATATCCGGTATATTGCGCAGTAATTTCATAGCTTCCAGGGGGAAGGGTTAATGAATAGAATCCATAATTATTTGTTCCAATACTATGAGCGGGAAGATCTTTAACAGTTAACACAGCACCTATCAGATCTTCGCCTGTGAGGGCATCTGTAACCTGACCACTGACCGTTAAACGTTGTTGCGCCAAGAGTGTGGTTAGTTGAAACAGTATCAGGAGGATAAAAGCTCCAACACTTTTTAGCATATCTGTAGTTTGAATCCCATTCGACGCATCAGGTTATTATCAAAATGCAAGGATACGAATTATCCCACGATAATGTATTTTTTATCTATTATAACAACGAAAAAAGGCCGTTTCTTTCGAAACGGCCTTTTAAATCTCCGATTAGAAATCGGGAAGTATTTTAATGATTACAATGCTTCAAAAGTCACAAGCAAAGCAAGGATAGGTTGAGGACCATATTGTGGATTTGCATAGAATAGAACAGCATCCATCTGAGTATCGGTCAGACGTTTGATGATACACTCACTCGTGAAATCCTTAAACCCAAGGAAACCACCGTTGGTAAAGCTTAAGGTCATTACGCCTGAATACGTTACATCACCCAGCGGTGTTGAAAGGACGTAATTTTTATTCTCGTTTATTGCAAAGGTAGCTCCTGTTGGAGGTGTAAAGGATGCGGTATAGGCTAAACCTACCGGAGCATAGTATACAGCCATTGGAGTATTCGTTCCCATACAATAGGCCATACTGGCAAATATTCCACCTCCCTTTGAATTAATCGACATTGTACCGTCACCCTTAAACTCAAATTCATCACCATATGCTTTCGCCAATCCTACATTGGCAAGAATTCCACCAGGATAACTTCCAAGCTGAGTAAATCCGGCATTTGCATAGGTAATAGTAAATGAAGTGGCGTTACTACTTAATCTCCATTTTCTGGAGCTTGACCCATCTTTACCGCCAGTTAGATACTGCATTTTGGTTTTAGCAGGTATGATAATTGTATTTTTTACCGTTACCTCGCCGCCTGGACCTTTAATAGTTAAAGAGACAATGATATTGGTTGGAGTTGCAGATTGAATATAGGTGTGAACAGGGGCATGAAGCGTATTAATATAACTGCCATCGCCAAAGTCCCATTCATATTTGCTATCGTTGGTTACAACAGCGCTAAAAGTAACGGTCCCATCATTTACGGTAGCTGTAAAAGATGCCGTTGGTAATGGTGTCTCCTTTTTGCAAGCGACAACAAAAATTAGCCCTAGGAAAAATAAACTGGCCAGTTTGAAAAACTTTTTCATAAACAATGATTTAAAATTAAGTTGATTTAATTCAGGTGACAAATTTAAAGATAAAATCATAATAATCCATAAATTATATATAATAATTATAATTTTCGAACACACCATTTAACTATTTGACAGGGCGATTTTTAGCTATGCATTTAAAGCTTAAATAAGGACTTAACTGCGATCAACAATGGCCCATTCCAGCTTGAAATCTTAAATTCTGTTTAAAATGTAAATTTTAAACAAGAGAATTATAATGCAAAATTGTCACATTTTTAACATCCTCGATAGATTCAAAGAATGAGTATCAATCGATACCTCCTTTAATCTTCAGTCATATTTGCAGTAGTAGGATGAAGCATTGTCAATTGCAGTACCAGAGCAACAAGTACGAAAATAGATAAGAATGCAATATCTCTGCTGAGGTTTCCGGAATCTGCCGATTTACCTAAAAATGTCGTTATCACGGCACCCGTAGAGATCCCGGCAAGGTTCATCAGTCCATAGCCCGTAGCCCGATAACGAGGAGAGGCAAATTGACACAAGATAGGCATACTGTTGACATCAAAGATGCCGAATCCAAATCCAAAAAGTGAGGCTCCCAGTATAATGGAGAGAAAATCATGCCCAAATCCGATAAGTAAGACGGCAGGAATTGTCATTGCAAGGCCTACGACCCCGGTAAAGATCCTCCCACGTAATGTGTACTGCATCCATCTGTCGGAGCAGAACCCTCCAACCAAAACCCCTACTAATGAAGACATTGCCATGGTTATCGTCGATAAAGGTCCCGCGTGCGACATATCAATATGAAGATTATTTGCAACCAATGTAGGCAGCCAGCTCTTTGTCGCCCAACCCGGTAAACTGGGGGCAGAGAAATAAAAGAGTATTACCCAGAATGAGATATTTCCCAGTAAGATCCCCACTCCTTTAAAGGCACTCTTGAAATCTTTCCACAAGGAGACAATCTTAGAAGGGTCAATGATATACGCTTTTCTCTCTTTTAAAAAGAAAATCAAGACTAAACTGTAGAGCATTCCAACCAGGCCAAAACTGTGAAATGTGGTTTGCCACGAAAAGCTGCTCGCAATCGTAGCTCCAAAGCCACCTAAAGCCTGACCAAGATAGATTCCTGTCATATGAAATCCGATCGCCAGAGATCGATTCTTCCCTTGGTGGTAATCGGCAATCAGCGATAATCCGGCGGGGACATAAAACGCCTCACTAACCCCCATCAGAGCGCGTAAAACATAGAGCTGATCAAAGGTTTTGGCAAAGCCCATAAGCAGCGTTACAGCCGACCAGACAAATAAACTCCCCACGATCATCCACTTACGGTTAAGCCGATCGGCAATAATACCAGAAATAGGACTCATCAGCGCATAGATCCACAGAAATATCGCCATCAAACGGCCAAAATTTGCAGCAGTCTCTAACTCTGCAATATCAACCATCATCGATGGCTTCATCGTAGAAAGCATCTGACGATCGATGTAATTAAGCAATGCGACAAACCATAATAGGCCTACCACAAACCAAGGGTACCATTTTTTTTCTTGCATATCGTTTAGTTAAAAGAACAACCTCCAAAAGCATAACTTACGCCTTTTGAAGAGGTTTGAAAAATTGTGATTATTAATTTGTTTAGTTTAGATTTTTCTTGAAAAACTCCGTCATCTTATCTTGTGCATAATCGTTTACACGCTGCACTACATCCATCGCATGAGGCCAGAGCGGAACCTTATAGTAGACGTTAGGAACACCCAGGCTATCCATTCGGGCTTTCAATAAATCGGACTGGCTGATCGGGACCAGATTATCTGATGTTCCATGAAGGATCATTGTTGGAGGATCGTTTTTATCGAGGTATTGAATTGGAGAAGCCTCGCGATATAGCTCTGGAGCCTCTTGATAGGAATGTGCAATAAAGGTGGTTACAAGAGACTGACTGCGTGCATATTCTGTTGTCAGATCGATAGGGCCATAGATATCGACTACTGCCTTAATCCGATGAGGAGCCAAAGGAACGGTAACCGTATCATTTAAGGCATGGGGCTTCTTCCACTCATACGCAGCCAAAAGTGCAAGATGGGCACCTGCTGATCCCCCAATAAGGGCAATCCGATCAGGATCATAGCCATACTGATCTCCATGGGTATAAAACCATTGCACGGCATCGGTAATATCCTCAGCACATGCGGGATAAGGACTATCCTTAAGAAGCCTGTACGAAACAGTAGCCGTGATATATCCTTTCTTCGCAAATGCCACAGTATAAACACTGTAATCGGTCCGCTGTCCCGATCTCCAACCACCGCCATGAATAAAAACTAGTATGGGTGATGATTTGGCACAGTTCTTCGGTTTATAAATATTGAGCTGAAGTGACTTCCCATTGATGTTTTTGTATTCAATATCTTTGATCTCCTCTATATCGGCAGGTACTTCAGGCGACATATTTATCAATTTCTCGAGGCCAATACCAACCGCTAGTAATCCGGGAAGCTCAAAATGATACCCTACCGGAGGCTTACCAGAATTTATTGCAGACCAGATACGAGGTGATGCGAGCAGGACTAAGAGCACCCCGACTAAAACCAAAAATCCCTGAAGCAGACGTTTTACAATTTTCATTTTCTCAATTTATAGTTTATGGCTTTGTTTGGACTAAATTACAACCTTAATTTCGTGCTGTTAATTTAAATATTTTTCAAAGAAGGTGGTCATCTTGGCTTCGGAAAAGGTATTTACCCGCTTGATAATATCCATTGTGTGAGGCCAAAGAGGTACCCGGTATCTAACATTGGGCACTCCCAAACTGTCGAGCCTATTTTTCAATAGATCGGACTGGCTGATCGGTACTATCTGATCGGAGGTGCCATGAAGAATCATTGTCGGCGGACAATTCTTTGAGATATAATGAATGGGCGACGCCTCCAGATAAAGATTGGGTGCCTCAGCATACGATTTGACCAAAAAATTAGTTACTGTTGAATTGGTTCTCGAAAATTCAGTGGTAAAATCTGTCGGGCCATAGATATCTACAACAGCTTTGATATGGTGTTTTGAGGAGGCTGCCACTACGGAATAGGGATTAACACGCGGCTTTCCCCAGTCATAAGCAGCCAATAGAGCGAGATGAGCTCCTGCAGATCCTCCAACAAGTGCGATTCGATCTGGATCATAGCCGTATGCATCGCCATTTTTATACAGCCATTGCACTGCATCGGTGATATCCTCGACACAAGCCGGATATGGTGCGTCCTTAATAAACCGGTAAGAAACAGTGGTTGTGACATATCCTTTTTTAGCAAATGCAATCAGATAGACCAGATAGTCGGCCCGATCGCCCCCGCTCCAGCCACCGCCATGAATAAAAACCAACAACGGAGCTGGCTTGGTAAGGTTCTCTGGTTTATAGATGTCCAGCTGAAGTGACTTTCCATTGATCTGCTTGTATTCGATATTCTTAAACGCTTGCACGGACTCCGGAACGGCAGGGGTCTTATTGATGATCTCTTCAAGACCTAACCCGATAGCCACATAAGTAGCGGTAAGAAAATGATAACCCACAGGTGGTCGGTCAGGATTTGCCAACGACCATAGCCGAGGTGTAATCATCAGCAATACCAGAATTCCTACTAGTGATAATAAGCCAACAAGAAAGGACTTTAAGATTCCCGATTTCATTCTAATTATATTTTTCTCAGTTCATATTCGTTCAAAGATGCCACAAGATAAGTCATAAAATATCTCTTTTCGTGCATGAGATAAGTATTAAGAAGGATTTAATGTCGTATTACCATAATGGATGCATTTATTAATCATGCAAAATAAAAAGATGCCACCAAAACACTAAGACACTAATCCGCCAGCCAAAGGACACTAAAATATAACTAACAAATATCTTTCGTCCCTTTTTGGTCCCGCAAGTGCGGGATGGTGTTTTGGTGGCTATTTTTATATTATTATTTAAATCGACTTCAAATTATTTTTAGTAAGAACGATATATAATCCAGGACACAACGATCAATGTTGATTCAGCACCCCTAAGACCTCTTTGATATAGCCATGCAAGGCAGGAGCCGTTTCTGGTCCCAGGGAATTCACCTCACCATACGGAGCGCCATCTCTTTGATAGGTCCAGGGAGCTTTCTGATCCCACTGACTTTTTGGAACAATATATCCGATCTCATCATTTGCCAGACCGAAGACAAATTTATATTTCCCTTGCATCAGCTCTCTTATTGCAGGTACTTCAACGGGTGCGATTTTATAATCCTGACCTTCGGGAGCTTCAACGCCACCATTAAGAATCTCTGGATACAACTCGCCCGGAATGGTTGCAAAAGAGAGTGGACCAATGTTAAAGGCAGACACCTCTGAGCGCATTTTCATCCAGCCTGTAGTACCTCTGTCGAGAACTCCAAGAGCGGTTCCCAGCTCAAAAAAGCCATTGTCGATCGGAAGATATATGGTACGAACGACAAGTGAAATCGAGGCTGAATCAAGTGTTTCGCACGGCTTATCCATTGCATTAAGAGCCAGCAGAGCCAATTTCTTCCCTTGAGCTTCGGTCTTTTCATACGTTGGCTCTTTATATTCTTCGCTTGTAAATGGATCTTTAATGGTCAGACGTGGATGGGTAGTCATTAATCCGCCTACTGCGCCATTGACATAAACGGCTATACCACCGATACCTGGTTTCATGAGACTATCTTTATTAAATACACCCTTTTCAACCCCTTCGCGCACATAATGAGGGAAGTCGGAGGATATCAGCAGGTTATCGCTCCATAATGTTTCAGGATGGTCGGCCCATGAGACCAAAGAACCCAGCACTTTACCGTTCTCTTTGTCGATAGCTTTAATCAAACGAAGTCCTGAATCAAAGACCTCCGGTTTTCTTGTGTCAATCAATAGATCCTCTGCACCGGTCAGATCCTGAGATATTTCTAACCGCGCGGGACGGATACTCTTCACGGCACTAACAACAGATTTCACGACCTGGCTCTTAACATATTCAAGGTATTTTTTGTTAATCCCACTTTTGAAATGCGACTCGCCCCACATTCCCAACAGATCAGCTGATTCATGGGTATGTGTAGAGCAAATAATGGTATAGGTTACTCCGGCCTCAGCAGGAATCTGTTTGCGGATGTCAATAATATTGTCATTCATAAAACCTATTGCATCGAGTATGACAACTGCTATTCGCGTTTTACCGTCATCTACAACCATGGTTCGGGCCCACACATCATCATGGATACCATTTGCGGCGCGGCTATTATCGAATCCGGCAATCCATACCCCATCAAAAACACCATTACCATTCCCATCTGTAAAGGTATCTCCATCTTCGGGATGATATGCAATATCGTGGTTTTTATCTACCCAACGATCAGGAACTTCGGGCGTGATGGGGAAGGCTGCAAAACCTGCCTTGAGCCCCGCCGGCTGGTTGTTTAAGATCTTCATGTCAGTCTGATATCCAGGATTACGATCTTTCAGGTTGGTGTAAATCCAAAATGTAAGGCCAATAATTAATACCAGAGCTACAAGTCCTAAGCGTTTAAAAAAAGTTTTCATAAGTTAATTTTAAGATGTTAGTTGTAAGGAGAATAGAACGATTTTGAATTAAACCCTTTAGTTAAAAATTTCTTTTCGCCACCAAAACACCATCCCGCACTTGCGGGACCAAAAAGGGACGAAAGATATTTGTAAATTATATTTTTGTGTCCGCCGGCTGGCGGATTAGTGTCTTAGTGTCTTGGTGGCATTTTTCTTTGTTTTGAATTAAACTCACGTATCTTATTTAGCATGATGAACAGCCCGTTCAACCTCTTCATCGTCCATATCGGGTCCTTTTTCAATTTTACGCCAGTCGATAGTTCGGTTATATTTCTTCATCGCTTTATCGGCATCAAATATACGAGAATCGTTCAATTCCAATGTGTATGGCGTATAATCAGGTTTTGAGGTAAACCAATCCTGAAGCAGAGAGGCAGTAACATCGAATTGATTCACATAATTCACATCTAAGATATTGTAGATTGTCTTAAGAATAGATCCAAAATTGGCATGTGTGTGTGAGACATATCCTTTTTTAATATAAGGACCTTGCATCATTAATATTGAGCGGTGAGCATCGATATGGTCACTACCACCTTGTGGGTCATCCTCTGTCATAATGACAAGCATATTTTTCCAGTATTTTGTTCGGGATAGAAAATGAAGGATCCTTCCGATAGCCAAATCGTTATCGGCCATAAAAGAGTGAGGATAGTAATATCCATCGGCGGGGCGAATTCCGGCTCCGTGATCATTAGGGACCTGCATCGTAAGTAGCGAGGGTAGTTTCTCTTTTCCTTTGATCCACTTATCTGTAAACTCTTTTTCAAACTGGTCCATCCGATACTGATCGGGAATATTGGTATTAAAGCCGGCATAATCGTGACTTGTTCTGTTAAAGAGGGCCTTTTGCATGGGAACCATTACGCCATGCGCTGCTCCGGTATTGGTATCATACCACTCTTCGCGAACATGAGCCGTTTCGTTTGCTTCTCCGAAGTTATAGAACGATACCTTGGCCCTGTCGAAAGCCTCCCATAATCCACCAATTTCGGCATAATCTTCAGGATCCATACTTCCTGTTGTTCCTGGGTGACGTCTGCCCGGAGCAGAAGAGAAAAGTTTGGTAGACTTTGAAACACTGGAATTTGCTTCAACCCATTCGTTAGGAATAACACCTGCTAACCAGTGGTGACCGTGAATAGAGGCATCGCTGTCGCAATAGTAATTATCGGAGAACGCGAATTGTTTAGCCGCCTTATGGTGATTGGGGCTAACGCGAAGATTGGGATATTTCGTTCGCAATGAATCGGGTAACGTATATTCATTATTAACGCCGAATCGAGCAAGTGAACTATCTCCGGTGGCACCTTTAAGCTGACCGAAAACCTCATCGTAGGTTCTGTTCTCTTTGGTGATATAAACAATATATTTAATTGGTGATTTACGTATTTTCGGAAGTGGAGGCAACGGATTTTTTGCATCATCAGTAATTTTGACGCTCTTAAATGTGTTGTCAATAGCTTGTTTGGTATAGATTGCGAGTTGAGCAGGATTAGGTGTTGTAACTTTTTGAAAAGTCCCCAATTGTATTTCTCCAATATAGTCCCCTTGAGGAGGCTCAACAAAGCCCTTCCCTCCATTCGGACCGGCACCAAGACCTCTGCAAGTAATGATATAGATCTCTTTATCATTGTCTGACAATTGAACCCGTGTGGGGCCCCATCCGGATGGTATTAAACCTAACGATTTTCGTGATTCGACATCAATAACTGCGACAGCGTTAAATCCCAGGAGTGCAACATAGAGCGTTTTTTCATCTTTGCTTAAGGTAATGCCAAAAGGGAGCAATCCACGATATTTATCGATGCGTGAGTCTGTCTTAATCGGGATATCACCCACGAGCTTATGATTTTTATAATCGATTATCGAGATATTATCATTGGTTGCATTTGTAACATAGGCAAAGTTACTCCCCACAGCAATGGAGTTTGGACTTGCCCCCCCAACGACCTCCGCTCCTTCGATCATATGACCGATCTGATGGCCGGTTTTAAATTTATCAACGACTTTATTTGTGGCTAAATCGATCGCAAAAACGCTCATCGCATCAGGATGCTGCGGACTGCCCACGCCGGGAATATTGCGCCCTTCAACAACAGTTCCATTTATAGATTCTTCGGTATTATCTCCGTAGGGGTGATGTGAGATCATCAATGAATCATAATTTGCTGGCGTTGCTCCGGTAATCAATGGGTAAGAGTACGCACCGACATTTGCAACAAGGGCAGTTTTTTTATCGGGGCTAAGAGCTAATCCAAAAGGCTGACGTCCCACAGGGATAGATGCCGTAATTTTTTTAGTTGTCAGATCAATACGGACCATTCTGAAGTTCCCACGGTCCAGCACAAGAAGTTCATTATTACCTTCATTTAACACCAGATCAGAGGTGAAGCTGTCGACATAATCTATTCCTTCAACGATGCCATTTAATGGAATAGAGTCCACGACTGCCAACCTCTCAATGTCGTAAATAATTACTTTGCCATTGTCGCCTCCGCTGAGGTAAACAGTCTTGGAATCTTTCGAAAAAGCTACTCCGAGATAAGAACCATGCGAGAGTGGCGATTTGATCGTATGGTCATAACTAGGTACTCGAGTAGCGCCTAATGATGAAAGATCGATAATTGTAAAAACGCCATTATGCAAAGTCACCGATTTTTTCCCATTTGGAGACACTGCCATGCCGAATGGATCATTGGTGATCCTGATAAATTCACCCGCCGGTGTAAGAAAACGGCCACTGGGCAAAATAGAGGTCCCTTTTTCATTTATAATAGCAAATTTATCTCCCGCAGGAACAGCTAAGATATCAACTTGCTTTTGTGAAGATGCCGTTTGACTAAAAACAGCACAAAAGAGGAGCATTAAAAAGAGGTTAAATAACTTCATGTTTTATTTATATTGATTGGTAGATTATAGTTTAACAACAAATATCTGTTGTTTTTTGTCCTTCTTTCCTTCGATCGGGACAAGTCTGTTGTAAGCCAATATTTTTTCGTCATTTGACCAAACCAGATTTGAAAATTCATCGGCTGATTTGGCGGTAATGCGTTTGAAACGTTGTTCAAAAGGAAGTTTCGAAAATTCTGCAATAACAATGCTATTGTCCCAGATATAGGCAATATGACTATTGTCCTTACTCCATCGCATCCCACCTTGCACATTGGTTGCATGTTCGGTAACCTGAACCGGTTCACCACCCAGCGGAGATACCGTAAAGATTTGTCGAATGCCATTTTTATCCTGTGCCAAAAATGAGATCATTGTCCCATCCGGCGAAGAGCGAACCACGCCGCCGCATCCGGGATATTTACTCTCTGCAGTATGGGTTATCCTCCGCTGGACAGTCCCCTTAGGAGGCATCATCGCGGTGGTTGGAGTCCCTTCGAGAGGTCCAAACTCACCGGCTACATTGATTGAATCGGGTATATCGACAACAAAAAGCTCATCAACAGGATTCCCATTTTTGTTTATTACTTTTCCAATGAACGCCCGAGCAACTTGTTTTGTACCGTCGGGTTTGGGATAGCCCGGCATGCCAATCCAGCTATCTGAGGCAGCATTGCTAATCTCGTCACTTCCGGGTATCGGATTCGGAACAACGCGAACAACCACCGCACTAAACCATGTCCCGGGAACATTTTCTCCGGCAGCATCGATGTCAACTGATACTTTATGTCGTTGATTTGAAACGGCAATGGTGCGCAGGTTCCACTTCACTCCGGTCGAATCTTCGAGCTTTTTCATGATCGCATCGTTATAAGTATAGCCCACCCATTGACCATCGCGACTCCATTCGTGCCTGTGAGTACCTCCGCGCAACGCACCGGGAGTATAGGGATAAGTTACATCGCGGGCATCCATAAGAATTGGAACATTGGGATTATTATCATAGGTGATCACTCCGGTTCTGCGCCATTGCTGGTATGGATTCTCGGGTGTACAGATGGGTAAGCCATGAATAAAAATCACCTTATTATCCGTTGGATGGTAGCTGGCGGCACCTGCTCCGGGTCCATAATCTTTGTTGTCGGGCACCCCGAAAATAACTTGTATCTCACCTGTTTCTATATTAACACGTTCAACCGAAGGACTGCCACCAATCCCTCCAACACCCGTGCGCGTATCATAAACAAGCCATTTCCCATCGGGAGAGAAGTTGTCGTTGTTATCCAGATCGTGATTCGTTGAGGAGTCATTGGTAAGTTGAATCTCCTGTTTGAAATTTTCGTGTGTTGAGCATCCTCCAAGGAGCATCAGCCCAATAAGCCATTTATAGTTCATTGCTATTTCGTTTAGTATCTATTTATCCTTATGTCTTTCTCGTTCAACATTTTCATCATCCATATCCGGGCCCTTTTCAATCTTCTGCCAGTCTATTGTTTTATGATATCGTTTCATCGATTTCTCCGCATCAAAGATACGCGAATCGTTTTTCTCGAGCGTATAGGGAGTATAATCTGGTGTAGGGGTAAAAAAATCTTGCAATAAAGAGGCAGTCACATCAAACTGATTGACATACTTAACATCCAGAATATTATATATCGTTTTAAGGATAGATCCAAAATTAGCATG
This sequence comes from uncultured Bacteroidia bacterium, assembly GCA_903907075.1. Lineage (GTDB taxonomy): Bacteria > Bacteroidota > Bacteroidia > Bacteroidales > Prolixibacteraceae > JAAFHB01. The sequence continues at coordinate 12,008 of CAIVMQ010000076.1, forward strand.
GGTATGCGAGACATATCCTTTTTTCACATACGGACCTTCCATCATTAAGACGGAGCGATGGGCATCGATATGATCAACGCCACCCTGAGGATCGTCTTCCGTAATAATCACGAGCATATTTTTCCAGTATTTTGTTCTGGAGAGGAAGTGCAAGATACGTCCTACAGCTAAGTCATTATCGGCCATAAAGGAGTGGGGATAATAATACCCGTCATTAGGACGCTTGCCTGCACAATGGTCGTTAGGAACCTGCATGGCAATAAAGTTAGGCATTCTCTCTTTCCCTGTGATCCACTTTTCGGTGAACTCTTTTTCGAACTGATCCATGCGATATTGGTCAGGGATGTTCACGTTAAATCCGGCATAATTAAGGCTTGTTCTGTTAAACAGCGCTTTCTGCATGGGGACCATTACCACGTGTGAAGCACCTGTCTTGGTGTCGTACCATTCGTCGCGTACATGAGCTGTCTCATTGGCTTCTCCAAAGTTATAGAATGGTACTTTTGCCCTTTCGAGGGCTTCCCACAGACCTCCAGTTTCGCCAAAATCTTCGGGGTCTACAGCACCTCCTGTACCCGGCCACCGTCTTCCGGGTGCTTTGGAGAATAGCTTGGCTGTCTTGGTAGTTGCGGCATTGGCCTCTACCCATTCGTTTGGAATAACACCCACCATCCAGTGGTGGCCATGAATTGAAGCGTCACTATCGCAGTAATAATTATCAGAAAAGGCAAATTGTTTAGCTGCTTTGATATGGTTTGGGGAGATTTGAAGATTTGAAAGTTTTTTGCGCAGCGAATCGGGAAAGGTATACTCGCAATTGATTCCAAACCGAGCAAGCGTGCTGTCGCCGGCTCCGGTTTTGAGCTGACCAAAGATCTCGTCGTAAGTGCGATTTTCTTTGGTGATGTACACAACATATTTTATCGGTGACTCCCGTATTCCGGGAAGCGGAGGTAGCGGATTCTTCAAATCATCAGTAATCGTAACACTTTTGAAGGTATTATCAATAGACTGTTGGGTATAAGTTGCCAATCTTTTTGCGTCTGGGTTAGCGACCTTTTGGAAGCTTCCAAGTTGAATATCGCTAATAAAATTCCCTTGAGGGGGTGTCACAAAACCGATGCCTCCATTAGGTCCTGCGCCAAGACCACGGCAGGTAGCAATATAAATTTCCTTTTCATCTGTTGATAGTTGAACACGCGTGGGGCCCCATCCTGAAGGGATTAAGCCGATCGTTTTGCGTGATTCAACATCGATCACAGCCACGGCATTAAATCCAAGAAGGGCTACATAGAGTGTTTTCTCATCCTTGCTCAGGGTCAATCCGAACGGCAATAAGCCACGATAATGATCAATACGCGAATCTACTTTTAGTAAGATATCGCCCAATAACTTATGATTCTTATAGTCAATAACTGTAACATTATCGTTAGTCGCATTTGAGACATAGGCAAGGTGGTTGCCGATGGCGATCGAATTAGGACTCGACCCTCCAACCACTTCGGCCCCTTCGATCATATGACCGATCTGATGGCCGGTTTTGAATTTATCAACAACTTTATTGCTCTTTAGATCGATCGTAAATACGCTCATCGCATCGGAATGCAAGGGACTTCCGACACCGGGGATTTTGCGCCCCTCAACCACTGTTCCATTGATCGACTCTTTGGTATTATCGCCGTAAGGAAATTGCGAGATCATGATCGAATCGAAATTTGCAGGAGTAGTGCCGGTGATCAAGGGGTACGCGTACATTCCCACGTTTGCCACCATTGCCATTGAGTGATCGGGGCTTAAGGTGAGTCCAAAAGGCTGACGCCCGACAGGAATAGAGGCAGTAATTTTTTTGGTACCCAGGTCAATCCGCACCATTCTGAAATTTCCACGATCCAGAACGAGCAATTCATTCGCTGAATCATTCACGACCAGATCGGAAGTAAAACTATCCTGATAGTCGACACCCTGAACAACTCCGTTCAGCGATATTGAATCCACCACAGCAAGAGTTTGTATGTTGTATATAAATACACCGCCGTCGTCACCCCCGCTGAGGTAAATAGTTTTTGAATCTTTAGCAAAGGCCACACCCAGGAATGAACCATGGGCTAAGGGTGATTTTATTTTCTTGTCGTAGCTCGGCACCCTTACGGTACTCATTTGTTGCAGATTGATAATCGTGAACACCCCATTATGAAGGGTTACCCCATTCTTACCATCGGGAGAGATTGCCATTCCATAGGGGCCATCTGTAATGCGTATAAAATTGCCCGCTGGAGTCAACAGTCTGCCACTGGGTAACACCGAAGTTCCTCCGTTATTTAATTCGGTAAATTTATCCCCTGCAGGAACAGTCAGAATATCTACCTTATTTTGGGCCGATCCTGAAGTAACAAAAAACAACAGAATAACAACTAAACCGGGCAACAGTCTTATGCGCATAATTACTTAATATTCAAATATCTCAATACAGCCTCATCGCCCTGCAATGCATTGGCGGGCATTGGATGCTGATCATTAAAAACCCTAAGTTCATCTTCGGGCAGGAAAGTTATAAAACTCTCGTCGAAACCATTCTTATAAGGTATTTTACCCAGACTTAACTTAAGATGATGCGCCAGAAACGTATAGGCCACCGAACGTTTGTTATACCCGTAATCATGCACCTCTGCAGGGAAATGGACATTTTCAATACGGTTCTCTCCATTATACAACGCATAAACTTTTTGAATATATGGGTATTCCACGCGAGGAGTATTGCGGGTCCAGTCGCTACCGTCCGAGATCAGGAGCATCGGTCGTGGGGCACATAAAGCGGCGATCTCCACATTATTGGTTTGGTGATTTTTACTTCTATGAATGGGCATTCCACTCTCGCAGTTACATCCTCCAAAGAAATGAGCCGAAACCATTACGGCAGGAACAGAGACTTTAATCCGCTTGTCGATAGCAGTAATGACGATCGTTTGAGTACCACCTCCCGACTCACCGGTAATTCCAATACGTTCCGGATCGACATCAGGGCGCGAAAGGAGGTAATCAAGCACCCGCTTGCTATTGAAGGTTTGAAGCAGAAGAGCGATGGAGATATCATGGCTAACTTGTTTTGAATCTGCATATCCCACCATATCATAGACAAAGACGATGGCACCCATTCGGGCAAGTACGGCACATCGCGCCTGCACCTCGGCCATTAACCTTCTGTTCTTCCAATGTCCGTGAGGACTCAGAATAGCGGCATTTTTCGCACCCGGATTAAGTGGTTTATAGATATTACCCGTGACATAAAATCCCGGGAAGCTTTCGAAGGCAACATTTTCAACCACATAGCCATCACCCGTAAAGGTATGTGTTACGATTAAATTAAACTCATTCGACACCTTAGGCATCTGATTAAACTTAAGTCCATCTAAAATACCGTTGCGGATCACATCGGCACGTTTCTCCCACGACTCGAGGCTATTCCACTGCGAAGAAAACTCCTTTAACTTAATATTACCCTCATCTTCAGTCCAATACTTATCGCGACATAAATAATTCTCTTGCGAAAATCCATTTAGATTTAAAAAAAAGAGTACAAAAAAGATCAGGTATTTTAAAGGATTTAAAATCTTCATAATCATCAATTGTATTGAGTTATCAAACAGTTTTTAACGAATTGCTTGTCCGCCATTTTCCAACGTCAGAATTCAGCTAAAAATATAATTGCCCAATGCCAAAAACTTCAGCTATTTTGGATAATGCACATTAAATATTAACCCTCAGATCGATTCAGAAAATATCGTTTATGAATTCAGTTTATCAGCCTATTTTGGCAAAAACAAAGGTGCAGCGCACCGGTGATATCTGTAGAATATCAATGTTAGACAAACCAAGGTGCAGCGAACCGGTGATGTGATGTTACAGTTGTTTTTAGAACCCATTTAAAAGACCAGATCCATTCCGTCGGGAGCAAGAATGCGTGCCGCTAAGTTGGTTTGTGCGCCGACGGATTTCCATATTGTGATAGCAACCCCGGGTTACGGGAAGAACCCTTACCCGGGGTTATGTAAAGAATGCCCCTCCAGGGCAACTAGCTTATGCACTGGGGCAGATTGCACACTGATTAAGAGGTTCTTTCAGCTGACGGTTAGCCCCTTCAGGGCAAAAACAAAGGTGCAGCGCACCGAAATATCAAGTCGAAGTAGCCTTCGAATTGGCTATCCAATATTTCCGAAAATAATTTACTTTTACCACTGAACTAATCACAGATAGACACTATGAAATTTATACATTTACCGGCGCTTTTAATCATTCTTTTCGGAGCAGCATTAGAACCAACCTGTGCTGCAGAAAAATCTTATGCTCTGATTCCTGCGCCTGTGTCGGCGACCTGGCAAACGGGCAATTTCACCTTCTCGGCCACGACAAAGATTCTGGTTTCACCATTGAATAATGAAACCAGGCTTTCTGCCGATCTGCTGGCCCAACTGGTGAAAAATCCTTCCGGTAATGCACCTGCAATTTCCGAAGGTAAAAAACCGGCTGACGGCTCAGTGATGATGATTCTTGATAATTCAATCAACAACGACGAAGGATATACCCTTGAGGTAACATCAAAAGAGATAACCGTAAAAGCTAAAACGGCCGTAGGGCTCTTTTATGCCGTACAGACTATCCGTCAACTACTGCCTACGGAAGTTGAAAACTCTACGCTGATTCCAGGATTAGTACTTACTGTTCCGGCCTGCACGATTGCTGACGAACCGCGCTTCATCTATCGCGGCATGCACCTAGATGTTGGCCGACACCTATTTCCGGTTGCAAGTATTAAGCGGTATATTGATATGTTGGCGCTTCACAAGATGAACACATTTCACTGGCATCTTACTGAGGATCAGGGATGGAGAATTGAAATTAAGAAATATCCCAAATTAACCGAAATAGGTGCATACCGCAAAGAGACCGTTGCCGGTTCGCAGAAAAAGGCAAACAATACCTACGACGGAAAACCGTATGGTGGCTTTTACACCCAGGCAGAGGTACGTGATATTGTAGCCTATGCCAGCTCCAAATTTATTACCGTCCTTCCCGAGATTGAGATGCCGGGACATGCCGTCGCAGCACTCGCCTCCTACCCTGAATTATCGTGTACCGGTGGCCCCTTCGAAGTACGTAAATTATGGGGTGTCGACGAAGATGTTTTTTGTGCCGGTAATGAGCAGACTTTCGCCTTTCTGCAGGATGTATTAACCGAGGTGATGGATCTTTTCCCTTCGAAATATATCCATATTGGTGGTGACGAATGTCCGAAGAAACGGTGGGAAAAATGTCCCAAGTGTCAGCAGCGTATCAAGGATCAAGGGCTAAAGAATGAGTTAGAGCTTCAGAGCTATTTCATCCGCCGGATAGAGAAATTTGTTAGTTCGAAAGGGCGCAATATCATTGGCTGGGATGAGATCCTCGAAGGAGGATTGGCACCCGGAGCGACGGTGATGTCGTGGCGCGGTGAAGAGGGTGGTATCGAGGCCGCAAAGTCGGGTCATGATGTGATCATGACACCTGGCAAATACACCTATTTCTGCTATTACCAATGCGAAGATCGAACCAATCAGCCGATCGCACTTGGCGGCTACGTTCCATTAGAACTAACTTACAGCTACGATCCATTGCCAAAAGAGCTTTCAGCCTTAGAGCAGAAACATATTTTGGGATTGGAAGGATGTTTGTGGACTGAACAAATTCAGACTCCTGAACTTCTGGAATATATGTCGTATCCCCGAACATTTGCCATTGCCGAGACAGGTTGGTCGCCAGCTAATCTAAAGAATTTCGATAGTTTCGTTAAACGGATCACAGAGATGCACAAACGATATGATGCAATCGGAGTTAAATATTATACGGGCGAATACCGAGATACGAAAGCTTTAAAAGAGAAAAAATAAACAGAGAAGCAAATCGTCAAAAGGTTTGCTTCTCTGTTTTTAGCACCTGTTTATCATCCATTCCGCGCACTTGATGCGAGGAGAAATTGGTTACATTCTTAAGTATAAACTGAGGTGTTCCATTTTCCTTCTGAGCATCAATATTATCAAAGTTAGCATCGTGCACTTCATCCAAAATAAAAGCTGGACGCTCATCGCGATTCATATAGCGTAAAACGACATTACTCACATTCAACCCTTTTACATAGCGGAAATACATCCCATAAGCTGGAAGTGTATGCCAGCGATAAGGATCCGGATACCCATCAATATTTTCCGCAACCGGCTTTTCAATAGCCTCTTTGGAAGCGCCACCCCGATAAACAATGCGAATATTACTCAGGGTAAGATCTTCGATGTAATGCCCTGGAATACCCATGATCATGGCAGCTCCCATCTCTGGGAAAATTGGTCGACCACCCACATCATTAATGATGATATTGCTAATGGTAATGCGTTTACATACCCCAATTGGCGTTCCTGCTGGACCGCGCATTCGTGCATTCAGTCGAATGAAGAAAGGGGTATCCGTAACATCTCTCATGGTTATGCCATTAATAACGATGTCTTCAACAAACCCGCCATCGGTGGTCTCAATACAAAATCCACGGGAGTGTTCGAAGACGCAGTTAGAGACAGTGATATTCTTAAACCCACCATTCGATTCGGTACCTAGCTTAAGTCGACCTGTAATGCAATGTTTTGCTCCAGGGGTTTCATCTTTAAACTCTTTTTTAAATGTCCCATCCATTAACGTGCCAAAATCATAGCCATAGACATGGCAGTTTGTGATAGTAACATTCTCCGTTGGTCGCGCATAACCAAGTCCAAAAGAGGACTTCAAACATAGCCCATCATCTGTTGGGGAGTTGATATTGCAGTTTGAAATACGTACATTTTTACAACAGTCGATATCGAAAGCATCTCGATCGGCATCGGCACGCACATTATCGATAGTTAGATTATCTACTCCAGTGGCTAAAATGCAGAAGTGTCCTCCATGTAAAATCGAGACATCCTTAATGGTAACATTGTAACAATTCTTTAATCCAATAGCCTTATTCCCTGATCCCTTAATGTTAGGCTTATCATACGTGTACAATCCCTTTCCCCAGATCATTCCGTTACCAGTGATTCCAATATCATGGAGGCTATCGCCATAAATCAGACTGTTCTTCCAGTAGCTATGACCGTAATCTTGAAATTTCTTATACCAAGCATCCTCCTCTGGAAGATCATAACCCACGCCATTAACCTCCTGATCGCCAATCAATCGACAGCCTTGTTCAAGATTGAGGGTAATCTTACTTTTCATCCGAATGGTGTAAGACAAGAAATCTCCGGCAGGAAAATAGACTGTCCCTCCGCCATGCTTGGAGGCACTCTCAATAGCTGCATTAATTGCTTTGGTATTGTTAGTTTTACCATCCCCTTTGGCACCAAAATCGACTATATTATAAATCGATTGCTTCGCTGAAGCGGAAAATCCAGCCAAAATAATACATATCAAACTAAGGGTAATTATTTTACTCATATCGTGGTCTATATTAAACTTATTTTTGAATTATCGATAAGCAGGTGTTGAAGGTTTAGGCTCACCTTCGAAGGTAAGCTCAATTACGTTAAGATACTCGTCCGGTGGCAATTCAGGTAGGTCATGAAGCCATACTCGGTCACCTTTTTGCTCAATTCGAGCCATCTGACTCGTTGCTAACACACAAGCTGATTTTACTTTGCTTCCAACCCAAGCTAAAGGAACGGTAGAGCCTGGCCAACGTTGAATAAATAGATAAACTTTATCTTTTACTCGACTTGCCATACCAAGATTAGAGGCCGCAATCGGAGAAGGACCAGCGCCATAGATACCTTTGCCATTACGCTTCATCCATTTACCAATATTCTCGAGATTTTCGAGTTGTTCTTTAGGCAAAGTGCCCTCTCCATCTGGACTCACATTCAAGAGAAAATTTCCCTTTTGTGAGGTACAGGAGACAAGAAGTCGTAGGAGCTCATCGACTGGTTTATAATTCCGATCATAGGGAGCATAGCCCCAAGTACGGTTCATGCAAAAACACGATTCCCAGGGTCTATCCTGAGCGGTTACCGAATTTTCAGGTGTGCCGAAATCACCGGGGATCCCAGAACGATCATTGATAATGATTTCAGGCTGAAGCTTACGGGCCATCGCCAAAAGCTCTTTCGAACGCCATCCCACTGGATCATTGGGGGACAAGCCATCAAACCAGAGGATATCGACCTTCCCATAATTCGTTAGAAGCTCGCGAACTTGAGCATGAGCCTGATCAACAAGAAGCTTCATCGTTGGCTTTGAAACTGGATAGCCTTGTGGCAGCACACCTGGGAAATGCCAATCTGTAAGCGAATAATAAAATCCCATTCGCATGCCAGCTTCATGACAGGCATCGGCAAATTCGCGAATTAGATCACGCTTAGCACCCGTCTTAGGTGCCGTAAAATCAGAGACCTTACTATCGAAGAGACAAAATCCATCGTGATG